>NZ_JBMMUD010000010.1:0-171666 GCF_049257195.1 Pseudoalteromonas sp. SS15
TAGCGTTTTGGAACCACCTGACCCCATGCCGAACTCAGAAGTGAAACGAAACAGCGTCGATGATAGTGTGGGCTTCCCATGTGAAAGTAGAACATCGCCAGGGCCTAATTAGAGAAAGCCCGACTCGAAAGAGTCGGGCTTTTTTGCGTTTAAGTCCCTTTGTAGCTAAAATAGCTCACTTCACCTTGCGCAAAAGAAGCGCTCTCACTGCGTTCGCTGTCGCTAATTTTGCACGATAGCGTCGATGATTGTGTGGGCGCGGCCAGCTTGGCTTCCCATGTGAAAGTAGAACATCGCCAAGTACCTATTTAGAGAAAGCCCGATTCGAAAGAGTCGGGCTTTTTTTGCGTTTAAGTCCCTTTGCAATAGCTAAAATAGCTCACTTCAGTTCGTTTTTACTTGTTAAATCAGTTGGTATGTAGATAAACCTCGTTCGCCTATTCATCCCTGAAGCTGGGTCCCATCGCGCATCCATGCGCTCATCTCAATGAACTGCGAAGCTACGCTTCGGTCTCATTTCGTCCATGTGAAAGTAGAACATCGCCAGGGCCTAATTAGAGAAAGCCCGATTCGAAAGAGTCGGGCTTTTTTGCTTTTATGGTGCTAAATCGTCCTGCACGGTGATGAGGTAATGCTCGGTGGTAAAAAGACGAATTAGCGCAAGGTGAAGAGAGCTGCCTTCACAGTAGCGTCTCTTATCACTCTGAAACATACCCCCTCAGCTTCAGCTAAAATAGCTTATCTCACCTTGCTCAAAGCAAACGTATTCGCTTCGCTCATTGTCGTTAACACTTTGCACTACATTCATCCCTGAAGCTGGGTCCCATCGCGCATCCATGCGCTCATCTCAATGAACTGCGAAGCTACGCTTCGGTCTCATTTCGTCCATGTGAAAGTAGAACATCGCCAGCAAAGGTTGCCCAAGCTAGGCGCCCCCGAGCAATTAAAGAAACCCGTTGCAGAAATGCAGCGGGTTTTTTGCTTTTAAGTCCCTTATCATCAGCTAAGCTAGTTTATCTCACCTTGCGCAAAAGAAGCGCTCTCACTGCGTTCGCAGTCGCTAATTTTGCACGATAGCGCAAGGTGAAGTGAACAGCCTTCACCGTACTTAATCTTAACGGCCTTAACATCAGCTAAGGTGGTTTATCTCACCTTGCGCAAAAGAAGCGTACTCACTGTGTTCGCTGTCGCTAATTTTGCACCTTTCTTGCTCAAAGCAAACGTATTCGCTTCGCTCATTGTCGTTAACACTTTGCACTTTATTGCATTAAATCTATCCAAATTTAGTTTGCCATTTTGGCATAACTGTATATACTCACAGTATCTTTACCTGTATGGAAAACCAGTTGTATGCGACCACTAACGAAACGACAAGAACAAGTATTTGAACTCATCAAAGTCTTCATCAAAGATACAGGTATGCCTCCAACACGAGTTGAAATAGCAGATGCGCTTGGTTTTAAAAGTGCTAATGCTGCTGAGGAACATTTAAAAGCCTTAGCTAAGAAAGGGGTGATAGAAATGGTGCCCGGGGCTAGTCGTGGTATACGTTTAGTCGACGATGGTTCTGCTGAAGATGCAGGTCTTCCCTTGATTGGTAAAGTTGCTGCTGGAGAGCCTATTTTGGCTCAAGAGCATATTGAAAGTCATTATGAAGTCGATCCGAGTTTATTTAAGCCTGCTGCAGATTACTTATTACGTGTAGATGGAATGAGCATGAAAGACATCGGTATTCTTGATGGCGATCTTTTGGCTGTACATAAAGCGCAAGTTGCTCAAAATGGTCAAGTTGTTGTTGCTCGAGTAGACAACGATGTAACAGTTAAAAGGTTAGAACAAAAAGGCAGTAAAGTGCTATTACATGCTGAAAATGCAGAGTTTTCCCCAATCGAGGTTGATCTAGAACACGAATCTTTTGCTATTGAAGGTCTTGCTGTAGGTGTTATAAGAAATTCTAATTGGATGTAACTTCTATATAATTCTAACAATAGGTTAGCTGTACTCTTCTTCTGTTTCTTTAGTCAGCTAACCATATCTCTTCTTACTTTCCATTTTAATATATCAAATTCTTCTATTTTACTTTCTTGCTAATTGTTTATTTATTGACTAATTGTTAATAGGTCATGTATTGCCTTCGACTTTAGTCGGATCCTATGACGGTCATCCAATAATTTTAACTGCGAACTTCTTGCTGAAGTCGATAAATGGGGGCGTCGTATGAGAATAAGTAAATTTGCTTATTTGCTTACTTTTTTGTTGTTGAGTCCACTTTCATTAGCCAATAGTGACTACAACATGAGAAAAGGGGTTACTGATGTAAGTCATAGTGTTTATGAACTACATATGACCATTTTTCTAATCTGTTGTGTAATCGGCTTGATTGTATTTTCGGTGATGTTTTGGGCTTTATTAAAGCACCGAAAATCAAAAGGAGCTGTAGCCGCACAGTTTCATGAAAGTACCAAAGTAGAAATTGTTTGGACTGCAATTCCTTTTCTTATTCTTGTCATCATGGCGATCCCTGCAACTAAGACTTTAATTGCTATGGAGGATACCAGCAAAGCAGACATAACAATTAAGGTCACAGGGTCACAGTGGAAATGGCATTATGAATACCTTGGTCATGACGTCGATTTCTTTTCTGTATTATCTACGCCTTTATCTCAGGTTAATAATGAGGAAGAAAAAACAGAGACCTACCTATTGGATGTTGATAAACCGCTGGTAATACCTACAAACAAAAAAGTGAGATTTTTAATGACGTCAGATGACGTTATTCATTCATGGTGGGTACCTGATTTTGCGGTTAAAAAAGATGCTAATCCTGGCTTTATCAATGAAGCTTGGACCAAAGTAAATGAAGAAGGTATTTACCGAGGTCAGTGCGCTGAGCTATGTGGTAAAGACCATGGCTTCATGCCTGTTGTTGTTGAAGCTGTCTCGCCTGAAAAATTCGAACAATGGTTAATTCAACAACAGTTAGCCAAAACAGAAGCAGCGAAAGAGGCCGAAGCTCTACTGTCACAAACTCTAAGTAAAGAAGAGCTGATGACAGAAGGTCAGACTGTTTACATGGGGTATTGTGCAGCTTGTCATCAACCGACAGGCTTAGGGCTGCCCGGCGTCTTCCCTGGCCTGAAAGATAACGCGGTTGTTAAAGGGGACCTAGATGCGCACATCGATGTGTTGTTGAATGGTCGCCCTGGTACTGCAATGCAGGCATTTGCCAAGCAACTTACAGTAAAGCAGATTGCAGCTGTTATTACATACAAACGCAATAGCTGGGGAAATGATACAGGGGAAGTTATTCAGCCTAGCCAAGTTCAAGAATTTATTGATAAAACGTCAGGAGAGTAATCATGAGTACTCAGGTTCAAAGTTCAGAACATGCTCATGAGGAGCATCTTACAGGCATCAAGCGCTGGCTGTTTACAACTAACCATAAAGAAATTGGTTCTCTTTATTTAATCTTTTCGCTAGTGATGTTTTTAATTGGTGGGGCTATGGCTATGGTGATCAGAGCTGAGTTATTTCAGCCTGGCTTGCAGTTAGTTGACCCGCATTTCTTTAATCAAATGACCACAGTGCATGGTTTAATCATGGTATTCGGCGCTGTTATGCCTGCCTTTACTGGCCTAGCTAATTGGATGATCCCAATGATGATAGGCGCACCTGATATGGCGCTCCCTAGAATGAACAACTGGAGCTTTTGGATCTTACCTTTTGCGTTTGCAATCTTGCTTGCTTCACTATTTATGGAAGGAGGAGGTCCTGCATTTGGATGGACTTTCTATGCACCGTTATCCACAACATATAGCAATGACAATACCGCATTGTTTGTGTTTGCTGTTCATATTATGGGTATCAGTTCAATCATGGGGGCAATTAATGTCATTGTAACCATTGTCAATTTACGCGCCCCAGGTATGACATGGATGAAATTGCCTCTCTTTGTATGGACCTGGTTAATAACCGCTTTTTTATTGATTGCCGTAATGCCTGTATTGGCTGGTGCTGTAACTATGGTACTTACCGATAAATATTTTGGTACCAGCTTCTTTGATGCCGCGGGAGGTGGGGATCCGGTTATGTTTCAGCATATTTTCTGGTTCTTTGGCCATCCTGAAGTTTATATCATGATACTTCCGGCATTTGGCATAATATCGACGATTGTGCCTACTTTTTCTCGGAAAAAACTATTCGGCTACTCTTCCATGGTATACGCGACCTCTTCTATTGCCTTTTTGTCTTTTATTGTTTGGGCGCATCATATGTTTACGACGGGCATGCCGTTAGCGGGAGAGTTATTTTTCATGTATGCGACTATGTTGATATCAGTACCAACAGGAGTGAAGGTATTTAACTGGGTTGCCACTATGTGGCGGGGCTCGATAAGTTTTGAGATCCCTATGATGTTTTCCATCGCGTTTATCGTGCTCTTTACGTTGGGGGGCTTCTCGGGGTTGATGCTTGCGATCACCCCAGCAGACTTCCAATATCATGATACCTATTTTGTTGTGGCGCACTTCCATTATGTACTGGTAACAGGGGCTGTATTTTCCATAATGGCGGCTGTCTATTATTGGTTGCCTAAATGGACTGGCCACATGTACTGCATAACCACTGCGAAGTGGCATTTTTGGATGTCATTAATAAGCGTCAACATTTTATTTTTCCCAATGCACTTTGTAGGCCTTGCCGGTATGCCAAGGCGCATACCTGATTACGCACTTCAGTTTGCTGATTTTAATGCCATCATTAGCATTGGTGGTTTTGCCTTTGGCCTTTCTCAGCTCATTTTTGTGTGGTGCGTATTCAAATGTGCTCGAGGTGGTGAATCGGTGCCAGCTAAAGTGTGGGATGGTGCAGAAGGGCTAGAGTGGGAGGTACCTTCTCCAGCACCTTTGCATACATTTAGTACCCCTCCTGAGGTGAAATAGTATGCATGCGGCACTTGTTAAGAAACTCATTATTGCTGTTGTAGGCATGTTTGCTTTTGCTTTTGCACTTGTGCCGCTTTACGACGTCTTTTGTGAAGTAACAGGCTTAAACGGAAAGCCTGATATGGAAGCGGCACAGGCCAGTAGTTTAGTGGATGAATCTAGAATGGTTGATGTGAGTTTTATTACTCAAACTAAGCAAGGTGTGCCGTTTAGTGTAAAAGCAAAACAGTTTTCTGTCGCTGTAAAGCCAGGTGAGATGTCAGAGCTTGTTTTTGTCGCTAAAAACCTAAGTGAATATCAGAGAGTGATGCAGGCAGTGCCGTCTGTTTCACCGGGAAAAGCAGCCAAATACTTACATAAAGTAGCTTGCTTTTGCTTTGACAGACAGCCATTCGAACCTAATCAAGAAGTTGAGTTCAAGCTCGTATTTTATGTTGATACAGAGTTACCTCAAGACGTTCAAGAGCTAACCTTATCTTACGCCATTTTTGATATCAGCGACGTCGCGTTAGCGCGTGATGACGCGAAAACCGAACCTTACAAAGGTTAGGAGGAATTATGCAATCTCAAAGTTATTATGTGCCCGCCCAAAGCCCTTGGCCAATTATAGGTGCTGTGGCTATGTTCTTTATTGCCGTTGGGGCCGGACTGACTGTCATGCAATTGGAGAGTGAAGATTTAAGTGGTGTTCTCATATTAGGATTAGGTGTTTTGATATTACTTTATATGCTTTTTGGCTGGTTTAAGCATGTTATCCAAGAGTCAGATAAAGGTTTATATTCAGCGCAAATGGATCGCTCATTCAAGCAAGGTATGAGCTGGTTTATTTTTTCTGAGGTGATGTTCTTTTTTGCATTCTTTGGAGCGCTTCTTTATGCGAGGGTATTTTCTGTGCCTTGGCTAGGGGGAGCCAGTAATAACCAGATGACGAATGAGGTTTTGTGGCCAAATTTTGAAGCAATGTGGCCGCTACTTACTACACCCGCCGGTGATGTAACACAGAGTATGCCATGGTATGGCTTACCACTTATTAATACGGTTATTCTGCTTACTTCATCAGTTACCTTACATTTCGCGCATAAAGCCATAGAGTCAAATAAGCGTAAACCGCTTACGATTTACTTACTAATCACGGTAATACTTGGTTTTATATTCTTAGCGCTTCAAGCCCAAGAATACGTTCATGCATATGAAGCACTCAACTTGACGCTTCAGTCAGGTATCTATGGCAATACCTTTTATCTTTTAACTGGGTTTCATGGCATGCATGTCACCATAGGCGCAATTTTATTAACGATTGTATTAATAAGAGTGGCAAAAGGGCATTTTACCGAAGACAAACATTTCGCTTTTCAAGCCGCTGCTTGGTATTGGCACTTTGTCGATGTTGTGTGGGTGTGTTTATTTGTTTTCGTTTACGTTTTATAGGTGCGAAATGAGGGATTTATATGGCTTTAATCAAAGCGCTGCCATGGCGAGCTATAATCATTTGGCTAGTATGCATCACGGTTGTGACAACGTGTCTAGGTTTGTCTTACTGGCAGTTTTCTAGAGCAAAAGAAAAGCAGCTTCAACTTGATGAATTTAGTCAAGTTGAGCTGACTTCGTTCGAGTTTATCCAAGCATTGCAAAATCGTTCTATTGAAGGGTTGCATGGACAAGCTGTTTCTTTAATGGGAAGACTAGAGCAACAATACACCTGGTTTTTAGATAATAGAATTGTAGATGGACGTGTCGGTGTTGATGTTATTTCTCTTTTTAAAGTTGCGGGTTTAGAAAAGTATCTCTTGGTTAATTTAGGGTTTATACAGCTTCAAGGCCGAGGGCAACCTGAAACTCTCTCTTTTGACGAAATTCAAAACTTAAATTTAGTGATAAAAAGTCGCCATTTAGAGCACTTTACTTTAGCAAAGTCAGCGCTTGAAGCCCACTCTCAGCGGTTGCAGTTTATAGATCATTTGTACTTATCAAATTTAACAGGTAAAGATATCTACCCTGCCATTTTTTATCAATTACCTGACTCTGCAGTGATTGCTGAACCTCATTATCAACCAGTAGTAATGAGCCCTGAAAAACATCATGCCTATGCTTTGCAGTGGTTTTTAATTGCAGTCGCAGCGGCTTTTATCGCATTCAAAGCAACAAGAACAGAGGTGCCGAATGAAGCTTAAACCAATGTGGATGTTTGTTATCTGCTGTATTACGCCATTTATTTTAGCGTATGCGGCAATTCAGACAAACTGGCTGCCAGATAATACAACGAATAAAGGGCGTCTACTCAGTAACGATATACAAGTACCTAATTGGCAGGGAAATGATAATACGCTTTGGAGTATCGCACTATCTGCGCCGGTTGATTGCGGATTGGTTTGTGCTCAACAAAATCAGCGCCTACAAAAGGTGTATCAAGCTTTGGGTAAAAAACAAGACAAAGTAAGTCTAGTGATTTTGGGGGAGGTGAAAAATAATGAAATTACTCAGTATCCGGCACTACCAGAGCTGCGAGCCGGTTGGCTTTATCTTGTCGATCACCACGGTTTAGTTGTGCTTGCTTATCCATACGAAGAAAGTGAGCAAAAAAGCAGAATGTTGCACAAAGGATTGTTATCAGATTTAAAAAAATTACTCAATTATGCGCGCAGTAGCTAGGAGGAATAATGAATAAAAAATATATTTACCTCACTGTGACCAGTACTTTTATTACATTCTGTGTTGTTGCTTTAGGGGCTTATACTCGGTTAAGTAATGCTGGGTTAGGGTGCCCAGATTGGCCTGGGTGTTATGGTTTTTTGACAGTACCAAACTCTGCTGATGAGTTGCGAGCGGCTGCAAATGCTTTTCCTGGCACTACAGTTGAACCCTTTAAAGCTTGGATTGAAATGATCCACCGTTACTTTGCGTCTTCGTTAGGCCTGTTGGTGATTGGCTTATTGTATTTTGCGCTCAGGAAGCGTGTTGAAACAGTACCTAAGAAGTTAACTGTAGCTTTGTTTGTGTTGATTTTACTGCAAGGTAAGTTAGGTATGCTGACAGTAACAATGAATCTACAGCCCTTTATAGTGATGGGCCATTTACTCGGTGGATTTACTATTCTGGCACTACTTTCAATGCATTGCTTTTATTTATTTACACCAGAAAAGCGTTTTCTAGTATCTCCTACAAAAATCCCTGCTAGGTTGTCAGAAATTAGCTTGATTGTCTTGGTGTTACAAATCGCGTTAGGCGGCTGGGTCGCTGCTAATTATGCGGCACCACACTGTGTCGGATTGCCTATTTGTGAGAATATCCATTTATTTTCTGTAGAAAGTTTATTTCATCTTCCCATTGGTGAGTTGAACTATGAGTATGGAGTATTGCCATTTGAAACTCGGTTATCCATACATATGGTCCATCGAGTGTGGGCCGTTGTCACAGTACTTATACTTGGTATATGGGCTTGGTATGTGTTGACTAACAGTAAAGAAAAACTTTTAAAGAATACTGCAAGTTTACTTATTGTCGGTTTAGTTCTTCAGCTTTGTTTGGGGGCATTGATCGTGCACCTGCAATTTCCAATATTAATTACACTTTTTCATAATCTAATGGCGGCATGTTTGCTGATTGTTAGCTTATTTTTATGGTTTCTACTTACTTATAAAATTACCAAGGAGGCAGTATGAAAAGTCTTACTCTCAAGCCCGAAGTACTGTTTCAGTCATTAAACTTATCTGCGTACTTGGGTGTTTGTAAGGTAAAAGTAGTCGTTATGCTAGTCATTACCGCTTGGGTTGGGTTAATGCTTGCGCCTGATATGAACAGAACACTCCTTGAGCAATGCATGAGTTTATTAGGTATAGGGCTATTGTCAGCATCGGCCGCTGCGATAAATCATGTCGTAGATCGAGAGATAGATAAAAAAATGGCAAGAACACGACATAGGCCGTTAGTGCAAACTCAACTGAGCGTGAAACAAGCACTTGGGTTTGCAGCGCTTATTGCTCTGATAGGGAGTGTGGCGTTATTTTATTGGAGCAATGCCTTAACGCTCTTTATGACACTAGGCGCATTAGTTGGTTATGCAGTGGTGTACACCATGTTTTTAAAAAGAGCGACGCCACAAAACATTGTTATTGGAGGCTTAGCGGGTGCAATGCCACCGTTATTGGGTTGGATCAGTGAAACAGGTCAGCTCGATGTGCAAGCTTGGCTGTTAGTCATGATCATCTTTATTTGGACGCCGCCACACTTTTGGGCTTTGGCCATAGCAAGAAGGAATGACTACAAGCGAGCCAATATACCTATGTTACCTGTGACACATGGCAGTGAATTTACTCGATTATTCATTGTAATTTACTCAATACTATTATTTGTAGTGTGCTTGTTGCCTTATCTAGTTACTATGTCAGGCAACATATATTTGCTTTGTGTACTTATACTTAACAGTGTTTTCTTATATAAGAGCATCGTTCTGTATATAAAACGTTCAGATGAAGCTGCTATGGCACTTTTTCATTTTTCAATTACTTATTTGCTGCTACTCTTTATATCGCTATTTATTGATAGATGGATCCTTTGATGCGCTACATATTGTTTTTGCTAGCTTTATTATTGTTTGGATGTGATAAAGATGTGCCTGTTTCAGAGCATGCTATTCACTATAAACAAGCAAAAGAAATCCAAGATTTTAATTTGCAAGATCAGCATGGCAATACAGTCACAAAGCGAGACTTACTTGGGCAGTGGACATTGATATTTTTGGGATACACAAGTTGCCCTGATATTTGTCCAATGACATTAGCAAAGCTTACCGAGATACATACTGAATTAGTACAACAACATAATGTTAAAGTTTGGTTCGTTTCGGTCGATCCTAATAGAGATACTCAGCAACAGCGCAA
The DNA here is from genome assembly GCF_049257195.1 of Pseudoalteromonas sp. SS15. Lineage (NCBI taxonomy): Bacteria > Pseudomonadati > Pseudomonadota > Gammaproteobacteria > Alteromonadales > Pseudoalteromonadaceae > Pseudoalteromonas > Pseudoalteromonas sp. SS15. The sequence goes on from NZ_JBMMUD010000010.1 coordinate 9,821, forward strand.
GGCATATATAGACTATTTCAACTCAGACTTTAAGGCGGTATCGGCAGAGCATGCAAACCTATTTCCTTTTGTCAGAAATATCGGCTTGATATATGCAATCAATAACAGTAAGGAAACTGAGTATTATGTGGACCACAGTGCTTCAGTTGCACTTATTAGCCCACAGGGAAATCTAAGTGGTATTTTTAAGGCTAAATTTGCAGCGAATGAAGTACCATTAATTGATGCAGCGCAAGTAATAAAAGATTTTAATGCTATCGTGCATTAGAGTGCTTGGATAAACTGGGTGAGCTTTATGATTGATTCATAAATCGAGCTAACACCCTAATTATTTTTAGCTTTTAGTTAATAACTTTTATGGCATTTCTGCTAACTAGGTCTAAGCTAAAATTATAAAAATTACACAAGGAGAGCGCATCGCGCATGTTAAAACTTCCTTCAGAACTCACAATAAGTCATGTTGAAGAGTTTCATCAACAGGTATTGCAAGTGCTTCATGCTGAGCACGATGTCAGTATTGATGTGTCAGATGTGATACGTGTAGACACAGCATCAATACAAGTTTTATGTGCTTTGCAAAAGCATCTTCTTGAAATTAACAATGGAATTCGTTGGCATGGTGAAAGTCAGTCGCTTAATAAAGCGGTTGATGAGCTTGGTTTAACAGAATTACTCGCCCTATCGGCGTGAATTAAGAGGTCATTATGAAAAAGATTTTGGCAGTGGATGATTCAGCATCTATGCGACAAATGGTTGGCTTTACTTTAAAGAAAGCTGGTTTTGAAGTAGTTGAAGCAAAGGATGGCAGTGAGGCTTTAGGTATTGCTAAGCAACAAAGCTTTGATGCCGTGATCTCCGATGTCAACATGCCTGTGATGGATGGGATTACACTTATTAAAGAGCTAAGAACATTACCTAGCTATAAGTTTACACCACTACTAATGCTTACGACCGAATCAGGTTTAGACAAAAAAACTGAAGGTAAAGCTGCAGGCGCGACAGGGTGGATTGTTAAACCTTTTAACCCAGATCAGTTACTGGCTGTTCTTAAAAAAGTTATTCGCTAAGCTAGGATGTCATTATGAGTATTGATTTAAGTCAGTTTTTCGAGGTCTTTTTTGAAGAGAGTCTCGAAGGGTTAGATGCAATGGAAGCGGAGCTCCTAAACTTAGAGCCCGGCAATGAAGACATGGAAACCATCAATACTATTTTTCGTGCTGCGCACTCTATAAAAGGAGGTAGTGGCACGTTCGGTTTTACTTCTGTTTCTGATTTCACACATGTATTAGAAACATTGTTAGATCAAATCAGAGATGGTCAACGTGCATTAACAGCAGAGCATGTAAACCTTTTGCTGAAATCAGTTGATTGTTTAAGAGGCATGTTGGCTGCGTTACAGGCAGAACAAGAGCCTGACTTGACAGAAGCCGATGAAATTAGAAAGCGCTTTGAAGTTATTTTAGGTCTTTCAGAAGATACTGATTCAACCAGCTCAGATACTCCAGAAACACAAAGCGAAAATACTTACCAAATTGATTTTAAGCCTCACCCTCACTTATTCAAAACGGGTAATGAGCCCTTATATATGATTTCAGAACTTGCCGAGCTAGGTGAGTTAGAAACGCAGGCATTTTATGATGCCATACCCGATATAGATTCATTACATGCTGAAGAGTGCTTTTTAGCGTGGCGCTTTTTCTTAACGACATCTAAGCCTGAATCTGCGATTTCTGAAATATTTGAGTGGGTTGAAGACGATGCCGATATAGACATTATTTTATGTGGTGGGCTTTTTGAATCTGATTTATCAGATGATGAAGACTCTACTCCCTCAGAACAAGTGTCCACTGAATCTGAAAGTCGATTAGAAAACCCTGAGCCTGAAAGCAAAGCGGTCACGTCAATTGCCACAAATGCTCCTGTTGTGAAAAAAGCAGAGGCTAAGAAACCATCCGATTCTTCAGCAACCTCTATCCGTGTTGGCATAGATAAAGTTGATTCGTTAATTAATATGGTGGGTGAGCTTGTGATAACACAAGCCATGTTGAGTCAAATTGGTGAGCAAGAAATTACCGAGTCAACGATTACAGCATTACAAGAAGGGTTAGCTCAACTTGCCCATAACACTAGGGATTTGCAAGAAAATGTCATGCGGATCCGCATGCTGCCAATTAGTTTCGTGTTTAGCCGATTCCCAAGACTAGTAAGAGATACATCTCAGAAACTTGGTAAGCAAGTTGAATTGAAATTATTAGGTGAACAAACTGAGCTTGATAAAACCGTCATGGAGAAAATATCAGATCCCATGGTTCACCTTGTGAGAAATTCTTTAGATCATGGCTTAGAAACACCTGAACAGCGTGTTGCTGCAGGTAAAGACCCTGTTGGTACTGTCACGTTAAATGCGTTTCATCAAGGCGGTAACATTGTCATTGAGATAATGGATGATGGACAAGGTTTAAATACTGAAAAAATAAGAAGCAAAGCCATCGCTAATGGTCTTATTCAAGAAACTGATGAACTTTCGCCGGATGAAATAAATGAGCTAATTTTTATGCCAGGCTTTTCTACGGCTGATGAGGTAAGTGATATATCCGGCCGTGGCGTGGGCATGGATGTTGTTAGAAGAAATATTCAAGCGTTAAATGGTTCGGTTGAAGTCGCCTCGGCACCAGGAGTAGGATCAACCTTTACAATTCGTCTTCCGCTAACTTTGGCTATTTTGGATGGCCAATTAGTTAAGGTTGCGCAACATACTTACATTATCCCGCTCATTTCAATTGTTGAGTCATTACAAATAGATATTAGTAAAGTCAGTCGTGTAGGGAAAGACCTTGATGTGTTAAGGCTGAGAGATGAATATATTCCGATTCTTCGTCTATACGATATTTTCAACCACGATGGTGCCATTGAAGAATTAGATAAAACATTACTCGTTGTTGTCGAAAGTGATAACCACAAAGTTGGCTTATTGGTCGATGATTTACTTGCTCAACAGCAAGTGGTTATTAAGAGCCTTGAAGCGAACTACCAAAAAGTTGATGGTATCTCTGGTGCAACAATCTTAGGCGATGGCAGAGTGTCTTTAATTATCGATATCAGTGGTTTAATTAAATTAAGTGGTTTAAAAAGGCCAGGTTCCCAAGACTTAATTGTCGAGCAAAACGCAGTAGGGGGGGCAGCATAAATGTCAGAACAGGCAGAACACAATCAGCAATTGATCTTGGAAGGTCAGCACGATGAGAATCAGTACCTGACATTTATGATGGCAGGTGAAGAGTACGGAATGAATATTCTGGCTGTACAAGAGATCCGCGGATGGGAAGATGTCACTGCGATCCCTAATTCTCCCAGTTTTGTGAAAGGTGCCATTAATCTACGAGGCACAATTGTACCAATTATAGATTTAAGACTACGATTCGGTATTGCAGATAATGAGTATGGTCCACTTACCGTTGTTATTGTTGTCGCCGTTGAAATAAATGGTCAGAACAAAGTAATGGGTATCGTGGTTGATGCTGTCTCAGATGTATATAGCATTTCTGAAGAGCAGGCTAAAGATGTGCCTGATTTTCAAGATTCAGATAACGCCGAGTTTGTTCATGGATTGGTTAATGTTGGGGAGAAAATGGTTGTTCTTCTTAATTTGGAAAGCGTTTTAAACTTAGAGTAAAAATAAGCACGGGTAGGGTCAAGATGAGTGATAGAAACGTTCAAAGTGAAATAACCAATAAGCTATTGATAGCAGCGGTAGTTATAGTGGCGTCAATCGCAATTGCATTGCAAATTTTAGGTGTTCCATTGAGTGGTGAAAATGCGATTGGGTTAGGCTTGCCTTTCGTCATCACTCTAGCGGTTATGTTTTATTTAAAGCAAAGTTTCAGCACTTATGCTGCACAATTAGAAACGGTTGATAGTGCAATAAACTTGTTAAAGTTTAAAGATGAAGAAGCCGCACAGCGATTACACTTAGATGCCTACCCTCAATTTCGTACTTTGTTGGTTTCAGATGATACAGAAGCAGAGCAGGTGGATGATGGCCAACTTGTTGAAAGCATGATTAGTGCGCTACAAGTATGTCAGGCAAATATTATGATTGCCGACGCTGATTTAAACATAAGTTACCTGAATGATTCAGTAACAGATATGCTCTCTGCTAATGAACATAAATTACAAAGAGATCTCCCTAATTTCAATGTCGCCTCTTTATTGGGTCAGAACATTGATGTTTTCCATAAAAACCCAAGTCACCAAAGAGGCTTACTAGCTAATTTAAGAACGGTTTATAAGACTCAAATTAATGTGGCTGGCCTTACATTTGACTTGATTGCGACGCCTGTGTTTGATGCTGAACAGCAGCGTATCGCTACACTGGTAGAATGGAAAGATATCACTGAACAATTAGCGAATGAAAAAGAAAAGCAAGAGATGGCAGCAAATAATGCGCGTATTTCAAGCGCATTAGATGTGTGTCAAGCAAATGTCATGTTGGCTGACACAGACCTAAATATTGTCTTTGCAAACCATTCAGTACTTGAAATGTTGAGTAACAATCAAGCGCAGTTACGCACAGCACTACCAAACTTTGATGCAAGTAATTTAATTGGAGAAAACATTGATGTTTTCCATGCAAATCCAGCGCACCAAAGACAGATGCTTAATGCTTTAACAGATACTTATAAAACAGATATTAATGTTGCTGGGTTTACTTTTGGATTAATCGCCACCCCTGTTTATGATGATCAAGGCGAGAAAGTAGGTACCGTAGTCGAGTGGGACGACAAGACCCAACGACTAGCTGCTGAAGAAGCAGCTGCTAAGCTAGCGAATGAAAATTCACGTGTTAAAAGTGCACTCGACAATGTCACTACAAATGCCATGATAGCCGATGCAGAATTTAACATTGTGTATTTAAATGACGCTGTTGTAAGCATGATGCGCAATGCAGAAAATGACCTCAAGAAAGACTTGCCTAACTTTGATTCATCAAAGTTATTGGGTGCTAATATAGATATTTTCCATAAGAACCCTGCGCATCAAAGGGCAATGCTAGAAAGGCTAAGTTCTACATATAAAACAGAAATTGTTGTCGGTGGAAGAACTTTTGCTTTGGTCGCAAACCCGGTTTTCAACGATGAAAATGAAAGAATTGGCACTATCGTAGAGTGGAATGACAGAACTAGTGAAGTCGTGATAGAAAAAGAGGTTGCAGATCTTGTTAGTGCAGCTTCAGAAGGTAACTTGACCCAGAGAATTAATGAATCGGGTAAGGAAGGCTTCTACCTCAGATTATCACAAGGCTTAAATCAACTAGTTAGTATCGTTGATGATGCAGTAACAGACACTGCACAAATGCTTGATGCGTTGGCGAATGGTGATTTAACACAAAGAATTACACAGGAATATCACGGCTCATTTGATAAGTTGAAACGCGATGCGAATGTTACGGCTGATAAATTAACTGAGGTCATCAATCGCATTAGTTCGTCCGCGACTCTTGTGGCCAGTGGGGCTGAAGAAATCTCGCAAGGTAATGCCGACCTAAGTCAGCGTACAGAAGAACAGGCATCTTCGCTTGAAGAAACAGCCTCAAGTATGGAGCAAATGACAAGTACTGTTCGTCAGAATGCAGATAATGCAAAAGTTGCCAATGAGCTTGCAGAAGAAACAAGCTCCAAGGCAATGCAAGGTGGCGAAGTTGTTAACCGTGCAGTACAGAGTATGTCAGGAATTAATGAATCTAGTAAAAAGATTGCTGATATCATTGGGGTTATTGATGAGATTGCTTTCCAAACCAATCTGCTTGCATTAAATGCAGCTGTGGAAGCGGCTAGAGCTGGCGAACAAGGACGAGGCTTCGCGGTTGTGGCAGGTGAGGTTAGAAACTTGGCACAGCGTTCAGCTGGAGCTGCGAAAGAAATCAAAGACTTGATCCGCGATAGTGTAAGTAAAGTTGAAGACGGAACACTACTCGTGAATGAGTCAGGTGAAACGTTGAAGGACATTGTCGCGTCGGTGAAGCGTGTTACTGACATGATTTCAGATATTGCTGAAGCATCTGTTGAACAAAGTTCTGGTATTGAGCAAGTCAATAAAGCCGTGACACAAATGGACGAAATGACGCAACAAAATGCGGCATTAGTAGAAGAGGCATCTGCTGCAGGTGAGTCTATGGCTGAGCAAGCTAATGATATGCGCCGTTTGCTTAATTTCTTTACAATCGATGACTCGACTTCAACATCGATGATGCTTTCAGAGGCTAAGCCAAACAAAGCACCAGCGAGAATAGCTCCGACGCCTTCGGCTGTTCAAGAAACTAAGTCAGAGATCCAGTCTCCTGTGAATCCTGTAGCGACTGCTAATCAATTCGCAGATAGCTCTGATGAATGGGAAGAGTTTTAATTAGGTATGAAGAAGGTGCTTATAGTGAGCACCTTCAAATCTTAAATACACCTTTCTTGTTGAGTCACTCGTTTAAGTGTTGCCTGTTTATAGGATAAATGATGAGAGAATTTGCACTATCTGATCAGGATTTTCAGACCATTGCACAAAAAGTCTATAAAGCATGTGGTATTGTTCTTGGTCCTCATAAAAGGGAAATGGTTTATTCAAGACTGGCGAGGCGTATTAGGGCAAATCAGTTGGATTCATTTTCTTCATATTTAAGTTTCTTAGAAGAGAATGAAGAACAAGAGTTCAGTCAATTTATCAACGCTATCACGACAAACCTCACTTCATTCTTTCGAGAAAATCATCATTTTGAATATCTATCGAATACGGTTATTCCTAAGCTTCTAGAAGAAAATAAACGCTCAAAGAGAATACGTATTTGGTCAGCTGGCTGTTCTACAGGTGAAGAACCCTATAGTATCGCCATGACAATCGCAAACCGTTTCCCGTCTGATTGGGATGTGAAGATTCTCGCTACAGATTTAGATTCCAATGTACTCTCAAAGGCGCAAAGTGGTGTTTATGATGCTGGCAATGTGACCGGACTTGATGATGACGTTTTGAAAAAGTGGTTTTTGAAGAGCTCTGACAATCATGCGTATAAGGTTAAGCCAAGCCTGCAGTCATTAATCTTTTTTAAAAGGCTAAATTTACTTGAAAAATGGCCAATGAAGGGACCTTTTGATGTGATTTTCTGCAGAAATGTGTTGATTTACTTTGACAAGGAAACAAAAGATAAGTTGTTTAGAGGCTACCACCAAATGCTAGGTGAAGACGGGCACTTATTTATTGGCCACTCAGAAACCATGGGTAAAGAACATCATGAGTTTAAAAATTTAGGTCGCACCATGTATCAAAAGGTTTAGTATGGATAATCGATTTAAGCCGGTTATCAGCGGCTTTGAGCACGTCAAACGTTTTTGGGATTCAGGAAGAGGCTGTGTGATAGCCAAAGTGTTACCAGGAGAGTTCTATGTCTCAAAAAATGATGAGCTAATCTCAACTGTACTAGGATCATGTATTGCTGCTTGTGTATATGATGATAAATTGGGCGTAGGTGGGATGAACCACTTTATGCTGCCAGCAGCAAAAGGGATTAAAGAAATTCATGCAGATGATTTAACTTGCCGTTATGGAAACTGGGCAATGGAATACCTAATCAATGAAGTGCTCAAGAACGGCGCATCAAAAGCTAATCTGAAAGTTAAACTGTTTGGTGGTGGTAAAATAATTCGCTCTATGACAGATATTGGTGTCGGTAATATTCGTTTCGCAAATGCTTACATACAAGAGGAAGGACTCGAGTTGGTTTCTCATGATGTCGGTGGTCCATGGCCACGCAAAGTGGTATTTCATCCACAAACTGGTCGTGCACAAGTCAAGAAATTAAGAGAAATGCATAACGACACGATTGAAAGACGAGAAGTGCGTTATTTACATGATATTGAATCGCAAGATGCACAGACAGATATTGAGCTGTTTTAGGAGTTGGCATGATAAAAGTTTTAATTGTTGATGACTCGCCTTTAATCCGAGGGATACTGACAGAGGTGATCCAGCAGGCTAATGATCTTGAAGTGGTAGGTAGTGCTGAGGACCCTTACCAAGCGAGAGAGATGATAAAGTCGCTTAATCCAGATGTGATTACGCTAGATATTGAAATGCCCAAAATGGATGGTATCAGCTTTTTAAGAAACCTGATGCGTCTTCGTCCTATGCCTGTTGTGATGATTTCAACTTTAACGCAACAAGGCTCACCTATTACGTTAGAGGCACTCGAAATTGGTGCCGTTGACTTTATTGCCAAACCCAAAGTCAATGTAGCTGAACAGCTGCAACACTATGCAGAAACAGTGCAAGAAAAAGTACGCACAGCTGCAACTGCCCGCTTACGGCCGTATCGTACTTCTGAGGCAGCAGCGCATAAAGCACAATTACCAACAGGGCAGGCGTTCGAGCGAAACTCGATTATTGCTATTGGTGCTTCAACAGGTGGCACTGAGGCAATTAAAGAGGTTTTGGTTCAGATGCCAAAAGATGCACCACCTATCGTCATTACTCAGCATATTCCTCCTGTATTTAGCACGTCGTTTGCAATGAGGATGGATAAGACCTGTGCAATGCATGTTAAAGAAGCTGAAGATGGAGATATTCTTGAGTTTGGCAAAGTTTATATTGCGCCAGGTGATAAACACTTAAAAGTGGTCAGTAAAGGGCTAAATAAAGTCTGTGTGTTAGATGATGGCGAGCTCGTCAATAGACATAAACCAGCGGTAGATGTGTTGTTTGATTCCTTGAAGCCATTTGCAAAATATGTATCAGCAGTGCTACTGACAGGCATGGGGAGCGATGGTGCAAGAGGGATGTTAGGCTTGTTAGAAGCAGGAGCTAAAACTGCTGCACAAGATGAGCAAACGTCAGTTGTTTGGGGGATGCCAAAAGCGGCTGTAGATATGAACGCTGCACAAAAAGTGCTACCACTACAAAGTGTGGCAGCACATTTGCTCAAGTCTACTAGTCGTTAGTTTGCAACACCCAAGGCTGCGAAAACCAATAAAACTGACCTGTGTGTTTGATAGAAGGGGCTGTACAGTTATAACGTGTACGGCCTTTTTTAATGTTTTTAGGTGAAGTGACCGACACCCTTTTCTCGTTTTTCCAAATAATATCAGCACGTCCAATACCTGACACGAAACATGCAAACTGAGATTTGTAAAAATCTTTACTGGCAAACTCGATCTCAATAGTAGGTGTTGTATTAGTTGTCACAGAGTCAGTGTAAGCAAGTTCAGAGATTGCAAAAGGCAGAGAGTGCAATTTGGTTTTTAAGGTATCTAACTTACTGTAAAAGCCCGATGCAGGGTATCGTGGGACGCGTGTATAGTCGGTAAATTTTGATACCGCACCAGAGTGCTGTCCAATACCAATAAAACCGAGTTCTTTGACGAGGTTTTGTAGTGGTCTATTGAACTCACCATAGGGGTAGGCGAGTAACTTTACATTATGACCCACTTCTTCTTTGATGCGCTTTTCTGAGAATAGGATATCGTCACGGACACGTTTCAACCATTGCGCTTGGGTTTCACTGTCTTGTTTTAAATGTAAGTAATCATGCTTCGCGCTGTGATTGGCAATTAATGCACCGCGTTTTGCTAAAGCTCTGAGCTCCTCCCAAGTCATCACATACGATTTATTTTCATCGATAAGCTGAGGGTTTACAAAAATTGTATACGGGTAGCCAAATGTTTCAAGAATGGGAGCCGCTTGCTCAATGTTATTGTCGTAACCATCATCAAAAGTGATGGCCACGGTTTTGGCAGGCAGTGCCTTACCTTGTTGTGTATGCTGGAGTAACTTATCCAAGTGAATAACATTAAAGTTATTGTCTTTAAGGTAGGTTAAGTGGGTTTTAAACGTTTCTTCACTCACTGATGTTACCGCTGGTAACTTTTCGCTGACGTGGTGATACTGTAAGATCACCGCTGATAGTGATGGGTTTGAAAACAATAACAAAGCGAAAACAAAACAATGAAAAAGATATTTAAAAATCATAAAACGCACCATATAAGTTTGCTATTGCTAGCGGGTCCGATGATTTTATCAAATATATCTGTGCCATTGTTAGGGTTAGTTGATACAGCGGTGATTGGCCACTTATCAGAAGCTCACTTTCTGGCAGGTATCGCATTAGGGTCGGGCAGTATTTCACTGGTTTTTTGGCTTGCGAGCTTTCTAAGGATGAGTGCCACGGGCGTGCTTGCGCAGTCTTATGGAGCAAAAAACTGGCCTAGATTACAACAACAGCTTTTAGCGAGTTTATTGATTGCCTGGACTTTTTCAATCTCATTAATCCTTCTATCTCCTTGGTTATTAGATGGCATAAAAGCTTTATCAAATGCTTCCCAGGATGTGTTTGTCCAAGCACAAAGCTATTTTGAAATTCGAATATTTAGTGCACCTGCGGCGATGACGAATTTGGTGCTTTTGGGTCTTATGCTGGGTATGCAATACGGAAAAGGACCATTCTACTTACTGCTATTTACAAATATCACAAACATTATTTTAGATGTACTGTTTGTGATTGGTTTTGGTTGGCAAGTGGCAGGCGCTGCTTGGGCATCGGTGATTGCTGATTACACGGCACTGCTAGTCGCAGTCGTATTAATTAAAAAGCAACTGGCACAGCACCAAGTTAATTGGCGTTGGTTACTGCCAAACAAAGCGCAGTTTTTTGCATTGTTATCATTAAATCGAGATATTTTTATTCGCTCACTGTTATTGCAGCTCTGCTTTAGTTTTATGACTTTTTATGGCGCACGATTGGGCGAAACGACCCTGGCGGTCAATGCCGTTTTATTAAACTTTTTAATGTTGGTGAGTTTTGCTTTAGATGGTATTGCGTATGCTGCAGAAGCAAAAGTAGGTCAGGCAAAGGGGGAGGGCTCAGAAGCAAAAGTGAAAATTTGGGTCAACTTAAGTTTGTTTTGGGGTGCTGTATTCGCGTTGCTCTATAGCTTAATCTTTGCTGTGTTTGGTTTAAGTATCGTCAAGCTTTTAACAAATATTCCAGAGGTTATCAGTGCCTCAACAACTTATCTATTCTGGCTTATTCTTTTACCGCTATTGGCAATGTGGTGCTTTATATTCGATGGGGTTTTTGTCGGTTTAACTCGGGCTCAAGATATGCGCAATAGTATGTTCTTTTCTGCTATTTTTGGGTTTATGGTGCCTATTTGGCTAACATTAGAGTATGAGAACCACGGTCTGTGGTTTGCCATGAGTTGCTTTATGTTATTGAGAGGCGTTACTTTGGCTTATCGTTATCGTCAAATTCAACGGCAGGGTTTATTGTTGCAATAACTTGTGAGAAGCGGTTAGCAAAGATACCTAAATAACCCCAACCCGCAAAGAAAATTGCTGGCGCGAGAAATATTAGACCAATTATTTGCACCCAGGGTTGGTGATAATAACCCCAAGCAATAAAAGCAACTGCGACAGCAAACAGCCCCAAACCGATAAAAAAGCGTTTGAGGCTGAGTTTAGGTTGTTGCCCTAGACGGTAAATAATGGGCTTCAACATAATTAGTAGTAAGAGTGCTCACCAGCTTGGTGCTCTGTGATATCACGTACCCCTGTGATCTCTTCGAACTTAGCAACCATCTCTTTCTCGATGCCTTCTTTTAACGTTACATCGATCATTGAACAACCATTACAGCCACCACCAAATTGCACCACAGCGATACCTTCAGCTGTAATTTCAACTAGGCTTACTTGGCCGCCATGATTGGCAAGTTGTGGGTTTACCTCAGTCGTTAGCATATGCTCAACTCGCTCAGCTAAAGAAGCATCATCTTTAAGACGCTTAGCTTTCGCATTAGGCGCTTTAAGTGTTAACTGAGTTCCCATTTTGTCAGTTACGAAGTCGATTTCAGCTTCATCCAAAAATGGCGCGCTTTCTTCATCAACAACAGCATCGAAACCATTAAATGGTAGGCGAATATCAGTTTCTTCAACAGCATCAGGTGGACAGTAAGACACACCACATTCAGCTTGAGAAGTACCAGGGTTTACAACGAAAACACGAATGTTTGTGCCTTCAGTTTGATCAGCCAATAGCTTGGCAAAGTGACTTTGTGCAGTTTCAGAAATTGTGATCATAATCGAACTATACTTGACTAAATTACTCGGTTAATGGCTATGATACTCCGCTGGTGGCATTGTCGCCAGTGTTGAACGTAAAAATTTGGCTTATCTGATTTGGCTTGTTAGCTTACTTGCTACAATTTTAAGCAAAAGGTTTTAGTATGCGCACGCTCCTCGCACTCACATTGTTTTGCTGCACTTACTTATTCTCAAGTAGTGCAATAGCAAAACCGGTTTCCTATTACTTCCAACAGAATGTCCAGTTTGATCCTGCTATTCCAAAGCCTGAAGAGGTATTAGGTTATCAAGTCGGCCAGTGGCATGTGCGTCATAACCAATTGGTTCAGTATATGCGGGTGTTAGCTGAAAAAAGCCCAAGAGTGAGTATTGAAACCATAGGTTTTAGTCATGAGCAGCGACCGCTACTGCTACTAAAGTTTAGTCAACCAGAGAATATTGCTCAGTTAGATCAGCTTCGTGAGCAGCATCGCGCACAAGTTTTTGCAAAGCAGTCAGCGAAAAATCTACCCGCTTTTATTTGGATGGGGTATAGCGTGCATGGCAACGAATCATCTGGCAGTAATGCCGCTTTATTAGTTGCTTATTATTTAGCCGCAGCACAAGGAGAAGCAGTAGAGCAACTGCTAAATAACTCTGTGGTGTTACTAGATCCTGCCTTAAACCCTGATGGTTTGGCTCGTTTCGCTCAATGGGCAAATAGTAATAGAGGGCAAACCTTATCTGCAGACCCGCAACATAGAGAGCATGTTGAGCAGTGGCCTTCAGGTCGCACAAACCATTACATGTTCGATTTGAACAGAGACTGGTTGTTATTACAGCATCCAGAATCACGCGCTCGAATCGCCGCATTTCATAAATGGCAGCCACATGTCTTAACGGACTTTCATGAAATGGGCCCTAACAGCACGTATTTCTTCCAGCCGGGGATCCCAACGCGTACTCATCCACTTACGCCCAAGCAAAACACCCAGTTAACAACAGCGCTGGCAGATTTTCATGCGCAAGCTTTAGATGCACAAAATCAGCTTTATTTTACACAAGAGAGCTTTGATGACTTTTACTACGGCAAGGGCTCAACTTATCCTGATATAAATGGCTCGGTAGGCATTTTATTTGAGCAGGCAAGTAGTCGAGGCCATGTTCAAGAGACCATTAATGGTCAACTAACATTTGCACAAAGCATTAAAAACCAAGTTACAACCAGCTTGTCAACCTTTGCGGGCGCGATGGCAAACAAGCAGCAATTAATTGACTACAAGAATAACTTCTACCACCAAGCTGAAACTTTGGCTGATAAAGAGAAGTTTATGGGCTATGTCGTTGCCAAGGGTCAAGATCCACAACGTTTCAATGAGTTTATGTCTGTGCTGTCACAGCATCAAATTAAAGCGTATGGCTTAAATAAAGCCATCAAAGCATCTGATCAAAGCTTCGCTCGGGGTGATGTGTATATTCCATTGAAACAAGCGCAATTCCGTTTAATTAAAGCCATTTTTTCTGAGCAAACAAACTTTCAAGACAATACGTTTTATGATGTATCGGGTTGGACACTACCACATGCTTACAACTTAAAGTTTGGTCAAGTATCTAGCCGCTGGGGTCTAGATGTATCAAAGCAAGCTTGGCAGTCAGAAGATACTGGTTTTTCTGCAGTCAAAGAGAGTTATGCTTATGCATTTGATTGGCAGCCAAGCGCAGCGCCTAAGCTATTAAATGCACTATTACAGCAAGGGATTGACGCACGTGTTGCACTTAAAGGTTTTAAAGCAAAAACGGCACTAGGAAATCGAGAATTCAAAGCGGGAAGTATTGTTGTCGCTTCAGGTGTGCAAAAGCAATCTGACATTGTGACCATCATGCAACGAGCACAAGCTGACTATGGCGTACAAATTCACGCAATTCAAAGTGGCTTAACCAGCGAAGGCGTTGATCTAGGCTCTCGTCAGTTAAGACCAATTAAAGCTCCGAAAGTCTTACTAGTAGGGGGGGCTGGCAGCAGTCAATATGAAGTGGGCGAAGTTTGGTACCATTTAGATACGCAGTTAGGTATAGCGCCGACTCTCATAGAGCAAGATAGATTGCACCGTGTAGAACTTTCTAAATACACACACATTATCTTAGCCCATGGCAGTTATCGTCGTATGTCAGAAAAAGCCAAAACTAAAATTGCTGCCTGGGTGAGTAAAGGCGGAGTGATCTGGGGCCACAAAGGCGGTGCTAAATGGTTAGTTGATAATCAACTTCTGAGCGCACAATTGATCTCGCCTAAGCAAGTGGCAGAGCAGTTTGATACTGCTGGTTTAAGTTATGGAGATAGAGAAGTTTTATCAGGTAAGCAGCGTATTGCTGGTGCTATCTTTGCGTCAAAACTTGATTTAACACACCCACTCAGTTTTGGTTATGAGCGTGAATTGCTGCCGTTATTTAAAAATAGCACACAGCTGTTTGAGATGCCCGGCAAGCCATTTCTAACGGTTAGCCAATATCAGTCAAAACCTTTATTGGCAGGATATGCTGCTACAGAAAATGTCACTCAAATTGCAAACACGGCAGCATTGATAGGCCACCGTTATGGTCAGGGCAGTGTTGTTGGTATGATCGATAACCCTGTGTTTAGAGGTTTCTGGAAAGGCAGCAGCCGTTTACTAACGAATACATTATTTTTTGGTCACACTTTGGCTGTGCAAGGGCGTTAATGCTGTGGCATAAGCCCATATCTCATCAGCGCCTGCTGTATAACACGCTTTTGCAGCAGCGTTGATAGTCGACCCTGTGGTGATCACATCATCGATGATCGCCACTTTCTTACCTTTTAGATTTTGCTCCACTTCAAATGCGCGTTTTACATTTTGCTTGCGTTGTTTGAGACTCAAACCACTTTGCGCTTTTGTGGCATTGATGCGTCTTAAAGTATCGGTACTTACTTTTGTATGAGGTAAATGACTCAACCAGGTCTGTGCAACTTGGTTAAATCCACGGTCGATTAAACGGTTTTTATGAAGCGGTAAAATGATATATAAATCGGGTGAGAAGGTGGATGTACTTTCAAAGTGAGCAAGTTGAGTCGCAATAACTGCATTGATAGCCGTTTGATAATGGCTCTGTTTGGTGAACTTAAATTCACTCAGCCATTGTTTCATAGCACCTTGATACCAAGCACATGCCATTAATCCATGACAATAAGGCAAATTAAAAATGCGTGCTATGTCAGGCTGGAATAGTAAGTTTGGCTGTTCTAATGAGATAAAAGGAAAGTCTGAGAGACAAAGTTGACAGATCCCTTCGTTACTTGAAAGTGGGTTATGGCACATATGGCAGTGACTTGGGAATAAGGCATCTGCTAAATTTCTTAATAGTGACATTGTGTTCATCCTTGGTATCAGTATCATACGTTTAAGTTTGGCTTAGAGTACAAATAATGCAAAAAGAGATAGTGCTACTTCATGGCTGGGGTATGAACCGACAGGTTTGGCAGTTATTAGAGCAAGAATTACAAGGTGTTGTTGAAGGGCAGGTAAAAAGTTTAGACTTACCGGGCTTTGGCCATGCTCAGATGCCAGAACAACCATACTCACTTGCCTCCGCTGCAGCGCTTATTGCTGAACAACTAGCTGATAATTCAACCTTAGTTGGTTGGTCACTTGGTGGCTTGATTGCGCTTCACATTGCAAAGTACTATCCACAAAAGGTAAATAAAGTAGTATTGATCGCTTCAACGCCGTTCTTTGCTGAATCAGATAATTGGTCAGGTATTAAGGTAGAGGTGTTAGAAAACTTTAAAGCACAATTACTCGAGAATAGTGCCAAGACCATAGAGCGTTTTTTAGCGATACAAGCTATGGGGTCAGAACACGCTAAGCAAGATGTTAAGCAATTAAGAGCTTGGTTATTAGAAGCACCAGAGGCAAATTCCGAAGCCTTGAGTACAGGGCTTGATATTCTTTTAAATGATGATTACCGGGACGTTTTTAGTACGCTTGAACAGCCAATATATGGCTTATTTGGTAAACTAGATTCTTTAGTGCCAAGACGAAGTATTACAAAGATGAAGGCTTTAAATAGCAACTTCCAGGTAGAGGTTTTGTCTAAAGCATCACATGCGCCTTTTATCTCACACCGAACAGAAAGTTTAAATTTCCTAAAATCAGTACTTTAGTAAAAAGCGGCAAAAAATTGCCGCTTTTTACTTCCGAAAACTTTATTTTGCACTACATTTGCGCAATAATTAAACATATTTAGATTTTTGCAAAGGTGCTTATTATGCCAATTGGTGACGTGCTAAATAATGGTATAGACGGTTACAACCGCGCCAGTCAAGGTATTGAACGCGCTACGGCAGAGATAAATCGTGCTGCGGTAACCGAACAAGATGAATCTCAACTTGCACAACAACGTCAGTTGCAAGGTGCTAGCCCCGACGAAGCTGTCACTGCGCCTGTATCTCAGCCTGCAAAAATTGATGAGGCTTTAGTTAATCTCAAAGTTGAAGAGTTTAATGCTAAAGCAAACACTCAATCGATCCGAACAGCGGACGAGGCTTTAGGAACAATAATAGATATTTCAGTCTAATTCTAATGAATATTGTAACGCCGCAGCCGGCGATTAATCTTAATACTTCAAACGTCTACACAGAAACTGCTAGGCGAGACAACCAGCTGCGCGAAGTGATACCTAAACCAGCCCCTTCCAATGCAAGTCATTCCGAAAATAAGGCACTGAATGACGGTGACAAATCGCGTCCTCAACTTGCTGATGACGGCGGTACTTACGACAGTACAGGTCAGTTGCAACAAAATAAGGTTATTGCAGAAGATGGTGAGGATCAAAATTCAGAGCAAGAAAACTCTAATTCTGAAGAAGAGAATTCAGAACAAGAACAGCGCAAAGAAGAGGCCGAACAGCAGCAAATTTTAGAGTTAAAGGCACGAGATCGCGAGGTTAGACTTCACGAAGAAGCGCATGCGCGTGTCGGCGGACAATACGCTGGCTCGCCAAGTTATGAGTTTCAGCGAGGGCCAGATGGCAATAATTATGCGATTGGCGGTCAGGTGATGATTGATGTTGCTGAGATCCCTGACAATCCACGTGCAACCATAGACAAGATGCAAACAGTACGCGCAGCTGCACTCGCCCCAGCTGAGCCCTCTGGCGCTGATCGAGCAATTGCTGCAGATGCAACCCAAAAATTAGCATCAGCTCAAGCTGAATTAGCTAAAGAGTCGATTAACGGTGAGGAGCAGGAAAAGAAAGCCTCTTCGATAGGCGCATATCAAACCCGCCGTTTGAGTGAAGATTCAGAAAGAAGTTCTGAAGTTGAGCCTAATGATAGAGCAGCCTTACAAAGTGCCTCTGAACCATATTCTGTCGCGTTGCCAATAGCAGCAGACCCTGAAATTCAGGCAAGATCTTTACGAATTAACGATTTTTATCAGCATGTCGCTGTGCCAAACCCTATTAGTAATTTCTCTTTGAACGTTTAGAAAGCAATCTTTTTATAGCATATGTAATGCTTAATAAAACACAAGTCACTTTTTACGGAATATGCTTGTGAGCTGAGAGTAATAAATTATGCTGCTGTGTTTTTACGTATCTTTTGTTTTAGAGAATATTGGAATAAGAATTAGGTTCGATAGCTTTAGCAAACAATAGACCAGCTTCTAATTGAAGATCTGGTCTATTGTTAAAAGTATTATTACTTTTTCAATTTAGCAAATGCTTCAGCAAAGGCATTGCCCATTGCAGCATTACCAGCCTCTTTTTTAGGACGCTGTCCTTTAGTTTGTTTGTTAGCAGGTTTGTTTTGCTGAGATTTGCTCGAAGTAGACTTACCCTGAGGCGCGGCCTGCTGCACTTCATCATCTAGGCGCATTGTAAAGCTAATGCGTTTTCTAGCTACATCAACTTCTAACACTTTCACTTTTACAATATCACCGGCTTTTACGACTTCGCGCGGATCTGAAATAAATTTATTGGTGATCGCAGAAATGTGAACTAGACCATCTTGGTGTACGCCGACATCAACAAAAGCGCCAAAGTTAGCCACATTTGACACCACACCTTCTAAAATCATGCCGACTTTAAGATCTTGAATGGTTTCAACACCGGCTTTGAAGACCGCCGTTTTGAATTCAGGGCGAGGGTCGCGGCCCGGCTTGTCTAGTTCAGAAATGATGTCAGTGACAGTTGGTAAACCAAATTTGTCATTCGTGAATTGAGCAGGCTCTAGCTGTTTTAAAACTTCGCTGTTACCGATCAGGTCGCTCACTTCGATATTTTTTTCAGTACAGATCTGTTTAACCACAGGATACGCTTCAGGATGAACCGCTGAGCTATCAAGTGGATCAGCACCATTCACGATACGTAAGAAACCGGCTGCTTGTTCGAAGGCTTTAGGCCCTAAGCGCGCGACCTTTTTCAATTGCGTGCGGTTATTGAATGAACCGTTTTCATCTCTGAACTGCACAATATTGCTTGCCAGCGTTTTGTTTAAACCTGAGACGCGGGTAAGCAATGGCACTGACGCGGTATTAACATCAACACCCACCGAGTTTACACAGTCTTCAACTACAGAGATCAGTGACTGACCTAGCTGACTTTGAGAAACATCGTGTTGGTATTGGCCTACACCAATTGATTTAGGCTCAATTTTTACCAGCTCTGCAAGCGGGTCTTGTAGTCGGCGAGCAATTGAAACTGCACCTCGTAACGACACGTCTAAATTTGGGAATTCATTTGCGGCAAACTCTGAGGCAGAGTAAACAGATGCACCTGCTTCACTGACCATGATTTTGCTTATGTTGAGCTCTTTGTTGTTAGCCAGTAGTTCAGCTGCAAGTTTATCTGTCTCACGAGAAGCAGTACCGTTGCCAATGGCGATTAGCTCTACTTTATGTTGGCGACATAATTGCTCTAAAGTACGAACTGACTTGTCCCAATGATTTTGCGGTGCATGTGGGAAGATAGTATTCGTAGTTAACAGCTTACCTGTCGCATCAACTACAGCCACTTTGCAGCCTGTACGCAGGCCAGGATCGATCCCCATAGTTACGCGAGGACCAGCTGGGGCTGCCATCAATAGGTCCTTTAAGTTCTTGGCAAATACATCAATGGCTTGTGTCTCTGCTTTTTCACGCATGGTCCCTAAAAACTCATTTTCTAGGTGCAGAGATAGTTTTACTTTCCAAGCCCATTGAACCACTGACATTAACCAAGCACTTGCTGTTGCTGAGCTTACATTTAATTGGTAATGATCAGCGATGATTTGTGCACAATACTGTGCTGGGTTTTCGCTGCTCGGCTCAGGGTTAATGTTTAACTGTAATATGCCTTCGTTGCGGGCACGAAGCATAGCTAACGCACGATGCGAAGGGACTTTCGTGAGCTTCTCTGAATGCTCAAAGTAGTCGCGGTATTTAGTACCAGCGTCTTCTTGGCCTTTAATTACTTTAGCTTCGATCACACCTTGTGTGTCGATTTGTTTTCTAAGCTTTGCCAGTAACTTAGCATCTTCGGCGAAGCGTTCAATTAAGATAAATTTAGCACCGTCTAGTGCCGCTTTGACATCTTCAATGCCTTTTTCAGCATTTACGAATTGAGCCGCGTGGCTTTCAGGGTCTAAATCAGCATCCTTATAAAGGGCATCCGCAAGAGGCTCTAAACCTGCTTCAATGGCAATTTGACCTTTAGTACGGCGCTTAGGCTTGTAGGGTAGATATAAATCTTCTAACTCGGTTTTACTCTGCGCGCTATTGATATCACCGGCAAGGGCATCACTTAACTTACCTTGCTCGGAAATGGTATCAAGAATGAAGCGTCTTCTGTCTTCTAGTTCTCTTAAATAACCAAGTCGTTGTTCTAGAAGACGAAGTTGCGTGTCGTCTAGACCGCCGGTTACTTCTTTACGGTAACGAGCAATAAATGGAACTGTGGCACCTTCATCAAGAAGTGCAGTGGCAGCAATGACTTGCTGTTCTTTTGCATTTAGCTCTTGTGCCAAACGTGCAGAGATGTTGCTCATGCAAAATCCTTATAAATTCAGATGTATACGTGCTGTCTAAGCGTATTTTATGTGGGCGATCATAGCATAGCGTCTATGAATAAGAAGCTTATTTACGGTATTCGATAGTATTTACATACCAGAGTTTTTCTCCCTCTGGTGTGCGCACGACAAACTCGTCGTCGACTTCCTTACCTAATAGTGCTCGTGCCATTGGTGCGTCTATAGAAATATAGTCTTTTCGGTCATAAATTTCATCTGGACCGACAATTCTGAAACGCTTTATTTCTTCTTGCTCATTTTCAATTTCCACCCAAGCGCCAAAGTACACTTTACCGGCTTGTTGTGGGTCATATTGGACAATCTTTAAATCGGGCAAACGTTTTCTTAAATAGCGTACCCTACGGTCTATCTGTCGCAATAAACGCTTATTAAAGGTGTAATCAGCATTCTCAGAGCGATCACCTAAGCTGGCTGCCCAATTCACTATTTTGGTGATTTCAGGGCGTTTTTCATACCAGAGGTGGTCATGCTCTTTTTGCAGTTGGTTATAACCCTCAGGGGTAATTAAATTGGTTTTCATACATAAACTAGGGTCATTTCTACTCCACTGACACGGTAATAAAAAATCATCTGGGTGTCGAGCTAGCAAAATATTAAAAAATTGTAATGTTCGGTAACAAAACTCTTCATAGTAATGGTGTCGAGAAATCACATTTTCAATTATATTAAGCAAAGATATTGGATAAAAAGAAGAAATCAATCATGGGAAATGAAACTACCAAGGTATTAGTTGTCGACGATGATATGCGTTTACGCAGTTTGTTAGAGCGTTATCTCGTTGAACAAGGTTTTATTGTTCGTGCTGCGGCTAACAGTGAGCAAATGGATCGCTTACTGGAGCGCGAAAACTTCCATTTAATGGTGTTAGATTTAATGCTTCCTGGCGAAGATGGCTTGTCTATTTGCCGTCGCCTGCGTCAAAAAGAGAACGAGATCCCAATCGTTATGTTGACTGCTAAAGGTGATGAAGTTGACCGTATCATAGGGTTAGAGTTAGGGGCTGATGATTACATCCCTAAACCATTTAACCCAAGAGAGTTATTAGCGCGTATCAAGGCAATTTTACGTCGTCGTGCCAAAGAAGTGCCGGGTGCACCAGCTGCCGAAGAAAACGAAGTAGAGTTTGGTATTTTTAAACTGAACCTGGCGACCCGTGAAATGCAAAAGGGCGATGAAGTTATCTCGCTTACCAGTGGTGAATTTGCGGTATTGAAGGCTTTGGTGAGCCATCCAAGAGAGCCATTGAGTCGTGACAAATTAATGAACCTTGCACGTGGCCGTGATTACAGTGCCCTTGAGCGTAGTATCGACGTTCAAGTGTCGCGCTTGCGCCGCATGATCGAAGAAGATGCAGCTAACCCAAGATATATTCAAACTGTTTGGGGTCTGGGTTATGTGTTTGTGCCAGACGGTGAAAAGTAGTTTCGTTTATGAGCTTTTTTCCACGTAGCGCGTTTGGGCAAACGGTTTTCTTTGTTGGTGCTTTATTGCTTATCAACCAAATCGTTTCTTATATCACAGTGACACTGTATGTGTTTAAGCCAACCTTCGAGCAAGTGAATTTGATGTTGGCTAAGCAAGTCAAAACAGTATTCATTGATTGGGAAGAAGGGGTCGAAATAAACAAAGCGACCTCAGATAAGTTCTTTGAAATCACGGGTATTGAAGTCATGACCCAAAGGCAAGCCTATATGAACGGTTTAGAGAAAGCCAAAGAATATAGCTTGTTGTCAAAGAGTATGTCTGAGCAGCTTAATGGCTCTGCAAGAGTGCGGATCAGCCAAGGCGACCCAGTGGTCTATTGGGTAGAAGCGCCGCAAGCGCCTGGCTACTGGGTGAGGGTACCACTGACAGGCTTTAGTGAAACAAAAATGGAGTTTTTGATTTTCTACCTGTCGAGTATTGGCTTTCTAAGTGTATTGGGGGGCTGGTGGTTTGCAAGACACCTTAACCGTCCTCTTAAGGCACTTCAAACGGCGGCTGGTCGAGTCGGTGTAGGAGACTTTTCTACTCGACTCGTGGAGCGAGGATCAACGGAAGTTGTTGAAGTAACACAAGCATTTAACAAAATGTCGAAAGGCATTGCTGAACTTGAGAATGACCGACGTCTTTTGATGGCCGGTGTTTCTCATGACTTGCGTACCCCATTGACCCGTATTCGCTTAGCGACTGAAATGATGTCAGACGAAGAAGACTACTTAAAAGAAGGGATCATTGATGACATTGAAGATATGAATGCCATTATTGACCAGTTTATCGAGTATCTTCGTCACCACAACAGCGGTGAGATGCACCCTGATGATGTGAATAGTTTAGTGTCTGAGGTGGTGCATGCTGAGCAGCAACATCAGCGTGAAATTAATTTAACAGCCGCTGAGAGTTTACCAAGAGTGATCATGAATACGGTTGCGTTAAAACGCGTTGTCACCAATATGATAGAAAATGCCATTCGTTATTCCGATGAGGCCATTGATGTCAGTACCGCATACAACCCGCGTAAGAAAATGGTGATTGTCACTGTGAAAGACCGTGGACCGGGTATTCCTGAAGCTGAGCTTGAGAGTGTCTTTGAGCCTTTTAAGCAAGGAGACCAAGCAAGGGGTAGTGAAGGCAGTGGTTTAGGCTTGGCGATTATTAAACGCATAGTCGCGACACATGGCGGTACGGTGAAGCTTCGTAATCGTCAAGAAGGCGGCTTAAGTGCTGAAGTCTATTTACCGGCTTTAGCCTAATATTTGATTTAGAAAGCAAAAAGGATGGCTCAGCCATCCTTTTTTGTACGTTATTAGATGAGCAGTGCTTAAATAACGCGTGAGAATCGCGTATTTTTAATCTGCTGTTGTAAATATGCGTCAAAGCACATACAGATAATGCGAATGAATAAATTACCTTTGCTGGTGACTTCAATACGCTGCGCTGACAATGTCACCAGCTCATCTTCTGCCAGTGGTTTGAGGGCTTCTAGGGCTTCGCTAAAGTAATCGTTAAAGTCGATATTATATTTAACCTCAATCGCCTTAATATCTAATTCAAAATGACAAATAAGTTGTTTGATAACATCGGCTCTGAGCTCGTCATCATGATTCAAGCGCATGCCTTTATGGGTCGCACAGCCAATCTCGTTAATGTCTGAGTAATAAGCTTTGAGCTCTTTTTGGTTCTGCAAAATCGCATTACCAATTTGTGAAATAGATGAAACTCCTAGGCCTAACAAGTCGCAATTACCATGCGTTGTATAGCCTTGGAAGTTACGGTGAAGCTCACCATTTCTTTGCGCAACCGCAAGCTCGTCATCTTTTTTAGCAAAGTGGTCCATACCGATAAACTGATAACCTGCCTCAGTCATTTGCTGAAGCGTATTTTTGAAGATCTCAAGCTTTTGCTGCGGACTTGGCATGTCCGATTCTTTTAGTTTGCGCTGCGCGGCAAATCTATCTGGGAGGTGAGCATAGTTAAACACTGATACTCTGTCTGGGCTCAGCGCTATCAGTTGTTCAATGCTTTGCTTAAAGCTTTCTGGGGTTTGGTGAGGTAAGCCGTAGATCATATCGGTATTGATTGACTTAAACCCGAGTGCTCTTGCTTGCTTTACCAGTGCTAAAACCTCTTCGACACATTGCGGGCGGTTTACTGCAGCTTGTACTTCATCATTGAAATCTTGAATACCAAATGAAACTCGGTTGAAGCCTAAGTTTTTTAAAGTGACTAACATGTCGTCAGCAATAGAGCGTGGATCAATTTCAATACCGCGTTGCGCGCCTTCGGTGAAGTTGAAGTGTGCTTCAACAATATGAATTAGACGTGTCATCTGCTCGGCAGTTAAAAACGTTGGCGTACCGCCACCTAAATGCAATTGCTCAACGCGGTAATGCGCAAACACAGAAGACTGCGCCTGTACCTCTTTCTCTAGATGATCTAAATAGACGTCAGCTTTTGACTGATGGCGTGTGACGATTTTATTGCAACCACAGTAGTAACAAAGCTGGTGGCAAAATGGGATATGAATATAGAGCGATAATGCTTGGTTTTTTGACTGCTTCACTGCGGTATGTAAATCAGCCTGTTGATAACCGCTTTCTAATGATAATGCAGTTGGATAAGAGGTATATCTTGGTCCAGATACATTATATTTTTTGATTAGGGATTCATCCCAAGTTGGTAAATTAATCACGATACGCACTCATCTATTAGATTAGAGCGTGTAGTGTATGACGAGAAGTGAAGGTCGGTTTTGATCTGTAGCAAAGCAGGGCATAAATCATGCCCTGCTCAGAATAGTTAAAGCTTGAATTGGTTTACCGTACTATTAAGTGATTTAGCCAATCCATTTAGATCATGTGCTTCATCAGCCAAAGTGTGAGCGTGATTAGCAGTGCTGTTAACTAGGTCATTAATTGCATTTAAGCTGGTGTTTATGTCTTCAGCCACAATAGTCTGCTGCTCAGTCGCGGTTGCAATCTGATGGCTCTGATCTTGAACCGTTGCCACAGAGCTGGCAATTTCTTGCAATGAATCGAGCACTTCTTGTGTCTGTGATACAGAGCCTTCAGCCTGATCTTGGCCTTGTTGCATCATAGTGGATGCTTGCTGTGCAATTTGTTGTAGTCGCGTGATCATATTGCGAATATCGTCTGTTGATTCTTGCGTCCTACTCGCCAGCGAGCGCACTTCATCAGCGACTACTGCGAAGCCTCGACCTTGTTCACCGGCACGTGCCGCTTCAATCGCTGCGTTGAGTGCCAGTAAATTGGTTTGCTCGGCAATGCCATTGATCACGTCAATCACCGCGCCAATGTTAGTGGTTTCTTTTTCAAGACCTGCAACAACTTTCGCAGCCTCACCGATGTGGCTAGCCAATTCAGTCATCACTGTTTGTGCTTGGCTTGAGCGTGTCGCACCGTCGTTCGTCATGCGTTGTACTTGCTCAGCAGCGTGACTTGCTTCTTGTGCATTGCGTGAGATTTCAGTCACAGTTGCAGCCATTTCTGTTACCGCAGCACTGACACTGTCAACTTGCTCTTTCTCTTGTTGGATCTCACTATTGGTACTGGCAGACACAGAGCTTAATTGCTCAGAGGCATGACCTAGTTGAGAGGCTTGTTGTGCCGTGGTTTGCATCATGGCACGCAGCTTTTCGATAAAGGTGTTCATATGGGAAGCAAGCTGACCAACTTCATCATTGCTTTCAATATTGATCCGACGCGTTAAGTCGCCTTCACCTGACGCAATGTCACGCATAGTGTCAGCAAGAGACACAATCGGTTTGGTGATCATCTGTGTCGCCCATAAGATCATAAGAACCACAATGCTGATAATCACTAGGAAGGCGATCACGGTACTCATGACGGCTTCATTTACTGGCTCTTCAATAAATGATACTGGGATCATGACACCCACATGCCAATCGAGTAATGGCTCATCGAGTTTCACGCTGTTATACACCACGTAATAGTCTTGCCCTTTGAAGGTAACAACTGATGTGCCTGACTCATTATTTTTAATCTCAGAGTTTAATGCACGGAAGCCAGTGGTATCTGCAAACTGTTTTTCTAGCCCGTCTAAGCCTTCTTTTCCATTCGGACCCTCATCGGTAATAGACAACTTGTGGCCAGTTTGCTTTGATAAATGAACAACGTTTAAGTTGTTATCTAGCAGGAAGCCGTAACCTTTGCCTTGGAAGCGGATCTGCTCAACCAGCTGGTTGATTTGTTCCATTTGCAAATCAATACCTGCGATCCCCAATAACTTACGCGATGAATTGTAGACAGGTAGCTTGATCACCGCAGATACGTCGCCTGTGTTTGCATCGACTGAAACCGGGCTTACATGCAACTTACCAATCGCCATAGCCTCTGGCCACCATCCACGCTTATAAGCAAAATATGGACGACCATCAGAGAAATGAGAAGTTCGTTCGTTTTCTTTGAAGTACTCACCTGTGATAGCAGACGCAAAGAAAGTTGACAGAACATTGTCATTATTTGCCGTCAGCCTATCAAAATCTCTATTCACTAGGCCATAACCTGGTTGGCTTGATAGCTCAGCTTCGCGCTCGGTGTATTGCTCAAAAAAGTCTACAACATGGGCACTTTGTGCAAAGGTGCTGACTAGTTCACCGTATTGGGCGAAAAACGATTCCATCGACAATTTTTCGGCATAAATGTAGCTTTGCGCTTCACGCTCTACACTGTCACGAGAAATCGTTGCTAGGTGATTTACAAAGTAGCTGGAGGCGATAATAAGCAGCACAGAAATTGTACCACCGATCAGTAGGAGTATTTTTCTCCTGAGGGATAAGTTGTTAAGCATGATATATTCTTTTTATTGGTAACCGCACTACACAATCAAATCATATCTGAGTCGCTTTGACCACAGTTAACATTAGATTGACGTTATGTTGTTCCTATAATAATACATTTGCGGTTTGAAATTAATACAGAGGTATGAGATGAAGCTAGTTGTTTTGGGGGCTGGTTGGCTGGGAAGTGCATTAATCGAGAGAGCCACACAGGCGAATTGGCAAGTTCAGGGTACCAGTCGTGGCTCAAACTCCAGTAATGCAATCATTCGACAGTTTACATTGCAAGAAGACAAGTTAATTCATTCTGTAGATTTAAAAGACGCTTATTGGGTGTGTGCTATTCCTCCGAGAGCACGTCATGCTGACAGCAATTATCTTGAAATTCTATCTGCTGCGTTAAGGTTTTCTGATGAATTAGCGTGTAAAGGGTTCTTGTTATGCTCAAGTACAGGTGTGTATTCAGAGCTAGATGGTACCTATACCGAAAGTGGTGAATTAGACAGTGAAACCACGCGTAAAGAGATTTTGCTTGCAGCAGAGCAAAAAGTATTTGATGCCAAAGGAAAGGTTTTACGTTTAGCGGGACTGGTGGGGCCAAATCGAGAACCTGGGCAGTTTGTTGCGGGTAAAACACTTAAAAGTAGCAGCCAAGCGACTGTAAACATGGTGCACCAAGCCGATGTCGTCGCCGCCATTGAGACGGTAATACTGAACTGGGCAGAAGCTAATGCTGTTTATAATGTTTGTCACCCTAACCACCCAACTCGTCAAGATTATTACCAGCAAAGATGCGCTAGGTTAGGCACACAGCCCCCTTCATTTGCCAGTGACACCGCCAGTGCAAGAGTGATAGATGGTTCAGCCATTGAAGCACTGGGATTTTGCTATCAAGCAGAGATTTAACTGTGCGTTATTTCACCTTTTTCTTAAAGGTGAGATGACCGCCTAGACGGTATTTACTGCCCGGCGAAATGAGCCGAGTAAAGCTAACAATACCATTAGCACTCCATGTTCTTCTGATCATTTGTAAGCAAGGCTCTTCGTTATATAAGCCAAGCCACTGGCAAACATCTTGGCTTGGCATAATGGCTTCAATGGTGTGTTTTGCCTCAGTCAGCGGCGCCACTGCCGAAAGGTATTCATGTGGTGTGACGATAGTAAAATCTTGTGCCAGATAATCAGGTGCAAGTGCTGGGGTGACAAAACGCTCTTCAGCTTGGAGAGCTTGGCCATTCTCGTGGTGAACAATCACGCTGCGATAGACTTTGCTGTCTATATCAACACCGAGTGCGATAGCGATAGGGGCCATGGCGGCGATTTCTTCTAGGGCTATGACCTCAGCACTGTACGCACCATTTCTCTCTTTTACTTCATCGGCGATATTTTTAATCTCCAACATAGAAGACTGTGACTTGAGGCTTGCTACAAACGTACCTAAACCCTGACTCCGCGTTAATACTCCACTGTCTGTCAATTCACTCAAAGCGCGTCTGGCGGTCATACGACTTACACTAAATTGCTCAGCAAGTTCATTTTCAGAGGGAACACGTTGGTTCTCTTTCCAAATACCAGCACTAATTTGGTCGGTGATATGCTGCTTTATCAATGCAAATTTAGGTTCGTTGGTCATACTAGATAATGAAATAGAGAGTACATGCCATTAAAAATGGCACAGATTTCTTGTATATACAAGTTTGCATGATAGGCTTATAGGCAATTAAACAAACTCAAATGAGGCTGTGATGTTTGAAGCAGATTTAGTGATCACCGATGTTAATTTGGCAACCATGGATAGCAATGTTGATGCCCCTTATGGTGCTATCGAACAGGGCGCGTTAATAATCAAAGACGATAAAATTGCTTGGCTGGGCAAGCTGAGTGACTTGCCTGAGTTCGATGCTCTAGCGACACCTGTGATTAACGCAAAAGGACAGTGGTTAACGCCTGGCCTAATTGATTGTCATACGCATATTCTTTTTGCTGGAAACCGCGCTGGTGAGTTTGAACAACGTCTAAATGGTGTTTCTTACCAAGAGATAGCACAACAAGGCGGTGGTATTGCTAGTACCGTTCGAGCAACTCGAGAGGCGGATGAAGAAACCTTGTTTGTAGCTGGGAAAAATCGCTTAAATAGCCTTATGAGTGAAGGTGTAACAACGGTTGAGAGTAAGTCGGGGTATGGCTTAGATCTAGACACTGAAATTAAATTACTTGAAGTGAATAAAGTCTTAAATGACAACCACCCAGTTGATATTCAAAGTACATTTTTGGGCGCACATGCATTACCGCCTGAATTTAAACATGACTCAGATGCATATATCGATTTAGTATGCGATGTCATGTTGCCAAAAGTGGCTGAGCTTAACTTGGCAGATGCGGTCGATGTATTCTGTGAAAATGTAGGATTCAGTTATGCGCAAACAAAGCGAGTATTTGAAAAAGCACGTCAGTTAAACTTACCTGTGAAGTGCCATGCCGAACAATTATCGAATCAACATGGCACTGAGTTGGTTGCTGAGTTTAAAGGCCTGTCGGCAGATCATATTGAGTATCTCGATGAAGCGGGTGTAAAAGCGATGGCTGATGCCGGTACGGTTGCTGTGTTATTACCTGGTGCTTTTTATTTCCTGAGAGAAACACAAATGCCACCGATTGAGTTACTTCGTCAACATAAGGTCTCGATGGCGATCGCCAGTGACTTTAACCCAGGCACCGCACCGCTGTGCTCCTTGCGCTTGATGCTGAATATGGGCTGTACCCTATTTAGATTAACACCAGAAGAGACTTTGCAGGGGGTAACGGTAAACGCTGCGAAAGCGCTAGGGCTGGCAGATCGAGGTATGCTTAAAGTGGGCATGCGAGCCGATTTAGCTCTATGGGATATTGCAACACCAGCGCAATTAAGTTATCAATTTGGTGTAAATGAGCTATCAAATTTGTGGATCTCAGGTAAACTGATCCAATAAGAAGTATTTAATTTATAGGTGAAAGTTGGTGATGACCTTACTAGGTACATTGACCAGCTTTCCTGTATTCAATGGATTGCAACAGGGGGAGCTGGCACTACTAACCGCATTTTTAGGTGGGTTAGTGTTAATGGGCAGTATCGCTTTAATTATCCTTACCCATTCGCAATCAAGTCGTGCACTACATGTTGTGACTATGCTGGTGGCTTTTACCGCATTGCTTCCCAATATGTGGGCTACGTATGCCATCTCTCTGGTGTTATTCGGCCACCTCTACCTAGCGCTTAAACTTGGTTCAAAACCTCTACTTTTGGCGTCGTTTCTAGCGGCAGCAGCATACCTACTGTTATTAGGGGGGGCGATAGTTTGGTACTGGCCAATTCAGTTAACGTTACTACCTTTACTTTTGGTTTATATTTCACAGCTTTATGAGTTCTCTTTAAAACCCAGTAAAAATGGCGCCTCAGATTTACCAGAGCAGAGCGAATTAAGAAAGCAAGATGTGCTAGGTTTACCCCCTAGAAGTGCGCTGAGAGATGCTTATTATGCTCACACAGAGCAAGATGCCTCTGCTGTGGTATTAGTGATGATCCGCCTCGAAGGGTTTGAACAGGTAAATTTTCACTTAGGTCGAGAGTACGGCGATTTATTGCTCGCGCAATCAGCGAACCGAATTAAGCAGCAATTGCAAAACGAAGACATTGTAAATATAGAACAAGGGGATGAATGCGCTAAGCTTGCGCACTTAGGAGGATTAAATTTTGTATTCTTGTGCTCTTTGGCCCATCAAAAACATCTCCATGAGCAAGTTATAGGTGCCATAGTGCAAACTACGTTAAAGCCGTTTAACGTAGGCCATTGCACCATAGAAATAAAAGCTAAGGCAAGTTATGTCTCTTTCGCTGATAAAGTCAGTGATTTTGATAATGCCATCACGTGTGCATTTTTAGCGCTCGATTCAGAGCCTAATAAGGTCGTGACTGAATATCAAAATAGCATGCGAACAGCAAAACAAGAGCAGCAAGCGCGTTTGGCTGAGCTTACTCATCACGACTTCAGAGATCAGCTCGAGCTGTATTTTCAACCGATTATTCGTCACAGCGACAATGGTATCGAGTTCCTAGAACTATTGTTACGTTGGCAGCACCCAAAGCAGGGGATTTTAGCTGCTGGTAAGTTCATCGATGATATTCGTATTGCTGGGTTAGCCTTGCCTGTCGCTCAGTTCGTGATAGAGCGAGCGGCGGAGATTGCGATGGCGCTAAAAATGGAAGGGATCAAAATGGCGCTGAGCGTCAATGTTTTTGGTCCAGAAATGCTGCATGAAGAATTTATTGAGTTTTTAGACGATGTACTGCTGACTCACCATCTTGAAGCCGGTGATTTGATAATAGAATGTCCGTCTGCGTTGTTTATGTCTTTGGATGCACAGGGCGTTGCCATGATAGCTCGTCTTCGCAGTATCGGTGTTCGTCTGTGTGTAGACGGCTTCGGTGAGGCTCCGCTGGTATTGGCTAAGTTACCTAAATTAACCGTTGATTACGTCAAAGTAGGGCAGTCCCTTACCCGAGATCATCAACATCAAGGTGCACTTAGAGGCATTGTCAGAGGGCTGGTAGACATGCAGCATCAGTTAGATTGTGCGGTTATTTGTGAGGGCGTTGAAAGCCAAGAGCAGCTTAACTTTGCACAAAGCTTAAATACCTTTGCCGCTCAGGGATACTATTTCGAAAGGCCGTTGAGTAGTGTGGGTATGTTGAGCTGGATAAAACAGTATCAGCTTGAGCACCATCATTTAGTTGATCACTAAAAGGGTAGCTATTGCTACCCTTGTTGTTTACCTAATAAATAACTACAGACTAGACCACTTAGTACTTGTCCTGCTTCAGTTATGCCTTGCTCTAAGCCATTCGGGTGTGTCGAAGGTGCTGCCTCACACAGATGTAAATAACGGCTAGCACTGTGCGTTGCACCCAGATAGACAAAATGCTCTGCATCGCTGACAGAAAAACCACAATTCGTGAAAGCGCTGACAGGCATGCCACTAATGGCGTCTACATCAACTTCGATACCTAATGGTTTATCAATTTTAAAACGGGCTAAACTGTGTGTGCAGTCTGAAGTTAAACTACGGCTGCGCATAACTTGTAGGGTTTGGTAAGTGGTGTAGGTAAACCCGGCATTAGTCAGCGAGCTGATAATGGTTTGGTTATTTTTTTGCTCATGCATACCAACCACATGGTAATCATGTAAATATCCGTCTTGATATGCATAGTTGAAACCGTTGCCACTATGACGACCTTCAATGGCCCTAAAATCAGCATGTGGATCGAAGTTAATGGCATTACACGACTTAGCTTCACTGGTGCTTAAGGCCTTTAAAATTGGGTAACAATTATTGTGGCCCCCCCCTATGACAATGGCTTCTAAACCGGCATCAAAAACCGGTTTCAAAACCGCTGTCACTCGCTCATCTAATTCGCCACATAACCTTCTTAATTGTGCTAAATCTTCTGTATTTGCGTTATCCAAAGCTTTGCTTTGCGATTGCAAATCATCACAATTGACCTCGCCTAACAGCAATACTGATTTTGGATCTAGAAACTCATTGCTAGGCAAGTTTAAAAAGCGTTTTAAAAACGCTTGCCAACCTTGTGTTGCGCCTCCGCGACCACAGTTTGCTCTTGGGCCTATGTCCTCGTTAATGCCGAGTAAAACATATTTAATACCAAATTCAGCTGCATCTTTTAGTGCACTTTCTAAAGGTGCTGATTGGTCTAAATAAGAGATTGATTGCCAAAAGCGAGTTTCATTCGCTCTGCTGGTAGTAAAGCACTTTGTGTCGGCTTCACTATATCGAATTAACCAGTTGCCCATTATGCTTCGACTTCTTCAAGCGCATCTTCGAGTACCAGCTCTTCGGCGGAAATTATAATCCCGGTGCTGTCAGCATATAGATAATCGTCTTCGTAAAAAGAAACACCCGCAAAGTTTACTGGGACACCTTGCTCGCCACTGCCTTGGCTATCAGCAGCGACAGGAATAGACGCAATGGCTTGTATACCTAGTTCACACTCTTCGAGTTCATCAACATGTCTAACTGCGCCATAAACAACAATACCTTGCCAATGATTTTCTACAGCCAGTTCTGCCAATTCGATATCAATCAGCGCTCGGCGAGTAGATCCACCGCCATCGATTAATAGAATTTTACCAGTACCGTCTTGTTCTAAAATCTCTTGAATCAGTTCATTGTTTTCAAAGCATTTCACTGTGACGATGCGACCGCAAAATGCAGAGTGTCCACCAAAGTTAATGAACATGGGTTCAAGTACATCGATTGCATCTGCAAAATGATCGCATAAGTCAGATGTGCTGTAGTCCATATTGAGTTCTCCAGAGAGTATGTATTTGTTCCAGTATACTCTGATGCAAGCTCATAGCAATGGCAAAATTGCTGTAAAAGCAGGCACTTTGTGCGTTCAATCAAACTCTTTTGAATTCCATAATAGTGTCTTAAAAAGTTCACCCAACTGTTATTTTTAAAGTCTAAAGTTTAATCAGTAGACAATGGTTTTGTGTAAGAAGTACCAGTTATGACAACCTCCTGGTGTTCTTGCCACAAGGAATGAATAAGGTGAATTGCATTGAAAGTGTTATATGCAGCAAAAATCATCGAACTTGCACAATTACAGCAAACACTTGTGTTGATTAAGTGCTTCAAAGCGCATCAGGTAAACACTGACGTGATCCTGTCCGGTAATAGCCTGTCAAACCCTATGAGTAAGCAGGTAATTGCTGAAATTGAAGCGCTCAAAGTGGGGAGTTGCTTAGTACGGCATAAGCCAAATCGCTTTACGAAAACCTTCAGGCAAAAAGTTTCTGATATTTTCACTCATCGAGCGTATTTTAAAGTCGCAAATTATGACTTGGTGATCACCGACAGTGAGTCGATTGTCGCCTGGTCGGCAAAGCTTTCAGGGATCCCTGTACTCGCTTTGGGGCATCATGTCGCAGTAAACCATCACCAACTGCCTTTTGAAGGGGCGAATTTAACTAGAATTTGGCAGCAATGGTTAGTGCCTGCGGATTACCGTGTTGGGTTTCACTGGATCCCTTTTGCGAAAAATATTTTGCCGCCTATCGTACCTAGCTATCACACGACTTGTATTAAAAATAAGGTAGTCGTTTATTTGCCGTCAGAAAAATTGGAGGCGATTGAGGCATTGCTAACAAGTTTTCCAAATACGGAATTTTATTGTTTTCACCCTGCAGCAGAGGTGAAGTCGGTGGACAATATTCATTATCGACCCGATGATCATGAGCGGTTATTACATGACATGAAAAGTTGCAAAGGCGTGATTGCACATGCGCAATTTGAAGTACTGAATGCAGCGTTGAATATGGGAAAAAGCCTATTAATTAAACCGCTTGAGCAAGAGCTCACACAGGTGATTGATGCAAGTTTGTTAATTAAGCTTGGTTGGGCAAAGCAGATGCATTACTTAAATGCCAATGCGGTTGAAGATTTTTTGGATACAGCACCTCAGAAGTTGGTGGATTTTTCAGCAGATCCATGCGCCCTTGTAGAGTGGGTTAAAGCCGAACAATGGCATGATGTCACCGCATTGCATGATTTTGCTTGGAATTCATTAAAAGTTGGATAGTTCCAAAGAATGAGTCGTTTAATTATTGCACATGTTGGCACTTTTTTATTGTTTTTATGTGAAATCTAAAAGCCTAATTTTCAGCCTTGGTCTATACTAAGCATATGTTTTATAACCTTAGGTAACAGTATGGCCTTATTAGAAAATTTAACCATCAAAAGGCGTTTACAGCTCAATGCGATAGTTGTTGGTATTGCAATGCTGGTAATGCTAGCGGTGATTATCTTTGAAGCTCGCACAATGCTGAAACTCAACGAAGCAATTCAGTACGCTGAAGAGCTTGAAATTCATGAGTTATCCATGCGCAAGTTTGAGAAGAATTTTCTATTCTATAAGGACACGGAAGCGCTTAGTAAATTTGATAAAGAATATCAGCACTTAATCACAAAGATAGATCTATTAAATGTTTTACTGGATGACTTATCTATTGATCAAGGGGAGCTTGAAAAGTTTCGTGGGTTAAGTCGATCTTACAAAGAAACATTTGAAACTGTAGTCGTTCTGCAAAAGAAGATTGGTTTACACCCTAAAGATGCATTATATGGTGCGTTACGTTCTGCGGTGCATGAAGTCGAAACAGGATTGAAGCAGCATAACAACTTTGAATTACTAAGCTTGATGCTACAACTTAGACGAGCTGAAAAAGACTTTATGCTTCGCTTAGATACCAAATACCTAGGTAAATTTAATAAAACCTACGATGAGCTTTACCCCAAACTACAGTCTTACGGCTTATCACCTTTACTTTTGGAATACAAAAACAAGTTCACTAACCTTGTTGATGCACAAGTCGAACTAGGTGTATCGCTTGATAGCGGTGCATTAGGCGAGATGGTTAAAATTGTAAAGCAAGGTGATGCAACGGTTGAGAATATTGTACTGCAAACAAAGCAAGCTATTGAAGATAACGCGAAAGCAACGCAAGCTGCTGCCATAGGTATATTTGTCGTCGCAGCGATCATCGTCATGATTTTGGTACTGTCTACCAGTCGTTCAATCATTGGGCCTGTGGAACGTGTCTATCAAACCATTGAGCGAATTCGCCGTGAAAACAATTTAGCTATTAAAATTGAATCGACAGGTAATGATGAAATTACCACGATGACAGAAGACTTTAATAGCTTGATAGATGACTTTAAGATTCTGATCTCAGAAGTAAACACGGCTTTAGGCACAATTAATGAAGCGACTCATCATTTAAGTGAAACCACCGCACAAACCAGCGCAGGTATGCATGAGCAGCTGCATGAGGCGGATATGGTGGCGACTGCTGCGACTGAGATGCAGGCGACGATTCAAGATATCTCCCATAATACTGAAGCTGCAGCGAATAAAGCTGAGTCAACCAATGGCAATGCGCAACAAGGTAGAGTAGAAGTCGATGCGACAATTCAGCGTATTATGGCCTTATCTGATTCATTAGGTGGCGCATCAGATGTTGTTTCACAACTTGAGCGTGATGCTGAAACAATTGGCTCGGTTTTAGATGTTATTCGTGGTATTGCAGAGCAGACAAATTTACTTGCTTTGAATGCGGCAATTGAAGCTGCACGTGCTGGTGAGCAAGGTCGAGGCTTTGCTGTTGTAGCCGATGAAGTTCGCTCTTTAGCACAGCGTACACAAGACTCGACACAAGAAATTGAGAGTATCATTTCTACTCTGCAAGAGCGCACCCAGTCTGTTGTGAGTATCATGCAACAGTGCCGTACTCAAGGTAGTGAGAGTGTTTCTCAAGCCGAGAAAGCTGGTGAGTTGTTAAGCTCGATTACAGCGGATGTTCAAACTATTATGGAAATGAGCACGCACATCGCAACAGCCATTGATGAACAGAACCAAGTTGCTTCTGAGGTGAATAAGAACGTAGTTCGCATTCGAGATATTGCGCAAGTTGCATCTGAGCATGCACAGAGTAATGCCCAAAGTAGTGAAGAGGTTTCAGAGCAAGCCAAAGTACTACATGAGGCGGTTGCCAAGTACCGCTACTAGATTGCTAATAAAACTAAAAAACGCAGCGTTTGCTGCGTTTTTTTATATTTAAGTTTTAGCACTCAAAGCTAGGGCGTGAACTTGATTGGAATACGATCTTTGTTGGCATGATAGTCCTCAACCCTCGCTTGGTATCTCTTCCAGCGTTCAGTCTGCTCTTCTGAAAGTGCACGAAGATATTGCCAGCTATATAAACCTGAGTCATGGCCGTCATCAAAAACCAGCCTTACGGCATAATGTCCAACAGGCTCAAGTTTTTTGATAGCTACCTCTTGTTTATTCAACACCAGATTCAGTGGATCTTTAGATTGATTACCATGTCCTTGCACTTCAGCAGAAGGGGAATGGGTTCGTAAATACTCACAGCTTAACGTGAAGACTTGCTCATCATCGAAATGAATGTCGAGCGTTTTAGATACAGTATGATAGTGAAGTTTATTGACAATATACATGACGTTTCTCAATGGATATTTTTGGCTATATCTTACAAAAAAGCGGGGCATAGGCCCCGCTTAATAATAGCGCATAATCTTTGCTAAACTTAAAGAATAAAGCGGCTTAAGTCTTCGTCTTGTACTAGCATGTCTAAATGCTGCTCAACATAACTTGCATCGATAGTCAGCGTTGAGCCTGTCTTTTCAGAAGCATCAAAAGAGATTTCTTCCATCAGTTTTTCCATCACAGTATGAAGACGACGCGCACCAATGTTTTCTGTTTTCTCGTTCACTTGCCATGCGGCTTCAGCAATCTTAGTGAGCGCATCATCAGTGAAGTCGATAGTCACTTGCTCGGTGCCAAGCAGTGCTTGTTGCTGTTCAGTAAGCGATGCATGAGGCTCGGTAAGAATGCGTTTGAAGTCAGCTGCAGAAAGTGCTTCAAGTTCTACACGAATAGGTAAGCGACCTTGTAACTCAGGAATTAAGTCTGAAGGTTTAGCCATTTGGAACGCACCAGAGGCAATGAAAAGAATATGGTCAGTTTTAACCATACCGTGTTTCGTGCTGACCGTTGAGCCTTCAATTAGAGGCAGTAAATCACGCTGCACACCTTCACGGCTCACATCTGGACCTTGTGCTTCACCGCGCTTACAGATTTTGTCGATTTCATCGATGAACACAATACCGTTTTGCTCTACGGCAAAAATAGCTTGTTCTTTCAGTTCTTCTTGATTCACCATTTTGGCGGCTTCTTCTTCAATAAGAAGCTTGAAAGCATCTTTGATTTTCAGCTTACGGCTCTTACGCTTGTCTCCACCCATGTTTTGGAATAGACCTTGTAGTTGGTTGGTCATTTCTTCCATACCAGGTGGTGCCATGATCTCAACTTGAGGTGCAACTTCAGCAACATCAATGTCAATTTCTTTGTCGTCTAGCTGACCTTCACGCAGTTTCTTACGGAATACCTGACGTGTACTGCTATTTTCTGCAGGCTGAGCTTCACCCCATGCGTCTTTTGCAGGTGGAAGAAGCGCATCAAGAATACGTTCTTCTGCGGCTTCTTCTGCGCGATGTTGGTGCTTTTTCGCTTGTTGCTCGCGCGTCATCTTGATTGAGATATCAACCAGATCACGGATGATAGTCTCAACTTCTTTACCTACATAGCCTACTTCAGTGAACTTAGTCGCTTCAACTTTCAGGAAAGGTGCATTGGCAAGTTTTGCTAAACGGCGTGCAATCTCCGTTTTACCGACACCTGTTGGGCCGATCATTAGAATATTCTTTGGGGTTACTTCAGCGCGTAAGTCGTCGTCAAGTTGCATACGACGCCAGCGATTACGAAGTGCAATTGCCACGGCTTTTTTGGCTTTATCTTGACCGATAATGTGCTGATCTAACTCGTGCACGATCTCTCTTGGGGTCATCGCAGTCATGGCAATCCTCTATAGTTCTTCGATGGTTTGGAAATTATTAGTGAATACGCAAATATCGCCAGCAATTTTCAGGCTCTTTTCTACGATTTCACGTGCACTTAGATCAGTATTCTCTAACAGTGCTGTTGCTGCAGATTGAGCGAAGTTACCACCACTACCAATGGCGATTAGGTCATGCTCTGGCTGCACTACGTCACCGTTACCAGTGATGATCAATGAAGCGGTTTCATCGGCAACTGCCAGTAAAGCTTCTAATTTACGAAGCGCGCGGTCGCTGCGCCAATCTTTCGCCATTTCCACTGCAGCTTTAGTTAAATGACCTTGGTGCATTTCTAGTTTGCTTTCAAAGCGCTCAAATAACGTAAATGCGTCTGCAGTACCACCGGCAAAACCCGCTAATACTTTACCGTTATAAAGACGGCGTACTTTTTTGGCATTACCTTTCATTACTGTATTGCCAAGTGACACTTGACCGTCGCCGCCGATAACAACTTTGTCGTCACGACGCACGCTTACGATAGTAGTCATAAAATTCCTTACTGTGCGTTAACTCACACTTGTCTTACTTAAATATCTTAGATTGCTGTAGGTATATGGGCTATTAGTGAGAAATCAAGTCCAGCCCCAAATTCCACAGCTTACGATGTTGATGCGCTTGAGCTTATTTTTATCGCTTTCCGCTTGTCTCTTACTCTCATAAGGGCCTAGACGCACTCTAAACCAGACACCATTTGACCCTTCGGTTCTGCGGATTTCAGCAATTAGGCCAACAAAAGCAATTTGTGCTTTCATGCTCTCTGCATCTTCATGCTTTCTAAATGAACCGCATTGCATCTGGTATGGGCCACGTTTTTTTATTTCTTTAATTTCGACTTTGATTTCTGCGTCTTTAATTTCTTGAATAAAATCAGGATCTCTAGGTTTTGGCTTCTCTACTGATTGCTCTTTTTTGGCAACTGGTTTAGCGGCTTCTTCTACTTTTTTAGGATCGGCATTTTGTGTGATATACCAAAGACCATATGCAAAACCGCCAACGAGCAGTAATGCCAGCAAGATAAGCAATTTTGAGACGGGTTTTGGGCTAGGCGCCGCTTTTTTGGTGTTTCTGCCTTTGGGCTTTTTATTTATAAAGTCGTGTTGTGCCATAAGTTACTTAATAAGTATCCATAGGATCTATGTCTATACTCCAGCGCAGTCGGTTTGCTAATGGGTGCTTGTCTACATAGGCTAATAACTGAGTTAAGTAGCTATGTAGAATTGCACGGTCCTGCGCTTGAATATGTAATTGATATCGATATTTTCCTGCCACACGCTCCATCGGTGCGGGAATTGGTCCAAGCAATTGTATACCAGAGAATGGGCTTGCAGGAACCAGATCCGATAAAAAGTCGATGACTAATTTGGCGTTGTTAGCTTCGGCGCGTATTAAAGCCAAAAAACTAAATGGCGGTAGGGCAACTTCTTCACGCTCTTTGAGTGCATAACGGGCAAAGTCGCCGTAGCCATTATTGACTAGATCTTGTAACAACGGGTGTTCGCAATAATGAGTTTGTAATAATACCGTGCCGGGTTCGCCACTGCGCCCAGCGCGTCCAGCAACTTGAGTGATTAACTGAGCCATATGTTCCGTGGCTCTAAAGTCACTACTATATAAACCACTGTCGACATCTAAGATAACCACTAGGCTGACATCGGCAAAGTGGTGACCTTTCGCCAGCATTTGAGTGCCAACCAGAATACGTGCGCCACCTTCATTAATTTCATTGAGGGCTTCTTCAAGTGCGCCTTTACGGCGGGTTGAATCTCGATCTATACGGCTCAGTGGCGTGTCGGGAAACTGTGCTTCTAAAAACTGTTCAACTTGTTCAGTGCCCAAACCCACTGGCAAAATATTGGTGCTGCCACAGTCAACACACTGGGGTGGCACATAGCTTTGCTCACCACAGTGATGGCAGACTAAACGAGACATACCTTTATGGTAGGTGGCACTGGCACTACAGCGGTGACATTCGCTGAGCCAGCCACACTCATGACACATTAAGGTAGGCGCATAACCCCGTCGGTTTAAAAACACCATTACTTGTTTGCCATGTGCAAGCGTACGTTCAATATGCTGTAAAGTAGTTGGTGCAAAACCATTTTGATGTGGCTGGCCTTTCATATCAACCAACAAGTAGGCGTTATCTACTTTGGTTTGCGCACGCTTGGTCAACGACACCAATTGGTATTTATCAGTGAGTGCATTGTGTAGGGTTTCGAGTGCAGGGGTTGCAGTGCCTAATAAAAGCGGTATCTGTTGTGTCGCGCAGCGATAAACGGCCAAGTCTCGAGCGTGATAACGCAGTCCATCTTGTTGCTTAAAAGATCCGTCATGCTCTTCATCTACCACGACCATGCCTAGACTTTTAAAAGGTAAGAAAATCCCTGAGCGAGTTGCGATAACCAAAGCACTACTGCCTTGTTCAGCGCGTCGCCAAGTGTGTAAGCGCTCATTATCAGTTAAATTTGAATGCCATAAATCAATCGGAGTATTTGGAAAGCGGCGCCTGAAGCGATTGACGGTTTGAGGCGTCAGGCCAATTTCAGGTACTAAAACCAGTGCTTGTTTACCGGCATTAAGCACTTTCTCTAAACATTGTAAGTAGACTTCAGTCTTACCACTGCCCGTAACGCCTTCAATTAAGAAAGTACGGTAGCCCACTTGTTGATTCACGGCGGCACAAATGGCAGCTTGCTCTTCATTGAGGCGCGGTTTGCTTGCAATCTCAAGTGTGTCTGACGACCAAGCTTCACAGTGGTTAATGGCTTCTGTGATAAAGTTTTTCTCTTTAAGCGGTTTTATTTGTTGTGTTGTAAACCCTAATGCCTTTAACTCAGTGAGGCTCGTTACGCCCGAGCCTTTTAAATGCTCAATCAGTGCTAATTGCTTTTTTGCGCGAAGCTTGGGAGATGCTTTTCCTTCCTCAGTGAGTGTGTAATCGGGCACTTGAGTTTTATCTGGATGCTCACCTTGACGCAGAGATGCTGGTAGCGCAGTAAAAATAGTTTCACCTAGCGAATGGCAATAATAACGTGCTGTAAATTTCAAAAAGGTAAGATAAGCATCACTGATAATCGGGCGCTGATCAATGACAGAGGTAATGGCTTTGATTTTATTATCGGGCACATCTGACTGAGTCTTGATGTCAACGACCATGGCGACTAATTTTCTATTGGCAAAAGTCACCCATACACGACAGCCTTTTTGAACTGTTATATTCGGGTCGATTTTATAATCAAAGGTTCTATGTAGTGGGACTTTTAGGGCAACTTCAACAAATAGCATGA
Source organism: Pseudoalteromonas sp. SS15 (assembly GCF_049257195.1). Classification (NCBI taxonomy): domain Bacteria; kingdom Pseudomonadati; phylum Pseudomonadota; class Gammaproteobacteria; order Alteromonadales; family Pseudoalteromonadaceae; genus Pseudoalteromonas; species Pseudoalteromonas sp. SS15. Next base: position 51,111 of record NZ_JBMMUD010000010.1, read on the forward strand.
ATGTTCGAACATGACAGTAGATGTTTATAATGTACTAAAGCAGACCTTGAAATCCCAGTGAAAAACGCGAGGTAAATTGCTGTTCATTGGATTAGGTGTAATGAACGCGGAATTTATTTACTTTTTGTGCAATTATTGCTTGTAGATCTCGGACGACTCCAATAAAATACGCGTCCACTAATTTGAATATAACTACGTATGGTGCCAAACTTCGGGTTTGGAGAGCGATACGGCCTAACCTAGAGGTTTACTATGAAAGAAGGTATCCACCCTAAGTACGAGTCAATCACAGCAACTTGTTCATGTGGTAACAAATTCGAAACTCGTTCAACACTATGTAAAGACATTCACCTAGACGTATGTTCTGCATGTCACCCGTTCTACACTGGTAAGCAGAAGATCCTTGATACAGGTGGTCGTGTTGATCGCTTCAACAAGCGTTTTGGTGCTCTTAGCAGCAAGAAATAAGCATCGCTTGTTTGAGAAAAGCACCCATTTGGGTGCTTTTTTTATGCCTAATACCAATCCTTTTAATTAAGAGAACTATTTTGAGGCAAGGAAAACTGGTCGATAGCACCGCTCACGCGTCCTGCTATCGCTGAGGTACCTACTTCCATGTAGGCAAGGCTAAAATTTTGCTATTTAGTTGTTCTAAATAAGAAATTTTTATAAGAAATTTTTAACGAAGCTAGCGTCAGTTTTAGTCCCTCAAAATGATTGAGTATTATTGAGGATTGGTATAAAACTCATTAATCCTCTGAATATTCATTATTTTCTGCTGATTTAGCATCGCTTATCTGGTTGTTCTTCTGCAAAATTATTTCTGATACATCAAACCTTTTTCATAGCACAGCCGTAGAAAATGGCGTAATAACTAAATGCATAACTTTGCACTTTTTATCGAGATTGACTTTAGCTTTCTCAAAGATACGGTTGCTTCAACTGGTTTTTTTGAGAGTTAAAGTTGTCTAAATGAGTTTAAAAGTGTCTAAAATACAGTAAAAGTCGCTAAGTTTAGATTTCTTTTCGCGATTGATAGGGTGACATTTTTAGTCGTTTAAATTGCTGGTTTATTAAGCGTGTTGACCCTTTTTTAGGTCAATGAAATGTCAAAAAAGCTAAAAGAATGTTTCATAAAATCTGCAAAATTGCGGTATCTTGCAGATAAATTTCGCTAAAAAGTGGATAGACCTGAAATTGCTTGAATATATCTAGAAAGCGAGTATCTTTTAGTTATTGCGAATTATTTCACTCTCACTTTTAACTTCTTTGCAGGAAAAAATCGCGTCATGTCAGACTTTCGTGAACAAGCTTTACATTACCACGCTCATCCCGTTCCAGGTAAAATCAGTGTTGAATTAACTAAACCAGCCGAAACAGTTAAAGATCTTGCGTTGGCCTACAGCCCAGGTGTGGCTGAGCCAGTTCGAGAAATTGCTGCAGATCCTGCTAATGCTTATCGATATACAGGTAAAGGCAATATGGTTGCGGTGATCAGTAATGGTACTGCAATTTTAGGTTTAGGTAACTTAGGCCCACTTGCTTCTAAACCAGTAATGGAAGGTAAAGCGCTACTATTCAAACGTTTTGCAGGCTTAGATTCAATCGACATTGAAGTAAAGCACCGCACCACGGAAGATTTTATTAATACGGTTGCGAACATTGCAGATACCTTTGGTGGTATCAACCTTGAAGATATTAAAGCACCAGAATGTTTTGAGATTGAAAAAGCGCTTATAGAGCGTTGTGATATCCCTGTATTCCACGACGACCAGCATGGTACTGCGATTGTAACTGCTGCGGGTATGTTGAATGCACTTGAAGTACAAGGCAAAGACATCCACGACGCTATCATTGTATGTTTAGGTGCAGGTGCTGCAGCAATCGCATGTATGGAACTGCTGATTAAATGTGGTGCGCAACGTGAGCATATTTACATGCTAGACCGTAAAGGCGTTATCCATACGCGTCGTGATGACTTAAACGAATATAAAAAGCTATTTGCTAACAACACTGATAAGCGTACGCTTCAAGACGTAATTGCAGAAGCAGATGTATTTGTGGGTGTATCTGGCCCTGACTTACTTTCTCCAGAAGACCTAAAGCTTATGGCAGACAAGCCAGTCGTGTTTGCCTGTTCAAACCCTGACCCTGAAATTAATCCAGAAGTTGCGCATGGTGCACGTAACGATTTAATTATGGCGACAGGTCGTTCAGATTATCCTAACCAAGTGAACAATGTTTTATGTTTCCCGTTTATCTTCCGTGGTGCACTTGATGTGCGTGCAACAGCGATTAACGATGAAATGAAGATCGCAGCGGTAGAAGCCATTCGTGGTATTGCGAAAGAGCCAGTGCCTGAGCAAGTGCTTAAAGCGGCCGATGTTGAGTCGTTAGAATTTGGCGCTGAGTATATTATTCCTAAGCCAATGGATCCGCGTTTATTGCCTCGCATTGCTAAAGCTGTAGCAAAGGCTGCGATTGATTCTGGCGTTGCACAAATCGATTTACCAGAAAACTACATGGCACAATTTGAATCTTAATCCTAGGCAAGACTAGATTAATAAAAAACCTCGCAATGGCGAGGTTTTTTTATGTTTTCTTTGTAATAACAAAAAAGCTGATTAACCTTCTTCGTTAATCTCAGGGATCTCTAAGCCCATCTCTTTCATAATGTTACGCACTTCAACAGGGATCTTCTCCGGATTGTCTTTACGTAAGTCCTCGTCGCTCGGCAACGGTTGGCCCGTAAAGGCATGCAGAAATGCTTCACACAGTAACTCGCTGTTTGTTGCATGGCGCAAGTTGTTCACTTGACGGCGGGTACGCTCATCAGTCAGTACTTTTAACACATTTAAAGGAATAGATACGGTGATCTTCTTCACTTGCTCTGATTTTTTGCCATGCTCTGCATAAGGGTGAATATATTCACCATTCCATTTAGCCATAATATTTTTTCTGATGCCTTTAGAGTAATTACTGCCAATAAGACTACGCTCGTTTGCGACGGCTTTAATTGACCTAGTTTGACTAACGCCCAACTCAAACTAAGGTTAATGTACCGATTTATGGTCAAAAACCCAGTCTTATTAACAATATTAGTTAACGAGGTGGCGAAATTTTATCGGTTTAAAAAAGATAGTCAAATTCTAGTTAAATAGCCATTTAGCAGTATAAATGTTTTGACTTCTCTAATTTGATCATCTAACCTTTTAGACGTCTAAACATCCATATACTAGGTGGTGATATGAGCCAACGCAATAAATCAACAGTCGCAGTCAGACATGGTATCGAAGCCGATAAACATCATGGCGCGGTTGTGCCTCCTCTTTATCTTTCAACAACGTATTCGTTCGCTGACTTCGATACTAAGCGTGATTACGATTACGGCCGTAGCGGTAACCCAAATCGCGATATTCTAGCTGAAGCATTAGCGCAGCTTGAGGGTGGAGAAAAAGGCATCATCACAGCGACCGGTATGGCAGCTGTACACCTAGTAACACAACTTTTAAATCACGACGATACCTTAGTTATTCCACATGATTGTTATGGTGGTAGTTATCGTTTATTCACATCACTTGAAAAGCGTGGCTTGTTAAAACTAAAAGTTTTAGATTTAACTCGCGCTGACAGCCTTGCACAAATTGCAGAGATCAAACCTAAACTGGTTTGGATTGAAACACCGAGTAACCCAATTCTTCGTCTTACAGACATAGAGGCGGTTGTGAATGCAGCCCATGCAGTGGGTGCTTTAGTGGGGGCTGACAATACGTTTTTATCTCCAGCGCTACAGAACCCAATTTCATTTGGTGTTGATATTGTGGTGCATTCGACCACGAAATACATTAACGGCCATTCTGATGTCGTTGGTGGCGCGGTGATTGCGAAAACTCAAGCGTTAGGTGAAGAGCTGGCTTGGTGGGCAAATAACATTGGTATTACTGGTGCGCCATTCGATAGCTATCTGACATTACGTGGTTTAAGAACCCTTAAAGTACGCCTTAAACAACATGAAGAAAATGCCTTAGCTATCGCCAAGTACTTAGAGCAGTCTGAGTACGTACGTAAAGTGTATTACCCTGGTCTTGAATCACACTCGCAACACGAACTGGCTAAAAAGCAGCAGTTAGGGTTTGGTGGCATGGTGAGTTTTGATATCGCAGGTGGTCTTGAAGATGCGGCGGCATTCTTAACAACAGTGAAAGAGTTCTCGTTGGCTGAGTCTTTAGGCGGTGTTGAGAGTTTAATTTGCCACCCAGCGACCATGACACATGCTGGCATGGAGCCTAAAGCACGCTTAGAAGCAGGTGTAGGCGATACTTTGATCCGTATTTCTGTTGGTATTGAGGAAGTAGCAGACCTACTTGCAGACCTAGAAGCGGCTTTTGCTAAAACACAGCCAGGAAAGGCACCTGCGTCTGCTGATAGCAAAGCCTGTAAATTAACACCTGCCCATCCGGCACTTTGGTAAAAGAAAATGACAAGAGTAGTACATAAATTTGGCGGGTCGAGCTTAAGCTCGGCTTCGCGTTATCAGGCTGTCGCACAAATCGTGGTTGGCCAGTGTCAGTTGGGCGATTGTGTTGTGGTTTCTGCCGCAGGTAAAACCACCAATACCCTAGTTAAACTATGGCAAAGCTATCAGCAGCAAGAGCAGCAAAGTTTTAACGATATTTTGTTGCAGGTTGAGAACCATCAAATCGAACTGATTAATGCATTATTCCAGGGTGAAAAGCAGCGCCAACTAGCCGATACTCTATTGACTGAATTACAAGTGATCACCCAAGCCGCGAACAGTAAAACTCTAAATGAAGCTGAGCTATTAGCACATGGTGAATTATGGTCTGCGCGCATTCTAGCGAGCTACCTATCAGAAAGCGGTTTACAAGCCCAACCGATTGATGCCAGAACGTTATTTACTGTACATAACGGTCAATTAGTGCATCAGCAAAATAAGCAAGCGTGTTTAGCGACCTTAGATAACGATCATATTTTTGTGGTCACAGGTTTTATTGCAGCAGATGACCAAGGCAATACTGTGACGTTGGGACGTAATGGCAGTGACTACAGTGCAACATTGTTAGCAAATTATAGCGACGCAGAAGCAGTCTCAATCTGGACCGATACGCAAGGTGTATTCAGTACTGATCCTCGTAAAGTCAGCAATGCAATTAAATACCCTAAAGTGTGTCGAGAGCAGGCCAATCTGTTGGCGCGTTTAGGTAATCCTGTATTGCATGCTAAAACTTTATCTCCTTTGAAAAATACCAGCATCAAGTTACAGGTTCGTAGCAGTTTTGACCCTGAAGCACCAGGTACTGAAATCGTCAAAGCGGGTTACAGTAAGGCGAAACGTTTTATTACGTCATTTGATAACTTAGATCTTGTGCGTGTTGATCGTTTAGGTGTAAATGAAGTGCGTGAAGTGAGTCAGCTTATTCAGCATAGCATTCATCACTTTGTTCAAAATGGCGAAGAGTTTTTATTGTTACCAGGTGCCTTTACACATCAAGTAAGTCAATATTTTGCTGGCCGTCTCACCTTGGTTGAAAGTCACTTACAAGGCTTTGCACTGGTTGCACCAAAAGCCGATATCTCTGCATTAGAGCTGCAGGCTAAATCAGTTTTGGCAGAGCAAGACGTGGTACTCAGGTTTGCGCACAGTGATGAAGATTATGCACTGTTTTTGACTGACCAAGCGATTGACAGCGATGTTTTGGCGATTTTACATGACAAACTAGTTAATAAAGGCCGAGAGCTGGCGGTTATCATTGCGGGTCTAGGTAATGTCGGTGAGGTTTTCCTTGATCAGTGCCAAACTCAGGTTGCTCGTTTGCAAGCGCAATTTGATTTAAAAGTAGTCGGTTTATTACGCTCGCAACAAATGCTATTTGCAGCCAGTGGTTTAAATTTAGATAACTGGCAAACTCAGTGGCAAAATGAAGCACAAGTATACGAGCAAAATGAAGTGCTAGAGCGTATTGAAGAGCTCGACTACGAACATAAAGTGGTGATTGATATCACAGCGAGTGAGTCATTTAGCTTGTTATATCCAGAGTTCGTGAAGCGTGACTGTCATCTTATCAGTGCTAATAAGTATGCAGGCACAGCGCAACAAGATTGGTATTTATCTTTGCGTCAGCAACTTGAAGAGCGCAATTTATTATGGCGTTATAACACCAGTGTTGGTGCGGGTTTACCAGTTAACTTTGCATTAGCTGACCTGCAAAATAGCGGTGATAAAATCACCCAAGTTGAAGGTGTGTTTTCGGGTACCTTGTCTTGGCTGTGTAGCGAGTATGATGGTAGCAAAGCTTTCTCAGATTTAGTGCTAGAAGCGCAAACTATGGGTTATACCGAGCCAGATCCTCGTGAAGATTTATCAGGTCGAGACATGCAGCGTAAGTTGTTAATTCTTGCTCGGGAGCTTGGTCTTTCATTGGATGTAGATAATATTGGTTTAGAACCATTAATGCCTGAGCATTTAGCAACTGGTAGCTGGCAAGATTTTCTAGCTAAGAAAGATGAGCTAGATGCATTTTATGAGACTAAGTTTGCACAGGCGAAAGCCAATAATTGTGAGCTGCGTTATACAGGCTTATTAAGTATCGCTGAAGATGGCAAAGTGGACGCAAAAGTGGGTATTGCGTTTGCTGAGCAAGGCTCAGCGATTGCCAACTTAACACCAGGCGATAATATCTTTGTAGTGAAAACCCTATGGTATGATGCAAACCCTCTGGTTATTCAAGGGCCAGGGGCTGGTAAAGAAGTGACCGCTGCAGGTATTCACTCAGACTTATTCTGGTTATGTCAGAATCTTAAATAGCTACGAGTTACTGTTACTTAAAATCAAAAAAGCGAAGTGTTTTTAGCACTTCGCTTTTTTGTTAGAGCTATTTTTATATTAATTAAAATAGCTCATCTTGTTCAGGCAAAGAGTCAGAAGAGAATGGGGTTTTTGACTTGTCTTGTTGTACATACTTAGTTGGTACTGTATCAGACTCAAAGTATTCAAAACGGCTAGTGTGATCGTTTTTCGAACTTAATAAACCTGTTTTTAAGTCAATGCGCACAGAGGTTAAGCCTGGAGCTGGGTCTATTGGCGCGAGCGGTTCATTTTGCAAGGCTGTTCTCATAAAGCGAACCCAAGCAGGTTGCGCGGTGATCGCGCCCGCTTCAGCACCAACTGATTGGCCTTTACCTAAGTTACTATTATAGGCAGCGCGGCCAAGGGATTTACTTGCGTCGTCAAAGCCTACCCATACAGTGGTTAAGACATTGCGGTTGAAGCCAGTAAACCAAGTATCAACCGAGTTATTGGTTGTGCCGGTTTTGCCAGATAAGTCTCTACGTTTTAGAGCTTGTGCTCGCCAACCTGTACCAACCCAACCGGTTTTGTGCTTCCAACTACCGCCACCCCAAATTGCACTGTGTAATGCGCTAGAAATCAAGAAAGCATTTTGCTCACTGATGATTTGCGGTGCACACTGCATTGCATTCTCGAGGCGTTGCTCTTCATCACAAGCGATTAGCGGTTGCGCCTTTCCTAAAGAGTTACCATAAGCATCGGTGATTTCACTGATAAAATAAGGTTCAATTAGGTGACCGCCATTGGCAAAGGCACTCATGCCGCGTGCCATTTCTAATGGTGTGATTGCAGCGCTACCTAATGCTAAAGATTCACTGCGGTTAATGTCTTCATCAGCAAAGCCAAATTTAAGTAAATGATCGGCAGAGCGCTGTAAACCAACGCCTCTGAGTAATCTAACTGAGACGACGTTTTTTGATTGCGCCAATGCGCGACGAATTCGAATCGGGCCACTATAAACTTCAGGACTATTTTTAGGTCGCCATGCAACACCTAAGCTTTTATCCCAGTGGTTGATAGGTGCATCATTTATAATTGAAGCAAGCGTGTAACCGTCTTCTAATGCCGCTGAATAAATAAAGGGTTTAATGTTTGAACCAACCTGACGTTTCGCTTGCACAGCGCGGTTATATTGGCTTTGTGCGAAACTATAACCACCTACTAAGGCTTTGATGCGGCCATCTTTTGGATCTAAAGATACAATGGCACTCGATGGTTGTGGATACTGACTTAATTGCCAGCCATTATTTTCTCGTAACCAAATTTGCATACCTGGCGAAAGTACATCGGCCGCTGTTTTAGGGGCGTTACCTTGTCGTTTTTCGTTGATGTATGCGCGTGCCCATTTCAGGCCATCCCACTCAATGACCACAGATTGACCTGACTTTAATAGCACTTCAGCGCTTTGTTCGTAAACATAAGTAACAATACCGGCGACGAGTGGGTCAATTTCATTAACGTCATTAAGTGTTTTAAGTAGTTCTGCACGGACAGGAATAGGGTCTATTTCGTGTTGCCATAGCACAGCTTCAGGCCCACGATAGCCGTGACGCATGTCATAATCATGCAGGTTGTTAATGAGTGCTTGCTGTGCGGCAAGTTGAATTTTAGATTCAACACTCGTATAAACTCTAAAGCCAGTGTTATAGGCTTTGTCAGCACCATAGCGCTCTACCATATATGCACGGACCATTTCAGAAATATAAGGTGCATAAAGCTCTATTTCTGCACCGTGGCGCTTTGCGGTGATAGGGGCTTGTGTTGCCTCATTATATTCACTGCGAGTGATGTACTTTTCTGTCAGCATTCGACCTAAAACCACATTCCTGCGAGATTTGGCGCGAGTCGGGTTACTAATAGGGTTTAGCGCTGAAGGGGCTTTTGGTAAGCCAGCGATCATGGCCATCTGCGCTAATGTGAGCTCGTGTAACTCTTTACCATAATAAACCTGTGCTGCGGCACCAATGCCAAACGAGCGGTGGCCTAATTCAATCTTATTTAAATACAGTTCTAAGATTTCATCTTTTGACAATAATTGTTCTATGTGTAGCGCAATGAAAATTTCTTTTACCTTACGAATGTAAGCTTTTTCGCGGGTTAAAAAGAAGTTTCTTGCCAGCTGCATGGTGATGGTACTGGCACCTTGTTTCTTTTGACCGGTACTTATCAATACAATAGCCGAGCGCACGATCCCGATGGGGTCTATACCAAAATGCTCATAAAAACGATTATCTTCTGTTGCTAAAAATGCATTGAGTAAAGGTTTCGGTACGTCGTCAATCTTAACGGGAATACGGCGCTTTTCACCAAATTGGTTGATTAATTTTCCATCTTTGGTAAAAACTTGCATAGGTGTTTGAAGTTGAACTTCTTTAAGTACCTCAACACTAGGGATATCTGATTTTACGTAGTAATATAGTGCTAGTAACGTGAGTACGCCTAAAAGCCCGCAGACGATAATAAACTGTAAAAATCTTTTTAATAAAGTCACGTAATATTCCCTAGTTAGACTCCCAATTGTGGGTAGAGGCTGCTAGTATAGCTTGAACAAAATTCGATTAGTATTTTTTGTTCATAAATAATAACCTGTTTAAATTAAAATAAAGGATAAATACGCAGGGTATGTTAAGTAAATTGTTCAAAGCACACGCCCCTCTCATGGTTGGCATAGATATAGGCTCTCACTGTGTTAAAGCTGTTTTGCTTTCGCAAACTCACAGCGGCTATCGCGTTGAGGCTGTTGCTATTGAACCTATCCCTAAAGGTGCAATTACTGAAAGAGCCGTACAAGATATTGAAGCGGTCGGTCGTGCAATCAGTAAACTAAAAAAACGCTTTCCAAAACATGCCCCTTTCGCAGCAGTTGCTGTATCAGGTCAAACGGTTATCACAAAAGTGATCTTTATGGACGTTTCATTAACTGATGCTGAACTAGAGTCGCAAATCGCAATTGAAGCCGACAGCTTAATTCCATACCCATTAGACGAAGTTAGTCTAGATTTTGAGAAAATATCGGTCAATGAAGCCGATCCGTCGAAAGTGAATGTACTGCTTTCTGCAGCTAGAACAGAGAGTGTACTCGCAAGAGTGAGTGCATTAGAAGAGGCAGGTTACAAAGCTAAAGTGGTTGACGTTGAGAGTTACGCCCTGAGTCGTTCACTTGATACTTTATATGGTCAGCTTCCTTCCGATGCATTTGATAAAATCGTTGCGATTGTTGATATAGGTGCGGTGATTTCATTGATGAGCGTGGTTCAATCAGGCAAGACTATTTATACACGAGATCAGGTCTTTGGTGGTGAGCAATATACCAATAGTATTGTTGCTTACTACAATAAGACGTTCGATGAAGCCGAATTGGCAAAAACAACCGGGGACTTACCGCCGAATTATACTTTTGAAGTTCTAGCGCCATTCCAAACGGCTTTATTGCAACAGATCCGCCGAGCAGTACAAATGTTTATGACCACCAGTGGTAAAGACCATGTCGATTATTTAGTGTTATCAGGTGGCACGGCTTTGGTTGAAGGTCTCGATAGACTATTGGTCGATGAATTGGGGATCCACACAATTATTGCCGATCCGTTTTCAGATATGGAAATTGCACCTAAAGTAGATAGAAACGTACTGTTAAGGCACAAACCTCAGTTTACCCTTGCCACAGGTCTGGCGCTTAGGAGTTTCACCACATGCCACATATAAACCTCCTACCTTGGCGCGAGCAACAGAGACAAGCTTCACAACAAAAATTCCTAATTCTGATTGGCAGTATTGTGGGTGTTTCTTTATTTGTGATGTATTTGATCGGTAGCTTTTACGATAGCCTTCGCACAGGGCAAGAAATAAAAAATAACTACCTACAATCTGAGATTCGAAAATTAGATACACGCATACGAGAAATTAACGACCTAAACAAGCAAAAGGGTAATTTACAACGTCGCATTCGCTTAATTGAAGAGTTACAAGGTAACCGTAATCTTGGCACACAAATTATAGATGAAGTGGCGCGTGTTGTTCCGTCAGGAGTTTATCTCACCAGTCTCCAGCGTGATGGCAACATGATAAAAGTGGTAGGTCGTAGTGAATCTAATAACCGCCTGTCACAAATGCTAAGGCAGGTTGAGTCTTCTTATCTATTAGAAAAGCCTACGATTCAGGGGATTATTGCAGGTGAACAAACTAATCGTTTGTTGAGCGATTTTACCATGCACTTTTACGTTAAGTCTTATCAAGAACTTGAAGATGCCAAAGAGAAAAAGTGAGGGAATGGTTAGATGAACTTTGATCTTAAAGCGTTACAAGACATCGATTGGAATGAGATTGAGCTAGATAATATTGGTGAATGGCCAAAGCCTGTCAAAGCCATGTGTGTCGTTCTGGTTACTGTGATCATGTTATTTATTGGCTATTCAGTTTTAGTATCTTCAGCAATTGATGAGTATGACTTTGCAGTAAATAAAGAGCAAGAGCTGAGAAATTCGTATCGCTTCAAGTATGCAAGAGCGAACAATTTAGATTTATACAAGCAGCAAATGCAAGATATGGAAGCGCAATTTTCTCAACTTTTGCAACGACTTCCTACATCCAATGAAACACCTGGTTTATTAGATGACTTGACTTATGTGGGTACTTCAAGTGGTTTAACATTTTTAAAAATTGGCTGGATGCCAGAGATAAAGAAAGAGTTTTATACAGAATTACCGATTAATCTTGAGGTGGTCGGTACTTACCATGAGTTTGGTGAGTTTGTTGGCAAGGTTGCACAATTACCACGAATTGTCAGTTTGCATGATTTTAGAATAGAACGAGCTAATGACCGTGACTTAGTATTTAGTGTTGTTGCAAGAACGTATCGCTATGAACAAGGAGCTAAATAAATGCACCTTAAAAGTATAGCTATCAGTTTAAGCCTAATTTTTTTGGCTGCTTGCAATGATGATACGGCGCAGCAGAAAGAGTTTATTGATCAAGTGCAAGCCAGTGCAACACCGAAAGTTGAGCCGATCCCTAATATGAAAGAATTTGAATACTTTCCATATAGCGCCGGTTCACTGCGTAGTCCATTTGATGCACCTCAACCTGAAGTGATTGAAAGCAGGTTAGTTCAGGTCAAAAACTGTTTACAGCCAGATCAAAACCGTACTCGAGATCCTCTAGAAAAGTATCCTATTGATAATCTTGTGATGAAAGGCACAATAGCCTTATCTGGCATTACTTGGGCGTTGATACGAGCTGCTGATCAGGGCCTTTTCCGAGTGAAGCAGGGGGAATATATGGGCCTGTATCATGGTGAAGTAGTTGGTATTTATGATGACCATGTAGAATTATTAGAGCTGATCCCCGATGGAACAGGTTGTTGGAAAGAACGATTAACTAAAGTTGAGATTATTGAATCTACTCAACTTTCAGCAAGCGAATAACAATAAAGGTACACTACTATGACTCGCATGGTTGCGAATTTGCTTAAAACTACCATTTTCTCAAGCCTTTTACTTGTGTTATCTGGCTCAGTTAATGCCTTACCCATGTTATATGATGTGCGCTATAACCCGATTTCTAATTCAGAAACAGAATTGCAGTTGGTGTTTGATGAGCAATTAAATTTGGAGCCCAAAGTCTCAGTGCTAAATGATCCTGCACGTTTAGAGTTGTTCTTCTCGGGCGCCGAGTTTGAAGAGAGCTTGCAGCAACTGAAGGTGAATAAAGCGGGGATTAAACAGATCCAAAGTACCATGGTTAAAGATGGGTTTATTGTTACTATCGAAATGGAACAACTGAAGCTTTATAAAACGGAAGTTAAAAATAACCTTGTATACCTGCAAATTTCTGAAAATCCAATTTATGGCGTTTCAGAGTCTTCAGAGGAAGGTGTAGGTCAGCTCACTCATCACATAAATCGTATTCAATCAATAGACTTCCGCCGCGGTGAAAAAGGCGAAGCTAAAGTATTAGTGTTTTTAGAAACCTCACAAGCTGCAATAGATGTGCAGGAGCGTGGTGGAAAGATCATTGCGGACTTCCATCATATCGATATTTTAGACGAGTTACTTTACGAATTAGATGTGGTTGATTTTGGTACTGTGGTCAGCAAAATCGAGACCTTTTCAGAAGGTAATAAAAGCCGCTTGGTGATTGAGCCAAACAGCGCGTTTGCGTTTAAGTATGAGCAATTAGACAATATCTTCACACTGACCATCGAAAAAGATAATAAGACTAAGAAGTTTGGTGAAGAAAAAGTATATCAAGGTGAGCCAATTACCTTAAATTTCCAAGATATTCCGATCCGCTCGGTTTTGCAGATCATTGCTGATACCAATAACTTTAATTTGGTAACCAGTGACTCCGTATCAGGGAACATCACTCTGCGTTTAGAGGGCACACCATGGGATCAAGCGCTAGATGTTGTACTGCGCGTTAAAGGATTAGATAAACGTACCGAAGGCTCAATTTTAATGGTCGCGCCTGCGGAGGAACTTGCAGCAAGGGAAGCGAAAGAGTTGCAAGCAATGCGTCAGGTGGAAGAGTTAGAGCCATTATATAGCGAGTATATGCAATTAAACTATGCCAAAGCGGAAGAGTTTGCAGACTTACTAAAAACAGAAATTAACAGCATTATCAGTAATCGTGGTAATGTCTCAGTGGATGTTAGAACCAATACTTTGATCATCAAAGATACTGCGAAAAGTATTGAAAATGTACGTCGTATGGTCGAAACATTGGATGTACCGGTTAAGCAAGTTCGCATTGAATCTCGTATGGTAACAGTGAGCGATAACGTTTCAGATGACCTAGGTATTCGTTGGGGCTTTAGTGATCAGCAAGGATCTGATGCAATCTCTGGTAAATTGTCGAGTGCTGACCAATTATCAGGCGGTGTTATTCCTGCCTTTACAGACCGTTTAAATGTCAATTTACCGGTCACTAACCCAGCTGGCAGCATTGGGGTTCATCTCGCTAAATTAGCGGATGGTACGCTAATTGACTTAGAGCTTTCTGCGTTAGAGCAAGAAAACAAAGGCGAAATTATCGCTACGCCAAGCATCACCACAGCTAACCAGAAAAAAGCACGTATTGAGCAAGGTACTGAGATCCCTTATGTTGAGGCAGCATCAAGTGGCGCAACTTCAGTAAGCTTCAAAAAAGCGGTGTTAAGTTTAGAGGTAACGCCGCAGATTACGCCTGATAATAAGATCATTCTGGATTTAATTATTACGCAAGATACCCGTGGTGATAATGTACAAACACCTAATGGCCCAGCTGTGGCGATTAATACTCAGCAAATAGAAACACAAGTATTGGTCGAAAATGGTCAAACCATCGTACTAGGTGGTATCTATCAGCAAGAGATCACCAGTGCCGTGACAAAAGTGCCTTTATTAGGTGATGTGCCTTACCTTGGTGCTTTATTTAGAAATACACGTCACATTAATGAAAAAAGAGAATTGCTGATATTCGTGACCCCAAAAATCATGTTAGACGGCCAGTAACAGAGCATTAATGATTAATATTGCGTGGTTTACGGTAAATTAAATGATTTGACTTGAAATTGCGCACGGATTACTGAGATAATCCCCTCCTTAATTTTTGGGGCCAGGTCGTGAGGCGGGGTTTATTTTCAAATTTTAGAGTTCGTTAGTACTAAATAGATATGGCTGAGAAACGTAATATATTTCTAGTAGGCCCAATGGGGGCTGGTAAAAGCACAATTGGTCGTCATTTGGCAGACCAATTACACCTTGAATTCTTCGACTCAGATCAAGAAATCGAACGTCGTACTGGCGCAGACATTGCGTGGGTGTTTGATCTTGAAGGTGAAGAAGGTTTCCGTCGTCGTGAAGAAGGCGTGATCTCTGATCTAACTGAGATGCAAGGTATTGTATTAGCTACTGGCGGTGGTTCAGTTATGAGCAAAGAAGTTCGTAACAAACTGTCAGCGCGTGGCATTGTTGTTTACCTAGAAACACCAATTGAAAAACAAGTTGCTCGCACTCAAAGAGATAAGCGTCGTCCACTTCTACAAACTGAAGAAGCACCGCGTGATGTACTAGAGCGCTTAGCTGAAGAGCGTGAGCCTTTATACCAGGAAGTTGCTGATTTTGTTGTTCGCACTGATGAGCAGAGCGCAAAAGTAGTAGCAAATCAAATTATTGAGAAGTTAGATTTCTAAATTATAAAAGGAGTAGCCGATGCTTGAACTTAATGTCGATTTAAACGAGCGTAGCTACCCCATTTATATTGGTGAAAACCTTCTCACCGACAGTGGGCGATTGTTATCACATATAGGTAAATGTCGCCCAGTGATCATCAGTAACGAAACTGTTGCTCCTCTATATTTAGACCCACTGTTAACTCAACTCAATGAGTTAGATCCTTTGCATTTTATTCTCCCTGATGGTGAGCAATTCAAAACTTTAGAGTGGTTTGAAAAAGTTTCAGCATTTTTACTTGAACACAATTGTGGTCGAGATACCTGTTTAATCGCGCTTGGCGGTGGGGTAATTGGGGACTTAACAGGCTTTGTGGCGGCGTGCTATCAACGCGGTGTACCATTCATTCAAATTCCAACGACTTTGCTATCACAAGTTGATTCTTCTGTAGGCGGTAAAACAGCAGTAAACCACCCGCTAGGTAAAAACATGATTGGGGCTTTTTATCAGCCTAAAGCTGTTTTTATCGACATCAACAGCTTGCAAACCCTACCAAGTAGGGAGTTTGCTGCAGGCATGGCTGAAGTTATCAAATATGGTTTAATTTACGACCTAGCACTTCTGAGCTTGTTAGAAGAGCAACATGAAGCGCTCAGTAATTTACAAAACCATGTATTGCAAAAAGTGATTTACCGTTGTTGTGAAATCAAAGCCGAAATCGTTTCTCAAGATGAGAAAGAGGCAGGCTTGAGAGCGCTTCTCAATTTAGGTCACACATTTGGCCATGCCATTGAAGCACAAATGGGATATGGTAACTGGTTACATGGTGAAGCGGTTGCTGCGGGTATGATGTTAGCAATGAAGCTTGCGCACATGCGAGGCTCTGTTAGTGAGTCTGACGTTTCTCGAGTTGAAGCGCTGATTGCAAGTTATAACTTACCAGTCCGTGCCCCAGAAACCATGACCAGTGAGCAGTTTATTGGTCATATGCGTAAAGATAAAAAGAACCAACAAGGCAAGATCAGATTCATTGTCCCTACACAACTAGGGCAATGTGCACTCGTTGATGATGTGTCTGATGAAGCCGTGAGTCAGCTAATAGGGCGCTAATGCAATCGCAAATATTGCCGAGTCGAGCTGCCTTGGTTGATAGAATTGCGATGCAATTCGAATATGGGCAAAATCTCATTGCTTTGGTTGGTCCTTCAGGGTTAGGAAAAAGCTATTTAGCAGAGACCTTAATCACTGAAAAGTATCCTGAATTTAATAAAGCCTATATTAAAGTAACGGCACAGATGAAAGATACTGAGTTGATGACTCAGTTACTGCAAAATAGCTTTAGAGCGCCGTTGGTCGATCAAACACAAACGCTTTCAGAAAACTTTTTTCAACTTTATCAAACACAACCTTGTGGCCCTTGTTTTTGGGTATTAGATGGTGCACGACATATTTCAGATGAAATCATTGAACAGTTGAGAATATTATCAGCAAAAAGCCCTGTTGAGCTGTTTATTTTGGTAACAGCACAAGCGCCTAGAATGTTGCCTAGTGCACTCGATATTCACTTAGAACGTTTGTCACTGTCTGAGTCTAAACAGCTGATGGCGATGTTCTTCAAAGACTTACCAATGGAAGAAGACCCTATTTTTCAGGCGTTTTTGCAAGAGTCACATGGCAACCCCGCGTTACTGCTGAATTGGCAGGCATCGCAACAGAGCCGGTTGAGAACACAGCAACCTAAAAAGCGCTATCGTTGGCATTTAATTGCTTTGACAGTATTGTTGGCTTTGTTGCTTGTCGCATTTATGTATCAAAAGCAAATTCAGTTCTATTTTAGTGACCAAGTGGATGATGCTGAGCCTCTCGCAACTGTGCTACCTGCAGAGCAGGTGTTAAATCTAGATAGTACCGAAACACAAACGGATAAGTCATTGCAGCAACAAGGCACTATAGCAGCTCAGCCTTCGATACAAACTAACGAAGCTCTGGATGAAGTGCCGAAAGAAATTTTAGTAGAGGCATCTAAAGGTTCAACTTCAGATACCGTCTCTGCAGTCTTAACCGCGCTTGAAACTCCAAGGCCAAGAAAAGGCGCTGAGGTTGTTAGGCCACAAAATAACTCACAGTCAGTTAAAGGCGTAGAAGCTGACACGGTTGCAGAGACTGTAACTTCAACAAGTATTGACGTTGAACAAGGTGTAGCCGACTCAGAATTGACAAGGTTGCCACTTAAATCAGAGCCTGTAAAAGAATCTGTGGAAGCAGAAAGTCGTGAATTGGATTTATCACCAACAGAATGGTTATTGACGCAAAACGACAGCGTATGGGCTATTCAGTTGCTTGCAGTGAAAGACAAAGCGATAGCAAATAGCTTTGTGTTAACACATGAGTTAAAAGACGTGTATGTCTATCAAACGGTGAGAAACAGTACGCCTTGGTGGGTTGTTATTCAAGCGCCGTTTGCAAATATTGATGAAGCAAGAAGTGCGCGTCAGCAACTGCCTAAAAATGTGCTGGCAGGGCAGCCTTTTTTTAAAAAATTCGAGCGTATCAAGCAGGAAATTCAGCTTGTTGCTCGGTAATTAGCGTGAATTAGTGTAGAATCGCCCAACTTTAAATGCATCACAACAAAAATGGTTTTTATGTCGCTATCTGTGGTTAAATATGACGTTACTTTATTTACAGTGTCGCATCGCTGTGAATGTTTTAAGCTGTCGTTTTTTACTAGTGACGCTGTGTATGCAAAGAATAAAAAGAATGTAAGGGTCTAAAGTGGCAAACGGCTCATCGGTCATTAATCGTCGTTCTCCATTGAAGTGGGCAGGCGGAAAAAAGCGGATAATAGAAGAAATTAAAGCGAATTTACCTTTAAAGGGTAAACAGCGTTTAATTGAACCTTTTGTCGGTGGTGGCTCTGTATTTTTAAATATTGATTTTGAAGAATATTTGCTACTTGATGTAAATAAAGACCTAATTAACCTATTTAATATTCTTAAAGACTCACCAAAAGAATTTATTCGTGAAGCCGAGTATTTGTTTATTGGTGATCATAACGAAGAAGCCCGTTATTATCAGCTGCGAGAAGAGTTTAACGATACCTTAGATCCATACAAGCGTTCATTATTGTTCATTTATCTTAATCGCCATGGTTACAACGGCTTATGTCGCTACAATCAAAAAGGTGGCTTTAATGTACCATTTGGTCGTTACAAACACCCTTATTACCCGCGAGAAGAGCTGCTGCAATTTGCCAATGTGGCCAAGCGCGCGACATTTGTATGTAATGATTTTGAACATGCTTTTAGTAAAGCGGATAAACACGACGTCGTCTATTGCGACCCACCTTATTCTCCGATAAATCGCACTTCAAGCTTTACGGCTTATGCGGGCAATAAATTTACGGATGAAGATCAAGCTCGTTTAGTAGAATGCGCAATGGCAGCTAAACAGCGAGGCGTATCAACACTTATTTCAAACCATTATGTTGATTTTACAAAACAGCTTTACCGAGGTGCTGATAAGATAACCACCCTACAAGTTCAGCGTAATATAAGTTGTAAAGGTAGTGTTCGTAGCAAGATTGAAGAAGTCATGGCGTTGTATAAAGCTTAAAACTTAGCGCAACGCTCAATTAAACAGAGTTACTTTTTGGGGCGCGAGATACTGGCGAACTCAAATTGTTACACACAGAACCTCATCTTCTCTCATCTAAAAAATATCATAGATTTAGCTAGTGATAATGCCTACCAGCCAAACAAGTAAAAGCACTAAAAAAAATACAAATACAATTGAAATCAGTGTGAATGAGATAAAGAGGTGTTTGTTTGAAAAGTCTTGATGACGCTTGTTTTGGCTCTGTACACCAAACATAGCTGCTAAAACACTTTGGATCATGCTTAGCAGCTGCATTTTAATTAAAAGTGCGAAGTGAAACTTTCAGTGTTACTTTCGGTTTCATCAGACCCTAAAAGTAACTCAAGTAAATCTAAATAATGAAACTGTGCACTGCTACTCTCGCCTGTTAACCAAGCGTACCAGCTTGTATGTGCTTCAAGTTTGCATTGTTCAAGCAAATTGCTATTAACTTGAATTGTATTTGTACTACATGAACATGTGCTACTGGCAACTTCTTCACTGTAATCAACAGAGTAAACTCCCGCTGATAATGTAACAACAGCTGTCACCGCAAGCATCCGTGTTTTAAGCCGACTAAACATGTGTAACTCCACCCAACAGTTATCTCAATATAATACACCGCTACTGTTCAGAAAACAAACATAGATAACGTAAAAATTTGTGCGTTAATCGCCATAAAGAGAAGTAATATGATTGGAGTTTTTAGTCTATTTTCCATGTAGGAAGGAGTAGAATAAAACTTGGGTACAAGGCATGAATTGCGGTAAAGTAACGCTGACAACCGATGTATCATTTAAAGAGAGTTTACCGTGCAAAAACAACCTCAATACCTTATTGCTCCTTCTATTTTATCTGCTGATTTCGCAAGACTCGGCGAAGACGTTGAGCGTGTCATAAAATCAGGCGCTGATGTCGTACATTTTGATGTGATGGACAATCATTATGTACCAAACCTTACATTTGGTCCTATGGTCTGTAAGGCATTACGTGATTATGGTATTGAGGCACCGATTGATGTGCATTTAATGGTAAAGCCGGTTGATGCGCTAATTCCAGAGTTTGCTAAAGCGGGCGCGAGTATCATCACTTTTCATCCAGAAACCAGCGAGCACATTGATAGAACCATTTCATTGATCAAAGAGCATGGCTGTCAGGCGGGTTTAGTATTTAACCCTGCCACTCCATTACATTATTTAGATTATGTGATGGATAAATTGGATGTCATTTTATTGATGTCAGTGAATCCAGGGTTTGGCGGGCAAAGCTTCATTCCTCAGACTTTAGACAAACTAAAACAAGTTCGTGAGCGTATTGACGCATCGGGTCGTAATATTCGTTTAGAAATCGACGGTGGTGTGAAAGTTGAAAATATCGCAGAAATTGCCGCTGCAGGCGCTGATATGTTTGTCGCTGGCTCAGCTATTTTTAATCAACCTGATTATGCGCAAGTCATTACGCAAATGCGTGAAGAGCTAGCGAAGGTTTCACGATGAAATACCAAGGTGTGCTATTTGATTTAGATGGCACTTTAGTCGACAGCGCCCAAGATATGTATATGGCGCTGAATTTAACCTTGACTGAAGTGGCGTTTCCAATCGTAAGTTATGCGCAAGTAACCACTTGGGTCGGTAATGGTATTGAAATGCTCGTGAAGCGAGCATTGAGTGGTGACATGGTAGTCAATCCTGAGTTACCTCCACATCTAGTCGTCGATGCGGTCGCGAGATTCAAAAATCATTACCAGCAACTTGCGGGTGATTATGTTGCGCTTTATCAACATGTTGAAACAGGCTTAGCAGCAACAGCGCATTTACCAAAAGCCATTGTGACTAATAAAGATCGCGTTTTTACCGAGCAACTTTTAGAAAAGTTAAACCTAACGTCACATTTTAAAGTATTAGTGTGTGGTGATGATGGTGAGAAAAAGCCGTCACCTTCGCCACTTTTAAAAGCCTGTGAGGCACTTAATATTTCGCCAGAAAAGGCAATCATGATTGGAGACTCAAAGAGCGATATTGTCGCGGCTAAAAACGCAGAAATTGATGTACTCGCGCTTACTTATGGTTACAATCAAGGATTCGACTTAAAAGAGCTTGAACCTGAGTACCTATGCGACGGGTTCTTAGATATAATCCCAATCATTAACCAGCAATAAATCAGTAAATTTAATAAAGGAACAACATGACTAAACCAGTAGTGTTAAGTGGCATTCAGCCAACCGGTGGTATGACGATAGGCAATTATGTAGGCGCCATAAACCAGTGGCTTAAGTTACAACAAGATCATGATTGTTTCTTTATGCTAGTTGATTTACACGCGATCACAGTTCGCCAAGATCCTAAAATGCTACGCGAGCGCGTGTTAGATGGCGTTGCATTGTACGCTGCTTGTGGTATTGACCCTGAGAAATCAGCATTATTTGTTCAGTCTCAAGTGCCTGAACATGCACAGTTGTCATGGGTACTTAACTGTTACGCGCAAATGGGCGAACTAAATCGCATGACGCAGTTTAAAGATAAGTCTTCAAAGCATTCAAACAATGTGAATGTAGGTCTATTCTCATACCCAGTGTTACAAGCTGCAGATATCTTATTATATCAAGCTGACCAAGTACCAGTCGGTGAAGATCAAAAGCAGCACCTTGAGTTAACTCGTGATATCGCAACACGCTTTAATAATTTATACGGTGATGTTTTTAAAGTACCAGAACCTTATATCCCTGAACTTGGCGCGCGCGTGATGAGCTTGCAAGATCCACTAAAGAAAATGTCTAAGTCGGATGAAAATCCAAATGCTTACATTATGCTGTTAGACGAGCCAAAGAAAATCGAGAAAAAGCTGAAAAAAGCCGTCACTGATTCAGATGAGCAAGCACGTATTTACTTTGACCGCGATGAAAAGCCGGGTGTATCAAACCTTCTAACTTTACTTTCAGTGGCGACTAAGCGCTCAGTAGAAGACTTAGTGCCAGAATATGCTGACAAAATGTATGGTCATTTGAAGAAAGATACTGCTGCGGCAGTGGTGAATATGATCGAACCAATTCAAGCGCGTTTCAAAGAAATTCGTGAAGATCAAACGCTTTTAGATAACATCATGCGTAATGGTGCTGAAAAAGCAGGTGCTCGCGCTGAGAAAACGCTAAAAGCGGTTTACGATGCGGTAGGTTTCATACCTCGTCCATAATTTGGTTTTATAATTTAGGCCAGGCTTTATCGCCTGGCTTTTTTATGGAAATTTCTATGTTATTAATGATCGATAATTACGACTCGTTTACCTATAACCTAGTGCAGTATTTCCAACGCTTAGATCAAGACGTTGTAGTAAAACGAAACGATGAGTTGAGTATTGCTGATATACGAGCGCTTAACCCTGAGCATATTGTGATCTCTCCCGGACCTTGTAGTCCCAATGAGGCGGGCATTTCTTTGTCTGTTGTTGAGCAATTAAAAGGGCAATTTCCAATACTGGGGATTTGCCTTGGTCACCAGACGATTGCACAAGCTCTGGGCGCACAAGTGATAAGAGCCAGAGAAGTGATGCATGGGAAAACGTCGCAAATTCGCCATATAAATAAAGGCGTGTTTCAAGGTTTACCAGATCCACTCACCGTATGTCGCTATCATTCTTTGATTGTTGCCAAAGAGCGTCTGCCTGAAGACCTTGAGATTACAGCATGGACAGAGAATGGCATGCAACAAGTGGATGAAATTATGGGCTTATGCCATACTGAAATGGCTTTAGAAGGTGTGCAATTTCATCCTGAAGCGATACTCACAGAACAAGGGTTAGCTTTATTAAATAATTTTATTCGCCGCTTTTCTAAGTAAAAGAAACGCTAAAATAGGAACATTAGAACGTTCAATGACTGACTTATCTCGGCAACTCAGGACTTCAATCGCACTCAATGAACGTGCGCATGATCTGTTTATTAGTCATAACTTTGCGCAGCAACAGTTAGGGTATATTCACACCCTAGATCTAAATTATGGTGAGAAAATACCACAACGTACTATGCTTGAGGTTGAGATTGCTGCCGCTGCAAAACGTAAAGAGAGCAGTACCAGTCACCATAAGTATATTGCGAAAGCCAGTAATCATCTGCACCAAATTATTGAGTCATCAATTCAAAAGCAAATAGATGATATTGATAATATCTATCATGAGATTGTTGGCATTCAGGATGCAGTACCGACTATTTTAGATCTTCTGGGTGTGAAGTCAGCGTCGGTTGGGCGTCTTGAGCCATTGGTTAATGAATTAACTTGGTTAGGCAGAGATCTGGTTTCCTTAGTTAACTTACCGCAATATCGTAAGCAAAGCTCAAAAGGTGTCACAGTCAAAGTTGACACGCCAGCATTGGCGCTGCGCTATTTAGGGCTTGAAAATCTACAAATGGTCATCCCGACTTTTGCAATGCGTCACTGGATGCCTCACGATACATCGCCATTTCCTTTATTAAAGCGCAAACTTCGTGATCATAGTATGACAACGGGAATTGCAGCAAAGCATTTAGCTGAATTGAACGGTGTCAAAGAGCAACATGCTTTTACGCTAGGTATGTTATTAGATGTAGGTAAAGTCGCTTTAACGCGCTTGTATCTAAGAACGTTTGAAAAGGTCTGGCAGGAAAAGGTGCGTATCGCTCGCGATAAAAACCATAAAGACCTTCACTCTGCACTTTTAGAGCTATCACCGGACCCACTCTTTTTAAGGGGGCTTTTGCTCAATCACTCAGCAAACCTCTCGGCTAAATTGATAGAAAAAATGGCGTTTAGGTATTTGCCATTTATGGCGCCGATGGAAGAGTTCGCTGCTAATTATTTACCTCAGTCGCATAGTCAGTCAGCCGATTATTTACCGCTTAGTCAGGTACTGCGAAAGGCACATGGTTATAGTTTGTATATGATCCTCAAAGACAATCAGTTTATCGAAAAGGATGAAGCAGCTCATTGGTTTGCTCACCTGGGGTTATCAAAAGAGGAACTCACTACGCTAGCAAAATGTAACTTTAATAGTTTACAGCTAACAATTTTGTAAAATTTAAGATTTTTTTTGCGACTATTCATTCAAGCCACTAATTAACTCGATTAGTGGCTTTTCCTTTTCTTAACAGTCAAATCTATCGAGTGCACCTAAATAGTTATTCACTCACTATGAAAAACTATCCCAAACCCTTGAATATCAAGGGCTCTATGAAAGTTTTAAATGAGACTTTAAGGTTTTTTTCTGAAATAATGGGTGAATGAAATTTGTGCCATACGGCTATTTTTAGCCGCGAACTAGCTACACTCAATACTAGTTTTAGTGCACCTAACTCAACTTTATGGGGATAGAAAATGACTATTAATCGTGAATTATTCGATCAGGTAATGGTACCTAATTATGCACCTTCAGCAGTTATTCCAGTTCGAGGCGAAGGTTCTCGCGTTTGGGATCAAGAAGGCCGCGAGTTTATCGACTTTGCAGGTGGTATCGCTGTTAACTGTTTAGGTCACTGTCACCCAGCATTAGTCAATGCGCTGAAAGAGCAAGGTGAAAAAATCTGGCACCTATCAAACGTAATGACAAACGAGCCTGCATTGCGTTTAGCGAAAAAATTAACAGACGCAACATTTGCAGAAAAAGTTTACTTTGCAAATTCAGGTGCAGAAGCGAACGAAGCAGCACTTAAATTAGCACGTCGTTTTGCGCTAGATAACTTCGGCGCTGAAAAATCACAAATCATCTCATTCAACAAAGGCTTCCATGGTCGTACTTTCTTCACAGTAACTGTGGGTGGTCAAGCTGCTTATTCTGATGGTTTCGGTCCTAAGCCGGGTGATATCGTACATTGTGACTATAACGATTTAGCGGCATTCGAAGCGCTAATTTCTGACAACACATGTGCTGTGATGATGGAACCACTACAGGGTGAAGGTGGTATCGTATCTCCAGAAGCTGATTTCGTGAAAGGTGTTCGCGAACTATGTACTAAGCACAATGCGCTGCTTATTTTTGATGAAGTACAAACAGGTGTTGGTCGTACTGGTGACCTATACGCTTACCAAGGTTTAGATGTTATTCCTGACATTCTAACAACTGCAAAAGCGCTAGGCGGTGGTTTCCCAATCGGTGCGATGATCACAACGACTGAAATCGCGAAGCACTTAAAGATTGGTACGCACGGTTCTACTTATGGTGGTAACCCATTAGCTTGTGCAGTTGCAGAAGCGGCATTCGATACGGTAAATGATGAAGCGGTATTAAACGGTGTTAAAGAGAAAGAAGCACTATTCCGCGAACTACTTACTGCAATTAATGACAAGTACAACGTATTCAGCGAAATTCGTGGTAAAGGTCTATTATTAGGTGGTGTTGTAAACGAAACATACAAAGGCCGCGCGAAAGAGTTTTTAGTAGCAGGTACTAAAGAAGGAGTGATGTCACTTGTGGCAGGCGCTGATGTTGTTCGCTTCACGCCATCATTGGTTATTCCTGAAGCGGATATCCGTGAAGGTATGGCTCGTTTCGAAAAAGCAGTTGCTGCAGTTGTAGCTGAAAACGCTTAATTCCTTGAGTGGCCAAGCTTGCTTGGCCTTGTCTACCGTCAAGTTAACTTTTTAGGAGTAAGCGGACTCATGATGATCCTTCGCCCAATCCAGCAAAGCGACTATCCAGCGCTTTTAAAAATTGCCCATGAATCAGGTCATGGCTTTACTTCATTACCTAATAATGAAGCGCTATTACAAAGCAAAATCGAACGCTCTGAAGCGTCTTTCAAAAAAGAAACGGATGTCCCTTTTGATGAAGGCTATTTGTTTGTTTTAGAAGACACAGAAACGGGCGAAGTAGTGGGTACCAGCGCGATTGAAGCGGCTGTTGGTTTAGATGATGCGTTTTATCATTACCATCTAAGTAAGGTGATCCACTCATCACGCACCTTAAATGTTTATAAAGCGGTTGATATTCTGACTCTGTGTAACGACTACACGGGTGCCACTGAGCTATGTACTTTGTTCTTGAAAGAAGGGCATCGTAGAGGCTTTAATGGCAAGCTATTGTCAAAGTCGCGTTTTATGTTTATTAAACAACATCAGCAGCGCTTTGCAGATACAGTTATCGCAGAAATGCGTGGTGTATCTGATGAAAATGGTCAAAGCCCATTCTGGCAATGGCTTGAAGAGCACTTCTTCTCAATGGATTTCCCAACGGCAGATTACCTAACAGGTATTGGTCAGAAGGTGTTCATTGCTGAGCTTATGCCAAAGTACCCAATTTATGTAAATCTGCTGAGTAAAGATGCACAAGAAGTGATTGGCCAAGTACATGACAACACGCGTCCTGCAATTGAGCTGCTTAAGAGCGAAGGTTTTACCTTTAACGGCTATGTAGATATTTTTGACGCAGGTCCAACAGTTGAAGCAAAAGTAGATAACATTCGTACTGTACGTTCATCAAGCTTTAAAACAGTGTCAATTGGTGATAACCCAGGTGGTTCGCCTGTGATGATTGCAAATGATAAACTGGAAGGGTATCGTGCAACCGTTGCTGAGCTTCAGATTGATGACAATTCTGATAACGTCATTATCTCAGCAGAGTTGGCAAACGCATTGAATTTAGTGGATGGTGACAAAGTCAGCATCGCAACTATATAAAAATAGAGATTTATTATGACAACACATGCCGCACAATTTATTAATGGTGAATGGTTAGCAGGTCAAGGTGAGGCATTCTCATCACTGAACCCAGCAAACAACGAAGTTATTTGGCAAGCAAACTCAGCAACGGCTGAGCAAGTTGATTCAGCTGTAAAGTCAGCGCGTGAAGCTTTTTATAGCTGGAGCGACATGGCATTTGAAGCGCGTTTAGAGGTTGTTAAACGTTTTGCTGAGCAGTTAAAAGAAAACAGTGAAGAGCTGGCAATTGCGATTGCGAAAGAAACCGGTAAGCCACTATGGGAAACGCGTACTGAAGCGGGTGCTATGGTTGGTAAAATTGCCATTTCAGAAAAAGCATACCATGAGCGTACAGGTGTGGTTGAAAACGCAATGCCAGTTGGCCGCGCGGTTATTCGCCACAAAGCACATGGTGTTGTAGCTGTATTTGGCCCATATAACTTCCCTGGTCACTTACCAAATGGTCACATCGTGCCTGCATTGTTAGCGGGTAACACGGTTATCTTTAAGCCATCAGAACTAACACCTTATGTTGCTGAGCTTACACTTAAACTTTGGGAAAAAGCAGGCCTTCCAGCAGGCGTGATCAACCTAGTACAAGGTGAAGTAGAAACAGGTAAAGCACTTGCTTCTCACCGTGGTATCGATGGCTTGTTCTTTACGGGCTCTTCTCGTACAGGTCATATCCTTCATGAGCAGTTTGCTGGTCAGCCAGGTAAAATTCTTGCGCTAGAAATGGGTGGTAATAACCCATTAATCGTAAAAGATGCGTCTGATACGAAAGCGGTTGTTCACGACATTATTCAATCTGCATTTATCTCAAGCGGTCAACGTTGTACTTGTGCGCGTAAGTTATTCTTACCTGCAGGCGAGCAAGGTGATGCGATCCTTGAGCACCTAGTACGTGCAACAAAAGCAATCAAAGTCGGTAACTTTGATGATGAAGATCAGCCATTCAT
Organism: Pseudoalteromonas sp. SS15; assembly: GCF_049257195.1. Classification (NCBI taxonomy): domain Bacteria; kingdom Pseudomonadati; phylum Pseudomonadota; class Gammaproteobacteria; order Alteromonadales; family Pseudoalteromonadaceae; genus Pseudoalteromonas; species Pseudoalteromonas sp. SS15. The sequence goes on from NZ_JBMMUD010000010.1 coordinate 78,379, forward strand.
GGGTTCAATGATCTCAAATCAAGCGGCAGCAGGTATGGTTGCAGCACAACAGCAACTAATTGATTTAGGTGCTGAAGTTATCATCGAGCTTACACATAAAGAAGGCACAGGCTTTGTAACTCCAGGTATCCTTGAGTGTTCAAATGTCACTGAATTCCCAGATGATGAGCACTTCGGTCCATTATTAAAAGTATTCCGTTACACAGACTTTGATGCAGCAATCGAAAAAGCAAACGATACAAGCTTTGGTCTTTCTGCTGGTCTATTAAGTGACAATGCTGAAGATTACGACCACTTCTTACGTCGTATTCGTGCTGGTATTGTAAACTTTAACCGTCCTATCACAGGTGCATCAAGTGCAGCACCGTTTGGTGGTATTGGCGCATCAGGTAACCACAGAGCAAGTGCATACTATGCAGCAGATTACTGTGCTTACCCAGTAGCGTCTGTTGAGTTAGAAAAGGTGACATTGCCAGGTGCATTAAGCCCAGGCTTATCAATCGACTAATTCACAGTTTCTATCTATTTAGGTAGAATAAAAGTATTAAAAAAAGCAGCTTAGGCTGCTTTTTTTTCATCCGTTAGCTGTAAAAGTAGCAATGCATGTGAGTTTCTGCTTAAATCAATAGGAGATGCTTTGAGAGTTTCAGGTGGACAAACTATGGTATTAGATAAACAGGGCTATGATGAGTTAGTAATGTACTTAACCCACAATTTAACCTTGTTTGAAAAGCCTGGTGAGATTGAACCAGGTGCACCAAGGGTGATGGAGTTAATTGAAGATGTCATCGCTGAGTATGTAATTAAAATCTGTGAGCAAAACACAGAATTATCAACTGAGCAACGCAGCTTAATTGTCCGAGAGGTAGATGGTATCGTCTATGACTTGCAAGAAGTGCTGTCTAGCGTGACCGAGCAACGAGTGACCAAAGAGCAACGAGAGTTTATTGAAGAGTTTGCAGGTTTGGTTAAAAACCTTTTCGACGCCGCGATCTAAAATAATTGCAGTCTCAAACAGTTTATAGCATTTTATAACACCGCCGCTTTCAGGCGGTGTTTGTATTTATAGAGGTTAAAAATGGAAGCAAATATTAAGTGGGTTGATGGCGATACCTTTATTGGCCGATCACAGTCTGGTCATAATGTGGTATTTGATACAGGCGCTAATGGTGCTGCCCCAAGCCCAATGGAAATGGTGTTAATGTCAACAGGCTGTTGTTCATCGGTAGATGTGGTAAGTATTCTAAAAAAAGCAAAACAACAGGTTGAGAATGTTGAAGTCAAGTTGACCGCAGAGCGAGCAGAAAGCGCGCCTAGAGTATTTACCAAAATGAATCTACACTTTGTAGTTACTGGTAAAGATGTCTCTGAAAAGCACCTTGCACGCGCTGTTCAGCTGTCTGCTGAGAAGTACTGTTCTGTGGCCTTAATGCTTGATAAAACAGTAGAAATTACTCACAGTCATGAGGTTATTGAAAGCGTTGCAAAATAACGCTTTTTCAGTGCGGATTTTTCGTATAAAATCCGCCCTCTTTGAGTTCTGCGTTGCAGATTTATTGTTTAAAGGTTGAGTATAGTGAACAAGCCCTTTGATAAAATTAAGCTCCACGGCTTTAATAACTTAACGAAAAGTTTAAGCTTTAGTATCTATGACATTTGTTACGCTAAAACGGAGCAACAGCGTAAAGAATATTTAGAATACATTGATGAGCAATATAGCGCTGATCGCCTAACGGATATTCTAAAAGAAGTTGTCGATATCATTGGTGCAAATGTGCTGAACATTGCTCGCCAAGACTATGATCCGCAAGGTGCAAGTGTAACTATCTTGGTGTCTGAAGAGCCGGTAGAGCAGCAGACATTTGATAGTAACGAAACACCAGGACCACTTCCTGAGTCAGTGGTTGCACATTTAGATAAGAGTCACATCTGTGTTCACACTTATCCTGAAGCGCACCCTAATGATGGTATTTGTACATTCCGTGCAGATATCGAAGTATCAACCTGTGGCGTAATCTCTCCACTTAAAGCGTTGAACTTCTTAATTCACTCTTTAGAGTCGGATGTGGTGACAATCGATTACCGTGTACGTGGCTTTACGCGTGATATTACAGGGGTAAAACACTACATAGATCATGCAATTCACTCAATCCAGAATTACATGACAGAAGATACTAAAGAAGCGTATCACATGGTGGATGTGAATGTTTTCCAAGAAAACTTATTCCACACTAAAATGATGTTAAAAGAGACGGATCTGAATACTTATCTATTCGGCTTAAGTACTGATGATTTAAGTGCAGAAGAAGAAAAAGAAATCCGCGCGAAAGTAGAGCGTGAGATCCAAGAAGTCTTCTATGGCCGTAACCTGCCAGAGTTAAGCTAGTTTCTCATAAAAAAGAAAAGCGCACATTTTCCAATGTGCGCTTTTTTTATGTCTCAATCTTAGAGATAAAAAACACCCTGTACTCTATGTTATACCAATTCACTTAAATAGCTGATCATCCTAGCGTGCTAAATATCATGCTAACTGCGTTAGAATTTATCAATGTAGAACAACTACATAAGAAAAATTCCGCCTTGTTACCATTTCATTTATCCAGCGCTATCCCTGATCACATACTTAACAGAATTGGTATTACGGGGTTTTACATTTATAGCTCGTATTTAAACGTTAATCCTACAAGGCGAGGCTCGCCATACTGGTAGTAATTTTCAGTCGCGTACTTTTTAAGTGGATTATTACCGAACTCAAAACCTCGAACAGGCACGTCTCTATCAGCCAGGTTTCTTCCCCAAGCAGTCAGTGACCAGTTAGCTCTGTGATAGCTTATACTTGCATTAATCAGATTTTGATTAGGCGCTTGGTCGTTATGACTGTCTGAGAAGTAATAACTATCTTTACCTTCAAAACCAAGTTGCGCTTCTAGGTTATCTGTTAGCGCATAGTTAAAGCTAAACGCATATTGATATTTAGGTGCTTGTGCTTGATCTCTGCCGTGCTGATTGATGCCATCAGAAGTGGTGAAACCTTTAATTTTTGAGCGTAAGTAGCCAAAGCTATAGTTAAGAGCAAGGCGTTCTGTATATTGTTTTGTACCTTCGACTTCAAAACCATAGTTCTTGCCTGAACTAGCATTATCTAAATATCCAGCGAATTGCTGGTCTTGAACTTGCCATTGCTTTAATTGCATATCGTCACGCTTCATGTAGAAAGCAGTGACACGCAAAGTATGGCTCTTATCTTCGGATTGGCCTTTCACACCAAATTCGGCATTCCATAAATATTCAGGGTCGAAGGTGTAGTTCTCTGGCTGAATGTTTAGGTTTTTATCTTTCGCTTTCGCGAGCGCTTCACCGTTTACGCCACCGATTTTGTAGCCACGAGATAGACTTGTGTAGATCATAGTGCGAGGGACAACTTGATACTCTAGCGCAACTTTACCACCTAGCATGGTTTTATCGGTTGTTTCAGCAAAACCATTACTGTCTTTGTAGTCAGCCTCATAGCTTTCTGCACGTAAACCAGTGATCAGCTCTACATCTTTTGCAATTGATGTAATTTTTTGACCATAAAGCGCAGTATTACGAATATCGAAACTTGAATGAAAATCTTGAGATTGCCAAGTATAAGCACGAGTAAGGTCTACATCGCGACGCTCAGAATACAGACCCACAACCCAATCATCTTGCTTAGAGCTAATTTGCAGGTCGAATGTGCCTTTTTCAGTGTCACGAATATAGCTGTCTGTAGAGCTATAACCCCAAGGGTGAAGACCTGCTACACATAAGTTTGCTTGGTTGGCGTTATTACATACCCAATCTTCATCATAGCTATACAGTGAGTCTGCTTGCAGGCCCGTTGCTGTTGCTGTGATATTGACTGTTTCAAAGCCGGTGTAATTTGCAGTTAAAGAGAAAGCATCGCTTTCTAGGTTATCCTGACCTGGTTCATCAGCAACACTGTTGCGGCTATTATCAAGCGTGAATGCGTCATAACCGTTTTCGATATTGATGTGGTGTACAGCAAGTGAAGTATTGAAGTTATCGTTCCATTCATTGCTCAGCTTTAATCTTAAAGCTTGCTCATCTTGTTCTTGGGTTGGGCGATTTAGATATAGGTTATCGGTATAACCATCTGATTTACGTTGGAACGCGCTCACTCTGATAGCTGAGCTATCAGTTAAGCCAGTACCAGCCGCAATGCCAGCTTCGTAGCTATTGTGGTTACCAACACCTAACTTCACCTTTAATGCTTTATCTTGGGTAGGCGCAGTGGTTTGCATATCAATCATACCTGCCATGGCATCAGCGCCATAACGAGTACCTTGCGGGCCGCGATAAAGCGCAACTTGCTCAACATCGAATAATAATGCACTGCCACCCAGGCCTGAGTAGTTAATGCCGTCGATAAGTAAGCCCACACTTGGTTGAATTGGGTCTTGGAATTGCGAGCGAAGACCAACGCCACGGATCTGCACATAACGGCCGCGCGATGCGCCTGCTGTGAAGTTCACATTAGCCGTTGAATTTAAAATCTCATCTAAATAGCTTGCACCGCGTTGCGTAATTTCTAGTTCACCTAACACACTGGCACTGGCGCTCAAGGTTTGAATGCTTTCTTTTTTAAAGTCACCCGTGACTTCGATAACTTCAAAGCTAGTTTGTTCAGCAACCGCGTTAGTGGCAAATAAAGGCAGCATGGCTGCGCATAACAGAGAGATTTTTGCTTTCATTTTCAGGCTATTCCGTTTTAATAGTGAGGCGTGCATACGTTATGAATGTCAGTTTTGTTCAATTCAAAATCAGTAGTTAAGTTCGGCACGCGCTGACTATTCTAACAAATCAGGCCATACAGAGAAGCTAAACTATGTTTAATTATGTTATAACAGCGACCAATATCACCGAGTTAATAGAGGATTAAATGAGTTTTCAAGTTGAGTTTAAAGTGCGCGACTATGAGTGCGACTTACAAGGTATTGTCAACAACAGCGTCTATTTCAATTATCTTGAGCATGCACGGCATGAGTTTTTAGCGGCTAAAAATATCGATTTTGCCCAACTTGCCCGTGATAAGGTGAATTTAGTGGTGATCCGCTCAGAGATGAACTACAAAGATTCATTAAAACCGGGTGATGCGTTTTACGTTGAAGTCGAAGTGGAGCGTTTAAGCCGATTGAAATTCGCCTTTAATCAAAAGGTGATCCGCGCGGCAGACAATAAACTCATGCTGGATGCGGTCGTAACTGGCACATCGGTAAATGAAAAAGGTCGCCCATTTGTACCTGAACAACTTGAGCAGTTATTTGCATAAAAACTTTAGCCCTAAATATAGGAAGCCTAATATGAAAAATAATTTATCTACTTTAGCCATTGTTCTGGGTTTATCGGGCTCTGCTATTTTATCGGGCTGTACCATGGTTTGGGATGACCCAAATAGCCTTAACCCTTTCTCTGAAAAGACGCTACCGCAAGGACATTGGCAGTTAAGTCATATTGATGAAGTTAAGCAGCGCAGTAGTGAGATGCGCCTTCAGCTTGTCGAAGATAATCAGATCATGGGCCACACAGGATGCAACCGTTTCTTTGGTAAAACCCGTATTGAAGATAATCAGCTATATGTTGAGCAAATCGGCATGACTAAAATGCTCTGCTCCGATGAGCTCGATAAACAAGAGCGTATGCTACTGAATATGTTAGAAATCGGTGTGCCTTTTACGGTGTCAGATAAGGCGCTAATACTAAATGGTAAGCCAGTACTACATTTTAAACGTTTAGATGGTCTTGAATAAGTCATTGTTTATGAAGTAGACTGCACTCAATTCGTTACTTGTCGGAGTGCCTTCGGGCTGAGATCGCATTATTTGCGGGATCCGTGAACCTGATCAGGTTAAAACCTGCGTAGGGAACAAGCTGCCTTGCAAGCAAATATCTTTGCTGGCTGCAAAAAGCTAATATGCGTCGTGCATGCATGTGGCTCGGACCAATTGGGCTAACCCCCATCTCTCTCCATCTGGAGATCTGACAAGACACCTTAACTAACCATGAGGCAAGTCATGTCAAACAATAGTAGCAAGCCAAGCCGTCGCGAAACCCGTGCCGCGGCATCAGAATATATTTATAACCTTACTGGCCAACCGTTTCCAAACTCACAAAAAGTGTATGTAGAAGGTGAGCAAGCGGGTGTTCGTGTGGGTATGCGCGAAATCACTTTAAGCGACAGCTTTATTGGTGGCACAGAAGAAAACCCTGTTTTTGAAAAAAATGAGCCAGTCCGTGTTTATGATACGTCAGGCCCTTACACAGAGCCGGGCTTTGAGCTAAATGTACGTAAGGGCTTACCTAAATACCGTGAGCAGTGGATCTTAGACCGTGACGACACAGAAGAACTTGAGTCAGTAACCTCACAGTTTTCTCAACAGCGTATGGCTGATGAAGGCCTTGATCACATCCGCTTTGAGCACTTACCTAAAATTCGCCGAGCTAAAAAAGGCAAGAACGTGACGCAAATGCACTATGCGCGTCAGGGCATTATCACTCCAGAAATGGAATTCGTCGCGATTCGTGAAAACATGGGGCGTGAAAAAATTCGTGAAGAGTTATTAGCGCAACAGCACAAAGGCGAGTCGTTTGGTGCTGAAATTCCAGAGTTTATCACACCAGAATTCGTTCGCTCAGAAGTGGCACGTGGTCGAGCTATCATTCCTAACAACATCAATCACCCAGAATCAGAGCCAATGATTGTTGGCCGTAACTTCTTAGTAAAAGTGAACGCCAACATTGGTAACTCATCAGTTACCTCTTCAATTGAAGAAGAAGTTGAGAAGCTAGTATGGTCAACGCGTTGGGGGGCAGATACGGTAATGGATCTGTCTACAGGCCGTTATATTCACGAAACGCGTGAATGGGTTGTACGTAACTCTCCAGTGCCAATCGGCACCGTACCAATCTACCAAGCCCTTGAAAAAGTAAACGGTGTTGCTGAAGATTTAACATGGGAAATCTTCCGCGATACGCTGATTGAACAAGCAGAGCAGGGTGTGGATTACTTCACAATTCACGCTGGTGTATTACTTCGCTACGTACCAATGACGGCAAAACGCGTGACCGGTATTGTATCGCGTGGTGGTTCAATTATGGCGAAGTGGTGTTTAGCGCACCATAAAGAAAACTTCTTATACACACACTTTGAAGACATCTGCGAGATCATGAAGCAGTATGACGTATGTTTCTCACTGGGTGATGGTTTACGTCCGGGCTCAATTGCAGATGCGAACGATGAAGCGCAATTATCAGAGCTTCGTACTCTAGGTGAGCTGACGAAGATTGCGTGGGAGCATGACGTTCAGGTGTTCATCGAAGGTCCTGGTCACGTGCCAATGCATATGATCAAAGAAAACATGGACGAGCAATTAGAGCACTGTCATGAAGCGCCTTTCTATACCCTTGGCCCATTAACGACCGATATCGCGCCGGGTTATGACCATATTACTTCTGGTATCGGTGCTGCGCAGATCGCTTGGTATGGTACGGCTATGCTGTGTTATGTAACACCAAAAGAGCACTTAGGCCTACCAAACAAAGAAGACGTAAAAGAAGGTCTTATCACATACAAAATCGCCGCTCACGCTGCCGATTTAGCGAAAGGTCACCCAGGTGCACAAATTCGTGATAACGCGTTATCAAAAGCACGCTTCGAGTTCCGTTGGCACGACCAATTCAATCTAGGTCTAGATCCTGAGCGTGCGCTTGAGTATCACGACGAAACACTGCCGCAAGAGTCGGGCAAAGTGGCGCACTTCTGCTCTATGTGTGGTCCTAAGTTCTGTTCAATGAAGATCACCCAAGAAGTACGTGACTACGCGAAAGACCTAGAGGCACAAGGCGTTGATATCTCTGATAACAACGCAATTAAGATCAAGATGATCGATGTTGAAGCTGAAATGAAAGCCAAGTCTGAAGAGTTTAAACAAACAGGCTCTGAGCTATATCACAAAGCGATTTAGCAATTTATGCCATGCTTCGCGCATGGCATTGTTTTTTAGACCTGAGATGATTGCATCTTAGGTCTTAACCTTCGGGTTTTTAGGGGCAGAAATGAGTAAACCAAAAGTTGCTGTATTAGGGTTTGGTTTGTTGGGGCGTGTTGCAGCATTGATGCTGATGGATCGCTATCAACTGAGTATCTTCGAAAAAGACGACGCACAAGCAAATAACAGCGCCGGTGTGTTAGCGGCGGCCATGTTAGCGCCGTTGGCAGAGTCGGTAATTTGTGAAGCAGATTTAGCCGAAGATGGCTTAAAAGCCATGGCACTTTGGCCCGAACTTTTGGCAAAACTTTCTTCCCCAGTATTTTTTCAACAAGCAGGTACTCTCGTTGTTGCGCATCAACAAGACAAGGGCGACTTACAAAGCTTTTCACAACGCTTGAAACCCCTCGCAGGGCACCAAGCACACTTAGCCAATAGCCAAGATATTGCTCAGTTAGAGCCAGAACTTGCAGGGCGTTTTCATCAAGGCATATTTTTACCTTGTGAAGGTCAGCTCGATAACTTGGCTTTTTATCGCGCCAGTTTTGAGACCTTACAACAGCAAGATGTTGAGTTTCATTTTGGTCAGTCAGTGTATTGCGAGCAGGGGCAAGTGAATGGTGAAGCATTCGATTGGATCATCGATTGTCGTGGCCTAGGTGCCAAAGACGAAGTGTCGGGGCTGCGTGGCGTTCGTGGTGAAGTCGCGCGTGTATACGCACCAGAAGTGACGTTAACTCGTCCTGTTCGTTTAATGCATCCACGCTACCCAATTTACATTGCGCCGAAACCAAATCATGAGTTTGTCATTGGCGCGACTGAGATTGAGTCGCAAGATAATGGCCCGATCACGGTGCGCTCTACCCTTGAGTTGTTGTCAGCTGCCTACACGGTACACAGCGGCTTTAGTGAGGGCCGAGTAATGTCGATTAATTCTGGGCTAAGACCTGCGTTTGTTGATAATCGTCCAAACATTGAGGTAAAAGACAACCTCATCCAAATTAATGGCTTATATCGCCATGGTTATTTACTTGCACCTTTTGTGGTGCAGCAAGCACTGAGCAAGGGGTTACTTTGAACGTCGTATTCAATGGTCAACAAGTCGCGTTAACCGACACTAATTTACAAGCATTTATTGAATCGCAAGGCGCAGTGCCGCCATTTGCTGTGGCTGTGAATGGGCAGTTTGTACCACGCAGCCAATGTGCTGTGGCTGAATTAAAAGAGGGCGATCAAATCGAATTATTGTCGCCTATTCAAGGGGGGTAAACATGCATAAACCACTCACGATTTATGGCGAAACTTTTGATAGCCGTTTATTGATAGGCTCAGCGCTTTATCCGTCTCCGCAAATTATGCAGCAATCGCTGGTGGCATCGCAGTCGCAAATTGTGACTGTGTCGTTGCGACGTCAAAATTCAGTCGAAGCAGGGCAAGATTTTTGGCAACTAATCAAAGACACCGGGCTGCGTGTATTGCCTAATACAGCTGGGTGCCACAGTGTGAAAGAAGTGGTGACCTTGGCGCAAATGTGCCGTGAAGTCTTCGATACAGATTGGATCAAGTTAGAGCTGATTGGCGATGAGTATAATTTGCAGCCTGATCCCGTGGCTTTATTAGAAGCCACAGATATTTTGATCAAAGATGGCTTTAAAGTACTGCCTTATTGCACCGATGACTTAGTGATCTGTCAGCGATTGGCCGATTTAGGCTGTGAGGTATTGATGCCTTGGGGCGCACCAATTGGCACAGGCAAAGGGTTAATTAATCCTTATAATTTAAAAACCATTCGTGAGCGTCTGCCAGATCATACACTTATTGTGGACGCTGGCTTAGGTTTGCCGTCTCACGCTTGCCAAGCGCTTGAGCTAGGTTATGATGCGGTACTATTAAACTCGGCCATTGCTGGTGCGGGTTGCCCTGTGACTATGGCCAAAGCGTTTAAGTCAGCAGTAGAAGCTGGGCGCTTTAGTTATGAAGCCAAAGCCATGCCTGAAAAAGAGGTGGCGGCACCTTCTACGCCGACCATGGGTATGCCGTTTTGGCATCAAGATTAAAAAATATAAATAGATTAAGAGTTTAGGAGTCTGAGATGTCAGAAGTTGTTTGGAGTATTGCAGGCTCAGACAGTGGTGGTGGCGCAGGTATTCAAGCCGACCTTAAAGCTATGCACAGCTTTGGTGTTCATGGCTGTACAGTGATCACGGCGCTAACCGCACAAAACAGCCTTGGGGTTGAAGCCATTAACCCTGTTAGTAATGCCGTGATTGAGTCTCAACTTAATGCACTGGCGCAAGATATGCCTGCAAAAGTGATTAAAATAGGCTTGCTTGCCAATATCGCGCAAGTAGAGTTAATCGCCGAGCACATTGCTCACTACAAAAAAACGTGGGCAGTACCGCCAGTGGTGGTGTATGACCCGGTTGCGATTGCAACCAGTGGTGATACTTTAACTGAAGAAGACACGGTTGACGCACTGAAAAAGTATCTTTTCCCGCTGGTGGATGTGATCACCCCAAATACACACGAGACACAACTACTCACAGGTATCTACCTTATTGGCCCAAGCTCAGTGGTTGAAGCTGCCGAAAAGCTACAGGCTTTTGGTGCAGGTGCAGCGGTGATTAAAGGTGGCCACTGGGATTACCCGAAAGGTTACTGTATAGATTATTGTCGCAGTGACAACCAAGAAGAATATTGGCTAGGAAACGAAGCTGTAATCACTCCGCATACCCATGGCACGGGTTGCAGCTTATCGTCATGTATCGCGGCTTGTCTTGCCAAAGGTTACCCGTTAAAAGATGCGTTTATTTTAGGCAAAGCGTATATCAATCAGGGTTTAGCAGCTGCCGTACGGTATGGCGAAGGCATTGGCCCTGTGGCTCATACAGGCTTCCCAGAAGATTTAACGCATTTCCCGCAAGTGATAGAGCCGGGCAGTTGGCTAGCTGATGAATTGGAACTGACCGCGCCGGATGACTTTAATTTTGCCGCAGGTTTTGCCGACACTAACGGTGAGCTTGAGCTGTACGCGGTTGTTGATACTGCCGATTGGATTGAAAAATGTTTAGCCGCAGGTGTACCGACCGTACAGCTGCGCATAAAGGATCCAAACGATCCAAACCTAGAAGCAGAAATTAAAACCGCCATTATGCTGGGGGAGAAATATCAGGGGCGTGTATTTATCAACGATTACTGGCAGTTAGCCATCGAGCATGGCGCATATGGCGTGCATCTTGGTCAAGAAGACTTAAGTGAAGCTAACCTATCGGCAATTCAAAATGCAGGTTTACGCTTAGGCGTATCGACACACGGCTTTTATGAAATGGTGCGTGCGCACAATTATCGCCCGAGCTATTTGGCATTTGGGGCGATTTACCCAACCACGACCAAAGACATGACAGGGCAAATTCAGGGCCTTGAAAAGCTCAAGCATTTTGTGCCGTTAATGAAAGCACATTACCCGACCGTGGCGATTGGCGGTATTGATATTGCACGCACTGAGCAAGTTGCCAGTACCGGTGTGGGCAGTGTCGCGGTTGTCCGTGCGATCACCCTCGCTGATGATCACCAAAATGCGGTTCTTGAGCTTAAAGCTGCAATTCGCAAAGGACGAGGTGAGGATTAATGGCATTGGATGACAAAGAGCGGCTGCGTTATAGCCGCCACTTGTTACTCAAAGAAGTTGGCGAAGCTGGGCAAAATAAGCTGAAAAGTGCCAAAGTTGCCGTGGTCGGCTGTGGCGGTTTAGGCAGTCCGGCTTTACTGTATTTGGCGGCTTCAGGGGTAGGGCAACTGACATTTATTGATGATGACGAAGTTGAGCTATCTAACCTACAACGTCAGGTCATCTATAAAGTAAACCACCTTGGTCAAAGCAAAGCTAAAGCTGCGGGCAAGGTGCTGACCAGTCTAAATAATCAAATTTCAATGCATCCTGTGCACGCACGTTTAAGTGCAGAAAATTTAGATGGGCTATTGGCTGGTGCAGACTTTATTCTTGATTGTAGCGACAACTTTAAAACCCGTTATCTACTGAATGCATATTGTCTAGCGAAGAAAAAAGTCTTGATCTCAGGCGCTGCCATCGCAACCCAAGGTCAGGTGATGGTGTTTGATTTTAGAAGCGAAACCCCTTGTTATGCCTGTTTATTCCCAGAAGAAGGCGGGCAAGTGGCACAAAGTTGCGATAACTTTGGGGTGATAAGCCCGTTGTTAGGAGTCATTGGCTCAATGCAGGCGCTTTATACCGTAAACATGATTTTAGGTCATCATAGCGGTAGCGTGTTTAAACAAGTTGATGGTTTAACGTTAGCGCAAAAATCATTTGGGCTGTTTAAAGAACCAGAATGTGCATGCTGTTAATATCAAGAAATTTAGCTATTTTCTCGTCGAAATATAAATAACTGCTAACCTTTTAGATTGAATTCACAATTCTTTGTGTTTACAAACTAAGGACGCAACAATGAAGCTTCTATACGGGTTAGCCGCACTTTCACTTTTAAACTCTTTTAATACATATGCCCAAAGTGAGGGCATTTCTTATAGTTACCTGACCGTGGGTAATGAATCTATCAGTTACAAAGAAACGGCTACATTAGTGCCAGTTAAATCTGATGCGAGTGTGAGCAACCTGATGCTCAACAGCGGTGGTTTGTACGACATTAATGAAACCTTTGCATTCTCTGTAGATGCGCTCGCGACTTTCTCACCGAATTCTGACAATGAAGAATGGACCCATGAAACATTTGGGGTTTATCAACGCAATCAATTTGAATACATTCACGCCAGCACTCACCTTGCGTTGCACTATAAATTGACTGAAAACTTTAGAGTTATCGGTGGTACAGCGCTGTCACTTATTACTTATAAAAGAACAGGCATTAATTTAAATTTACAAGATGGCTCGGTGATCAAAGGCGGCATGCAAGAAGAAAAGTCGAACGAGATTTATCTTGATGCAGGTATAGCCTACGAAAGTGGCAAGCTGTCAGAAAGTATGCGTTATGGTTTTAAGGCGACGGTAGGTCATACCATTTGGTCTGAAACTTATAACACGCAATTTGATGGATTAGACTTCGCGACAGACACCTTACGCTACAACCTAGAAGCGAATGTCTCTTTTAAAGTTACCGAAGGTATTCATTTAGGTGCTTATGCGCGCTACTCAATGTTAGACAGAGGCCAAGAAGGCCCTGTTGAGTGGACGGGGACTTTAGTGGATAGAGAGTCTACTTTTGCTGTCGAATTTCCAGAAGGCGAAACAACCAATAGCAGCGTTGGTTTAATGTTACTTTGGGATCTATAAATGTAATTCATTGTGATCAACTAGAGCATATAGATACTAGTTGATCACAAAACCTTGCACATCACCTTGAATAGGTTTGAGCTCAGCAAACAAAATTGCATTTTGTGCTGAGTTAACATGAAACTGGTTGATGAAATGTTGATTACTCTCCATGACTTTTTCAGCTTCTTTTGTTGTTAAGTTATAACGCCAAATGCCCGAGCCCTTACGATAAAAGTAAACCTTGTCTTCTATTAGTTGAAAGTTGAGCCAGTTTATATTGCTAAAATCTTTAATAAGTAAAGTCTCCTTACTATCAAACAAACGCCATAGTCCAGCTTGATTTCTTTTTGAGTAAATCAGACCGCCTTGATATTGATACCCACTATAGCCACCATACTGTGTTAATTGAGTGTGTGTAAAAGTCGTTTTGTTAAACAGCCATAATTGCCATTGACCGCTTTTTTGACTGCTATAGATGATGTTTTTATCGTCTTGGCTATAGTTTGCAATATACGCTTTGTGCTCAGCTGTTATGAGTTTATTCACTTCATTTGTGAGCAAATTAAGCTCATATAAAGCGCCCTGTTTTTCAAAAAGTACATGCTCTTCTTGGTTATCAGCTTGAAAGCGTCTAAAGCCAAACTCAAATGGCAGTGAGATTTTGTGTAATGCTTCGCCTTTAAGTTGCCATAAATCATGCGTGCCCATCATATCTGAGAGAAACAACAGTGACTGATTATCAGTTTGCCTTGGTAGACGGTTGAGCGCGGCATTGTTAAGCATGGTTTGAGTTTTTTGTGTGTTGAGGTCATATCTTTTTATACGACTGCTAGGGTGATATTGAGTCGCGAGTAATACCTTACCATTAGGAGAGAAGGTACTGGTAATTGACTCAACCGGATAGCTCAGCTGTTTGATGATGTGTTTAGAACCGCTTTGAGTATCAACTTGTAGTAAGGTTTTTTCTGCAGTAAAAAACAGCACATCATTTTCTGCGTCCCATGCTAAAGCGCCAACCACATACGGTACAGAATAAGTTGCCAGCTTTTCCAATGTATGGGTATTTAGCACATGAATTTCACTGCGATCAGACTCAAGATATCGAGCAAATGCTAAACGAGGTTGAGTAGGGTGAGCGGCCAATCGAAAGTCGCCATTTAAAGCGGCGTGTTTTTGTGGCAAGGATATTTGCTCTAGTACCTGAGTTGCTATCTTAAATTGATATATTTTATAGGGCGTAGCGTTACTTTTTCTTGCTTGAATAAAGAGCCTTTTCATATCGTAGTGCCATGCAATTTTGACATCTGAAAACTGACTACAATCTAGCAACGTCTTTTTATCAAAAGAAGCGAGTGATACCTGTTCTATTAAGCAGCTTTCTCTATTTTGAGAAACCAGTCCGATGACTTTCCCATTTGGAGCAAGTCGAATATCTCGAACGTCAGTCAGGTTTATGGGCAATACTTTAGGGATGTTTTTATTTACCTTCAAGTAAAGAGATGCTTGACCATTTACATCAGTATTAATGAATAACACTTGCCCGTCTTTTGCACTGCTGAGCTTGGTTTCTACACCATCGAGCGCGGTAAATCTAAACTGGCTAAACTCAGTTTGTTTGCTCTTTTCTTCTGTGTTCTGCAAAGTGTTATGTATGTATAAGAAAAAAAGCGATATAAGCAAAAAAGTGCAAATGACGATGGTTACCCATCTATTTTGAAGTTTGACAGAGGGCTTTATCTTTGTTGAGCCCAATGTGTTATTAGGCCCAGACAGTATTTTTACAGGTGCGCAAAATTGATACCCAAACTTTGGCTTGGTGACAATAAATTCAACATCTGGTGATAGCTGTTCTAGATGACTTCTAAGTTTAGAAATCGCTTTATTCACCGCACCGTCAGAGACGACTTGTTGTGGCCATGATAACTCAATTAATTTATCTCTCGATAGAACTGGTTCGTCACTTTGAATAAAGGCTAATAATAGGTGATACGACTTGGCTTCTAATAAAATGCTGCCTTCATTATGAAAAAGCGCTTTTTCTTGAGTATCAAAAATAATGTCGTGGATTTGATATTTCATACCTAGCCTAATGTTTTTTATACTTATTTTTTAGGTAAGCAAAAGGTAACGATAAATTCGATTAAAGGTTGTGACAATAATGTAGCAGCAAATTTAGTCTCTTGGCAAAACAGGAGAGACAAATGAAAAAGTTATTATTAACCCTTGTATTGTCTGGTTTCTTACAAGCTTGTGGAAGCCAGAGTCACCCCACAGAGCAGGTTGAACTGAATGACACACCAGAGGAAACCTCAAGTGATTTACACTCAAGTTTGGGAGGTCATTTTTATACCTTGGCCTTCCCTGAAGGAGGGATTAAAGAAGGAAAAGCATACAAGTTATTATTTGCTTTTCATGGTTCAGGAGGAACAGAAAAGGACATGCAACGCATGACGCGATTTGAGTTCTTAAGCGATGATTACCTAGTAATTTACCCCAAATCAAAGGAGATAGAGTGGGATGAAGGGTGTGAGTGCAATATAGCACATCGTTTAGGTGCTAAAGATGTCGAATTTATCGTTCAATTGATTGATAAAATGCATGCCGAATATAATTTGTTAGAAGGTGAAAACTACGCGGTGGGCTTTTCTCAAGGAGGGCTGTTCAGTCAAAACATGCTGTGTAAGTTCAGTGAAAAGTTTCAAGCTGTCGCAAGTGTGGCATCACCTATGTCAGATAGGCTATCGAGTATGTGTAGTATTTCCGATCCAACAAGTTATATGTTAGTGCAAGGCACCGCTGATAGAGTGTTACCTTATCAAGGTCTGGTGCATCATAACTTTGGGCTTATTTCGGCGCCTAAAGCAGTCGAATTGATTACTAGCCAGACCATACCTGATGCCATAGTGTCTGAAAGTACGCCCAGTGAGCGCGTTACTGAGAAACTATATCGTTCTTCAATCGACGCTAAACTATTGAGCAAATTAGTCAGCATTGATAGAGGTGGCCATGCTTGGTCTTTTGAAAACTACTCAACCTCAAACCAGCTATTAGACTTTTTTAATCAAAGCAGCGGGTACGCTTTACCTGAATACTCAGCTCTTTATACGGTGAATACTAAAAACTACCACGTTAGAAGTATGGGTAAACAAACTGAAAAGGGAGATGTAGTGATACTCTCTGGTGCGAACAAGTTTTTTCACAGTGACTCCGCTTGGGCTTCACTTTTGCAACCATTACTTGCAGAGCATGCGAGAGTGCATGTAATAGACAGGTTAGGGAATGCTTGGAGCTCCGATGTAGAAGAGCCTTCATTCAAACAGCTGGCAGCAGATTTACCTGAACTACTTAGCTTAATAGGCACTAAAGAAGTTACATTCTTGAGCTTCGCTAACAGCAACTTAGCGACCCTTATGTACTTACATAATCCCAACCCTGAAATTCAGGTGAATGGTGTAGTGTGGGCTGATCCCGATATTTTACTACCTCACTCGATTGCTCAATATCAAAGTGGCGCGGTTGCAGGCCTGCGAAAATATAAAAGCGAATATGTTGAGCATGTAAGTGGCGGAAATTGGACAGAAAAGAGTCGTGAGCGTATTGCTATTGAACGTGAAGAGATCGTCAAGCTCATCCCTTCAAATCATCAAGAGACAATGGACTGGGTCTACTATGACCAAGTAACTGAGCTGCGGTTAAAAGTCGAAAATCAAGTAACACGTATAAAAGAAATGATGAACTATCATGATGATCTGAATATTGCTGAGCCATTACAGCACAATATTAGTGTGCCTATTAGTATAATTGACAGCGACTTTGAGCGCTTAGATATTGCTAATGCTAACGAGGAAGAAAAACCGGGTTTAATTCAATGGCAACAAGAGGGCACGCAATGGAGTAAAGATATTGCGAATAAAACTCAAGGACAATACTACGCACTTGAAAATGCCAGTCATCAAGTGTTTTTTGAGCACCCTGATACTGTCGTTAAAGCGATACTAGAGATATTAGAGCGTAACGATTAGTACTTTTCTAAATCTTGATGGCCTGCGCGCTTACTAGGAGTTGCGTGGGCTAATTTGACGTTTTTGTCAGTACAGTACTTTACCTCCTCGAGATTACTCCTAAACTTATAGGTTAGTAAATCAGGCTTACAGAGCATGGAATTAAGATGCATAGTAATTCTCATAAACGAAATAGAGCAAAAGGATCGTTTCTAAAATACTGTGCTTTTTTATTTTCATTGTGCTTTTCTAATATTACCCATGGCCTTAACCTAGTCACCAGCGAAGGGCCACCTCATACCATAAATCATCAACTCTACAGCGGCATAGATTTAGATGTGATCAAAGCCGTGCTCAGGCAGCTAGGTTATTCTGTTAATTTGCACTTTGTCGCGCTCGGCCGTGCAGAAAAATTAGTTCGCTCTGGCCAGTACGACCTAATGGCACCGATATTCTTTGCAAAAGATAGCGATAACTTTTATATCAGCGACCCTATTGTTACCTATAAACCTATGGTGTTTTCTTTATCTGAGCGTAATTTATCTCCCGACTCTATCAGCGATCTTGCAAAGTATTCTGTGATTACTTTTCAAGGTGCGCCGGGCTATTTTGGCGATGAGTTTAAAACCATGTCGGAGCAAGCGCGATATAAAGAGTCGGCAGATATGTCAGTGATCCCCGAGATGCTGGCTAAATCCCGTTACGATTTTGCAGTATTAGACCAATATATTTTCTATTATTTCTACCGTTTGAACGACAAACAAAGAGCCATAGATATCTTTAAGCATCATTACTTAATCCCACCTGTCACCGCCAGTGTCGCTTTTAAAGATAAAATGCTCAGAGATAGGTTTAATTTTGAATTAAAGAAGTTTAAACAGGGTAAAGGCTACGCCAAAATCGTTGAAGCTTACCTGGGGCGAATGGAGCAAGTGGCCTTGACTGAGGCTCAGTAGTTTTGCTGATTGTCTGTAACAATATTTGCAAACTCTATAGGGGTTTTTCTTAACGCTTTTGATATTCCCTCAGGCTCAATCCAAACTGCTTTTTAAAGGTGCGGCTCAAATGCGCGCTGTCTGAGAAACCTGCAATATACGCCGCTTCTGTGGCGGTTTTTCCTTGTTGTAATGTCTGTACTGCACAGATCAAACGTCGCCATAATAAATAAGGTCGCCAGGGGATTTGCATGGTGTCTTTAAATAAATGCAAAAAGCGACTTTCTGATAAGTTGAGCTCAATCGCAATGTCTGCTGCGCGCCACTGTTGTGGTTTCACACACTCATGACCAATGCAGCGATTAAGCTTATCGAGTAAGCGAGCTATACGTGTATCAAGTATGGTTTGCGGTGCTGTGGTTAAAGGTGATGGGGTTTGAGGTACCGTGGTTTGAAGTGCAGGGGGTAAACCACACAAAGTGAGTAACTCACTTAGGCTTTGAGTACTGTCTAAGTTCTTATTAATTTTTATTTCAATAAATTCTTTATCAGCCAGTTTTGCCGTAAGTTGCTTGCCAAGCTTGCAGCTTGGCTCAATTAAGATCACCCATCCAGTTTGCATGGTGAGTTGATGACTGACAGCTTGATTAATGATGTTTGCACCAGTGAGCTGTATTGCATCATGATTTGGCAGAGTTAGGCGCATATCTGCGTCACCCATGGGTAAGGTGATCTGAATAAGCGTGTGTTGGTGTGCAGCCGTTTCTGGCACTGCGCCAAAAATAGCTAATACGCCGGGCTCGATAAGTAATGGGCTAGATGTGTGCTGCTTCATAGATTATTGGCAATAAAAAACCGAAGACATTGCTTCGGTTTTATCAACTATTTGCATAACTTGCTAGTTATTACTTATGCAAACGCATCTTGTAGTGGTGGTACAACTTGCTTCTTACGGCTTAGTACACCATCTAACCATACGCGGCTTTGCTCAGGCGCAACACCGTAAGCACGCTCAACAATGCCTTCGTCATCAGACGCGATAAGCATTTGTGAACCTTCTTTCATGATGTCTGTAAGTAGTAAGAATACAGAGTGACGGCCGCCTTCTTCTTTCAGCTTTGCAATGTCAGCTTCAAGATCAGCTTTGATGTCGTCAAATACAGCTAGGTCGATAACTTCTAACTGACCGATACCGACTAGGTTACCGTTCATGTTGAAGTCTTTAAAGTCACGCATAACTAAGTCGCGAGCTGGCGTGCCTTCAACCGCTGATTTAACTTTAAACATTTCCATGCCGAATGCTTTGTAGTCTTCGATACCCGCGATTTCAGCCAGTACTTCAACACATTTGATGTCAGCAGTTGTACAAGTTGGTGACTTGAAGATTACTGTGTCAGATAGGATTGCACCTAACATAAGACCTGCGATGTTCTTTGGAATTTCAACACCGTAGAAGTCATACATCATCTTGATGATGGTGTTTGAACAACCTACAGGGCGGATCCAACATTCAAGCGGTGTAGACGTCGTTAAGTCGCCAAGTTTGTGGTGGTCAACAACACCCACAACCGTTGCTTCATCAATGTCATCTGGTGCTTGTGTTTTTTCAGTGTGGTCTACGATGTAAACCTCTTCACCTGCATAGCTCATTTTAAGCTCAGGTGCTTCAAAACCAAACGTGTCTAAAATATATTGTGTTTCAGGT
Organism: Pseudoalteromonas sp. SS15; assembly: GCF_049257195.1. Taxonomy (NCBI): domain Bacteria; kingdom Pseudomonadati; phylum Pseudomonadota; class Gammaproteobacteria; order Alteromonadales; family Pseudoalteromonadaceae; genus Pseudoalteromonas; species Pseudoalteromonas sp. SS15. The sequence continues at coordinate 98,340 of NZ_JBMMUD010000010.1, forward strand.
GTCACATCGCCTAAACGTGTTGCGATTGCTGCTTCACCAATTTGATTTTTTAAATACGCAAGTGCAATTGCACCACAAATAGAATCTGAATCTGGGATCTTATGACCCACTACATACATTGCCATGGACGGAACTCCTTAAATTTTGCGCGATATTCTAGCAAACAATCACGACAGTTTAATAGCAAGTCGACGCATTTTTAGACCTAAATCTAAGCCTAACCGAAGCAAAACAGGGTAAAAGCATGCTCCACAGTGAAGATGTTTTTCGATACACTGCAAAACGACTATTTAATAAAAGCAATAAAGCACAGAGGCAAGCGCATGGGATTGAGTCGTAAAGCATGGAATAACGTGGTGATCTTCGCCATGCTGATCATGATCTTCTTTTTAAATGGTCTGCATCATAAGCTCAACCCAAATGAGCAAGCGTCTGGCCCCCAGCGACTCTTACCCGAGCAAACATTTGTACTGACATTGGCTTTTCCTGGCTACAAAATTGAGCGCATTGGCACCGCTTGGCGTAGTGAAGGGCCGTGGCAAGTAAGTCCAAATCAACTGCCTTTGTTGATTGATGCATGGCAACAAGTTGAGTTAGAGCTGACAGATATTTCTTTGCCGAGTAGCAAAGCCATCAGTGTTGCGCAGTTTTGGTTAGCTGGTGAAGAGTTACCTTGGAGCTTTCAGCTTTATCAAGACGCCGAGCAATACTATATTTTTGATAAGCAGCAGCAATCTTGGCTGATCTTAGAATCAGAGCTAGCGTATCAACTGTTTGAGCCGCTCAACTTAGCGCAAGCAACAGCACAGTAACCTCAACATATTTAAAGAAAGAGACATTAGAGAACCTCATGCCTGAATTACCAGAAGTCGAAGTCAGCCGTTTAGGCATTAGCCCACACATTGAAAAGCAAACAGTCAGCAAAGTCTTGATCCACAATGCAAGTCTTCGTTGGCCAGTGCCAGATGAAGTGAAAGACATCGAAGGGCTGATGATTAACAGTGTGCGCCGTCGAGCAAAATACTTAATGCTCGCTACGGATATTGGCAGTGTGATTTTACACTTGGGTATGTCGGGGCATTTGCGCATTGTGCCAATCAGTGAGCCGCTGAAAAAGCATGATCATGTTGAAATCCACTTCGATAATGGCAAAGCGTTACGTCTAAACGATGCTCGTCGTTTTGGTGCGTGTTTATGGCAAGCACCGAATGAATCTCATGCGTTGTTTGCAAAGCTTGGGCCTGAGCCACTCACCGATGAATTTACTGCCGAACATTTATTTGAGTGTTCTCGTAACAAGAAGGTGCCTATAAAGCAATTTATTATGGATAACCATGTGGTTGTGGGGGTAGGTAATATTTACGCCAACGAATCGCTGTTCAAAGCGGGTATTCATCCAAAACGCGAAGCGGGCAAGGTGTCATTAAAGCGCTATAAATTACTCACGCCAATTATCAAAGACACTTTAGCTGCGGCAATCACCCAAGGCGGCACAACACTGAAAGACTTCGCACAGTCTGACGGTAAACCGGGTTATTTTGCCCAACAATTACTGGTGTATGGACGCAAAGGCGAAGAGTGCGTGACGTGTAAAACTGTGCTGAAAGAAATTCGCTTGGGGCAGCGAAGTACCGTGTATTGCCCTAAGTGTCAGAATTAAATGCGAATTTTTTAGTGTCTAGCCAGTATCTTCTATTTCTAGTTGCGCTGTACCTTTTTTAATCGTATCGTTAACGGCCATGATTTACAGAGACTAATATTTTCACAGCTGTATTTTTACATTTCTTAAATAAGGATTATTTATGGAAAAAAGTTATCTGACTGCTTCATTGAAAGATAACCTGCTTAAAAACAAAGCAGGTCTTGTGTCATATGTTTTCAGTCTGATTGTTATCTTGTTCATGATAATGACCAGCAGTGGAACAAAGGTATTGCCACTCTTTTTTGCGATGGGTCATATCGCTTTGGTTATGTTACTTAGGCAGGGACTAGTTGGAGAGGCTTGCAATGCAAAAAAAGCACATTATTTAAATAGATATTTGCCAGTAACACGCAAGTATGCAGTTTTTTATCTACTTCATGCCATATGTGCCGTTGCTTATACATATTTAGCTATTACGCAGACGCTAAATTTTGAGCAAGGCCTCGCAGTTTTTGGGTTGTCGTTGTTATTTACCCTTTTAATCTCTGTGCCTTTAGTTAAAACTTCAGCTCAGCATAATCATATAATTAGTGTAAAGCCAAGTATTCAACTAATACTCAAGACGATTTTATTGACTACTTTGTCTGTAGTGGTGCTAGCTAATTTTGCTACAGAAATAACATATCAGTACTTTTTGGCATTTATTTTCTCACACTTTATTGTTTGGTTTTTTCATCATTCTTGGTTAAGAGCGTGACGAGAATAGTTACAATACAAGTGATTTATGAAGCCGGTGCAAACCGGCTTTATTTTTTATAGGCTAAAACTTAGCAAGCCATAGCAGCTTTACTGAATGCTGAACATCTATAAAGTGGGCAGTCAGTTAAGCAAGAGATACAGCTAAGCGCTGGGTTAGTGTATGTACCACCTGCAACAGCAGCCGTTTGCTCGTTATTCATCTTACTCTGACTTAAGTTTTTAAGCTGTTGCTTCTTAATTTTATTTAGTTTCATTTTATGCTCCTTATATTTTGTAGTACTTATCGGTAAATAAGCACTACAAAAATTGCACAAAAATCAGTCTAATTAAATTGAAGAAATTTAAACTCACAGCTAAACATGTGTACAGTCGGTGGCTGTTTGAAAAATGTTCAACAACAGGCTTTTAAAAGCTGTTTTTTCGTTTAAATAGCTTAAAGTATGAATATTTTTAAACTTCGAGCGCATCTTGTTTAGATACTTCGCTGTCCGCTTGATAACACCACGCCGATAATATCTGTGTCACTTGCCTAATACGTAACTCAAAGCTGCTTTTTAATGCGCGCTCGTGAATGGTGTGGTCGCCGTCACCATAGGGGCCAAAGCCATCTAAGGTTGGTACACCTGCTGCGCTGACAACGTTTGCATCTGACACACCGCCGCGTTGCTCGGTTTTCAGCGGTTCATCTAAGATCATGGCAATCTCGTCGAGTAACTGCTGTTGCATTGCATCAGGGCTCATCACGCCACGTTGCAAGCCACCGTTAACGTTGATTTGCACACCAGTGATCTCCATGGCGAAGCAGATATTTTCTATGCCTTTGAGTAAACGTTGTTGCTCTTTAAGCGTTTTAAAACGGGCTTCGACCATCATATTGGCTTTTGGTGAAATGGTATTGGTGCTTAAACCGCCTGAAATTTTACCAACATTCACGGTGCTGCCTTTTTTTAAATCGGTCAGCGCTGTCATCTCGGTAAGCATATTTGCCAGTGCATAGTTGGCATCGATGCCATCGGCATAATGATTACCGGCATGGGCAGCTTTACCAATTATTTCAATATCGAACGTGGCAATGCCTTTTCGGCCAATGACGACCTCGTGATCTTTACCCGCCGCTTCAAATACTAAACATGCGTCATAGTCTTTGGCGAGTTTTGCAGTTAAATATTTACTGTCATCGCTGCCAGTTTCTTCATCACTGACCAATAATAAATCGATGTTGTAGAGAGAACCAAATTGCGCTTTTAAATTACGAAGTGCATTTAAGGCAACAAAGTTACCACCTTTCATATCGCACACACCAGGGCCATACACCCAGTCGTCATCTTGCTTAAATTCGGTAAAGGTATTGGGTGGAAAAACGGTATCTAGGTGGCCGAGCAATAAGACTTTCTTACCTGCTCTTTTAGGGGTATGGAAAAGCAAGTGGTCACCAATATTTTCTCTTTGGTAACGGGTCATAGCAAAACCCAAAGGCGCGAGCAGCGCAATCATTTGCTCGCCGTGTTCATCAATCCCTGCTTTGTTTTTACTGTGAGAATTACAACGAATAAGGGTTGCTAATTCTGCAAAATCTATCGGTGTCATAACGGATTTCCCTGTATTTAATTGCCGCCAGTTTCTCGACACTATGTTTCAAGGAGGTGAATGTTTTATGAACAAATTTTGTTCGATGCAATTGGTCAAAAAAGTGTCATCTTGATCCGTTTAAATTGCGGCCAACAGCGCAAATAACCCTTTTGCATTAGACCCGTTTTTGAAAACAAGGAGCACATTGTGACAGCACCTCATGTAGGCATTTGGATGTACGAAAATGGTGGCGGTAAAGCCATCGAGCAAAAGCTAGTTCACGCTTTGGCTGAGCGAGGCATTCAAACCTCAACAGGCTTAAATTTAAGAGATGCTAGAGCGCAGGGCGGCTCAATTATGTGTAATGGCATCGCCATGGAAAAGTTAGATACGTTCTTGAGCTATAACGCAGGGCAGCAAACTCAGTATCAGCTTTACTTGTATCAAACATTGAGCGAAACCATTCCGACACTGAATAACTACAACGCTTTCTCAATTGCTGAAGACAAATTCCGCACCTCTCACTTACTAAGCTCGCAAGGCATCGTCACACCAGATTATCGCTTATGCCACAAGAACGACATGGACGGCTTAAAGTCAGCCATCCGAGACTTCGGCGGCAAGCTGGTTTACAAACCAACCGACGGCTGGGGTGGCGTGGGCATAGTAAAAATTGACTCTGAGCAGGCGCTCGACATGTTAATGCCCTTTTTAAGCCGCACCGACTTACGTTATTTCTACGTAGAGCGCTTTATCAATTATGACAACACCGACTACCGCATTGATATTGTTGATGGCAAATGTGTGGGCTGTTATGGCCGTAAGGCACCGAAAGACGATTGGAAAACCAACATCACCAGCGGTGGCTCTGTATTCGTGCGCGAGCCAAGTGACGAAGTGGTCGATATTGCAGTTAAAGCCACACAAACGCTCGGTTTAGAGATCGCAGGTGTTGACCTTATTTACGACCGAGAGCGAGAAGAATATGTGGTGCTTGAAGTGAATACCATTCCTGCCTTTGCCACGCCCGAACAAGAAGCGCTGGGGATTAATTTTAATCACAGCAAAATCTCGGCCATGGTCGAGCTGATAGACAAAACTGTACAACGCAAACTTTCACTGCAATCTGCCAAGGTGGCTTAAATCATGACGAAGAAAACCTCACTGCCAAAAATCGGTCTGCTTTATTTAGACTATGTACTGCGCTTTTTTGATAAATCTAACTTTAAAGGTTGGCCCGATAAAATTGAGCAAGTGACCTATCATTGGGGCAATGACAAAGCCCGCTTTATTGCAGAAGTGAAGCGTAAAAAAATCGATGTGTTAATCGGTAATATTCCAGCTACAGCGTACGAGACATTTCGTGACATTGCTCGCGCTCTTCCTGAAGTACGTTTTTTGCCGTCGCTAGATAGTCAGTTTTCCAATAAATCAAAAGAAAATGTGACGCACTTTTGTCGCAAATACGACTTACCTATCCCGCATACTGAAATTTTCTATATTCCTGAAAAAGCACAGTCTTACCTCGCGTCGGCGACTTATCCGAAGATTATTAAACGTTCTTACGGCCCATCTAATTATGGTGGCTACTTTGTCCATAAGGTAGATAGCTACGAAGAAGCGCAGAGCCTGCTGAGTGAAAAGCGTTATTACCCAGTGTACGTACAAGATTTTGTGCCGATGGAAGCAGATATTCGCGTTATGTTGATTGGTCACAAACCTGTTTGTGCGTTTTGGCGTCGTCCGCCTGAGGGGGAGTGGCTCACTAACACCAGTCAGGGCGGTAGCATGGATTACCAAGGTATTCCAAAGTCAGTGCTTGATTTAGCGACCAAGACTTCAAAAGCGGCAAATGCAGAGTATTGGGCATGTGATATTGCGCTAGGCAAAGATGGCAAGCTACGAATTTTAGAGTGTGCGACGGCGTTTGCAGCCTTCCCTTATATCCGTGATTGGATAGGCCAATACTTGATGTGGCTATTAGGCGAAGGGCGTTTCCGCAAACCAAATATTCCTATTTATAACTGGGAAGAGCTGGGCAAAATCGATGCACGCTTTCTGCGTACTATGCGCCATATTGGATTCTCTCAATATACCCCAAGCCAAGACTGCGGCGAATTATTTACCGATATGACAGAGCAAAGGTATCCAATCTTTGATACCCAGTACCGCGCGGGTGAAGAGTGGCCGAGTGAGATCTGGAATCTACAAGATAACTTTAAGTTGCCTGCCAAAGTGGTGCCAGCGTCAGCCATGCAACCTGTGCCGGGCAGTGATGAAGTCATGCCTGAAACCGATTTACCGAATGTGGCTTTTGATGAGTCACAAATTCGCGCCATGCTGGGTGAAGTCAAAGGCGTGGGTGACAAAATGATTGATGACATCTTAGCGACCTTTGGAGCAACTGGTGTGGTTGAGGCCTTAAATACTGAGCCTGAACAGCTGTGTGTTGTTAAAAATCTCAAAGCGAAAAAGCTAGAGAAAATCGTCGATCACTGGCACGCCTTTACAAAAGCATAAACGGGAAGCAGGCATGAAAATACAATACGCGTCGTATCAAGACACCATCGATTTTTTACAAAAAGCGATGAGTGAACATCCGCATTTAATACGTCTACAAAGTATCGGTGAAACTTGGGAGGGCAGGCCCATTATGCTGGTTACTTTGTCATTAGATGTCACCTATGCGGATGACAAACCCGCGTTATTGTATACGGGCACCATTCACGCACGGGAATGGATAGGGAATGAGTTAGCGATCAAGTTTATTCAGTATGTCATAGACAACTATCGCTTTAACCCTAAGTTACAAACAGCGTTAACACGGAACACGTTGTATATGGTGCCCTGCCTAAACCCTGACGGCTTTGAGTACTCGCGTAATCACTTTTCATTTTGGCGTAAAAACCGCCGCAATAATGGCGATGGCACTTTTGGAGTGGATCTTAATCGCAACTTTGACGCTAAATTCATGCGAAACAGCAATACGCAATCGAACACTTACGGTGGTCCGCATGCGTTTTCAGAGCCTGAAACCTGCGCCATTCGTGACTTCGTCGAAAAGCGCAGTAACATTTGTATTGCCCTTGACTACCATTCTCAAGGGAATGTGTTCTTTCCGGCCCATAAGTTTAATCACGAAGTTGAGATTGAAGGCACAGATTTAAATGTGTTGTGTGCCAACATGAATAACGAGATTAAAAAGGTCACGGGTCGCCAGTATGGTATTCATCGTGGCAAGCCGCCTGCACAGCTTATTCAGGGCAGCGGCCGCGAGTATTACTATCGCAGAGGGATTATTGCCACAGTTGTCGAGGTGGGTACCCGCAACATTCCTGATTATATGAAGAATATGGCGCAGAGTGTGGCCGAGAATATTCCTGCGGTTGCGTACGCTTTGGGTGAAGCCATTAACTACTCAAACCTTGCACCTGCAAGAGTGCCAGATTTCACCATAAAGCAAGTGGGTCACGATAGCGTAGAGCTTGAGTGGGAATATGAACAGCGCGAAGACATTTATTTTGAATTGTATCGTGCTGAACATAATAAAAGCCCCTGTAATGAAGCCAACTTAGTGGCAATTACCAAGTCATTGTCGTTCACCGATACTCAACTAGAAAGCGGACAGTTTTATTTTTACAACATTCGCGCTGTCGATAAAGTCACTAAAATTAAATCGCCGTTTAGCCCTGAGCTGCGTTTAAAAACCTTATTGGCAGAGCATCAATGTAGTCGCACGCTATTCCCAGCCAAAGAGCAAGTTGGGTATTTAAGTGCTAACTATCAGCAAAAGGCACGCGAGCGCTTTGGTTATAACTCGATGTTCATTGGTGTCGATAAAAAGCGTGGCACGAGCGTGGGTGTCGTGGTATTCGATTTGGCGAATATCCCAGAAGGCTCGCATATCGATCGGGCGGAGTTTTTCTTATACCCGATGAATCGAGTGAACGCGAAAATAGAGAAGTATGGTGAATGGTCGATATCAGTGCTCGATCCAAATCAAATCGACAACATTTATGACTACAGTGCCATTTGTGAAGCGCCCGCTTTACATACGCTGGGGCAAACGATTGAATCAGATAAAATGACTCAAGGTATTTGGCTTAAATGGAAGTTTAATGGCGTAGAGCGAGATTTGATCTCTCAACTGTTAGACGATCAAAAACTGATCTTACGCTTACAAGGGCCAACCAGTTTACCACTAGGTAATGACTCACAAGTGATGCAATTCGACATAGGTTATGGGCCATTTGGCAGCGGCTTACACTATCGTCCTAATTTAGAGTTGGTCTATCAACTGCCAGAACAAAGCTTAAAACTGACGCCCAACAGCTGTAATACCATTTACCAAGAGAAAGTGATAGCGGATAGCTTATGTTCAGGTTTCGACGACCAAGGTGAAATCGTCTACGGGCAAATGGCGTTTGAGCATCAACATGAGTTAGAGCCAGAGAAAACCGTATTCACCCAAGCTTGCTTAACCTTGTATAGCCAAAACTCACTGCCATCGAGCAAAGACGTACGTTTTACCGTCGAGCTGGTGGAGTTAAAAGACGTTGACTTTAAACACGTTAAACAGCGTCAGAAAATTGAATATATCGGCTATGAAGTGAGTAACGCCCAGCTTAAAGAGCGCACTGCCCATGATTTTATGTTTGACAGCTACAGCTTGAAGGAGCTGGCGCGCTTACATCAAACACAAACCCCATATTACTTTGTGATCCGCGCCACCGCTGAATCTCAAGCTAAAAATGCGTTAATTGAGTGGAGTAATGCAGAGCTGAATATTCGCTACATAAACCGGCGTAATCAAGCTTTACCCGCACCTACAGAGTTACAGGCACAGGTTGAAAATGGAGTAGTAAAACTGACTTGGCAAAACCCAGAAAACGATGATTTTGTCGGCTGTTTTGTGGTGCGAAATTGCTTCCACCCACCGCGTTCTCCGTTTGATGGCGTAAAGCTATACGGTGGGCCAGATGAATATACGCTCGATAATTTTGGTAACCCTGATATCGCTAAATACTATGCGGTGTTTAGTTATGACCACGCGCCGAATTATTCGGAGCCCGCGGCGGTGTATTATTTGGTTAAGCAGCCAGTTGATGCGTAAATAAATAGTTCTTACTTTCTGATTTTATTAAAGTTAACGAATTATTTTACCTACCTAGGTCTAATACTTTAAAGCTAAGCATAGTGATATGATGTTTAGCTTTTTCACATTTGATGTATTGGAGTTGTTATGCGTCGATTGTCTATTGCCATGGTTGGGTTGGGTGATATTGCTCAAAAAGCATATCTGCCTATCGTCACTCAACATCAAGATATTACTCCCATTCTGTGTACTAGAAATCAAGAAACATTGTCAGAGCTACAGTCTAAATATCGCGTAGAGCAAGGTTTTACAGATTATCAGCAGTTGTTAGCCAGTAAACCTGATGCAGTTATGATCCATAGTCATACGAGTGCGCATTTTGAAATGGCTAAACAGGCCTTAGAGGCCAACATAGCCACGTTTGTGGATAAACCTTTAGCTGATAACCTAGAGCAAGCTGAAGAGCTTATTGAATTAGCAAAACAGCAAGATATGCCTTTATTCTTAGGTTTTAACCGCCGTTTTGCACCTAAATTAACAGCAGCGACGATAGAGCCAATAAGGCATTTACGTTGGCAAAAGAATCGCCATAACTTGAGTGCCCCAGCTCGTAGCTTTGTGTTTGATGACTTTATCCATGTGATTGATGGGTTGTGTTTTTATGCTGGTGTTCAAAGTTTCTCTGATTTAAATGATTGGCAAGTTTTTTCTCAAAAAACATCGGAAGGAGACATTGTTGCTGTACATATTCAATTCACCCATCAGGGACGGTTATTTCAGGGCTCAATGGATAGATACAATGGTAAAGCAGAAGAAGTGATTGAGATAACGGGCGCTCATCAGAAGTGGCGTATTAATGCTTTAACAGAGGCTGTATTGATGCAAGATGATGCCAGTTTCAATCGTAGCTTTGATGACTGGCAGACAACTTTGTATAAGCGTGGTTTTGATGACATGTTAACGGCTTGGTTAAACGCAATAGCGCTCAACAAAGCTGATAATATTGAATTACAGCGAGCTTTATTAACGCACCAACTTTGTGAAAAAGTGGTGGCAGCAATTTCATAGCTTAAAAATAAAGGCCACATCGGTGGCCTTTATTCATATTGATTTATCTTCAAAATATTTAAAGCTCAAAAGGGGCAACACCCACTGCTTGCATGGTGTAACCGGTCTGCGCTAATTCGCCACTCCAAGTTTCGACTTTGATAATCCCTGTGACTGTGATTGCATCGTATAAACTTTCGATTGGTACACCGTTTTTGATTTTTACATGGACGATCTGATTTGGTGGTGGCGGTGGCACGTGAATACACGCGCCAAAATACGGCACCAATAGAAACTCAGTGATCACTTCGCTGTCACCTTCAAGGGGTACAACAAAACCCGGCAAACTCACCGACTGACCATCTAATGCTTTTACTACTGGGGCATCTAAATCTGGTTGCACCCAATTTTGGTCTGCGCCATCGTGACTGGCTGCGTCTTGATTGCTAATTTGCACATGACCTTGTGGGATTAAGTCTTCCCAAAAAATTTCTTTCGGTGCTTGGGCAAAACTCAGTGCGCTAAAGCACAAAGCAAAGCAGAGTGAAAATAATTTCATACTTAAGATATCCTCTTATACCAATACTCTTAATTAAGTAGTCTATTTTGAGGTGAGGGAAACTTGTCGATAGCAAGGCAAAAATTTTGCTATTTAGTTATTCTAAATAAGAAATTTTTAACATAGCTAGCGTCAGTTTAAGTCCCTCAAAATAATTACGTATTATTGAGCATTGGTATTAAACTTTAATACTCATGCCGTCGCTGAGTGAATAATAATAGGCGCGCATTGCAGGGAAGAGTCCCATCACAGTGCCAGCCAGCATAATAGCGCCCAATAGCTTAACTTCATAGCTGCTGAGCATAGAAAGCGACAAGCTAATACCAAACTGTGCCTGTAACACAGGTTGCGCTAGCAAGATTGCCACAAAGAATAACGTCGTGCCGAGCAGGCAACCGAGTAGCGTGATGATCACCGCTTCACTGGTTAGCAAACTGAAAATATGCCAAGGGCGTGCGCCGACAGATCGCAGAATGGCCAGCTCACGACGTCTTTGATTGAGCGTTGCTAGTAAGGTTGTCAGCATACCAAGTAAGCTGATGATCACCACCACGATTGAAAACAGCAATAAGACCTTTTCAACAATATCTAACATGCCCCACAGTTCACGCAAGGTGACGCCGGGCATAATGGCCAGCAGTGGCTCACCTTGATATTGGTTGATATTACGGCGAACTTGCAAAGTATAAAGAGGTGAATCAAAACCCATTAAAAACGCAGTGATTTGTTTAGGCTCACCAATTAAATCGCCCGGCTCACTCTCAACAGGCTGGTGGGTTTTATGCTGATGTTCCCCATGACTATGCTCGCCATGACTATGGTCGTCATGACTATGGTCGTCATGACTATGGTCGTCATGACTATGGTCGTCATGACTATGGTCGTCATGACTATGGTCGTCATGACTATGGTCGTCATGCTCGTGGTGTTCATCGTCATGTTTTTCATGTGAGTGATGATCATGATCCTCGTGTTTATGCTCATCACGAGAAAGAGCAGCTTCGTTTGTTGGTTTGTTAATGGCCTTACCAATCATGCGTGGCGATTTGTTATGACCGGAGCCATGCATTTCATCAATGGCGATGAGTGGCACATGCACGGTGCGATCAACAGGCGTGCCGGTCGGCTTTAAAATACCGACTATGGTCATTGGATTATCATCATGATGGTGAAAGCTGGTGTTACCCATACCATGGGAGATCACGATTTGTTCTCCGAGATGGTAGTTGAGCTTTTTCGCTACATCGCTGCCAAGAACCACTTCGCAACCATTATGAAATGCGCGGCCATGTGCAAACGCCAGCATTTGCTTTTTCCCGTAACGGAAATGTGTGAAGTAGCTGCTATCTGTGCCTAATACCGCATGTCCTTTGTGACTGTCGCCAAGACTTATCGGGATGGTCCATGCCACGCCGCGTTGCTGTTTAATATATTCATAGCTTTGCCACTGCACGGCATTATTAGCATGACCTATACGAAAGACACTTGAGAGCAACAGCTGTATGTCGCCCGTGCGTGCTCCGACAATTAAATCGGTGCCAGAAATGGTATTGGCGAAGCTGCTTTTTGCTTCTTGTCTCACTCGTTCAATTGAGAGTAGCAGCATCACACTGATGGCAATGGTGAATAGAGTGAGTAGTACGCTCGATTTACGATTCCAACTACTTTTGAAAGCCAGAGATGCTAAGTTCATTGTGCCGCTCCGTTGATCTCATTCAAACTCACTTTTCTATCGAATAGCTGCGCCAAGCTGTGGTCGTGACTGACAAATAAAATAGTAGCTTGGTATTTTTCAGCTTGGTTAAACAAGGTTTCTATAAAGGCTTCACGGCTGTCGGCATCAAGCGCCGAGGTAGGTTCATCGGCAATGATAAGCTCTGGCTGACCTATGAATGCCCGTGCTGCCGCTACTCGCTGCTGTTGGCCGATACTTAATTCACTGACAGATTTAGCTTGTAGAGTGTGGTCTATCCCTAAATTTTCTAGCAAGCTAATAGCGCTTTGCTGTAAAGACTGGGTGAGTTTGCTTTTTCGCATTTTAGAGTATTGGCAGCCAAGCATGACGTTCTCAATGGGGTCTAAAAATGGCAGCAAATTAAAGTTTTGAAAAATAGTCCCAATATGATCTGCCCTAAATTGGTCTCGTTTTGCAGCTGAAAGTTGACGCATTGGCGTATCTAAAATTTTAATATCACCCGCTTGAATGGCATTAATCCCCGCTAATAATCCGAGCAGGGTCGATTTACCACTGCCACTCGGGCCGTGTAAAAATATCCGTTCGCCTTGGCTAATTGTTAACTCAGCAATATCTAGCGTAGGGGCGGGGTGTTTAGGCCAGCTAAATACGAGGTTGTTTATCTCAATCATAATGGGCTCAATAAACTAAAAACACTGTGATGGTATAACAGTTTTCTCATCGGCTAAACTCTGCTCGGTTTAATTACCAAAATTCAACGATAAACCCCACATTTAGCAACATAAGAGTTCGGGTTTAGTTTGTGATTTAAGGGTCTTGCGATTATTATATGCACTTCTAACCCCCTCATATTTTTTGCACCCCTTAGCAAGGTGCATCCGGCCTTGGAGTAATAATGAGTAGCTACAAAGTTTTAGAAGTGAATGATGATCTACCGATCCGCACAAAAGGTGCCGTTCACAGTGGTAAAGTTCGTTCAGTTTATTGGTTAACCGACGAAGACAGTGCGCGTTTAATCGAAGAAAAAGGCTACGATGTACCTAAAGGTACGGAGCTGGCGATCATGGTAATTTCTGATCGTATTTCTGCGTTTGACTGCATTTGGCAGGGCGAAAATGGCTTAAATGGCGTACCAGGTAAGGGTATTGCACTTAACAGCGTGGCATCACACTGGTTTAAGTTATTCGATCAAGCAGGTCTTGCGGGCAACCACATTGTAGACATTCCGCACCCTTATGTGTGGATCGTACGTAAAGCAAGCACGGTACGTGTTGAAGCGATTGCGCGTCAGTACATTACTGGCAGCATGTGGCGTGATTACAGCAAAGGCGTACGCAACTTCTGTGGTATTGAGTTACCAGAAGGACTTGAAGCTAACCAGAAGTTAGACGAAGTACTGATAACTCCGTCTACCAAAGGCATTATCACTGACGTACCAGAAGTACCGCCAGTGGATGATGTCAACATCACACGTAAAAACATCACGGATAACCTAGCGGCATTTAACTTCAAATCAGAAGCGGATGTGGCTCAGTACGAAAAGCTTTTAACTGAAGGTTTTGCGCTGATCAGCAAAGAACTTGCTGAGCTTGATCAGATCTTTGTTGATACCAAGTTTGAGTTTGGTTACGTAGAGCAAACCGATGGCACTGAGCAGCTTATCTACATTGATGAAGTCGGCACGCCTGATTCATCTCGTATTTGGGATGGTCCAGCCTTCCGTGACGGTAAAGTAATCGAAAACTCGAAAGAAGGCTTCCGTCAGTTACTAATCAATAACGTGCCAGACAGCGATGTATTGCTTAATAAAGATAGAATGCCTGAGCGTGAGCAACTGGCACAAGATTACAAGCTACCAGTCGATGTGATGATGTCAGTATCAGACACTTATGTAGGTATCGCGAGTAAGATTGTAGGCAAAGAATTAACAATCCCTGCCGACCCACGTGCAGAAGTGATTGCTATTCTAGATAGCGAATATGGTCTTATCGACTAAGTTGTTCGCTAATGTGATTTAATAGGTCATACCTAAAGCTATTAAATCTTTAGCCTGATAATACTAAAAACTTGTATTATCAGGCTTTATTCTCAAAACCCTTGCAATTATCAAGGTTATCCCTTTATCTTTACTAAGATCTCGGTCAATGAATTTAGGGCAATATTGGTCTATATTCATAACCATCTCTGAATTCTAATTTTTACTGCGTAACTTGTTGTGACTATGTTTAGTGAGCAGCGTGCAAAAGGAACATCATGAGCACCACTTTAAAACAACGTATTATTTTACTGTGTGTCGGGCTTGTATTGCTTACAGCAATCACCAGCTTAGCGAGCTTTTGGTGGTCAACAAATCAATATAACGACAAACAAGTTCAGCAAGGCATTAAAGTTGCGCAAAATGTTTACCAACAATATTTAAAAGCCAAAGAGCGCTTATTAGTGACCGCTTCTACGGTACTGACTGCTGACTTTGGCTTTAAGCAAGCTGTGGCGAGTCGCGATCAAGACACCATTCAAAGTGCGTTGTTTAATCACAGCAACCGAATTGATGCAGATATTATGCTGTTGATGGATTTAAAAGGTAATGTTATTGCGTCTAACAAAGATGGATTAGTGTTACCAAATAATAGCCAACAGCTGATGAAGCAACTGCTAGGTAATGGCAAAGAATCAACTTTTATAGTGATAGATAAGCAGCTCTATCAGGCCATTATTTTGCCAGTAAAAGCACCACGCACCATTGCATTGAGTGTGGTTGGTTTTGCTGTCGATGAGAAGATAGCAACAGAGCTTAAAGAACTAACGGGTGTCGAGATGAGCTTCATTTCTCACGCTACGGGTCTAAAAGCCAGTTCAATAGAGCTACCAAATGAACAAAGCGATCTTCTAGCCTTCATTCATGGGCAAACAACAACACGCTGGCTTTCTGATTACCCTGTTTTTATAAGTGCCGAAGTGCCTTTACCAGCTTTATCGAGCAATCCCATTAGCGTTATCCTTAGTGCAAACCTCACAGAGCAATATGATGAATTTGATCAACTAGTATTAAGTATCATTTTATTGTCGTGCGGTACTATAGTGCTTGGCTTCTTAACCAGTGGCTTCTTAGCAAATAACTTGACGACCCCACTTCAGCATTTGACTGAGATGGCAAAGCGCTTCTCAAAAGGGGACTATAGTGCGGGTTTAACGGATCACAGTCCAAGTAAGGAGATCTGTGAGCTAGTAGATGCTTTCCAAGAAATGGGTGAAGACATTCAAGCTCGTGAGAAGCAAATTCGCTTTCAAGCTCAGCACGACCATTTAACGGGCTTTTATAATCGCTCTGCGGCCCTAGAACGTCTTGCAAAGAAATTAACAAGCAATCCTACCTTATATTTAATTGCGATTGATATACGAGGTTTACGCCACATCAATGACAAGCTTGGTCCACGAGTCGGTGATGATTGTATTCGCGCGGTTGCTAAGCGAATTGAAGAGGTCACCAAAGATTCTAATGGTTTACATGCACGTATTGGTGGCGATGAGTTTTTAGTGGTTATGGAGCCCACAGTGGGCAGTACTGTTGAAGCCTGTGTCGCAAAGCTTAATCAAGCATTAGTAAAAAGCTACATGATCCGTAATTTAGATATATCGCTGCGCTTTAGCATGGGTGTGGTGATTTATCCCGAGCAAGCTGATAACCCAGAAGACTTGGTGCGTAGAACTTTGATAGCAGTCGATACTGCAGCGCAAGATAGTCATGAGATTTACTATTATCAAGATGGTGAAGATGAAGAACACTTAGCTCGACTCAAGTTGATTGATGAATTAAAGCAGGCACTTACGAATGATGATGGGCAACTATTTATGGCCTATCAACCTAAGTTAAACTTAAAAACACAACAAATTGATAAAGTTGAAGCGCTGATCCGTTGGCATAAACCAGACGGGCAATGGGTTTCTCCTGAGCTATTCATTGATTTAGCTGAGCAGTCAGGGTTGATTGTCGATTTAACTCAGTGGGTTGTTACCACTGTGGTTAAGCAGGTTGCCTTGTGGCAACAGCAAGGGTTAAATATGAAAGCGGCCATTAATGTGTCGGCACAGGATATCGCCCATGATGACTTTTTCCCACATTTAGAGTCTCAATTAGCGTTATTTAAAGTACCTCCCGCACTCATTACGATTGAGCTCACAGAGCGTGACATGATAGAGAATGAAGAGAAAGGCATCGCTGCGCTCAAGGCTTTAAAAGCGTTAGGTGTGATGATTTCCCTAGACGACTATGGTGTAGGGCAAACGTCTCTCGGACGTCTTAAAATGCTGCCTATTGATGAGTTAAAATTAGATAAAGTGTTTATTCTAAAACTTGATGAGTCGCAGCAAGATCAACACATTGTGCAGTCAACAATTACGCTGGGTCATCAGTTAGGCTTTTCTGTGGTTGCAGAGGGGGTTGAAAACTTAGCGTCTCTTAATCTATTAGATCAAATGCAGTGTGATTATGCGCAAGGATATTATTTAAGTAAGCCGCTCCCATCGACTGATTTTTTGAACTGGTTAGGTGATTATCATCAGGCTGGTTGATTTATAAAGTTATAATAAGAGTAAATAAAAAACGAGCTGAGGCTCGTTTTTTATTTTGGGGTAATTTTAGAGAGGTCGGCTGAAATTTTCTTGCGCTGAAAATACATGTCTTTGCGATGGCGGAAATTTCTCCAAAAAGTACTTCTATTTGAATGGCGGCCATTATTAACACTAGCAATGTCACTAATAAAAGACAGATCTTCATCAATAGGGTAGGGCTTAATTCCAGTAATATTTAATGAAACTTCACTATGAAATTGTATATCAACATCGACAGGCCTAAAGAAGGGTTTTCTATTTAATAGCTTTTTGGCCCCATCTAGACTAAGAGCATATCCATTACAACAGTTCGGAACTTTTAAGTAGTTACCTAAGATATATTTATCGCTAAGTTTTACTTCATCAATAAATGAATTTTCGCAGTTATCTGACAACTTAACTAAATCCCATCCTATTAATTTACCGATTTGTTCAATCACATCGACGAGATGTGGTTCAATTTTAATATCATCTTCTAGCACGATGCAAAAAGGGATGTTTTCATCACGCATTTTTTCCCAAATACGCATATGACTAATGTAGCAACCAATTTCACCTGGTGTCATATTTCTATGATGGCGTTTTAAGTTTAGCTCTGCACTGTACCAAGAGGCGACTTCTTGCTCTGAGAGAGCTTTACCGACAGTGGCTTCGAAGCGAGTGCCTTCTAAACCAATGGCTTGCAATCGAGATGATGTGGTATGCCATCTTTCGATGCTACTAGCCATGTTGATGATAAAAATAGGAGGCTGCATAATTGACTTTCTTATTTATTATTGTGTTTAGATAATAGCAATGTGGCTTCATCTATGTAAGGTGTTTTAGGTTGAATTAAAGCTAGGCTAATTTGAACAATTTGCTGTGCTGAAATATCTGTTACGAGCAGGTTTTCGTTGAGTTTTAGGCTGTGCTCAGCCGTTGCTGCAACAACATTAGGTGTTTTAGGTACGACTAAAGACCATGGACTCGTGCCTTGCCCAACAATGGCAACACATGGCGTTTGCACTGCAGCAGCCATATGCATCGGACCTGAATCTATGCTAATGAGTAAATCGAACGAAGCAATATGGTCGACTAGTTCAGTTAATGAAGTCTTCCCCGTTAAATCTGCGCAGGCCACATTTAAATTGCTTGCGTATTCGAGTAGCTTTAGATTATCAACTTTTTCCGATTTATCACCAATTAGAATTAAATTAGGCAAGTACTTCTCATTCAGTAAAGCAATCACTTGTTTTGCTAGTTCGAATGGGTAGTGGCGTGCGCCTTTATTTTTTCCACCAAAGTACAAACCAATACTTGGCTTGCCGTTATTAGCGGTGGTTTTTTCAATCTCTCGGTAAGTTAATTTGGGAATATCAAACTGCTCAAAACAGTCATCATGTGTGTCGTTAATTAAACGGCAATACCTGAGCAAGTAATGATGATTCACATTTAAACTTAATGAATGGCTAAGTAAGGGTTTTCGGCCATTTTGTGCATAGCCAATAACGGTTTTGATACCTGCAAGTTTAGCTAGTAGCGCTTCAGAGAAAGACCCTCTAAACAACACGGCCATTGAAAACTGATGTTGTTTTAACTTTTTTGCTAGTGCAAACACTGAAAGCTTAGTTTCGTTATAACGTTCATCTGCAATCACTTTGATATTATAAAACTCATCACGTGCTAAAAGCTCAACCATATAGGGCCTAGCTAATAGGTAAATCTCATTATCAGGGTAAAGTTTTCTGAGTAGTTCGATAGCAGATAGAGTATTGATTGCATCGCCAATAAACTTTGGTAGTACGGCTAAAATAGGGCCTGAAATAGCTTCTTTTTTAATAGCTTTAACCATGGCGATTATATTGTACTTGTGAAAATTGCCGTCTAGTATAGCCTGATTGATAGGTGCTTTGGGAGTGTATGGATGAAAAACATCAAGTCCTGCGAATGGTTACAAGAAAACCTTGAACACGTTCATGTTTTTGATGCGGGTATAGTGAATGCCGGTGAAAAGGGAGAATATAGCCCTCAAGCGATTATTCAAAGCGCAAAACGGTTTGATATCAAAGGTGCGCTTTGTGAACCCGATGCAGTGCTTTCTAGCACTATGTGTGGTGCGCAGCAGTTTCAGGCTGAAATGCGCCAACTGGGCGTGAATAACGCTGATACTGTGATTGTTTATGACGACAAAGGCCTATTCAGTGCCGCACGCGCTTGGTGGATGTTTAAAAGCATGGGTTTTGACGAGGTATACGTATTAGATGGGGGCTTAGTGCGTTGGCTTGAATTGGGTTTGCCTACTCAGGTTGAGTACAGCCAAGCTAAAATCATAGGTGATTTTGTTGCTCACCCAAGAGCAGGTTACTTCATTGATAAGCAAGCAGTTCTCAATGCCATAGACGATCCTAATACCTTATTGCTTGATGCGCGCAGCTATAAGCGTTTTACAGGCGAGGAGCCTGAGCCAAGAGCGGGTATGATATCCGGGCATATTCCAAACAGCAAAAGTGTGCACTATGCGAGTGTGCTCAATAGCAACAAATGTCTAAAACCGATTTCTGAATTACATGCAAGATTGAAAACTTTGGGCGTAGAAGGCAAGTCATTGCAATTTAGCTGCGGCTCCGGCATAACTGCCTGTATTTTAGCTATGATCGCAGATGAATGTGGTTATCAAGATTTAGCCGTGTACGACGGCTCATGGTCAGAGTGGGGCAATGCCGAAAACAATCTAACCATAGAGACTGGTGAAGTATAAGTTACTACTTAACCAGAGTTCCGGTTACTTAAAAGGGCAATGGCGGCAGCCGTTGCCACAGCATTTACCCCGTCTTAAATGTGCCCATCGGCTCATCACGAGCAAGCCATTTTCCATATCATAATCAATGCCTTCAATAAAATTAGTGTCGTTTTGGTAAGGTCTTGCGAGCGCAAGCTGATCCTTTATAGGCTTGTTTTTCATATCTTCGATGTAAGTTCTAATATTTTTTATTAAACAAGCGCGGCACACGCAGCCAGATGACTCGGAAATAGGTAGAATATTTGGCAGTGTCATACACCAGCAATCAGTATTGGCACTACATTTTAGAGTTTGCTGGCATTGCGAGCAGTTCATGAAGACATTCGAATAAGAGAAATTTGCGTGAATAATAACATGACTCATCTAGAGGCCGTTAAAGCCATCGTACACTTTAGTGAAAAGCGTTCAGAGGCGTTTTCAGTCTTACTCTCTGCCTCCCAATCAGAGGTGGTTTATTGTGTTAGCAATCAAGATGTTTTAGCTGTGTTAGATAAAGTACTGAGTAAGCAGTTAGATATGGATGAATTAGAAATGTGGGCACAGTTACTCGATATGCGAGAAGATATAGATACACAACAAGTGGAAGGCGTATTGTATGCCTTGAGTAATCCTGAGCAGATGGGGCAGATTACAATGGAAAAAATTCAGCAATTAAGCAACTTGTTGGAAGCTAAAAGCTAAAAGCAGGAAACTGGAAGCTAGTTAAAAAGTAAAAAGCAGCCTAAGCTGCTTTTTTAATACGTAAAACTTGAAGCCTACTTATTTGTGATAAGCCAAACACGCTTCAACTTCGTTCTTAGAACCAAGAATTACCGCAACGCGCTGGTGGATGTCATTTGGTTGAATATCCATAATTCGTTCTTCACCAGTGTGCGCTAAACCGCCCGCTTGTTCTACTAGCATCGCCATTGGGTTTGCTTCGTACATTAAACGAAGTTTGTATGGTTTTTCTGGGTTTTTGGTGTCAGCAGGGTAAGTGAATAAACCACCACGACATAGTACACGGTGAACGTCACCGACCATGGCTGCAATCCAGCGCATGTTAAAGTTCTTGCCGCGAGGGCCAGTATCGCCAGCTAACAAATCTTGAATGTAGTTTTTCATTGCCGGCTGCCAGTGACGCTGGTTAGAAGCGTTAATTGCGAACTCTTTGGTATCTTCTGGAATTTTCGCAAAGTCTTCAGTTAATAAGAAGCTGCCATGCGTCTTATCAAGAGTGAAAATACGTGTGCCTTTACCTGTAGAAAGCGCAAGCGTTGTTGATGGACCATATAGTACATAACCTGCTGCAACTTGTTGGTGACCTGGCTGCATGAAGATGGCAGGATCCGCAGGATCTGAATCTTTAGGCGCTTCCATGATTGAGAAAATCGTACCAACCAGTGAGTTGATATCAGTGTTTGAAGAACCATCAAGTGGGTCGAACGCGACGATAAAATCAGCGTCAGGGTTACCCGCCACCGTGTAGTCTTCTTCTTCAGATGCAATCGCTTTTACATAGCCAGACTCTAATAAGATGTCTTTTAAAAGCTGGTTAGACAGTACATCAAGCTTCTTCTGAGTTTCACCTTGGATGTTTTCGTCTAATGTTGAACCTAAAACACCGGAAAGTGCGCCTTGGCCAACACGGAATGAAATTTCTTTACAAGCCGCAAGGATAGTGCGGATCAATGAAACTAACTCTCTAGAACAACCGTCTTCAATTAACACCGGAGGAAGTCTACGCATAGTAAATAGTCCTGATAACGTTATGGTCGCAGCCAAGTATAGTGTGAGAGAGGACTGCGTGCCGCGCTGAATTTTGTCTTAAATAGCTGTTAAACAGATTGGATAAATTATACTGTTACAATGACAACCACTTAAAACCTCTAATAACAAAGATAAGATTATGCGAAAAATTGGATTTTTACCTGTCATATTCTCAGCTTTGCTGGGCACTATGATAACCCAAGCGCACGCCGCAATTAAGTCTATTGATGAGTTTACTGAAAAGTTTAATCATTTTCCGGGTCATTACTCCTTCTATGCCGACACGCAAAGCGGCAAAATTTACCTTGATGTCGATAAATTCAAGCAACCCTTCTTGCTGCAATTTAGCTTGCCGTACGGGGTGGGTTCGAATGATATCGGCTTAGATAGAGGCCAACTAGGGGGTACGCATATCGCGCAATTTGAACGCTTTGGCGATAAAATCATGCTTCGCGCCTTAAATACTTACTATCGTGCGAGCTCAAGCAACGCTGCTGAAAAGCAGAGTATCAACGAAGCCTTTGCCTCTAGTATTCTGCAAGGCTTTAAAGTTGTTGCCGAAGACAGCGACAGTGTTTTGATTGATTACACACCTTATCTGTTATCAGATGTGCATGGTGTGAGCCGTACACTAGCAAATCGTAAGCAAGGTAGTTTTAGCTTAGATGGCTCGCGTAGTGCGGTATTCATGCCACGCTCAAAAGCATTTGTAGATAACACGGAGCTTGAAGCCGTCTTAACGTTTAAGGGCAGCAAGCCGGGTGAATATGTTCGTCAAGTCAGTGCAGACCCATATGCAGTGACAGTTCACCAGCATCACTCATTAATTAAATTACCTGATGATGAGTATCAGCCTCGCCAATTCCATGCGCAATCTGGGTATTGGAGTATTGAGCATAAGGACTACTCGGCTCCGCTGAGCGAGTCTATGCTAGTGCGTTATATTCCTCGTCATCGTTTAGCGAAAAAAGATCCAACGGCAGCGCAAAGTGAAGCGGTTGAGCCGATTGTGTATTACCTTGATCCAGGTGTCCCTGAGCCAGTTAGAACGGCTTTATTAGATGGTGCACGTTGGTGGGAGCAAGCGTTTGAAGCAGCCGGCTATAGCAATGGCTTCCAAGTGAAAATTTTACCTGAGCATGCCGATCCTATGGATGTGCGCTACAACGTCATCCAGTGGGTGCACAGAGCTACACGCGGTTGGTCGTATGGCTCATCAATTATTGATCCGCGAACGGGTGAGATCATCAAAGGTCATGTCACATTAGGCTCATTACGAGTGCGCCAAGATATCCTAATTGCAGAAGCGTTAGCGGCACCCTTCGTGAAAGGTGATGAAGTAAACGCACATTTACAGAATATGGCCCTTGATCGTATTCGTCAGCTAAGTGCTCACGAAATTGGTCATACGCTGGGTATTGCGCATAACTTCTCGGCGTCTATTAAAAACAGAGCGTCTGTGATGGATTATCCGCACCCGTTGGTTGGTTTTGATGCACAAGGTCAGCTAGATATTTCTAAAGGCTATGCTAAAGGTATGGGCGATTGGGATATTCAAGCGGTGAAATATGGTTACAGTGATTTCAGCGGTAAAGACGAAGCGACTGAGCTTGCCAATATCATCACTGAAAACCACAACAAGGGGTTAGAGTTTATTTCTGACCCAGATGCACGCCCGCAAGGCGGCGGTCATCCAACCGCGCATTTATGGGATAACGGTGAAAACCCAGCCGCAGAATTACTGCGTGTACTCGATATTCGTCAGCAAGCGTTGAATACATTTGGTATTAATAACATTAAAACGGGTGTTGCACTGTCTCAGTTAGAAGAGAAACTCGTACCCCTGTTTTTATTCCATCGCTACCAGGTTGAGTCGGCTGTGAAGCTTATCGCAGGTATTGATTACGATTATGAAGTACGCAGCGACCGCGCTGTTAAAGGCGCGAAAATTGTAGATAAAGCGACACAGCAGCAAGCACTATCGGCGATGCTGAAAACCCTTGAAGCAGAGCAGTTGATGATCCCAGAGAGCATCTTAGCGTTGATCCCCCCTAAAGCGTATGGTGAGCGTAAAACTCGTGAAAGTGTCTATGGCCGCACAGGCTTAGCCCTTGATGCTATGGCGTTACCGGAAGTGGCAGCAAACCATAGCTTAAAGCTGCTATTAAATGATGAGCGCTTAAATCGTTTATCGCAGCATGCTGCGCGAGATAGTAAAAACTTTGGCTTGAGCGACCTAATGAATACGTTATACAGCAAGGTATTTGAAGCAGATAGCACAGCAGGTATGGCACAAAAACTAACTCAACGCGTGCAATTTTTAACAGTAGCACGATTAGCTGAGCTCGCTAGTTCAAATAAAGTTGAGCCAGAAGTGCAAGCACAGTTACGTTTTCAGTTAATGCGCGTAGCAAAACAGTTTGATCAAAGATCGCTATTTAGCAATGTCAGTGAAGACACCGCATTCAGGCATGATCTTGCACGTCAAGTGAAAGCGTTTTTAGAATCAGGAAAGTGGCCAGAAGGCTTTACAGCATTAAAAATGCCGCCAGGTTCACCTATTTAATTTTTAATTTAAAGAGCGCAAATAAGCGCTCTTTTTTTATGTTTAATTTCCTTTTAATTATCATTTTGCTTACTTGAGAAATATTCAATTAAATTCTTGCTAGCTTGTCCCCTTTTTGGTAGTTTCTTTTTTGACCTTTAGGTCACACTCAATAAGGAAAGTCACTATGAAATTGAAGTTAAACAAAAAGAAAGTAAAAAACTTAAGTTTAGATAACGCTCAAGTTGCTTTAGAAGCAACTCCACAAATTGCTGGTGGTGTACCTGTGTTTGCAAAAACTGAGGTTTGCCATACAAACCCTTGTATTACAATCACTACTTTGCCACCAAGCTACAGAAACGACTGTTTATCTTAATAAGTCAAAGAACAATACTTGATTCATCCATTGGTTCTGAGGGACTGAAAGTAAATCATCCACAGGCACCAAACTCATTCATTTAAGGAAAATAAAATGAAACTTAAACTAAATAAAAAAAGCGTAAAAAACCTGTCAAAAGACAACAAAGCACTACCAGTCAATGCAACACCAGCGGTAGCAGGTGGTGTTAATACCCTACGATGCATCACTGACACTGGCTCAATCGCGTGTGATAGACCAACAACTTATACAATGAGTATCGAAATCTGTGAAACAATTACAATAGCAGATAGATAATCAGATTGAATAAAGCCACCTTCGGTGGCTTTTTTAGTTTTAGAAACATAATTTATGAATTAGCTTTGTGATCTTTTCTTGTGAAGGTTTTATCTTCTCCATTGCTAAAAACTCGTCAGGCTGGTGGGCTTGTTCGATAGAGCCCGGACCCATAACAATCGTTTCGCAGCCGAGTTGTTGCAAAAATGGTGCTTCAGTACAGTAGTTCACCGCAATGGCTAGCTCCCCAGAAACTGCTTCAGCTAGTTTTACTAATGCGCTGTCGGTTGTACCAGTAAAGGCCGGAATAGGATCGTGTAAGTCGATAACCGCGACACTATTTGGGTATTCATCATTAATAGGTTTAACCGCTTCTAGCAATAATAATTGCAGCTCTTGAATGCTTAGGCCTGGTAATGGACGAATGTCTAAGTGTAGTTCACAGCAGCCACAGATACGATTGGCATTATCTCCTCCATGAATATGCCCTAGGTTTAACGTTGGGTAGGGTATTGCAAAATGCTCAATTGAATATTTATTCTTTAAAGTATCTTTTAGTTGCAACAGCTTTGCAATAATTTTATGCATCACTTCAATGGCATTTAAACCGCGTGCAGGATCAGAGCTATGACCCGATTTACCGGTAACACGGATGGCGGTACTCATATGCCCTTTATGGGTGAATACAGGCACCATGTCCGTTGGCTCTCCAATGACACAAAACTCAGGTTTTAAGTTTTGATGTTTTGCCACTTCTTGTGCGCCCGCCATGGTGGTCTCTTCATCTGCGGTGGCGAGGATTATAATGGGTTTAGCTTGTTTCGCATCTTGTGTATCAAGTTGCTTAATGGCTTCAATCACAAATGCAAAAAAGCCTTTCATATCAATTGAACCTAGACCATAGAGTTTGTTATCGACTTCGCTGAGTTTAAATGGATCGTAACGCCAGCGACTTTCGTCAAATGGTACCGTGTCGGTGTGGCCAGCTAGCATAAGGCCGCCTTCACCTTCGCCACGTTTTGCCAGTAAATTAAATTTACCCGGTGCACTTTCGAGCTCGGTTATTTCAACCTGAAAACCTAAATTTTCACACCAGTTTGCAAGCAAGGTAATGGTTGAGCGATTACTCATGTTGAGCTGTGGGTCGAGTGCGCTGATCGAAGGCTCGGCGATAAGCTGCTGGTACATATTAATAAAAGCGGGAGTGGTCATATTAGTCCAAAATATTTATTCAAAATGTTTGCATAATAATTTATATGTGTTTAGTATGAATATCAATTCACTTTTTGAGCATAAATATATTTAGAGGCTAAGATGCGACGATATACATTCAACACTTTTTAAATAATGCCCAGAGGGCACGAAACGGAACCAAATTTTTAGAGACTTTTTTACTATGTTGAATGTAACCATTATTGGCGCTAGCGGCTATAGCGGCGCTGAATTAGCCAGTTTAATTGCCAAACATCCCAACTTCTCCCTTGCTGGATGTTTTGTGTCAGAGCAAAGTTTAGACAAAGGAAAATTACTGAGTGACTTGTATCCAGAACATGCCTCTTTGCTCGACACGCTTCTTTTACCTCTTAATGAACAAGCCTTTGTTGATATCGAAGCAAATGCAGACTTTGTGTGCCTGTGTACAGATCACAAAGTGAGTGTAGAACTTGCACCTAAGTTTTTAGCTATGGGTAAAAAGGTATTTGATTTATCAGGCGGCTTTAGACTTAAAAATCCTCAAGACTACGACAGCTTTTATGGCTTTACGCACCAATCACCCACTTGGCTTGCACAAGCTGAATATGGTTTAGCAGAGTGGAATGCAAAGGGCATTTCACAGGCACAACTCGTTGCTGTTGCTGGTTGTTATCCAACGGCTGCATTAAATGGTTTAAAACCACTTAAACAAGCTAATTTACTTGCTGACGATACCATTATTGTTAACGCAGTATCGGGTGTCACCGGCGCGGGTCGTAAAGCCAATATTGGCACCCAGTTTTGCGAAGTGTCTCTCGCACCTTATGGGTTATTCAATCACAGGCATACGCCTGAAATTTCACAGTATCTTGGTCATGCAGTGTTATTCACCCCGCACTTAGGCAACTTTGCTCGCGGTATTCTTGAAACCATTTATGTGAAGCTGAAGCCGGGTGTGAGTGAGCACCAAGTTAACGAAGCATTCCAAGTGCTCGCCGACGAACCGCTAATTCGTTTAAAAGGCAACAAGCAAATGCCGTCAATTAAAGGTGTGGCCAAACAGCCGTATGTTGATATTGGCTGGCAAGTACAAGGTGAGCAACTGATTGTGGTGGTTGCCATTGATAACCTGTTAAAAGGGGCAGCTGGTCAAGCGCTACAGTGTATGAATATCGCAGCATTGTTACCTGCTGAACTTGGCTTAAAAGGAGTGTCATGAAGATGCAAACATGGGTCATTAAAGTCGGTGGCGCGGTGTTAAACACGGAAGATGCAGCGATGGGACTATTTTCTGCAATTGCTGAGCTAACAAAAGTACAAATCGACAAGCAGTTTGTTGTGGTACATGGCGGCGGCGCGTTAGTTGATAAGTGGTTGTCGGATGCGGGTTTTGCAACGGCTAAGCATCAAGGTCTTCGTATCAGTCCAAAAGAACAGATGCCATATATTGTGGGCGCATTGGCAGGTACTGCAAACAAACAACTGAGTGGTCAAGCGATTAAAGCGGGTTTAAAGCCTGTGGGTACTTGTTTATATGAAGCGGGTTTAATTGCTTCGCAAAAACTCAAAGCATTGGGGCAAGTGGGCGAGTGCCAGCAAGTTGAAGTAAGTATTTTACCTACGCTCTTAGAGCTGGGTAGAACACCTATGGTGAGTTCAATTGGCATTGGCGCTGATGGTCAACTTTATAACGTTAATGCCGATGAAGCGGCGGCGGCGATTGCTGAGCAACTAGATGCTGAACTGATTTATATGACAGATGTAGAGGCGGTGCTTGATGCAAACAAGCAACCTTTACATCAATTATCTGAACAACACATTGCTACTCTTATCGAAGAAGGAGTCATTGTTGGCGGCATGGAGGTCAAAGTGAAGACCAGCCTGCACGCTGCACAACACTTACGACGCGGGGTGTATATATCGAGCTGGCAGAAGCCAGAAAATCTTATTGCCTTAGTTCAAGGCATTCATGTCGGTACCAAAATTACACCTTAGGAAATAGCAATGACATCTCATTTTTTAACTGGATTAGAACTAGATAAAGCACAAGCGCTAAAACTATTGTCGCTTGCTCAAACCATTAAGCAGCAGCCAAAAGAGTTTAACCAAGCGCTTGCTGGTCAATCTATCGTTACTTTGTTTGAAAAGCCGAGTTTACGTACTCGTGTATCTTTCGACATTGGTATTAATCGTCTGGGTGGTCATGCGGTTTATCTTGATCAACAAAACGGTGCGATGGGCGGCCGTGAGTCGGTGAAAGATTTTGCCCTCAATATTGCCACTTGGGCTGATGGCATCGTCGCGCGTGTTAATGCGCATAGTTCATTACAAACATTGGCTGAGTATTCGAGTGTCCCTGTGGTGAATAGCTTATGTGACCTGTACCACCCATGTCAGGCATTGGCTGACTTTTTAACACTGCAAGAAGTGTATGGCGATGTCAGTAAAATCAAACTGGTGTATTTAGGTGAAGGTAATAACGTCACTCACTCTCTGATGTTATTAGCTGCAACGCTAGGTACTGACTTTGTGGCAATTAGCCCTAAAGGTGCTTCACCAGATGCACAGATTTTAAAACAAGCAGAACAATTGGCATTAGAGTCAGGTGCGTCAATCACAGTCAGCGATGACATAGAAGCAGCAACGGGAGCTGATGCTTTGTATGCAGATACCTGGGTTTCAATGGGTGACACGACACCACTTGAGCAAGTTAAAGCTAAATATATGCCGTATCAAATTAATCAGCAGTTGGTAGAACAATCAGGCGCAAGCACGATTCTACATTGCCAACCTGCTCACCGTGAATATGAGATCACCTCAGAGGTGATGGACGGTGCAAATTCAAAAATTATTCAACAAGCTGAAAACCGCATGCATGCCCAAAATGCACTGCTGGTGTCACTGTTAAATCCAAATTATGTGTAAGGGTAAAGTAATGAGCGAAATCAAAAAGGTTGTATTGGCATATTCTGGTGGTCTTGATACATCTGCAATTGTGCCTTGGCTAAAAGAAAACTATGGCTGTGAAGTTGTCGCTTTTGTTGCCGATGTAGGTCAAGGTGAAGAAGAGCTAGTGGGTGTTGAAGAAAAAGCCTTAGCATCGGGCGCTTCTGAGTGTTACATCGTCGATCTAAAAGAAGAAATGGTCAGTGACTACATTTACCCAACACTGAAAACAGGCGCAATCTACGAAGGCACTTACTTACTAGGTACGTCTATGGCGCGTCCTATTATTGCTAAAGCGCAGGTAGAAATTGCTCGTAAAGTAGGGGCGGATGCGCTATCTCATGGTTGTACAGGTAAAGGTAACGACCAAGTGCGTTTTGAATCTTGTTTCTCTGCACTGGCACCAGATCTAAAAGTGATCGCGCCTTGGCGTGAGTGGGAGCTATCAAGCCGTGAGTCATTACTCGATTACTTGGCTGAACGTAATATTCCATGTGCAGCATCTGCGACAAAGATTTATAGCCGCGACGCCAATGCTTGGCATATTTCGCATGAAGGTGGGGAACTAGAAGATCCTTGGAACCAGCCTAGCGATCAAGTTTGGACTTGGACCACTGCACCAGAGCAAGCACCAGACAAACCAGAGTTTGTTGCTGTCTCAGTAGAGAAGGGTCAGATTGTTGCGGTTAACGGCGAGCGTTATAGCCCATATAAGTGTTTAGTCGAGTTAAATAAACTGGCTGCACCGCATGGTGTGGGTCGTGTTGATATTGTTGAAAACCGCCTAGTGGGCATGAAGTCTCGTGGTTGTTATGAAACCCCAGGTGGCACAGTGATGATGGCTGCGCTGCAAGCGATTGATGAATTGGTGTTAGATAAAGCAAGCCGCAAGTGGAAAGAAACCCTGTCATCTGAGTTTGCACATTTAGTGTATGACGGTCGTTGGTTCACGCCGTTAAAAGATTCAGTGCTAGCTGGTGCTGAAGCGCTAAGTGAAGTTGCGACAGGTGAAGTGATCTTAAAAATGTATAAAGGCCAAGTGGCTGCAGTACAAAAGCAATCAGTTAATAGCTTATACAGTGAAGATTTTGCCACATTTGGTGAAGACGATGTGTACGACCAGTCGCATGCTGAAGGGTTTATTCGCCTGTTCTCGTTGTCGAGCAGAATTGCTGCATTAAACGCAAAGGCTAAATAAGAGTTAAGTTCGGAGATTTCAGCATGGCACTATGGGGCGGCCGTTTTTCATCAGGACCTGATGAGGCTTTTAAACAATTTAATGATTCTCTGCCGTTTGATTATCAAATGGCAGAGCAAGACATTATCGGCTCAATCGCTTGGGCCGGTGCACTTCAACAAGTAAAGGTGTTAAGTGCGCAAGAGCATACAGAGCTGGTTGCAGCTTTGAATGAACTATTAAGCGAAGTACAACAAGATTTATCAGCTGTAGCGAGCGCTGGGTATGAGGACATCCATTCGTATGTTGAAGCTAAGCTGATAGACAAAGTAGGCGATTTGGCGAAAAAACTACACACGGGCCGCAGTCGCAACGATCAGGTTGCGACTGATTTTCGTCTTTGGAGTCGAAGTACAGCCGAACAAATAGTTGAAGCCATTCAAGCTTTAAAAGCAGAGTTCGTCGCCCTTGCCGAACGTGAGCTGGGCACAATTCTACCTGGCTATACACATTTACAGCGTGCACAGCCGGTACTATTCAGCCATTGGTGCATGGCCTATGTTGAAATGTTAGAGCGGGATGAGTCTCGTTTAAACGATGCTATTACCAGATTAAATGTCAGTCCACTGGGCAGTGGTGCGTTAGCAGGCACAGCTTACCCGATTGATAGAGAAGCTTTGGCTCACAATCTTGGCTTTAGACATGCCAGCCGCAACAGCTTAGATGCAGTGTCAGATAGAGATTTTGTGGTTGAGCTTTTAAGTTGCGCAAGTATTTCTATGATGCATTTATCACGCTTCGCAGAAGATTTGATTTTCTACAACTCAGGTGAAGCTGGTTTTATTGAGTTGGCCGATAATGTGACTTCGGGTTCGTCGTTAATGCCACAAAAGAAAAACCCAGATGCTTTAGAGTTGATCCGTGGTAAAACCGGCCGTGTCTTTGGGGCATTCAGCGCCATGATGATGACACTAAAAGCATTACCGCTTGCATATAATAAAGATATGCAAGAAGACAAAGAAGGTTTGTTTGATGCTATGCCAACTTGGCTTGCCTGTATCCATATGGCGCAAGCCTGTATTAAAGGCATCAAAGTAAATGGTGAAGCAACGTTAAAGGCAGCAAAAGGCGGTCATGCCAACGCCACTGAGCTTGCTGATTATTTAGTTGCTAAAGGTATTCCCTTTAGAGAGGGGCACCATATTGTTGGGCAGCTTGTTCAGCATGCGATTGGTAAAGGCCAGAATCTAGAAGATCTATCACTTGATGAATTTCAAACAGTTTGCCCGGTAATTGCAGAAGATGTTTACCCTGTACTGGAGATAGGTGCCTGTATTGCCGCACGGCAAGCCCTCGGGGGCACATCCTTGCCTCAGGTTGAACAAGCCATCAAATATGCTAAACAACAAGCACAATCTAAGAAGAGATAAAGGTTATATTAAGTGGTTTGTTGGGGCCATTTCTGGCGTGTTAAGCCAACAATTTTTGAATTGAGCCACTGCTTACTTACTTGATGAAGGCTACAACTCATTAATGAAGCACCATTTTGATATTAAATTGGTGCTTTTTTGTTTTTTGTGAACATAAAACCAACATTCAATCAAGATAAGTGTAATGCGGTGTAATATTGGATCGATCATTGCTAAATAACTTTTAACAATAATTAAACGTCACTTTTGTGACTCTCTGTTTCACAGCGTAAATAAGGAAACATTATGTTAAAGGTAATTAAAACTTTAGTATCAAAACAACGTTCAGCTCAAAGCACTAGCCAAATCAATTCTCTTTCTGGTAAGGTAATTAAATCTGAAAAGTTTTTAGAGCAAATTACTGGTGCTCGCGGTGGTGGTTCTGTGAACCCAAATACAGGCGAGAAAAAAGAACCGTAATCTCTTTTGGTGGATATATTTTTAGTTTACAAAGCTTAGGGCTGCATTTTGATACAATAATTGTTTTAGGCATGGTGTTAGCTTTTTTGCTTAATGCTTTTTTTTATTTATCAAATATAAGTAAGAATATATCCCTTTTATTAACTTCTTTTGTGATGGCTGCATCATACTTTACCAGCAATCACTACATTGACTTATCTTCAACTTATTATATGTACCTTTCTTGGATTGCATATGATGTTGTTACAATTGCATTGATCTTCCTGTTAAGTTTTCTTGTTAAACAAAAGCTCGGTGTTGCAGCTAAATATACAATTATTGGCTTAACACTTAATGCAATCCTCTGCTTGTTAATTCATATAGATTTAAGGGTATTAGACAATAGAGAACCTTGGTGGTTTTGGTATTTTTATACGTTAGCGATTAACACAATAGATGTGATTATGGTTGCATCTTTGATACTTGACCGAGATTTCTTGTGCGTAAAGTTTTTCAAAAACAGAGTTAAGAAATATTTCTCAAAACGACAAAAAACGATTTCGGCTTAGTTTTTTATCGTGAAAATGCAGTAAACAATCTTCTTTTTTCCTTAAGCTCTTCTGCCAATGTTGTCCACAATAAATGCATTCATTGTGTTGTAAGACTTGTGTCTATGAGTAATACCGTTTACTTTGTCACTCTGTTTAGATGAACTAAGTATTTCTTTAAGACTTTTTATACAGCTTAATTACTTCAGGTTATGTATTACTGTGGTTACCCTTTTTTCCTCTGCTACCTTTTCCAGCTTTCTAGCCAATTTTATAATTTGGTGCTTCTTAATGGCGACCTTATTAAATTTTGTGAGAAGGTCAGGCTGGCAGTTTCAACATATTGATAAGGCTAAATTAAAAGAGCCATTTCAGTTATCAGCTATTATGTTCTTATCTTATTTTATTGGTAGTGTGATTGATTACTTTGTAAATTTGAAAGAACTAATCTCTTATCTTTACCCTAATACTTACTTCCTTTTACTTGATATTTTAACTGTATTATTTATTTGTAGATATGTCAGTACGAGTTCAGAGCAAGGTAATATCTGTAAAACTTATTTGCTTGTAGGCTTGTTGTGTAATTCGCTACTTTTTCTAGCTATTCAAATAGAAGTTTTTTTGGTCTTTGAAGGGTTAAAATCTTACCAGCCATGGTGGCTTTGGTATGTTTTTGCGGTAGGGGTTAATGCGTTTGATGCCATGATGGTTTTAGTCCTTATATTGCATAAAGATTTTCTTAAACTCTATTATTTAATCAATAAAATTCTAATACGCTAAGAGTAACGGTTTGTTATGAATAACTACAGTATTATGTACTTTGGCTCATTGATGAACTGGGACTTAATTACTAACTTTTTAAGTATGCACTTGGTAAGTTGGTTACTATTTTTAGTCATGCTGGCCAATTATGTTAGAACATCTAATATACATGCAAGCTTCAGTGTCAGAGCTGAACGCAAAGAAGTGCTTAGCCTATCTATTGTTATGTGTTTCTCTTATGCTTTGATGATACCGATCGAGTTTTTAGTTGGCTTGTTTGAAATCTCTTCACGCTATTTCCCATATACGTTTTTTCTTTTTTTAGATATTTTAACCATTCTGTTGATATGTTTTTTGATTAAGTTGCAAAGTAACAAAGCATTACTATGCAAACGCTATATTGTCTTTTGTTTATTGTGTAACTCTATTTTATTTCTTTCATTACAAATAGATTTACTGCTGATGTATAACAATTTTAAACCTTTCAAAGCTTGGTGGTTTTGGGATGTATTTACGATAGGCATAAACTTTTTTGATGCAGTGATGATTTTAGTTCTGCTAATCCATAAAGATCTATTGATGCTAAATAGGCTTCTTTTGCACCGAAAGAAAAGTAAGGCTGTGTTATGAAATTAGGTGCTCTACGTGACTGATATTCAATATATATTTGGTGAGCTTTTACATCTAAATCCTATCGCTCGATTCTTATTTGGGCATATAGCAACGTTTCTTTTCTTTATGGTACTCTTGATAAACTTTGGACGAACATCGGTTAATAACATCAACCGTTTAAACAAAGAGCAAACTTATGAGCCTCTAACACTCTCTCTTGTTATGTTTATCTCCTACTCTATATTGCTACCTGTAGAGTACTCCTACTGGTTTTCTGAGCTTAGGTCAGTTTATTTACCTAATTCGCTTTATTTAGCTTTAGATTTGCTGACGATTGTATTTATTCACCGCTTTTTCAAACCAAAGAGTGAAACCGGCAAACTTTGTTGTTTGTATCTACTTGTAGCTTTAAGTGTAAACTCATTGCTTTTTTTGCTGTTGCAAATGGATTTTTTACTTACTTATCATAGACTCAAAGAAGAAGGATATTGGTGGTTTTGGACTGTATTTAGCTATGGAATAAATGGGTCAGACCTCATCATGGTCTTAGTTTTTGTTTTACAAAAAGACTTCTTAGGTTGGTATAAACTGAGCAAAAAAGTTAAGGGCGCTTATTCGCGCCCTTAATTAAAATTGAATTTCCCAGCTTGCTGAGACTGCTGTGTGAGTCTCAGAGTCCTTGGGTAGTTTATCTTTCCAAACACTGAACCCCAGTTTTCCTAAGCCTTTTAATACGCCTTGCTGATAGCCTACTTCGAGTAAGCTTCTATCTAAATCTAAAGAGTCAAAATTTAACTGCTTTAATTTAGCATATCCGCCGAAACCAGCCAGACGGTAATAATCAATACCTAGAGTGACGCTTTTAGCTTGCGGTCCCATGGCCGCACCCAGCCATTGCTCGCGTTGCATGTAATCAGCCCCTTTATTTGATGTTGCAAAGTTACATTGGAAACTGGCTTGCTCGGCTTGGCAATTCAACTCTGTATCACTTAATTCAATAAAGCCTTTTGCTCGATAGGTTATATCAGCAAGGTGGCCCTCAATACCAAGGGTATAGTTGCTATTACTGGGTAATAATCCAGCGTCATTTTCACCGGCTATCTCAGCATAGACAGCAAAAGGTAAACCTTGAAAAGTGTTCGAGTATTTCGCATCTAAACTTGTTAGGCGTTGTTTGCTTCTAAGCTCGGAATTTTGTGGATCTTTTTTATAAATAAAGTCACTTGATGTTGAGCTAAACGCAATCTCTAATCCAGATAATGGCATGCTAGATAAGCGAACGCCCCAAAAGTCACCTTCTTTCTTTGTGGCTAATGTTGGCTTTTGCTTAGCCGCGATAGCAGTGACTTGCCAAGGGCCGATAAATGATAAAAATGATGGGCCTTGGTAGTCGGTATTGGCTCTACTTAGTCTAAACGCTTTCATAGGAGCCGCGTGATTACTAAGCAGTAAAGCTTGCTCATTACCTGGGCCCCACCAATAGTTCAGTTGCTCGATACTGGCAGACCAGTTATCTAGCAATATCGCGACATGACTACCATAATGATTGATGTACTTTCCATCGATGGCATCATCCGTATAGTTTACTTGCACTTTGGCGCTAACGTCATCACTGATTATCTGACCAAACGTTTTAATACCAGACTTTGCGCCTTTGCGCTCGCCAAACCCTTCACTTAATTCAGGGTCTTGGTTGTAGAAGGCGCGAATGCTTGAGCGGCGTTTTTGTTTCGCATTAGATAAAGCATGCTTGATATGCGCAATCGCGAATTTTGCCGACTCAGGTACTTCATTCATATCAACAGCAGCCAAATCTTGCACTATACCTCGCCATAATAACGGGTATTGATTGACTGGTCGTTGAATTAGGTTGTGACTGACAAGTAAGTCGATAGAGTGCTTAAGCTGCGCTTGATCAGCTTCTATCCATGGGCTAGAAATAGCCGAGAAGCTACTTAGACCGACTGCTAGGGCTAATACTTTTAATTTCATCCGTGTAATTTTTCCAATAAGGCCTTGGCAACAATAGGATCGACAAACTCGGTTACATCTCCATGATGTAAAGCCACTTCTTTAACGAGTGTTGAGGAGATGAATGAGTTTCTTTCTGAAGGCGTTAAAAATACGCTTTCAAGATCAGGGTTAAGTCGGCGGTTCATATTCGCTAACTGGAACTCATAATCAAAATCCGAGACTGCGCGAATGCCGCGAATTAATACCTGGGCATTTTGCTGCTTAGCTAAATCGACTAATAGTCCAGAAAAACCGATGACTTTAACGTTTTTGTATTCACTCAGCACCTGCTCAGCGAGTGCAACGCGCTCATCTAAGTTAAAGCAAGGCTTTTTACTCGGATTATTGGCAATGGCGAGTAGTACGACATCAAACATTTTAGCGGCACGCTTAATTAAATCTGCGTGACCATTGGTGAGTGGGTCAAATGTGCCTGGATATAGCGCGGTAACTTTCATAACAATTTAGTCAGAATAAAATTTCTGTAATGTTATCAAGCTTTGCAGTAAATATCACTGGTCTGCTTAGCAACTTGTTGCTTATAACTAAGCCGTTTTAATGGTATTTTCAGTATGGATATAATTTTTATGGAACTGTTTTCTTTTTGGGTAATGTCACATAATTTATGTCTTATGACAGAATCAAATAAGTAATTAAAGCAGAATTTAGTTATTATATTCACCATTATTAGCGTGTCTGAGAGCAGGATATGAATACCAAGGAAAAAATTATTCGTACCAGTATTGCCTTATTTAACCTACATGGAGAGCGAGCGATCACTACCAATCATATCGCTTCAAACTTAGGTATAAGTCCCGGCAATTTGTATTATCACTTTAAAAATAAAGAAGACATTATCCGTAATATCTTCACTCTGTATCGAGAGCATTTAAGTACCCACTTTAAACCACTCGACACATCTCATGAGCCACTAGAACAATTAACACAATATTTAGATTCATTGTTTGAACTAATGTGGCGTTATCATTTCTTCTATGACAACTTAACTGACATTCTTGCGAAAGACAGTGAGTTAAAAAGGCAATACATAGAGTTTCAAGCCGATTTATTTAATCAAGTGCGCTCTGTTGTGATCGGATTACGCAGTGCTGGCGTAATAGAAATCACAGATGAAGATGCATCTGAGTTTGCACATATGCTAAAAATGACGGTGAGCTTCTGGACACCTTACGTAAAAGCGCGTCGTATGACTGGGGTGTTAGAGCAACAAGATATCTATAACGGCATTGTCAAAGTGTTGGTCTTAGTTAAACCGTACTGCACAGATTTGAGTTTTAAGAAAATCAGTGATCTGCAAATGCAGTATCAGCAATTGGCTGATGAGGCATTACCTAGCATAGCCTAATCAACCAATATTGTTTATTTCCTCATCGCATAGAAATTTGTTATAATCGCGCGCCCGACTGACGCGGCGCGCATTCGCCCACCTAAAGAGTGTTTCTATGCTTAAATTTATCGTAAAACTGCACCCTGAAATCGCGATCAAGAGTAAATCTGTTCGTAAACGCTTTACTAAATTACTTGAGAAAAACATCAAGATGATTTTAATTCGTCGTGATGAGAAAGTTCGCGTAAAAAATAACTGGGATAACATTGCAGTTGAAACGGATATCAGCGACGCACAAACCCGTGAATGGTTTATTGATAACCTAAAACGAGTACCTGGTATTGTGCAATTTATTGAAGTACAAGAAACACCTTTTGAAACCATTGACGATATCTACCAGCGTACTTTAGAGCTTGCGAGTCATACCATTGAAGGTAAAACTTTCTGTGTTCGCGTAAAGCGTAATGGTAACCATGACTTTACTTCAAGCGATGTAGAGCGTTATGTAGGTGGTGGCCTTAATCAAAATGTTGAAGGCGCAAAAGTTAAGCTGAGCAAGCCTGATGTAACAGTTAAAATCGAAATCAAAAAAGACTTAGCTTATATTGTTACCCACACTCACTACGGTATTGGTGGTTTCCCTCTGCCGACGCAAGAAGATGTTCTTTCTCTTATCTCAGGCGGTTTTGACTCGGGTGTAGCTACCTATCAGATGATGCGTAAAGGTGCGCGTACTCACTTCTTATTCTTTAATCTTGGTGGTGCTGCCCACGAAATCGGCGTGAAACAAGTGAGTCATTATCTTTGGAAGCAATTTAGCTCTACTCACAAGGTTAAGTTTATTACGGTAGACTTTGAACCTGTGGTAGCCGAGATTTTAGAAAATGTAGAAAACGGTCAAATGGGTGTCGTACTTAAGCGTATGATGATGCGTGCAGGCGCTGCGGTAGCTGAAAAAGTAAATGCTCACGCGTTAATTACAGGTGAAAGTGTTGGTCAGGTATCAAGTCAAACACTGGCTAACTTAAGTGTGATCGACCGTGTAACTGAAACACTTATCTTACGCCCGCTTATTCAGCACGATAAAGCTGACATTATCAAGATTGCACGTGAGATTGGTACAGTAGAAATGGCAGAATCTATGCCTGAATACTGTGGTGTTATTTCACAAAAGCCGACTGTTAAAGCGAAAATGTCAAAGATCTTGGAAGAAGAAGCTAAATTCGACTTTGATGTTTTAGATACTGTGATCAAAAACGCGACTGTAAAAGACATTCGCGAAATCGAAGAAGAAGCGAAAGAAGAAGTTAAAGAGGCTGAAACTGTTAGTGAGCTTCCTGAAAATGCAGTGGTACTTGATATTCGTTCGCCAGAAGAAGAGGACGCAAATCCACTTGAGCTTGATGGGGTAGAAGTAGAGCATATTCCATTCTTTAGATTAGCGACTAAATTTGGCGACCTTCCTCAAGATAAAGAATATTACTTATATTGTGCCCGTGGGGTAATGAGCCAGCTACAAGCACTTATTTTGCATGAAAACGGCTACATGAATGTAAAAGTGTACCGCCCATAATAAGTACTAACTAAAAAGCCGAGTTTAACTCGGCTTTTTGCTATCAGCTTGTTTGTTCTAAACGATTGATTTGTTCAAGCATGGTTCGGTTATAAGGCGCATCCAGCCCGAGTTTTTCTGCTTCACTGACGATATAGCCACAGATAGCGTCAATTTCTGTTTTTCTACCCAATTTAATATCTTGTGCCATTGATGAATTATTGCTGCGAGTTTGTCGCATAACGGTATACGCACTGTTGAGCGCTCGAGCTAATGCGATATCAACACCTAATTTATCGGCAATAAAACAGGCTTCATTTAATAAGTTCATCACTTGTGTGGCGTAATTCGGTTTGAGTAATTGCCCATTTTGAACTTGATGCAAAGCGGTGAGTGGATTAATGGCAATATTTACCATCAGCTTTTGCCAGCGCAGCAATGTGATGTCGTTATGAATGGCGCTGGCGGAAATACTTTCAGCAAATACTGCTTCATAAAAAGTATCAATGTTATTTTCAGCTTCGGTATTACAAGCACCTAAATAGGTAGCACCAATACCTGTTTGAACCACTGTTTTGCTCGACGCTTTAAGTGCTCCGCGTGAGGTACTCATAAAGTATAGGCTTTGAGCCTTACTGAGTTGCGACGTGATCTCTGCCAAATCGGTAATACCATTGTGACTGATAATTACCTTTGCTTCTGGCGTTAGAAGAGGCTGAATGACATTGAACGCATCAACGAGTTGGTACGCTTTAACGCAGATAAAGCAAATTGAGATGGGATCTTGTGAGGTTAAACTTGTGATATCAACTATGTTGGCAGTGATTGGAGTGACGGTTTCGTCTTCTTGATAATAAAAAGTGTCGTTTTGTTTATTTCGAGTCAGTAGTGTAATTTCATGATACTGACTTAAATGAAACGCGAAACTTAAGCCAACAGCACCAGCACCTAAAACATGAATATTAGCCATGCTTACGAACTCGCCATTCTCGCCATGCGAAATAACTTAAATAGTAGCTGGCAGCACCTGCTACATCAGCAACAAAATCACCAACAGAAGCTTGCCTATGAGGCAGGGTATCTTGCATGTATTCAATGCCAATTCCGTAAGCGGTTAGTAAACAAAGCTGAAGCCAGATAGGAATGCGAATGGCGTGATGCATAATAAAGGCAAGCACAAAAAAAATACCAAAATGTGCAATTTTATCAGCATGCTCAAATCGAATGCCTGAATGCTGGATCTCTTTAGCAAATAAAACAGTACAAATACTTAAAGTGAGTAGTAATAAAATTTGGTAAATACGCCGAGTCACAAAACTTCCTATATCTCTATGTAGGCAAAGTAGAGCCAGTATATCACCGAAAAATGGATGGTGGGTGAATATACGAAAGTGCTCTGTAAATAGATGTTATCAGGCGAGATAAATTTATTCACCGAGTCGGTTTTTGCTTGTTATAATCAGGCCATAATATGATTAGGAGATAGATAATGCCATCATTTGACATTGTGTCTGAAATTGAAATGACAGAAGCGAAGAACGCGGTAGATAATGCGAACCGTGAACTTGAAACCCGTTATGACTTCCGTGGTGTTGATGCATCAATTGAGTTAGTAAACGAAACGATCAACCTGAAAGCTGAAGCTGAGCAGCAAGTGATGCAGTTGTTCGATATCATTGCAGCGAAAGCGTCAAAGCGTGGCTTAGATGTTTCAAGCCTTGAGCTTAAAGATATTGAGCGCTCTGGTAAGTATGTGTCACGTAAAGTTGCCCTAAAGCAGGGGATTGATAAAGACATGGCGAAGAAAATCGTTAAACTTATCAAAGACTCAAAAATCAAAGTGCAAGCTTCTATTCAAGGTGAAGAAGTGCGCGTAACAGGTAAAAAACGCGACGATTTACAAGAAGTAATGCAGTTGATCCGTACTGGTGAACTTGGTCAGCCTTTCCAGTTTAAAAACTTCCGCGATTAATTCAATAATTCAAAATTAAAGGGCGCTCATGCCCTTTAGATTTCTAGACGTCCATTGCCTTTTTTATAATATTTGTGCACAATAGCGTCTCTTTTCAAGGTGCTCGATTTGTGGTGGGTAACACCAAAATACCTTTGAATTAAATCGAGATAATCGGGAAGTTGGTGAATATACTCAGGAAAGTATGTAGTCCAACACTGCCCCCGCAACGGTGATGCAGATATCTGCTCTGATAAATGCAAAGTCCGGAGACCGGCCTTGAGCTAATTTACTTGTTGTTACTTGTGCGGTGGGCGCAAGTTTGGAATTATTATGCTTAAAAAATCTTTGCTTGGTGCTGCCGTTGCTGCTGCACTGTCTTTTTCTGTGTCTGCTGAGCAGGCTCAACCTATCGAACGTATCACGGTTACCGCGAATAAATTCTCTCAATCTATTGATAGCGCACTTGCGACAGTGAGTGTTATTGATAGAGCTCAAATTGAGCAATCAAATGTCAGAGATCTTCCGTCTCTATTAAATACATTATCAGGTGTCGATATTGTTCGTAATGGTGGCTACGGGCAAAAAGTGAGTGTGTTTGTACGTGGTGCAGCCACCAAACATACACTTGTATTAGTAGATGGTGTGCGTATCAGCGATGCGAACTCTGGCGATGTGTCTTTTACTAACATTCCTGTAAATAGTATTGAGCGTATTGAGGTAGTTAAAGGCGCTCGCGCTGCAATTTATGGCTCTGATGCCATTGCTGGTGTGATCAACATTATTACGCGTGAAGCTCAACAGCATCAAGTAAACGTGACAACGGGTGCGCATAACTATTTTAATCTACAAGGTACGACTAAATTTAGTCGTGATAACTTAGATGTGAGCGTTAACTTTGGTTTTGAGCGCACTGATGGTTATGACGTAATTGCCAAAGATCCAGAAGCGATAATCGGAAAAGATCATGATCAGGATGGCTACCTAAATCGCAACTTAGGCGTTAATTTAAACTACGATGCTGATCAGTTTGGTGTATTTAACGTCATTGGCCAGTTCAGCAGCGGTCAAGCAGATTATGATAATGCTTGGGGCAACGATGCGTATAACTTCGAAAACTTTACGAGTAAGTTAGGCTGGGAAAAGAAAACAGCACAATTTACTCACACTGCTGCAATTAGTCTTTCGCAAGAAGAAAACACACAAACGGGCACTGATGCTGAAGATGTCTACAGTACAGAACGAACAGAATTAGAGTACCGAACTCTATATACTCTTAATGAT
Organism: Pseudoalteromonas sp. SS15; assembly: GCF_049257195.1. Lineage (NCBI taxonomy): Bacteria > Pseudomonadati > Pseudomonadota > Gammaproteobacteria > Alteromonadales > Pseudoalteromonadaceae > Pseudoalteromonas > Pseudoalteromonas sp. SS15. The sequence continues at coordinate 140,298 of NZ_JBMMUD010000010.1, forward strand.
GAGGTGCAATTAACAGCTGGTGCGAATCTGTTAGATGAAGATTTAAGTGGTTCTAGTGCTTCATTCTCTGAAACGTCTCGTGATAATCAAGCTGTTTTTGTCGGTGGCTTTTATGATGACGGCAAGTTTTTAGCAAGCTTAGTTACGCGTTCTGACGACTACGATTTTCATGGTCGAGCAAACACCTATAGTAGTGCTTTTGGTATCAAAGCGAATAAGTATGTGAGCATGCACTTCAACCACGGAACAGCATTTAGAGCGCCTTCTTTAACTAATGCTTTTGTGAAAGGCAGCCCTTGGTATCTACCAAACCTAAATATTAAACCAGAAGAAGCAACTAACAATGAGCTTGGTTTGAGTGTAACAACTGACTCTGTTCGTTATGAATTTGCGATTTTTAGTAATCAGATTGATAACTTAATCTCTAATCAATATGACGCAGATACAGGCAAATATATTCCTTACAATGTTGACAGTGCAACTATGAAAGGTGCTGAGCTGAGCTTAACGACTTCGACATATGGTTTTGATCACAACGTCAACTTAACCTTCTTAGATGCTAAAGATGATACGAAAGGTACAGATCTTCCTCGTCGCCCAAGTAAGTCATTTAACTACACAGTCTCAAAGTCATGGGAAAAGTTAGACGTTAATGCGAGTATGCAATATCGTTCTGATAGACCATCAATTTCTTTCTACAACACGACTTTACCATCTTATACTGTATTTAATTTAGCTGCTAACTATGCGTTATTTGATGCATTGGAGCTCAATGCTCGAGTTGAGAACTTAACTGACAAGTTTTACTTCACGGCGGGCTCAGGTTTTGCGAAAAGTGGAAAATTACTAGGTTATGTACCTTTAGGGCGTCAGTTATACGTAGGTGCAACTGTTCAGTTTTAACCTCTAACGGTACTTAAAAAATAAAAAGCCAGTCAATGACTGGCTTTTTTGATTACAACTTTTATCAATTAGTTTGTTGAAGGCAATTCCATGATGCCGTCAATTTCGATTTGCACACCTTTAGGCAGTTCTCTTACACCGATAGCTGCACGTGCAGGGTATGGTGTTGAGAAGTGTTGGCTCATGATCTCATTTACTGTTGCGAAGTTGCTTAGATCAGTCAGGAAGATATTTACCTTAACCATATCTTGTAAGCGACCGCCTGCTGCTTCACACACTGCAGTTAGGTTTTTAAAAACCTGTTGCGTTTGCTCTGCAAAGTCTTCAGAGATCACTTCCATCGTTTCAGGTACTAATGGGATCTGGCCAGACAGATATACAGCAGTACCTACTTTAACCGCTTGGCTATATGTGCCGATAGCTGCAGGTGCATTGTCTGTTGAAATAATTGCTTTGTTCATAATAATCCTACTTTTTACGGTATACACGCTGAACGTCAGGCATCACCCTGATCTTACGCATCACATCCGCGACGTGAACACGGTCTTTTACCGTGATACCTAAATCAATAATATATAAGTTACTTTCTTTTTCGTCAGTGGCAATTTCGACAATATTGGCGTTAGTACTTGCCACTACGCTGGTTAATTTTGCAAGCGTACCTTGGTGGTTGATGATTTCAACTCTAAGACCTGCAATATATTCTTTTTCTGGGTTGTCGTCCCATTTTACGACGAAATATTTCGAACGTTCGCTTTCCCAGCCTTTAATGTTTTTACACTCTTGGCGGTGAACGTTTAACCCTTTACCTTGGCTCACATAAGCAGTGATGGCATCACCTGGTACTGGGCGACAGCATTTCATGTAGTTAACGAGCATGCCTTCAGTACCAATGATCGCTGCTTTTGCTTTTTTAGCTAAATGTTCAATACTGCCATCATCTTCGTCAAGATCATCATTTTGCAATAAGCGCTTAGCAATCAGTACACTCATGATATTGCCACAGCCAATTTCAACCAGTAGTTCGAGCATGGTCGAAAGCTTGTGCTCTGCTAGTACACGGTCAATTTGCTCTTGTGAAACATCACTTAATTGATATTCGCCAAGGGCAGAATCGAGTAAACGACGGCCTAGTTCGAGCGCTTCTTCTTCGCGTTGGCTCTTCAGATAGTTGCGAACACCTAAACGCGCTTTACCTGTAACAATGAAGTTTAACCAAGTGGCGTTAGGGTGAGCGCCAGAGCTGGTAATCACTTCTACGGTTTGACCGGTGTCGAGTGCTTTACTGAGCGGATAAGGTTTACGGTTTACACGTGCGCCTACACAAGTATTACCAACATCGGTGTGTACCGCATAAGCAAAGTCGACGGCAGTGGCACCCATAGGAAGTTCTACAATGCGGCCATCCGGCGTGAAGACATAAATCTCTTCTGGGAATAGCTCAGTTTTAACGTTTTCGACGAACTCAAACGATGAACCAGCACTTTGTTGTAATTCAAGTAGACTCTGCATCCACTGACGAGCGCGTTGCTGTGCAGTATGACCTGCACTGTCACCGGCCTTTTTATACATCCAATGCGCAGCAACCCCTTTGTCAGCCATTTGATCCATATCGTGGGTACGAATTTGGATCTCTACTGGAATACCATGTGGGCCAACAAGTGAAGTATGTAAAGACTGATAACCGTTGGTTTTTGGTACGGCAATGTAATCTTTGAAACGTGTTTCGATTGGCTTATATAAGTTATGAGCTACACCGAGTACACGGTAACAAGTATCTAGGTTATCAACAGCAATACGGAAAGCATAAATGTCCATGACTTCGTTGAACATCAATTCTTTGTTGAGCATTTTTTTGTAAATGCTGTATAGGTGCTTTTCACGGCCGCTGACATTCGCTTCAATACCAGCTTCTTCAAGACGAGATTTGATTTCGTTTTGTATATTACTGATGACTTCTTTACGGTTACCGCGAGCTTTTGCGACTTCTGATTTTAGAGCACGATGACGCATTGGGTAAAGCGCTTGAAAACCTAGGTCTTCTAATTCATTTTTAATGTCATGAATACCAAGTCGATTCGCGATAGGCGCAAAGATTTCTAACGTTTCACGAGCGATACGGCGACGTTTATCTGGGCGAAGTGCGCCAAGCGTACGCATATTGTGGGTTCTGTCGGCAAGCTTAATCAGAATAACGCGGATATCTTGCGTCATCGCCATGATCATTTTGCGATAGTTTTCAGCTTGGAATTCTTTTTTATCTTTAAAGCTGAGTTTATCTAACTTACTTACACCCTCGACAAGTTCAGCAACAGTATTGCCAAAAATCTCAGCAAGGTCTTGCTTGCTGAAGTCGGTGTCTTCAATCACGTCATGCATGAGTGCCGCCATGAGGGTTTCATGGTCTAAACGCATGCTGGCAAGAATCTGTGTCACTTCAACTGGGTGAGTGATATACGGCTCGCCACTAGAGCGAGTTTGCCCTTCATGGGCTTCACGCGCCACCACGTAGGCTTTTTGAACCAGTTCTACGTCAGCGGGGGAAAGGTATTCTGAGATCTTTTGCTTCAGGCCTTCAAAAAGATACATTCACACTCCAATGTTCCAGTGAAGTAATATGATGCTATGAATATACGATGAATTATCAGAGAAACCAATGGCTAGCTGTGACTTTTATGTCTACAAAAGGTAATTATTGTGTTGTAGAGCCCTAAAAACAACAAAGCCAGCGTTAAAGCTGGCTTTGAGTATGAAGTGCAGGGGGTTTTAGCTGTTACCGCCAACAATTGCAGCAACCGCAGCAAGCTCTGCAGCTTCTTGGTTTTGTTGCTCTTCACGATCGATCATATCAAGAGACGAGTTGTTCACAAGTCCTTGTTCGATCTCACGTAGAGCGATTACAGTTGGCTTATCGTTTTCAGCATCAACCATAGGATCTTTACCACCTACAGAGATCTGACGAGCGCGACGCGCCGCTACTAGGATTAAGTCAAAACGGTTACCAATTTTATCTACTGCATCTTCTACAGTTACGCGAGCCATCGAAGCACTCCAAAGTTATTCATGTCGAATTGGTAAGTTTACTTGATGCAAACCAATTCTCCAATAGGTGGTTAAAAATTTATCTTGTTTAAATGAGAGAGATTAAGCCAATAACTCAGCAATTAAACTTTGATGACGGTGTTTTTGTGCATCCAGTTCAAGGCGAGCAGCCATGACAATATGCTCAAGTTGCATTAGAGCTGTTTCAAAATCATCATTTACCAATACATAATCGAACTCATCATAGTGCGAGCTTTCTGATTTTGCTTCCGCCATGCGGCCAGCAATTACTTCTTGAGAATCTTGTCCGCGGTTATTTAAGCGATTTTCAAGTTCGGCTTGCGACGGTGGTAAAATAAAGACCGTTTTTACTGTTGGCATTAATTCACGAACTTGACGTGCACCTTGCCAATCGATATCTAAAAACACATCAATGCCTTGCTCAAGTTGTGACTCTATCGCTGCTTTTGAAGTGCCATAGTAGTTTTCGAAAACTTGCGCCCATTCAAAAAAGTCGCCCTGATCGATCAAGGCTTTGAATTCATCTACACTAACAAAGTGGTAGTGTTCACCATTGTTTTCACCTGGGCGAGGGCCGCGAGTGGTGTGAGAAACTGACACTTTAATATCAGCATGTTTTTCTAACAGTGCTTTGATCAGGCTTGATTTGCCAGCACCAGAAGGCGCTGAAAGAATAAATAAATTACCGCGAGTTTGTGATGTCATAATTAAATCTGTGGCTTGAAACGTGATTTGGTTTCTAAAAGCATATTTTAAACCCTGTAAGTTTAATTGGCTAGAACAGATTTCGAGCGCAATAAAATTGTCATACAGCGGTTGTAAACTAGTCAGATACTGTTTCTGTTTTGGTGATCTGCAGTGGAGAATGGTCGCATAGAGGCGTTTAAAATTGACGCGCAGAGTTTACAAACAATTTTAGACGAACGCTTGGTTGAGCCCTTATTTCAACCAATTTGCGATGTTGCGCGACAAACTATTTTGGGCTTTGAGGCATTAAGCCGAGGCCCGAAAGGTACCGAGTTAGAATCACCAAACGCCTTATTTGCAGCAGCACAGCGTTTTAATAGGCTCTCTGAATTAGAGTTATTATGCCGTGAAAAAGCGATTGAGCGCTTTGCCGAATTAAACTTGTCGGGCAAATTATTTCTAAATGTCAGTCCAAATACACTGCTAGACCCAAACCACCCTAGAGGTGAAACTTTGCAACTTATTCAGCAATATGGGTTACAAGCCAACCAAGTTGTCATTGAAGTGACTGAGCAAGATAAAGTAGATGATGGCTTTTTGTTGTTAAAAACCATCGGCCATTACCGTAAATTAGGTTTTAACATTGCTATTGATGATTTAGGTGCCGGTTACTCAGGGTTAAAACAGTGGTCAGAGTTACAGCCTGATTTTGTGAAGATAGATCGCTACTTTATTGATCATTGCGATCAAAGCTTGGTTAAGCGAGAGTTTTTAAAGTCAATTATTGAACTTGCCAAAGCAACGCGTACAGCAGTGATTGCTGAGGGAATTGAACGCGCTGAAGAATTAGCTCTAATCACACAGTTGGGAATTACCAATGCGCAAGGTTTTTTAATTGCACGGCCCTCAGCTGTGCCATTGAATGCCTATCCAAATACTCTAAAAGAGTCGAGCCAAGCACAAGGAAATGTGATGCATCGAGGTTTAGTTAAAACAATTGGTGAATTAACGCATGTCACCTCGGCGGTATTAAATGGTGTATTGTGCCAAGACGTGCATAGGGTATTTGAAAAAGATAAGCAGTTGATGAGTCTTGCTGTCGTTGATGAGCAGCAAATGCCAATGGGCTTGCTTCATCGTGATCAGCTAACGGAGGTATTTGCTGCGCCTTATGGTCATGCTTTATATGCTAAAAAGCCTTTGGCTTCTCTCATGGACAAACAGCCCTTAATTGTTGATGAGCAAACTCAGCTAGATGAAGTAAGTCAGTTAATTACGGAGCAAGACTTTGATATTCGCCGCCACATTGTAGTGACGCAAGGCGGAAAGTATTTAGGTTTGGTACCACTTAGAGCGATTTTAAAACACATCACGGAAGAAAAAATTCGCAATGCCCAGCATGCAAACCCACTCACTATGTTGCCTGGTAATGTCGCAATTAACGAAGCCATAGAACAGCGTCTGTTGAGTAAACAAGAGTTTACTTTGGCCTATATCGATTTAAATCACTTCAAGCAATTTAATGACTTATATGGTTATGCCAGTGGTGATGGGGTGATAAAGCTCCTAGCTGATGTGATAAGTGAATGTTGTGCAGGCTTTTCTGGGTTTGTTGGACATATTGGTGGTGATGATTTCATGGTGGTGTTTGATGGCGATGATGCCGAACCACTTTGCAGAGAAATCATTAATGAGTTTGAGTTGAAGTCTAAAAGCTATTTTACCGCTGAGCATGTCAAAGCAGGGGGGTATTGGGCTACAAACCGAGAAGGACAGCAGCAATTTGTGCCTTTGCTTACACTGTCAATTGGTCTGGTGTCACCGCATGTTGATAGCTGTCATAACAGTCATCAGGTCGCGGCGCTAGCAACGGATGCCAAGAAGGAAGCCAAACGTTATCGCAACAGCTATTTATTTGTCGCAAATAAGCGTCGACCAACAGTGGCGATTGTTTCTTAATCAGAAATACTTGAGTCATGGCTCTATTTTGGGTAGCTTAGAATAAAATGAGTGGAGGCCCATTATATGCAGAGACTCATCAACTTTTTCATTATTATAAGTGTTTGTACTGCTTTTAAGCTTCAAGCTGTGGAAGCTGAGACGATAAAAGTCGCGAAAGAGCCAAGAAAGCTTTATGAGCGAGATCATTACCTTTATGAGTTGCTCGATAAAGCGTTAAAAGCTGCAGACGCCCCTTACGACTACGAGCATGTCACTGTTCACCCTCATCAACAGCGTACTTTGATGGCACTCTCGTCAGGAAAAGTTGACTTGCATTGGAGTATGACCAGCCCTGATCGAGAGCAAATCGCAATAGCCATTCCTGTGCCTTTATTCAAAGGTTATATAGGTAAGCGGGCTATCATGGTGAAAAAAGAACGTCTTGCGCAGTTCGCTGAACTTAACAGTATTGAGCAATTGAAAGCATTTACTGCAGTACAAGGGCATGACTGGCCAGATACTAAAATATTGGCTTTTCACAACCTACCGATAAAGCCACTCTCTAATTATCAAGCTATGTTTAAATTATTAGCTGCCGGTAGAGTGGACTACTTTCCTCGTTCTTTCATTGAAGTGAACTCTGAGCTTGAAGAAAACCCGGATAAATTTGTGTTATTGCCGAATGTATATTTGGAATATCCCACAGCATTTTATTTCTTTGTAAATAAGGCAAAGCCACAATTGGCAGATGACCTAAAGCGTGGATTGAATAAACTAAAAAATAGCGGTGAATTTGATGCGTTATTTTCACGTTATTTTGAAAAAGATTTAGCGCGGTTATCTATGTATCAGCCCGATAAGGCCATCAGGTTGAAGAACCCATATTTTAATGCCGAATAAATTTCTTTCGACAAAAAAAGGAGCCGATGGCTCCTTTTTTAAACCCAATACACTCGTAATTACTTAAGTAGTGACTCAGTTAATGTCGGGCGAATTTCTTTTACGATCTGTTGGCAAAGCTTAGGTGAACCACACACGATGTTACCGCTCTTCGTGTAGTTAGTACCGCCAGCAAAATCTGTGATCATACCGCCAGCTTCTTTAACTAATAACTCACCCGCTGCAGTATCCCAAGGCTTAAGACCGATTTCGAAGAAACCATCAATACGACCAGCTGCAACATAAGCCATATCTAGTGCTGCAGAGCCTGCACGACGAATATCAGCTGTGTGAACAAATAACGCTTTGAATGCGTCAGTATATGCATCAATGTGGTGCTTTTGCTTGAATGGGAAACCAGTCGCTAGCACAGTGCCTGCGATTTCGTTGTTTTTAGCAACACGTAAACGCATGCTGTTTAGCTGTGCGCCTTGACCACGAGAAGCTGTGAATAGCTCACTACGTACAGGATCGTAGATAACCGCTTGGTCTAAACGACCTTTTACTTTAAGTGCGATTGAGATGGCATAATGAGGAATGCCTTTGATGAAGTTTGTTGTGCCGTCTAATGGATCGATGATCCACTGATAGTCAGCATCTTTACCCTCGGTAATACCTAGTTCTTCACCCACGATTGAGTGCTCTGGATACGCTTTTAAAATCGTTTCACGGATGATAGCTTCCGCTTCTTTATCTACGTTAGTAACAATATCGTTGCTGCCTTTTTGTTGGGCTTCAACACGTGATAAATCTTCACTTGCACGTAAGATCACTTTAGCTGCATTACGCGCAGCGCGTACCGCAATGTTTAACATTGGATGCATAGCATTACCTTTGGGTTGTAAAAGAACAGTATAAATTCGTTGCCCACTGACAATGCAGTAAGCACAGGACGGCGTATTCTAGCGATTTTTGCCTTAAAGTAAACCCAAAAAACAAAATAAAACTGTTGTTTTTTTGACCGCGTTGAAATTGCTATTAAAAAATATAAACGAAGATTTTTGAGTGGCAGAAAAAGGCTGTGGTAAACTTAGCCAATTATCAATTTTCGTCGTAAAGGCTTAGTGAAATGGCATTAGAAGATATTCGTATTGTGTTAGTTAACACCTCTCATTCTGGCAATATTGGTTCAGTTGCACGTGCAATGAAAACCATGGGTTTATCAAAACTATATTTAGTTGACCCGGCTTGTGAGGTGGATAGCCATGCCAGTGCGCTCGCGGCTGGCGCAACTGATGTACTAGGTAACAGCGTGACGGTGAGCAAGTTAGAAGAAGCCATTGCTGACTGTTCATTAACAATTGGTACAAGTGCCCGTTCACGTACTTTATCTTGGCCGATGGTAGAGCCAAGAGAGTGTGCTCAAAAATTGGTTGATGGATCTGAAAGCGGTCCGGTTGCTTTAGTCTTTGGTCGTGAAAACAGTGGCTTAACTAATGAAGAGCTGCAACTGTGTAACTACCATGTGTGTATTCCAGCTAACCCTGAATACAGTTCACTAAATCTTGCGATGGCCGTTCAAACCCTTACCTACGAAACGCGTATGGCGTTTTTAGATAAGCAAGACAAGCCTGTAGAAGAAGACGACACAGTTTACCCAAGCTCTCAGCAAATGGAGCTGTTCTACGAGCATTTAGAAAGCACATTGAAAGAAACTGGTTTCATCATCAAGCAGCATCCAGGCATGGTAATGACCAAGCTTAAGCGTCTGTTTAATCGCGCCCGCCCAGAAGATCAAGAGCTGAATATTTTACGCGGTATTTTGACTTCAATTAACAAGTCTACTGGCAATAAATAACCCCTGATTATTTTTTGTTTAATACTTGACTAATTTAGTCGGGTAATTACAATGAGCAGTACTTGAGTAAATTACTCAGGTATTGCACTTGTTACTTTAGTGGTAAGTGTAGTGAGTAATACTTGACTATCCTAGTCAGGTAATTAAAATTCACCACCTGATAAAACGCTGAGGGGGCAATAATGAAACTAACATCTAAAGGCAGATACGCAGTCACAGCGATGCTCGATGTTGCTTTGCACGCCGATGTTGGCCCAGTCCCTTTAGCTGATATTTCTGAAAGACAAGAAATATCATTATCTTACCTAGAACAATTATTTGCTCGTCTACGTAAACATGGCTTAGTGAGCTCTGTGCGTGGACCGGGCGGCGGCTATTTACTTGGCCGAGATTCGCAAACTATCTCTGTAGGTGATGTGATTAATGCAGTCGACGAGTCAGTTGATGCAACCCGTTGTCACGGTGAAGGCGGCGGTTGTCAAAACGGCATGCGTTGTTTAACTCACACACTATGGTCTGATCTAAGTGAGCGTATTGCTGAGTTTTTAAATAATATTTCCCTAGCTGAGTTAGTCGCCAAATCTGATGTGCAGTCAGTTGCTTCTCGTCAAGATAGCGCTGTTAAAACTGCCATAAAGCAACTAGATAACATTCAAGTGAGCTGTCAACTTTAAGTTGGCGTCAAGCGGAGAAACCAATGAAATTACCGATATACCTAGATTATGCAGCAACCACTCCGGTTGATCAGCGCGTTGCAGATGAAATGATGCAATGTCTGACTATGGATGGCAATTTTGGTAACCCAGCATCACGTTCACACCGTTTTGGTTGGCAGGCCGAAGAGCTAGTGGACCAAGCGCGTAACGATATCGCTGATTTAATTAATGCAGATCCGCGTGAAATTGTTTTCACTTCAGGCGCGACAGAATCAAATAACCTAGCAATCAAAGGCGCAGCTAACTTCAACAAGAAGAAAGGCAAGCACATCATCACGGTTAAAACTGAGCACAAAGCTGTTTTAGATACATTCCGTGAATTAGAGCGTCAAGGTTTTGAAGCAACTTACTTAGAAGTTGAAGAAAACGGTTTACTTGATCTTAAAAAATTAGAAGCAGCAATGCGTGATGACACAGTACTTGTGAGCGTGATGCACGTGAACAATGAGCTAGGTGTTATTCAAGATATTACGACAATCGGTGAGATGTGTCGTGAGCGCAAGATCATGTTCCATGTAGATGCTGCGCAAAGTGCGGGTAAAGTAAAAATCGACTTACAAGAATTAAAAGTTGATTTCATGTCTTTCTCTGCGCATAAAATCTACGGTCCGAAAGGCATTGGTGCACTTTATGTTCGTCGTAAGCCACGTGCTCGTCTAGAAGCACAAATGCACGGTGGTGGTCATGAGCGTGGTATGCGCTCTGGTACGTTAGCGACTCATCAAATCGTTGGTATGGGTACAGCTTTCCGTGTTGCTAAGCAAGATTTCGAAAAAGACCATGCGCACATCAGCACACTTCGCAAGCGTTTACTTGATGGCTTGATGAGCATGGATGAAGTGTATTTCAACGGTGCGATTGATCAATCAGTGCCTGGCATTTCAAACATCAGCTTCAACTTTGTTGAAGGTGAGTCATTACTAATGGCTGTAAAAGACATCGCGGTATCTTCTGGTTCTGCATGTACTTCAGCAAGTCTTGAGCCATCGTATGTATTACGTGCACTAGGTCGTAATGACGAACTAGCACACAGCTCAATTCGTTTCAGCATCGGTCGATTCACGACTGAAGAAGAGATTGATTACACTGTTGAGTTACTTAAAAACTCAATTGGCCGTCTTCGTGAAATGTCTCCACTTTGGGAGATGCACCAAGAAGGTATTGATTTAGATAGCGTTGAGTGGACTCACCACTAATTTAACGTGTAGCAAGTTTATAGCGGGTAGCGAGGAAAGAATTATGGCGTACAGTGATAAAGTAATTGATCACGTAGAGAACCCAAGAAACGTAGGTGCTCTAGATAAAAACGATCCAAGCGTAGCAACAGGCATGGTGGGTGCACCTGCATGTGGTGACGTGATGAAGCTGCAGATCAAAGTATCTGAAGAAGGCGTTATTGAAGATGCTAAATTCAAAACTTATGGTTGTGGTAGTGCGATTGCATCATCTTCACTAGTAACAGAGTGGGTGAAAGGCAAAACATTAGACGAAGCAGCTGAAATCAAAAATACAGATATTTCTGCTGAGCTAGAATTACCACCGGTAAAAATTCACTGCTCAATTCTAGCTGAAGATGCGATTCAAGCTGCAATTGCAGATTACAAAAGCAAACAAGCTAAATAAGAGAGAGCGGCATGGCAGTAACATTAACTGACGCGGCAGCTAATCGCGTTCAGACATTCTTAGCTAATCGTGGCAAAGGCATCGGTCTTCGTTTAGGTATTAAAACGACGGGCTGTTCAGGCTTAGCTTACGTATTAGAATTCGTAGACGAGTTAGACGAAGGTGATGAAGTGTATGAGCATAATGGTGTTAAAGTCATCATTGATGCGAAAAGCATGGTTTACCTTGACGGTACAGAGCTTGATTACACGAAAGAAGGTCTAAACGAAGGGTTTAAATTTACTAACCCGAATCAAAAAGACGAATGTGGCTGCGGCGAAAGTTTTACAGTGTAACTGACCTTGCTGTTGTTAACAAAGCCCTGCCTTGGTAGGGCTTTGTTGTATAATATCATTTAGCATAATAATTTTAGCGCTTTTGAATGAGTTAACCTAATGCATTACTTTGAATTATTTGATATTCCCGTTTCATATGATGTTGATCTAAATGCCATAAATACCCGCTATTTAGAATTACAACGCATTGTTCACCCAGACCGATATGCCGGAAAAAGTGAACGCGAAAAACTGCTGGCTGTACAAAAAGCCGCAGAGATCAACGATGCATTAGCTGTGTTAAAACACCCAGTGAAACGTGCTGAGTATATGCTGAGCGAAAAAGGCAAAGACATTCGCGCTGAGCAGCAGACTTTACAAGATCCTATGTTTTTAATGCAGCAAATGGAACTGCGAGAAGCGCTAGAAGATCTTCCGCAGAGTAACGATCCTGAAGCAGCTATCGAAGATTTTGAACAAGAAATTAAGCTACTTGATAAACAATATTCAGCACAGCTCGCATCACAATTAAGCAGTGATGACGATGCACAATTAGACGCTGCAGCTGATAACATTCGAAAGCTAAAATTTGTATACAAATTGCGTGATGAATTAGCACGTATAGAAGACAGTTTATTCGACTAAACCAAATTGGTTTAATACTCAAACTACTTGTCGTTGCAGGTAGGCGCAATCGAGTGAAAGCCCATGAGCATAGATTTTCTATGAAATTGGGGGGGAACGAGAGCAGTCAACACCGCTGTAGCTTTAAGTAGGAAGAGTATAGACACGAACCTAAGAACGTAGAGCATTATGGCATTATTGCAAATTGCTGAGCCGGGGCAGAGCGCGGCACCTCATGAACATAAGCTAGCTATTGGCATTGACCTTGGTACCACAAACTCTTTGGTTGCGACGGTACAAAGTGGCGAAGCCAAAACCCTAACAGATTTTGATGGCTCAGCGATGTTGCCATCTGTGGTTCGCTACGAAGCTGATAAGATCACGGTGGGTCAAGCTGCCGCTGCGGCATCAGCAGAAGACCCGACTAATACGTTAATTTCAGTAAAGCGTTTTTTAGGTAAGTCTCAAGCTGAGATTGAACAAAGTTATGGGCAACTGCCTTATGAGTTTGTTGAAAATAATGGCAGCTTAGCCATTAATACTGTAGTGGGTGCAATCAACCCAGTACAAGCCTCAGCCGAAATTTTAAAGTCACTTAAAGAACGTGCAACAGCCAGCTTTGCAGGTGAAGACATTAAAGGGGCAGTGATCACAGTACCAGCATACTTTGATGATGCACAGCGTCAAAGCACCAAAGATGCTGCAGAACTTGCTGGTCTAAATGTTCTGCGTTTATTGAATGAACCAACAGCTGCAGCCGTTGCTTATGGCCTAGATTCAGGTCAAGAAGGCGTGATCGCCGTTTACGATTTAGGTGGCGGTACATTTGATATCTCTATCTTACGTTTAAACCAAGGTGTATTCGAAGTATTAGCAACAGGCGGTGACTCAAGTTTAGGTGGTGATGACTTTGATTCTGCACTTGTCGCACATTTTAAAGAGCAAACGCAAATTAATGATTTGAATAATTCAGAACTGCGTTTATTCATCAATAAAGCCAAAGCCTGTAAAGAAGCGCTATCTAGCTATGAAACCGTTAATGTTGGTTTAGAGTTACGTGATACAGCTCACACTGTGACAGTAACACGCGCTCAGTTTGCCGAAATGGTGATGCCGTTAGTGAAAAAGACATTACGTGCTTGTCGCCGTGCGGTAAAAGATGCTGATGTATCGCATGAAGAAATCTTGCAAGTTGTTATGGTGGGTGGTTCAACCCGTATGCCAGTTATCCGCGAGCAAGTTGAAGTCTTCTTTGATAAAAAGCCACTGACTTCTATCGATCCAGATCGCGTGGTCGCAATCGGTGCTGCGATCCAGGCAGATATTCTAGTCGGTAACAAGCCTGATTCAGATATGTTATTGTTAGATGTATTACCACTGTCTCTAGGTCTAGAAACCATGGGCGGACTGGTTGAGAAAATTATCCCGCGTAATACCACGATTCCAGTCGCACGTGCGCAAGAGTTTACCACGTTCAAAGATGGCCAAACGGCCATGTCATTACATGTATTGCAAGGCGAGCGTGAGCTGGTAGATGATTGTCGTTCACTGGCTAAATTTAGCTTAAAAGGTATTCCAGCAATGGCGGCTGGTGCAGCGCATATTCGCGTCACCTTTAAAGTAGATGCCGATGGTCTGTTGAGCGTTTCTGCAATGGAGAAATCAACGGGCGTGCAAGCAGAGATCCAAGTTAAGCCGTCATTTGGTTTGTCTGACGATCAAGTTGCACAAATGCTGAAAGATTCAATGAGCAATGCCAAAGAAGATATGCAAGCGCGTATGTTGAAAGAGCAGCAAGTTGAAGCGCTTCGCGTATTAGAAGCATTAGAAGCTTCTCTATCAACAGACAGTCAATTATTAAATGATGACGAATTAGCTGCACTTCGTAGTGAAATGCAAAAGCTGGCTGATTTACGTGAAACTGCGACATCACCAGATGAGATTAAAACGGCCATTGAAGCTGTAGATGCGGCAAGTAGTGAATTTGCTTCGCGCCGTATGGATATGTCAATTAAACAAGCCCTTACTGGGCAGTCTGTAGACGAGGTATAAGTAATGCCACAGATTATTTTCTTACCCCATGAAGAGCTTTGCCCAGAAGGCGCGGCAATTGAAGCAAAAACAGGTCAAACTGTACTGGATGTTGCTTTAAAAAATGGTATTTCAATTCCTCATGCCTGTGAAAAGTCATGTGCATGTACAACCTGTCATGTGGTGATCCGTGAAGGTTTTGACTCGTTAGAAGAAAGTGACGAGCTAGAAGATGATATGTTAGATAAAGCATGGGGTTTAGAGCCTGAATCACGTCTAGGGTGTCAGGCAATCATTAACGATGAAGATTTGGTTGTAGAAATTCCAAAATACAACCTGAACATTGTGAATGAAGATCACTAATACCAATACTCTTAATTAAGCGATCTATTTTGAGGCAAGTAAAACTGTTCGTTAGCAAGGCAAAAATTTTGCTATTTAGTTGTTCTAAATAAGAAATTTTTAACGAAGCTAGCGTCATTTTTAGTCCCTCAAAATGATTGAGTATTATTGAGGATTGGTATAATAGATTTTGATTATGAAAAACCCGTAGTCTTTACTGCGGGTTTTTTGTTTAAGGAGACAAAACATGTATTGGCATAAGGCGTTAAATAACTCAATTATTAATGGCAAATCGTATCAAGGTAGCGATACTTTCACCGTAAATAACCCAGCTAACGAGCAGTTGATTGAAACACTTTCATCGGTTGATATGGCAGGCTGTCAGCAGGCATTAGATGCTGCCATTACATGTTTTGAAGCGCTAAAATCAACAACTGCTAAACAGCGTAGCGATGTGTTATTAAAATGGCATAGTTTGATATTAGAACATAAGCAGGCATTGGCTGAACTTGTCACCCTTGAGCAAGGCAAGGTTTTAAAAGAATCTTTGGCTGAAGTTGATTACGCTGCGGGGTTTGTAAAATGGTTTGCAGATGAAGCGCACCGTAGTTATGGTGAAATTATTCCGGCCAATAGTCCCACTCAACAGCTGTCTGTCATTAAGCAGGGAGTAGGCGTGGTATTTGGCATTACACCGTGGAATTTTCCCCTTGCCATGATCACCCGCAAAGTTGCGCCGGCTTATGCTGCGGGATGTAGTTTTATCCTAAAGCCATCTGAATTTACACCTCTAAGTGCATTGGCGCTGTGCCAACTTGCATTGCAAGCGGGTATGGAAACGGGCGCTTTTCAAACCTTAGTGACAGAAGATGCTGCACAGGTTGGCGCGTTTTTCTGCGAACATAAGCAAGTTAGAAAAATTACGTTTACCGGTTCAACGCGAGTCGGGCAAATTTTGTTATCGCAAAGCGCCCAGTCAATTAAGCGAGCTTCTCTTGAGCTCGGTGGTAATGCGCCTTTTATGGTATTTGCAAGTGCTGACATTAAAAAAGCAGTACAAGGGTTGATAGTGGCCAAATTTAGAAATGCGGGGCAAACCTGCGTCGCTGCCAATCGAGTGTTGGTGCAAAACGCGTGTTTAGATGAGTTTTTAGCAGAATTAAAGCAGCAAACTGCTCGCTTAAAAGTGGCTGATGGCTTTACTGAATATGCCGATTTGGGCCCTTTGATCAACACGCAAGCGAAACTAAAAGCACAAAACTTGGTTGATGATGCCACCTTGCAAGGTGCCAAGCTTGCTTACCAAGGTGAAGAGAAAGCGGGGCAGTTTATGGCGCCTATCATTCTGACCGAGGTAAAGCAAAGTATGGAGATAAGTCGAAGTGAAATATTCGCGCCTGTGGTCGCTATTCAAACTTTTGAAGATGAAGATCAGGCACTCACTATGGCTAATTCGGTTGATGAAGGCTTAGCTGCGTATTTTTACTCGCAAGACATGTCACAAGTTCAGCGTGTAGCGAGCAATCTAGAATATGGCATGGTGGGTATTAACGAAGCACTCATCTCAAACCCAGTCGCGCCATTTGGTGGGATGAAAGCATCGGGTCTTGGTCGAGAAGGGGCTAAACAAGGTTTAGAGGAGTACCAGGAAGTAAAATATCTCTGCCAAAGCTTTTAATTAAACACGTCAAAGTGAGAATGCATTGGTATTCTCACTTGTACCACTAATGTGTATACAATTTTTCGCTGATTATCTAACCTAAAGCTGGTACACTCTTGCGCCTGTTAATTTTTGGTCAACAATTTTAAATGGCAACAGAGCAAAATAATTTAACGCTTGTGGTGCTAGCCGGTGGGCTTGGTAGTCGATTTGGTGGTAACAAACAAATTACCCCTCTGCCCAAACTTGAGCGCACCATTATGGAACTGAGCATTGAAGATGCATTCAATGCAGGTATCAAGCAAGCGGTGTTAATCATTAATAAATCCGTTCGTGCAGAATTAGAGCAAACAATCTTGCCGCGTCTCCCAAAGACGATGCATATCACTTTGATTGAACAAAGTATTGATATGTTACCTTCTGAGTTTAAGCATTTAGCCGAGCATCGCACTAAGCCTTGGGGGACAGGGCACGCATTATTATGTGCAAAGCCTTACGTGAATGGCCCCGCAGTTGTGATCACTGCTGACGATTATTATGGTCCCAATGCCTACAAACAAATGGTTGAACATTTTAGTCAATCGAAAGATGCTAGTAGTATGGCAATGGTTGCCTTCCCAATTGAAAAAACGCTCTCTGAGCAAGGGGGAGTAAACCGAGGTATTTGTGAAGTCGAGCAGCAATCGCTTAAGAAGGTTACTGAAACCTTAAATATTCATCAAACAGAATATGGTTTGGTGGGAGAAATTGAGGGTCAATTACAATCACTAGACAGCCATAGCCTAGCTTCTATGACTTTTTGGGGTATTACACCCATCTTGATGGCTAAACTAGAAAATGATTTTAAAAAATTCCTAGAAGCTTATGACAGCGATGTCAAAAAAGAGTACTATTTACCTAATTGCATCCAAACCTGTATAGAAAGTGAGCATGTTTCAGTGCGCGTTTATTCTGCCGTTGATTTTTGGTTTGGTGTCACATTTAAAGAAGAATTAACAAGCGTAGCAGGAAAGATTTATGAACATCGTCAAGGATGAGCAAACTATCACGCCCATTACACCAGTATCTGAGGTGACTATGACTAATACTGCGATAGCTGAGCATTTGTCGCAAGAATTTGGTTTAGACCATGAAAATGCCACAATTAAACCAATAGGTAGTGGTCATATTAATACCACAATGTTGTTAAAAGATGCACAACAAGCTGTGGTTGTTCAAAAGCTAAATACCGAAGTATTTCCTAACCCTGAACATTTAGTTGAAAATGCTCGAGCTATTGAACAGCATCTTACAGAAAAAGCTGATAAGAATGACTATGAATTAGAGATTATCAAGCATTTGCCGACCACCTCAGAAGAATACCTAGTGAAGGTCGATGGTGAAGTTTGGCGTGCTCTAGAGTTTATTGGTAAGAGTTACAGTGAAGATGTGGTGAGTTGTCCAGAGAAGGCACAAACTGCAGCGAATGCATTTGGGCAATTTGCATTGGCATTGTCAGACTTTGATGCACAAGTACTACATCATGTTATACCTGACTTTCATAACCTTGCTATGCGAATTGCTGCGTTTAACGACAAACTTGAAGCGGATACCCAAAATCGAGCTGAAAAATGCCAAGAGGAAATTGCGTTTTGCCAAGCGCAATTTGGTCTTGCAGATGAGCTAGAATCTATCTACGGCACCATTCCACTTAGACCGTGTCACAATGACACTAAAATCAATAACATGCTGTTCTGTAAAGAAACCGATGGCGCACGTTCAGTGATTGATCTTGATACATGTATGCCAGGTTATTGGCTGTTTGATTTTGGTGATATGGTGCGTACCTTCTGCTCTCCTGAAGAAGAAGATTCAACAAATCTTGATAATGTGCGAGTACGAGAAGAAATTTTTGCCGCTTTAGTTAAAGGTTATGTTGCACCATTAGAAAATGAACTTACACCAGAAGAAAAGCAAAGCTTTTTACTGGGGGCGAAAGTAATGCCATTTATGATTGGTCTTCGTTTCTTAACCGATTACTTGGATGGCGATAATTACTTTGCGACTAAGCACAGTGAGCACAATCTGCATCGAGCAAGAAATCAGTTCAAGTTATATCAAGATGTGGTCGCAAAAGAAGCGTTACTTGAAAAATTAATACACAGCTAAATTGATTAGTTAAGACATATAAAAAGCGCCATAGGCGCTTTTTTTGTGCCAAAACAAAATAGGAACATATATTGGTCGCAACTGAATGACAGCGCTTTACTTATTGGTTAGGGTAAATACCAATCAGTCATAATACTTAACCAATTTGAGAAGCTAAAACTCACGCTAGCTGTGTTAAAAATTTATCATTTAGAATAATTAATACCAATCCTCAATAATACTCAATCATTTTGAGGGACTAAAACTGACGCTAACTTCGTTGGAAATTTCTTATTTAGAGCAACTAAATAGCAAAATTTCCGCCTCGTTATCGACTAGTTTTTCTTGCCTCAAAATAGATCGCTTAATTAAGAGGATTGGTATAAACAGAAAATTTTTGCCTCGCTATCGCAAAGTTTTATCCACCTCAAAATAGGCTACTTAATTACACCGATTGGTATAAGTGGTTACAAAGAGGAAAAATAATAATGAAACAATTAAATAGACGTGACTTTCTAAAAGCCGCTGGTGTTGCAGCTGCGGCCAGTGTCGCTGCGGGGTGTGCGCAAACATCAAATTCAAGCACGGTATTTGTACCTACTCAAAAAGGTAAGTCAGTTATTGGTCTTATCGCACCAAAAATGGATGTAGTTAGAGTTGGGTTCATCGGTGTTGGTCAGCGAGGTTATGGCCATGTTCGTCGTATGAGCCATATTGAAGGCGCTGAAATTGTCGCAATTTGCGATACTCACGATGAAGTTTTGGAACGTTCTGCCAACTATTTAACAGAAAGAGGTTTGAAAAAGCCGGCTCTTTATCGAGGCGCTGATTTAGCGTATCAAGATATGTTAGCCCGTGATGATATCGATATTGTGATCATCTCAACGCCTTGGAAGTGGCATGCACCTATGGCCATTGACACTATGAACAGTGGAAAGCATGCGTTTGTGGAAGTGCCTTTGGCACTGACAGTCGAAGAAATGTGGGACATTGTGGATACCGCAGAGCGCACTCAGAAAAACTGTATGATGATGGAAAACGTCAACTATGGTCGTGATGAGTTGATGGTACTAAACATGGTTCGCCAGGGGCTATTCGGTGAATTACTGCACGGTGAAGCTGCTTATATTCATGAACTACGTTGGCAAATGAAAGAAATCGAGCATAAAACGGGTTCTTGGCGAACAGGTTGGCATGCAAAGCGTGATGGTAACTTGTATCCAACACATGGGCTAGGTCCGGTTTCTCAGTACATGAATATCAACCGTGGAGACCGTTTTGATTATTTAACGTCAATGAGCTCTCCGGCATTGGGTCGAGCCGCTTACGCTCAGCGTGAATTTCCAGCCGATCATCAGCGTAATCAATTGAACTATATTGCCGGTGATATGAATACCACCATGATCAAAACGGTAAAAGGTCGTTCCATTATGGTACAACACGATACTACCACGCCTAGACCTTATTCTCGTCATAACCTGATCCAAGGCACAAATGGTGTATTTGCCGGCTTTCCAAATCGTATCGCACTCGAAAATGGTGGCAATTTAGGTAACTTCCATGAGTGGGAGCATGATATGACTCCTTGGTATGATAAATACGACCACCCGCTGTGGAAGAAAATGGGCGCAGAAGCAGAACGCAACGGCGGTCATGGTGGAATGGACTTCTTAATGTTCTGGCGCATGATTTATTGTTTACGCAACGGTGAAGCGCTAGATCAAGATGTGTACGATGGTGCGGCTTGGTCGGTGATCTCACCTCTTTCAGCTCAGTCTGTCGCGAATCGCAGTGAATCTATTAGTATTCCAGACTTTACTCGAGGTGCATGGAAAAATGCTACGCCATTAGGTATTGTGGGTAGTTAATGACTTTAAGCGCGCAATGAGCGCGCTTTTTTGATTGTTGGGGTGAAAATATATGACAAGGTGCTTTGTGATTTTCATTGGTTTGCTTTTAGTTGGATGTAAAAGCCCGCTTGAGCAAAATAATGCGCTCACGATAAAACCTCAAGTTGAGCAATTTATATCAATCTATCAGGCCAGAGTCGATTTTGATGCATTTTTAAAGTTATATGCAGATTCTGCACAGTTAGAAGATTTAGTATATGGTCATCACGCTGTTGGAAAACCAGGCATTGCTGCATTCTATAACTGGAATGATGGTAATTTTAAAGTAATAGATGATTTAAAGACTTTCAAAGTAGAACATTTGATTATTGATGAACAACAGCGGCAAGCCGTTATAACAGGGCACTTTAATCAATTTATTTACCATGGCCAAAAAATGGGACCTTGGCGATTTGTTATGACGCTTCAATTTAATGAGAAAGGGCTGATTACGCACCAGCAGGACTGGATCAATTACACACCAAAGGCTGATTTTCTGTCGGGCAAAAACCTCAATAAAACTATTCCTTAAAAAATCTCAGAGGCTAAAATAGGTAAAACACTTCTATTATGGATTTCAAAATGCAGCTATCTGTAGAAATTAGCAAATATCCACTTCACTCAGACTATATCCCTTTTATCAAAGCCTTTATTGAGCGCTTAAATACACACCCAGAACTTAAAGTGTTAACCAATACAATGTCTACCCAAGTATTTGGTGAATATGACCTCGTTATGTCGGTACTTCAACAAGAAATGAAACGCTCTTTTGAAGAGTTTGGGAAGATTGTATTTGTGTGTAAGTTCATTTCTGGAGACTTATCGCCACAATGATTGAATTTTTAAGCGCCACATTTTCTGGTTTCACGGCTATGTCTGGCTGGGAGTACATCGCGGTCATACTTTCTCTGGCTTATGTCTTTTTAGCTGTGAAAGAGAATCAATGGTGTTGGCCTGCAGCTTTCCTTAGTACATTTATTTATACCATTATGTATTGGAATGGCGCGTTGTTGATGGAATCCGCATTAAATGTGTATTACATGGTAATGGCGGTAGTGGGTTGGTATATGTGGCAACAAGGCAAGCAGCCTGATTCAGTCGCCCCTATTATTTCTTGGCCATTGTTAAGACATATTTACATCATCATTGTCACCGCTTTAACGGCAACAGGTGTAGGCTTTGTGATGGACAATTATACTCATGCTGATTTTGCATATCTTGACAGTTTTACAACCTGTTTTGCTGTGATGACAACGTATTTAGTGGCTAAAAAGGTATTAGAGAACTGGCTTTATTGGATCATCATTAATGCCGCATCTATGTACCTGTTCTTTGTGAAAGGGTATTACCCGACATTTGTACTTTATGTGTTTTACACGGTTATAGCCTGTTGGGGCTACAAGCGTTGGTACGAAGAACACGAACAAAGAAACGGCTTACCACTTGCGAGCCTTTAATTTTCAAAATCTGCCTGATGAAGTAAGAGAATTCGTTGCTGAATCTTTTGCTTTCAGGCAAGTTAAAACATGTTACCAAATCACCTCAGGGCTTAGTAATCATAATTATTTAATTGTTGTCGAACAGAATAAATATTTGCTAAAGCTTTATCGAAATGACATGCCTTCGCCAAGTCTTGCTTTTCAAGGCCTAATGGCAAAGTCAGCTACCGGTATTCAAGAAGTTATTCGCTGGGATCCAGCCCTTAAAGTCGCTTTATTTACTTATGTTGATGAAGCGGCTGAAGACATAGATAAAAAACGCTTATGTAATTTGGTGGAGACAATCTCTGCAGTACATCAACAACCATTGGTCAATTTGCCTGTCTCTTTAGATATAAAACACGCATTATCAGATTTAAGTACCTCTTTTAAAAAGCTTTTTAATTCAGAGTTAGAGTGCTGCTTACGCTTACTTGATAGTTATCCAAAAGAGTTAGGGTGTTGTCATAACGACTTAGTTAGAGAAAATATAATAGCGACAAAAGTTGGAGTGATGGTGATTGATTTCGAATATACAGCTGTTGGCGATGTTTATTTCGACTTAGCTGGGCTTGTAACCAGTTTTAAGCTCACGAATGACGAGATAGTATGGATGCTGAATATCTATTATGGCAGTAAGGGCATTGCAGTACCCGATTATGCAATAGAGAAATTAAGGGGTTATAGGATTGCTTACCTACTGTTATGTATTTCTTGGTATGATGCGCGAGGTGAAGTAGAAAAAGCCACTTCACACACATTACAATTAAAGTGTTTAAATACCGCCTAAGCGCTTTGCAAGTTCTTTGTATTTTTCTACATCTGTTTGATCAAATACTGGATCACCTTGTGCGTCTTCACCTTTTGCGATTAATAGGTTTTCACGAGCAAGTCTTTTCACTCTTTCCACTTTTACTTCTAAAAACTCAGCAACTTGCTGCGTGGTCATTTGGCTCATAATAGCTTCCTCTTGATGTGTTAAGCTTTTATTGTTGTTGTTACCGCATTACACGGCGCTTTATGTTAATAAAACGTAGTAACTTGCTGTCTATAATACTGGTAAATCAAAATCTAAGCATAGTCAAAAATACAAAAAATCGCTAAAAAGCATTAATATTTTTGTTTTTAGTTTGTTATTTAATCAGCTGAAAGTGAAATGCTAGTATTTGTAAAGGAATGACATTACTATATGCAGCGTTCGTGTGCTCTCGTGGTGAAATGGATATCACGTAGCTCTCCGGAAGCTGAGTTGCAGGTTCGATCCCTGCCGAGAGCGCCATGAGCCGTTTTTAAAAGCGGTTTTTAACCGTAAATAACCACTGCACACTGTCAATGTTATCTTCTTTATTTATTGGCGCAGCAATATCCAAATGCAACACAATGCCAGCATTGGCTCGACTCGGTGCAAGCCTTAATCCTATGCCTATATTCTTCAGTAGTGAATTATCGGTATTAACTTGAGCTTTGCCTGTGACCTTACCTGCATCGAAGAAAAGCGCTCCTCCGACCTTGAAAAGTTGTAGCAGGTCATATTCCCAGTAGTAACGTTTTTCTAAATTTACTAGAGCACTACGACTACCTTGTTGATAGTTTAACGGATAACCTCTTAGACCAGTTTCACCGCCTAAAACCAATTGTTTGTCTGCCGTCAAGTTTTTAGCATACTGCAAAGACAAGTTCGCAAACCATGATTGCTGTATGCTGGTGTTTAGATAATATTGAAAGTTAACGGCACTTATGAAGTTTCGGGCTTCGTTTTGGTCTGTGTTCCATTCTCCTTGAATACTCGTATTAAATCGCCATAAGCTGCGTTCGGTTGTGTAATGCGCTTTGCTTGCGGAAAATTGATAAATGACGTGACTGTCGTCATCCGCCCAGTTATTTGATGAATAACCGAGTTTGGCTTTAACATTCCAGCCTAAATTTAAATCTTCTGTGCGGTAAATAGAATCAAAATTACGCACCTTAATATAATCGTCTTGAAGCCATTGCCCCTGAAAATATGGGTAGGTGAGTGCTCGGTTGTCTGCTAAAGCAAGAAAAGAGTAAGGGGTGGCTTTAAAGCTGTGTTGTTCATTGTGAAGACCCACAGTATATCTATGTGTCCACTGTTTAGGTGCTTGAACGGCGAAACCATAATACGCGTCGTTAATTTCAGTGTCGTGTAAAAATTCAGAAACGACTTCGTTTCGAGAATAAATCGATTCTACCCGTTTATTCGCATAAGTATAAACCCCATAGCTATGCGTTGACTTAATGGAGTAAAATGGCAGGTAAGCCCCTAAATAATGCCGCTCTCCATCTGAATTATCAGCATACTCTATGCGACCTCGGTAGCGACTCGATAAGATAGCTGGGTCGTCATAAACAAATAAATAACCGTTTCGGTCTTTATCTTCAGTTGCGGTAAAAGATAATCTTTTGCCATACCCTAGTAAGTTTGTTTCTCGAAAGCCAAGGCGTGAGGAGTTTTCACCTCCACTGCGACTAAAGCTAATGTCGGGCAGTAAAGTCCATAAGTCCCTTGTTACAACTGTAACATGCACTTCGTCTTTACATGTCTCTTCTGCATATATGCGGGCATCGTAAAGATAATTTTGTTGACGTAATAAACGCTCGGATTCTGCTAATTCCTTGATGTCATATTTTGAGCCTTGGCTAAATAATAAAGTACTTAGGATAACTTCAGGCTCTGTTGTGATATGCGCGTGGTTTGCAAAGCGGAATAAAAAGTTATTTTCTTCCGGTAAGCTGGTGTCGAAAACGTTTAACTGTTTTAAGGTGATTTTTGCTATACGCTTGTTTTCACCTTCTTTTGGGAAAACTTGCTGAGTGTCGAGTTGACGCTTTAGGTTGATGTCTTCATTGCTTTCTTGGCGTTGATTGCTGCAGCTGTTTTCTTGAGAGTCGAATATACTTGGTTCTGCAAATGCAGTACCACTGATAAAAAATGTAGAGAATAAAAGCAATACTGGCTGACAATACCTTGTGAACACTACCTTCCTCCCGCTGTTTATCCTCTTTTATATCATTATATTAAGCAGAAAAATGGAGGTCTGTCTAATTATTATGAAAGGGTAGAAAGCAAAAATAGTTGCAGTTTTTCAAGTAAAAGTTCGGCTTCAACCCCTTCAGGGCTTACCCATAAACTCTCGCTGTAGTGTTCAAAGTTAAGATTAAAATTTTGGCCATTCCAACAAAAGCGTATTTGATGGCGATCTGCGCCTTCGGAGGTTTCAAGAATAGAAATAGCCTCATGGTTTAAGAATATGTGTCCCCAGAAGGCAAATTCATCGGCCTCAGGGAAAAAATCAGGTGTGATCTGCAAAAAGTTAAAATCTGTGTTCAAGATAATTTGCGTCATCATTAACTCGCGGCTAAATAATTTCGGATAAGTTGCATAAACGGTGCGCCATACTTGCTGAGTTTACTAAAACCAACGCCTGACACATTTAAGAATTCAGCATCATCAGTCGGCATTTTCTGCGCCATTTCAGCGAGTGTCTTATCGTTAAAGACCACATATGGAGGTACATCATCGGCATCGGCGAGTTCTTTACGTAAACTTCGTAGCTTAGCAAACAGCTTTTTGTCGTAATTAAATTGCGCCAATTTATCTTGATAGATGTGTTTAGCTTGTAAGCGCGGTTCGGCTAATTGCAAAACATATTCACCGCGTAATACGGCTCTTGCTGCTTCTGTCAGTTTTAGGCTTGCACCTTGTGTTATGTCTTGAGCAAGTAAGCCATGATGAACGAGTTGACGCAATATGCTTAGCCAATACTCGACGCTATGACTTTTGCCAATACCATAGGTACTTAATTCGTGGTGTCCGTTATCGCGAATTCGACTGGTGTTTGCCCCTCGCAATAAGTCGACGATATACCCTAAACCAAAGCGTTGTTGCGCGCGATACACACAAGATAGCGCTTGCTGTGCCACTAAAGTGCCATCAAAGCGTTTCGGCGGATTAAGACAAATATCGCAGTTGCCACAAGGCTCTCTTTGATATTCGCTAAAGTAATTGAGTAATATTTGTCGACGGCAAGTTTGCGCTTCTGCAAAATTTGCCATTGCCTGGAAGCGCTGCTCTTCTACTTTACGTCTAGCCTCGTCAGGAATATCTTCAAAAAAGCGTTTTACTCGTCCTATGTCAGCAGGATCAAAGTACATGATGGCTTCTGCGGCAAGTCCATCACGACCAGCTCGACCTGTCTCCTGATAATAAGCCTCAATACTCTTAGGTATATCGTAGTGAAGTACAAAGCGTACATTTGACTTATTTATACCCATACCGAATGCGACGGTTGCAACAACAATATTGATATCGTCTCTGGCAAAGGCTTTTTGTACAAATTGACGCTGATCATTACTCATGCCGGCATGATATGCGGCGACATTAAAGCCAGCTTCGGCAAGCTTTTCTGAAATATCGTCTACACGCTTACGACTAGTGCAATAAATAATACCGCTTTGGCCTTTTTGATCCCGTAAATAGCGCATGAGCTGAGAAAGAGGTTTGAACTTTTCTTCAATGGTGTAGCGAATATTTGGTCTATCAAAACTGCCTGTATGGATATAAGGTGCATTTAATCCAAGTTGGTGTGCAATATCATGGCGTGTCGCAATATCTGCCGTCGCCGTTAAGGCCATCATAGGGCACTGCGGAAAGTGTTGTTTGAGTTCACTTAAGCGACGGTAGTGCGGCCTGAAATCATGCCCCCAGTGAGATACACAGTGGGCTTCATCAATCGCGAAGAAGCGAATGTTTAAGTTCTTTAACCTTTGAATAAAATCAAACTGCAGTGCTTTTTCTGGTGCAACATAAAGTAACTTTAATGTACCTTCGGCTAATTGATTAAAAATCGCATTTTGCTGTGTAAAATCTACGGTGTTATTGATGTATGCGGCACTAACGCCAATTGCTTGAAGCTGAGAGACTTGATCTTCCATTAACGAGATCAAAGGCGAAATGACTACCGTTGCGCCGTCAAATAAAAGCGCAGGGATCTGATAACATAATGATTTACCGCCACCGGTAGGCAGCAAGACGAGCGTATCTTGTCCATTTAGTGCCGCATTAATTACAGCCTCTTGGCCAGCTCTAAATTCACTGTAGCCAAAAGTGTCTTCTAATGCTTGCTTAGCAAGGGTTGACTGTTC
Source organism: Pseudoalteromonas sp. SS15 (assembly GCF_049257195.1). Classification (NCBI taxonomy): domain Bacteria; kingdom Pseudomonadati; phylum Pseudomonadota; class Gammaproteobacteria; order Alteromonadales; family Pseudoalteromonadaceae; genus Pseudoalteromonas; species Pseudoalteromonas sp. SS15. The sequence goes on from NZ_JBMMUD010000010.1 coordinate 167,596, forward strand.
GCAGATAGGGTCTGATTTCATGGCGGGCATTTTAGTGGCTTTTGCATTACTTGTCTGTAAATTTATTTGCGCTGTTGTGTTTGACGGTTTACATGTAGTTGCCATGTTATGTCTGTAAGTTCCTATTTTCTGTCTATTTGCAACCAACTTAGCAAGGTATAATGGTTTTTTACTTTTTGAGTCGTGTTGATGCTAAATAATCAGACCCAACAGGGTTACCTTTATGCTGTCTTAGCATTTTTAATGTGGGGCATGGCACCCATCTACTTTAAACAGATTGAATCTATAGCTGCACTAGAGATCTTGACTCACCGAGTGATCTGGTCGGTGCTGTTTTTAATTCTCATTGTCTTCGCTGCAAAGCAATGGCATCAAATCCAGCATGTCATTAAGAAGCCAAAGTTACTGGGGATGCTCTGTATTAGCTCTACTTTGCTCGGGTTCAATTGGGTGCTGTTTATTTGGGCCGTTAATAATGATCACATGCTTGATGCAAGTCTCGGTTACTATATAAATCCGCTATTGAATGTATTGCTTGGTGTCATCTTTCTTTCTGAGCGATTGAGGAAATGGCAAATCATCGCTGTTGCGATTGCTTCACTTGGGGTACTACTACAAGTGATTGCATATGGCTCTTTTCCTGTAGTGGCATTTGCATTGGCAAGCTCGTTTGCAATTTACGGGCTTTTGAGAAAGAAAATGCCAGTAGAATCACTACCAGGCTTGCTAATTGAAGCGCTTATCTTAATGCCGTTTGCAATTATCTATTGGTACTTGACCCCTGCGACGGTGAGTTCTGATATGTTTAATAATGAAGTGCTCCTAAATATATTGCTAGTCAGTGCAGGTGTAGTGACAACTTTACCTCTGTTGTGTTTTATTGGTGCTGCGAAACGTCTTCCTTATTCCACGCTTGGTCTATTTCAATATCTTGGTCCAAGCATTATGTTCACCTTGGCGGTAACCTTGTATGGTGAGGTGTTCTCAATTGAACGAGCTGTGACTTTTGCTTGTATCTGGGGGGCATTGGCCTTGTATAGCTGGGATAGCTTAAGGGCAAGTAAAAAGAAATAATAAGATGGCTTGAGTGGCTGCATTGTAATGCTAGCCACTTAGTCTTTATTAACTTATGACTTTATTGCGGCCAGAGTGTTTTGCTTCATAAAGTTTTATATCAGCCTCTTTTATCAGACTATCAACATTTTTATTTACGGCTCTACAAACACCAATAGATACCGTAAAGTGAATATTGTGTTTGGTTAATCCCGCGCTATTGGTGTCTAGGTATTCTCTAAATTTATCTAATAAAGCTATACTTTCCTCTTGCGTAGCGTTAGCAAAATAAACGGCAAATTCCTCGCCCCCTAATCTAGCGGTAAGTTGACCAGGGAAGTGTGATTCAAACGCTTGAGAAAGGGCTTTGAGCACATCATCTCCTGCGTCATGACCATAGTTATCATTAATGGCTTTAAAGTGATCTACATCTATCATGGCTAGTCCCACCTCATTATTTGAAGCGGCTTTTTGCCTTAATGACTTATTAGTAAACTCAAAGAAGTAACGGCGATTAGGTAAGCCTGTTAAGTAATCAGAGTTAGCTTGGCGCTTTATTGTGGCTATATATTCCAGCATATCGACGTTTTGACTAAGCCTGCAATAAAATTCCTCTGCGTTAAATGGCTTGCGAAGATAGTCGTTTGCACCTCTCTTTATGAATCGAGCCGAGAGGTGTAATGCATTAGAGCTAGAAATACCGATAATGGCTTTTTCATCATTCGAATATTGCAGTCGTATTTCACTGCACAAGTCTTCGCCATTCATGTTTGGCATTTCATTGTCAGTGATCACAACAGAGATGTCTGGGTTTTGCTTTAATACTTCGAGGGCTTCAATACCATCACATGCCTCAAGAACCTTATACTTATGCCTCACTAATAAAGAGCTGATGTAATTTCTGGTCTGACGTGAATCATCAACAACCAATACTTTTACAAACTCATTTCGTGGTAATCGCATAAGTTGTTTTTTAAGGTATTGGTAAGCTTGTTTATTCTCTTTGGTGATGTAATCGATGATTGGGTATTTTTCGACAGTTTCACGAGTTTGATTGTCTAGGTTACCAGTCATGACAATTGTGGGGATATCAGAGTTCACCGTATAATGAATCGCTTCGCCGTTAGGTGCATCAGGTAAAATGAAATCAACAACTGCGCAAAAGTAACTATTATTGTCGAGTAGCTCTTTGGTTTGTGCTAGTGATTCAGCAATGTCAGCCTCATAGCCTGCAGAAACAGCGATATGTTTTTGCACTCTAGCAATGGTTGGGGTGTCTTCGATAATTAGGATTCGACGTGTCACTCAGTACTCGCTCGGTAATTCACCTATACATTTACTATTAACCTTAACCTATCTATTAAGCAATTCAACTCAAAATTACTTATAGATGATGTAATAAAGATTATTTTAAAAATTAAGTAATAATTTATTCCTCTCCTATAATTTATAGCTGAAACATACTTTTATGACGTTTTTAATGCAGTTTATTTGCAATTATTTGACTCTAATGTGTTGCGTGTAATATTTCTGTCATTAACTGCTGAGAAACTAGCGTCGTTTTGAATCATCATGTGTTGCGATATTGAGGAAAATTACATGAAACTAGTTAAATCAACACTTCTTCTTGCTGTACTAGGTGCGTTATCTGCTAATGCTAATGCAGGTGTTAAAGTATACGGCAAGGCAAATGTATCTGTTCAATCAAGCGATGAAGGTGCTGGAAGTGCGACAGAAATTAAAAGCAATGCGTCACGCTTTGGTTTTAAGGGCTCAGAAAAACTAGATAGCGGCCTAGAAGTAATTTATAAGCTTGAATTCCAAGTTGATGTATCTGATGCTGATTCAAAGGGCGATAGCGACAATATCACAGCGAGAAGCCAGTACGTAGGTTTAAAAGGTGGCTTTGGTGAAGTTGTAATTGGCCGCAATGATACCGCATTCAAATTATCTCAAGGTAAGATTGATCAGTTCAATGATTTAGAAGCTGATGTGAAGAATCAGTTTAAAGGTGAAAACCGCTTAGGCAATACTGTGTCATACAAGTCAGCAAGCTTTAATGGTTTTAAAGTACTCGCGACTTTTATTGCTGAAGATAAAACAGATGGCGAAAACGGTTACTCAGGTGCAATCACATATGGTGATTCAGCACTTAAGAAATCTAAATATTATGTTGCTGTTGCCGGTGACAGTGAAGTGAAAGGTTATGATGCATTACGAATCACAGGCCAATTTAAAGCAACTGACGCACTTAAATTAGGTGCAATGTATCAGAAGCAAGAAAAAGTAGACGGCACAGGTACTGCTGATGGCTTCTTATTAAATGCTGCATATGGCTTCGGTAAAAACACCTTTAAAGTGCAATATCAAACAATTGACTTCGATGCAGTCGATTCAAAAGACGTAGATGGTTTTAGTGTTGGTCTAGATCACAAGCTAAATAAATCAACCAAACTATATGGCTTCTACTCAACAGTTGATGAAGACAAGGGTACAGAAGAAGATTACCTAGGTCTTGGTATTGAATATAAGTTCTAATATTCATGCTATAAGTATTTTATAAAGCAGGCTCAGGCCTGCTTTTTTAGTTTTTGGGAATTTAAAAAGAAGATTTTGTATAAAATACAAACAAAAACACGGTGTCTTTAGTGTTTTTGTTCTCTTTTTGAGCGGTTGAACATATTTCTTAAAATTAATTGCAAAAAGGGGTTGCGCACTTTTAATTTCACCCTATAATGCGCACCCACTGACACGGGGCGAGACGCTGAAAAGCAAATCAAAACGTTGTCGAGTCAAATAAAACTTAGCTTTAAACTTTCTCTTAAGAAAAAGATTAAAATTAAGTGTTGACATAAAAAGTGAAGTCGTTATTATGGCGCTCCACTTCGCAGCAAGGCTGCGGCGACAAGCAAAAGCTTAGTCGCACTCCGGTAACCGGAATGTTCTTTAAAAATATGAAGCAATCATCTGTGTGGGCACTCGTACAGGTTGAGTTCTAACAGCTCTTGATTCAGGAGC
>NZ_JBMMUD010000011.1:0-113403 GCF_049257195.1 Pseudoalteromonas sp. SS15
TATCGGTGCAGCTATGAGAAAGCTTGCTCATATCTGCTTTGGTGTTGTGAAGAATCAAACTGAATATCAGTCTCAAGTTGTTTAAATCAAACTTGAGACTGGTTAGGAGAGATGGTATCTACAGGGGTAAAACCTTTGCCTGTGGGTCGTTTACGACTACAAAAATGGTTTCGTAAATGCCTCAGTTTAACTCCGTCTAAACTGGCTTATTAGCAATCTTGAGGAGTGTTACTTCCTTGTAGCATGGGCCTGTCGGCATCCTTGCCTCCACTTCCTCACACTGCGATGCTACGCATCGGTTGTTCGTCACCCTTGCGCAAAAGTAATCTGCTTCGCAGATCTATTTTGCACTTAATGCAACCTGCCAAACTGCCACTGAGCCTGAGATTTCATTACCAATAATAAGCAATGGCTTGCCTGTAGCACTTTGTTCAGCAGGCACGAATGACATGCCTTCTGGCGCTAAGTCACCGGTAATATCTGCGCCTTCAACCACACCGCGGTTAAAGAAGTAGTCAGCAAACTTGACGTCATAAGGGTTAGTGATGTCGTACACCATGATACCGCCCATACGCTCTAGGCCGATAAACGCAAACATACGCTCGCCAATTTGGCCCAGTGCCAACGCTTCTGGTTCAGCGCCTTTTGCATCAGAACGCGTGTCGCCTTCATTTTCATCTTCATCGTTGTTAAACGCAGCGCCATGAACAGATGCTGTGATACGAGCAATTTCATCACCTGAATCAAAGACAACTAAACCATTGCTGTCCCAAATCGTGAAAGAGCGCGCACCATATGTGTAAAGTGCTTCGTATTGACCATCGTTATCAGTGTCACCTTTCACTGTTGTCACTTTTAGGCGACCAATATCGTCATCATCGTTGTTTAAATAAGAGAAGTTACTGGCAAGCGTTAGGTCTTCTACTCGAGATTCATCGATATACGCTAAACAACCATCTTTATCGTCAAAGTCTAGACCGCCTTTTACGGTACAATCAGCCGCATCTGTGGCATCAAAGAAGTATTCGCGACCGTCACCTTCATTGGCAGACACAATGAAGTTTGCACCTTTCCAGCTAAAGCTTGCGATGGTATCTGGCTGGTACATACCGTACAGACCCGGGTATTTCTTAAAGTTGATCTTGCCGTCTTTGTCAGACGCATCCATGACTAAGTTTGACCAATCTTTAAAGCCTAAACCCATTAACTTAACGCTGTTGTCGCTTAAATCAACCACAGCTAAGCCATTGTTTTCTTGAATAGATACATAAGCATAGCGGTTGTCTTTTGAGATGCTGACATACTCAGGTTCAAGATCCATCGCCACCGTAGTATTAATTAGCTTGCCGTTGATTGTGCGACCCGTTGGGTTTGCGAACACCATCCCCATGGCTTCTAATTCAGCCTGTTTGCCGTTGTAATCTGTGAAGGTAATCTGTGTTGCGGTATCTGCCACTGTACCGCTGGTAACCGCAATCACACTGATGCTACCCTCAGGATCAACACTGTAATCACCTTCTGGCTCACCTTCGTTAGCCACAACGACTTTGCTGCCATCTGGGCTGAACGTCACCATGTCTGGTAATGCACCCACTGTGACATTTTTGATAAATACCGGCGCATCAGCTGAAATATCATAAAATGCGATCTGACCATTCTCGCCAGTGGTTTTTGCTGCCATCGCAACTGCTAACAACTGATTGTTTTCGTCGATTGCTATGCTATTCGCATCGCCTGGGGTGTTGTCGTTTAACGTTAACGTGATCGCACTGCTCAGGTTCGTCGTCGTGATCACACCTTCGTTATTTTTCACTAAACCAGCGGCATCAAAGCTGTCTGCAGCAATGATATTGACCACAGCGCTATCACCTGAGCTGTTAATTGCGTAGATCCATTTTTTAGATGCTTGGTAAACCACGATTTCGGCTGCACCCTCTGGGCTTTGTGCGTTTAACACTGCACGACCAACCATTTGAATATCTAACAGACGGTTGGCATCTTTACCATCAACCCCATTGGTGCCGTCGGTGCCATTTGAACCGTCACTACCATTTGTGCCGTTTGAACCATTCGTACCCGCAACACCTGCTGGGCCTTGTTCACCTTGAGGGCCTTGTTGACCATCGTCGCCGTCAAGGGCACAACCTGTTAGAGCCGTTAATAAAGAGAGCGCGATCAGAGAGCGTTTAAGCATGACTAAACCTATTGTTGTTTATTGTGTAATATTTAATAGCGAACAATTAAACAGCAGGTTTATGACGTTTAAGTTTCTGCGATCTTAAGGATTGATTGCAGTTTTATTGCGCATTATTGTCGGAATCTAAATGCGCATTCAGATAATCCACCAGCAATCTGACTTTAGGTGATAAATGACGATTATGCGGATACAGCGCCCAAATTCCCTCTTCAGCTTCTAAGTATTGCGGTAACACTTCAACCAAGTTGCCTTGCTTTAAGTCATCTGCAATGTAGTAGTCGGGTAACTTGATTATCCCCAAACCTTTAAGTGCCGCATCTCTAAGTGCAAAGCCACTATTACAATTGAGGCGACTTTTCATTTTTAACGTGCGCTCTTTGCCTTCAACGAGAAAACGCCAATACTCGCTGTTCCCTGTTAAACAGTGGTGTTGTTTCAGCTCGTCTAATGTATGAGGTGCGCCATATTGGCGTAAATAATCGGGCGAGGCGCAAACATATTGAATTCGGCTGGTTAAACGCTTTGCCATCATGGTTGAGTCATTCAACTTACCAAGACGGATGGCTAGATCAAATCCTTCTGCCACCAAGTCAAAGGTTTGGTTGCTTAAAAACATTTGCACTTCGACTTCCGGGTATTGGCGCATAAAGTCATGTACTAGCGGCATGATAAACTGCTCGCCATAGGCAACTGGGGCAGTCATTTTAATTAAACCCTGCGGCGTGTCTCGCAAATTACTAATGGCGCGCTCTGCCTCTTCAAGCCCAGTTAGCGCATGCTGGCAATGGTGAAAAAATACGTGGCCCTCTTCAGTCAGGGCAACCTTGCGTGTTGAGCGATAAAATAGCTTAGTACTGTGCTTCTCTTCTAACGCGGTGACTTGGCGACTGATGTGCGCAGTCGATACGCCTAATCGCTTCGCTGCTTGAGTAAAGCTACCCGATTGCGCCACCGCGACAAACTCATTAATGCCCTGCCAACTATTCATATCGCCTCATTATTACCACTGAGTAAAAGTAATTTACAAAAATAAGGGATTATCGAACAGGAGTAAACAAACTACACTTTCTCTCGTCAAAAATAATATTGCAAATACGCGTAAAGCACGTCGCTAAAACGGCTTTGAGTGCCTACGCTCTTATTTGCACAAAACACTTAAAACAATTCACTTAAAAAGCTGAGGACAACATGGCAGATCAATTTATTAAATCTAAGGCGGCCGTCGCATGGGGCCCAAATGAGCCACTCAAAATCGAAGAAGTCGATGTAATGCTGCCGCGTAAAGGCGAAGTATTAGTGCGCATCGTTGCGACGGGTGTCTGTCATACCGATGCATTTACGTTATCAGGTGATGATCCAGAAGGTATTTTCCCGTCAATTTTAGGCCACGAAGGCGGTGGTATTGTTGAGCAAGTAGGTGAAGGTGTAACTGGCCTAGAAGTAGGCGACCATGTGATTCCACTTTACACCGCAGAATGTGGTGAGTGTAAGTTCTGTACGTCAGGTAAAACCAACCTGTGCCAAGCGGTACGTGAGACGCAAGGTAAAGGCCTAATGCCAGATGGCACAACGCGCTTCTACAAAGACGGTCAGCCAATCTATCACTACATGGGTTGTTCTACTTTCTCTGAGTACACGGTGTTACCTGAAATCTCTTTAGCCAAAGTAAACAAAGAAGCACCGCTTGAAGAAGTGTGTTTATTAGGCTGTGGCGTGACAACCGGCATGGGTGCGGTACTGAACACAGCAAAAGTACAAAAAGGCGATACAGTAGCGATTTTTGGTTTAGGTGGTATTGGCCTTTCAGCGATCATTGGGGCAACCATGGCAGGTGCAAGTCGCATCATTGGTGTGGATATCAATGAAAGCAAATTTGATTTAGCGAAAAAGCTAGGTGCAACTGACTGTATCAACCCGAAACATTTCGATAAGCCAATTCAAGAAGTGATCGTTGAGATGACTGACGGCGGCGTCGACTTCTCATTTGAATGTATTGGTAATGTCGACGTGATGCGTTCAGCCCTAGAGTGTTGTCACAAAGGCTGGGGTGAATCAGTGATCATCGGTGTAGCAGGCGCAGGCCAAGAGATCTCAACGCGTCCATTCCAACTGGTTACTGGCCGTGTATGGCGTGGTAGCGCATTTGGCGGCGTAAAAGGCCGTTCAGAGTTACCTGAAATCGTTGAGCGTTACATGGCGGGTGAGTTTGGCTTACAAGACTTTATTACTCACACCATGGGCCTTGAAGACATCAATGAAGCCTTTGATTTGATGCATGAAGGTAAGAGCATTCGCTCTGTGATCCATTACAACAAGTAAACAGTTCAACACCCCAAAAGAGCTTGTATAAACAAGCTCTTTGTTCTTTATGGATATCAAAAATGAACTTAGAGAATATCAGTAATAACAAAAGCTTTGGTGGTTGGCATAAGCAATATACTCATCAATCTGAGGCGCTTAACTGCGCCATGCGCTTTGCTATTTTTCTACCGCCGCAGGTGAACGAAGGCCATAAAGTGCCTGTGCTTTACTGGCTTTCTGGCCTAACCTGCACAGACGAAAACTTTATGCAAAAAGCCGGTGCTCAACGTGTTGCCGCAGAATTGGGTATGGCCATAGTGGCGCCTGATACCAGCCCGCGTGGCGAAGGTGTGGCAAACGATGAGGGGTATGATTTAGGCCAAGGCGCAGGGTTTTATGTGAATGCAACGCAAACCCCTTGGGCGGCGCATTTTCAAATGTACGATTATATCCTTGATGAATTGCCAAACTTAATTGAAGCGAACTTTCCGGTCACTTCACAGCGTGCGATCAGTGGGCACTCTATGGGTGGACACGGTGCATTGATGATCGGCCTTAAAAACCAATCTCGTTTTAGTTCAATTTCAGCATTTAGCCCTATCACCAACCCAACGCAGTGCCCGTGGGGTGAAAAAGCCTTTACTGCGTACTTAGGCGACAACAAGCAAGCTTGGACTGAATACGACAGTGTTGAGCTTTTAAAAGCGGGTAAACCGAGTTTACCAATCTTGGTTGACCAAGGTAGCGAAGATGGCTTTTTAGCAGAGCAATTAAAGCCAGAAAACTTAATTGCCGCAGCTAAATCAGTCGATGCCGAGTGTGAGCTGAGAATGCAAGCAGGCTACGACCACAGCTATTACTTTATTGCCAGCTTTATAGAAGATCACCTGCGCTTTCACCACCAGCATTTAAATGCCAAGTAGCTAAACGGCTTTCACAGAGTGCGCGACGTAAAGTCGCGCCTACCATGTCACACCCTTCCCCGTAAAAATTTTCACTTAACCCCTGTAACTAACTTCTATACAATTGTTGCGATATTCAAAAATAACTCTAACTAAAAAGAATCTTCATGCGCATTGTATTTATCTCACTTTTTCTACTGTTATCTGGCTGTGCCAGTCTCACCAACTCACCCACTGAAGTTGAAGAACCCCTTGTTCATACGCCTCCAGTAGAAGACAACGCACTCGCAGAACCAAGTGAGCCGGTGGCACCGGTATTCGTTGAAAATATCTTACCGAGTGAAGCTGAAGATGTTTGGCATCGTATTCGTATTCAATTGCAATTTGCGCCATCTAATCACGAACGTGTACAAAACCGTGTTGATTGGTATTTAAAACACCCGAACTACATGGAAACTATTACAAAGCGCGCCGAGCCATTTTTGTATTACATCGTCAATGAAGTGGAGCGCAGAGGTCTACCAATTGAGTTGGCTTTGATGCCCTTAATCGAAAGCGATTTTGATACCAGCGCTTATTCTCACAAACATGCTTCTGGCCTTTGGCAACTAACGCCACTCATCGCCAAGCATTATGGTGTAAAAATTGGTCCTTGGTATGACGGTCGCCAAGACGTGATTGATGCCACTAATGCCGCACTCGATTTTTTAACCTATTTGCACAAACGCTTCGATGGCAACTGGTACCATGCTATTGCCGCTTACAATACAGGTGAAGGTCGTGTTGCACGTGCCATTCGCAATAATAAGAAGCAGGGCAAATCGACCGACTTCTTCCATTTAAAGCTGCCTAGGCAAACCCGTCACTATGTACCAAAGCTTTTAGCTGCCGCACAACTGCTTCGTGAAGAGCAAATGGTCTTTCCAAAAATCGCCAACCAGCCAACCATAGATGTGATTGATATGCGTCATGGGGTAATTTTAGATGACAAAAAGAAGTGGGCTCAGCTTGAAGTATTAAACCCGGGTTATACCCGTTTCCCAGCCTTATTAGACGGCCCTAAACACTTAGTTTTAAGAAAAGGCGAAAGTAAGAACTGGCAAGATTATGTCGCGAACTTACCCGAAATGCCGAGCGAACAATGGCAAAAGTACACCATTCGCCGCGGTGACAGTTTGAGTGTTATCGCCCAGCGTCACTCGATTACGGTTTCGCAATTAAAAAGCTTTAATCAATTAAAATCGAGCCGTATTCGCGCAGGCGACACCTTAATGCTGCCCATTTTGGCAGATAAGCAAATAGAGTATAAAGTTAAGTCAGGCGACAGCCTATGGCGCATCGCCAGACACTTTGATGTTACGGTCAGTAAAATTAAGCAGTGGAATAGCTTATCGAAAGACGTTTTACGGATTGGCGATAAGTTAACGATTTTCTTAGCCGCACCTTAAATACGATTTAAATAAAACAATAAAAATAACACGTTAAGGCAAGGACATGAGCGAACAACCAAAACAAGAACACACGCAACAGGCCTCAGACTCAAACCAAGAGACACTCCATGCGCTCTCTGAGCAAGCCGTGCTAGATCATCACGATGATAAAAAGCATAAGCTCAGAGCAAAGCGCCCACCGAGAAAAGGCCTTACCCGCTCAAAGATAAACTCTATGCTCGCAGTGTGTGCCATTGTCATTTCTGCAGCCTCGTTTTATGCCACTTATCTACAAGCAAAAGCCTCGCAAGAGCAAGTTGCCGCCGCTAAACGTCAGCTTAAAGCCGAAACCCTACCTTGGCTCAAAATGGGCTACTCTAATTTCGATATTAACCAAGAAAAACAATATATTAATATCAATATTTCTAACTCTGGCACCGGTCCAGCCATGGTCCATTACATTGAGTACATTTATAACGATGAGAAGCATTTTCACATTGAAGAGTTACTCGACACTTGCTGCTCGTTAAACGCATATAAAGAAGCCCTTGCTGAGATAGAGCAAGACCAAAGAGACATTAATTACCGCAACGCCTTCGGCTGGTTTGCGTCAAGCGATACCACTAACTTTTTACTTGCCGACGGTGAAGAATTTAATGTCTTTATGATGCAAAAGACTAATTTTAACTCGGGTCTTTGGCAGCAAATTGATCAAAGCATATTTGATGTAAAAGTGAACGCTTGCTACTGCTCTATCTTAAAGCATTGCTATATTGTTGATGAAAAGTCTAATATTGAAGAGGTACAAAGTTGTGACCTTCCTAAGCAGGAAGAAACACAAGCATTGACCGAATAATCCGTATTTTTCGACAGTATGAGTAGTTATGCCGAGTAACGACACCCAGTTTATACAGCAACTAAAACGCTTTGAGGGCGAAATCGCCCATCTCTATTTAGATAGCCGAGGTAATCCCACCATAGGGGTTGGATTCTTAATGGCCAACGCAAACCAGTTTTGTGCGCTCAATCTCGTCCATAAACAATCAGGAAAGCCCGCCAGTGAGCGCGAAAAACAAGCCGAATATAAAAAAATAAGCAAACAAAAGTCAGGTTATAAGGCCAGTTGGTATGCGCAGTTTTGTGAACTGACACTACCCAGCCATGAAACCGATAAGCTCCTTCACAAACACCTCGCCCAGTTTAAACAAGAATTGAACAAGGTCTTTAGCAAACAAAGCGGTTTTAACTGCCAATTTGAACAGATGCCACTGAGTGCCCAATATGCTTTGCTCGATATGGCTTTTAATTTAGGCACTCCGCATTTAGCGAAAAACTGGCCGAAACTACACCAAGCCATCAAGCAACAAGACTGGCACTGTGCCGCCCAAGAATGCAGCCGCAGACATATTCAAAGTGAGCGCAATGCAGCAACCGAACAGCTTTTTAAACAAGCCTCGAAGACTTCATCACCTACTACCAAGCCTTCGGTATTGAGTTGGATAACGAGCCGTATCAAAAATAAGCTACTGCCATGACAAGCCTAACACTCGTCGACCTATTACTGCGTTTTTCGAGTGTTGGCATCATGCTGACATTGAGCACCTTACTTTGGCACAAGCTTGGTCGAGGCGAGCGGCTTTTAGCGTTGGCACTTTCACTGTCTTTAACGGGCTTTCTATTGCTGACCCAGCCCATTCATGAGTTGAGGTTTAACCCAGCCAGAGGCGTGTTTCTCTTTTTAACTGAGCTGTTTCCTTTTGTACTCGCACTGACCTTTTGGCGCACCTTCCATGCTCGCTTCCCGCACTGGCTTTCACACAAAGCCAGTCAAGCCGGTATCTCCATACTTGTGCTGATTTTGTTTTGGCAGTTTGTCCTCACCGATATATCAACACCATTTCACCAAGTAATGCACTTATTAGAGGCCATCGCTTTACTTACCGCAATAGGTTTAAGCATGTGGGGCTTTCAGGATGATTTAGTCGATGCCAGAAGACGGTTGCGTATTGTATTGGCAACGTTATCTGTCGCTTATTGTTTATTACTGTTAGTGTTTGAGCTCACCGACTCGCCATGGCGTCGTCAATCTTGGTTTATGTTGAGCAATGCTTTTGTTGTGTTTATAGCCTTATTTGCCAGCCTGCTGGCGATTAAAGACTGGTTGTTCACTTCAGCAACTCAGCTTGGACAACCTACAATTGGCCCCTCAAGTGCTTTAACCGATAAACTCAATGCGCAGTTGGCAGCTAAAATCTATCTTCAACCAACACTCACCATTGCGCAACTTGCTGAAGCCATGACAGTGCCACCTCATCAGTTAAGAAAATATATTAATGAGCAACTTGGCTTTAATCACTTTAGTCAGTTTTTAAACCACCATCGATTAGATCATGTGGTTATGCAATTTAAGCAAGCAGAACAGGTAAATACACCAATATTAACGCTCGCACTTAATGCTGGGTTTAACTCTATCGGGCCATTCAATCGCGCGTTCAAGGCGAGATTCAACACCACACCTAGCCAATATCGAAAGCAGTTATTTTTAGATTAAATCAAAGGTCTCTATTGGCTCGTAAATGAGCCCGTCGGCTTCTGTGCGATACGAGTGATAAAGATGAAACTGGTTGACCTGAAGTGAACATGGCGCGATAGCCTGATTTGTTTCAGGACATGGCTTATGACTTCGGTATAAGGTGATGTGAGGCGAAAATCCATAAGGGTTATCATAAATACCCAGTTCAGTGCCTTTGCTCCTTAATGGCTCAGCTAAAGCTTTAAGTTGTGGCGCGATGAAGTCGGGTTTCAAATAAAAAATACCATTGTGCGCCCAATAGCCAGTTTCGCTAAACGTTACAGAAAAGCGAGCCACTTGAAGTGCGCGAGCAAATTCAATTAATTGCGCTTGCTGCTCAACAGACACATTCGGTAAAAAAGCCAAAGTAAGATGCCAGTTGCTGGGCTTGGTATGTGACTTTTTTGCGGTGACAGAGTTTGCAAGCCAAGCCTCAAGGTGCTCAGTCATCCCCTGATCTAATCCTATTCCAAAGAACAAACGTTTGGCTTCACTCATAGCTTCCTCTTTTTTATGATTTTTAATAAATAAACTTACTCTTTTAACTATCGACCAGCATTTTTATTTATCGGCAAGATTTAATAGCAAAACTTTCAATACATTAGCTCTATCATATTCAATGAGAGCTTGTTATGAAAAACAAAATTATTACCCTTATATGCCTGATTATTGCCTTACTGATCTGGTTATTCAAACCCGTTTACGATTGGGCAGCCTATCGTGGAAAAGTCCCAATTTTATTTGCAAGCCACTATGCGCTGCCAAACTCCCCTCACCCAGAAGCGAGTCATACGCATAGTGAGACTGAACTCGATGAAGCAAAGCTCATTAATATACTTAAGAAGTACCGAGAGCAAAGCCATGCACCAGGGCTATCAGCAGCCATTGCCTACCAAGGCAAACCGCTTTGGTCGGGTACAATTGGCTATGCGTCTTTAGAGAACAACACACCACTAACAACTACTCATCAATTTCGAATTGGCAGCACATCAAAGGCTATGACAGCAACGCTGTTGGCACAATTGATTGATAAGCATAACTTCAATTTAGATACCCCAATCCAAGACTATTTAGGATTCAACCCTAACCCACTATGGCCGGCAATGACACCTAGGCAGCTTGCCTCACACAGCGCTGGTTTACCGCATTACAAGCGCAATACTGACTTGATGGGCCTGTATTATGCTATGGCTCTAACCAATCACTTTGAAACACCGCTTGAGGCGCTAAAGGGCTTTGATGGCAGTGAACTACTCTACTCTCCCGGTGAACAGTTTTATTATTCAAGTTACGGCACTGTGTTGCTGAGTGCCGTGCTTGCTGCCGCATCAGGGCAAGACTTTATCGATGCTATGCGTGAACGCATCTGGCAACCTCTTGATATGACTCATACAGGGTTAGAAGCCGATGCCGAACACCTTGTTGATTTTTATTTTAATAACAAAGGACAACAAACAAATTATATACCTTGGCGCAATGTCGACTTAAGCCATCGTCTAGCGGGAGGAGGATTTATCAGTACACCTAGCGATCTGGCCAAACTCGGCAGTGGCTACCTAGATAGGCACTTTTTAAGTCAAACGACTGTCGATACCATGTGGACACCGCAACAACTCAACAATGGTGAAATAAACCCACAAAACTATGCGCTAGGCTGGCGAGAGGCAAAAAACTTACTACTCGATAAATATACGGTTTATCATCATGGTGGGGTATCAAGAGGGTCGCAATCAATCTTGATGGTTATTCCAGAGTTGTCTTTGAGTATTGCTGCAAACATCAATGTGAATACAGAAAAATTTTGGGACTTTGGTCATGTTGTGACGGCACTAGCCAGTGAAGTACATCAACAAATAGGTATAACAAACTGAATAATGTGTGGCTTTTAATCACAATCGTTCAAAGCCACACGCCTAATTAACTAGAACTTAGGTTACCTACTTTATAACTCCCGTAAAGATTGCTGGATTGGTTGGTTCAGCAACTTTCTCAGCGGTAATACCACTGCTACTGCAGATAATGCAAACGTCACTAACACCGCACTTAAAGCGGCAAGTATGTCTAGTTGCAGGGTATTGAACGAGGATGAATTGAATAGTACAAACACAGTTAAGCTCGTGAATATGGCTACAGCTAATGCCAATAGGCTGTACTTTAATCGCGTCAGCAGCACAAACTGCTCAGAGGCACCGATTGCAAGCAACACACTAATAGTTTGCTTTTCAACGCGTAATTGCGCCTGTATTTGATACCACAAACCACTGAATACACCTCCCACAATCACAGCAGAAACCAATAACGCAAACCACAGTACATCTTGCGATTGCTGATCGAACACTTGGATCACCAGCTCAAGCGTCTGGGCGTCAGATACTTTCGCACTTGGCACTTGTGACTTCACCCACGCCGCTAACTGCGCATGCTGTTTGGACTGCGGTGACTGTAGCACAGTAAATACTGCCATCGTGTCTGAGTTAAGCTGCTCTAAAGGTAAATACAAAGTTGGTTGCACACTCTGGGATCGCCCCCAATGTGGTATGTCTTCAACAATGCCTGTAATGGTATAGGTTTGCTCTTGCAGGCCATATTGAACCTGAGTTCCGAGTAAAGACATCAGATCTTCATGTTGACTCAAGCGCTCAGCAAATGTGTGATTGATCACAACACCACTGTGCCACTGCTTAGACTCTAGCCCAGTGACTTTAGCATCGAGTACATTAAAAAATTCAGAACTGGCATGCATAGTCGCAATATTAATCTCTTGCCCGGTTTGTGGTGCTTTAAACTCATAACGATTAAGTTGAGCAAAAGAAGAGCTCAAAATCGCCTTTGCTTCAGCGCCCTTGTCTTGTGCCAATAATTGTCGCCAAGATATAGGGAAATTGCCCGTATCAACTTGAGTTTGGGTTGCAGACAAGCCAATACTGGTTTGCTGATACTGTTGCCACTGCTCTTTCACCACAAAAGTCAGAGTATAAATAGCGACTAAGGCTGCGCTTAGTTGCAACACTAAAATGCCCTGACTCAATAACTTCTGCCATAAAGAAGCGCTGTGGTTGGTTTGTCGCGTAAACAAATCTTTCTTCAATAGATTCAGCAATGGAATACCGGCACAGGCCAATAAGCTCAGTATCATCATCAAAACTGCACTCAGTAACACAGCGCCGTTTAGCACCATGTCTTGCTGACTAAAATACTGTTGGTAACTGGCGGTGCTTTGCACCATGGCTTTTAAGAAAGCTAAACAAGGATAAATTAAAACACAGACCACACAGGCCATGACGAACGCAAAGCGCATCGCAGAGCGAAAAAAGTCTCGGTTTTGAGCGCCTAACAACCTCAATGTTCGCAATTCATCTGCTATTAAGATCGCCCGACTGCTTGAAAGCGAGAATAGTGTAAAAATTAAAATGAGCCACAACGACACCACTAAACCAAGCAATAACTGCCAAGCAAACACCAGACGCTGATAGCCTTTAGGATCAAACTGAACACCAGATAAAATGGCCAGAGGCAAAGTCGATTTACCGAATGACATACCTTTCACAGACAAGTCTAGCTCAGCCAATTGCGCAGTCGCTTGGTGTGGCTCAAACTCACCCGATGCCGATACCAAACCATAATACATTGGCGCCGCCAGTAAAAAGCGCTCGAGCATCATGCCACCAGTGAATGGAGCTGAATACTGCAAAATGTCTTCTGGCAACCAAGCATCGAGTAATTCAGCGCCAACCTGGTCGTATTTTTGGTCAAGTACCCCCAACACTGGCAGCCCTTGTGGTAAGCGCTTAAAGCTAAACACCTTACCAACCACGTCAGGGTCACTATTTAGGTTTTCTTGCCAAAATCGGTGAGTTAGCCAAATACCCAAGACACTACTTTGCGCCATATCTAGCCCTATATTCTCCGCTGAATTTGCAGAGAACACCGCGCTATTGACCGCATTAAAGGTTTGGTTATTAAGTGACAAGCTATATTTTTTTATCACCAACCAAGAGACATCTTCAACCATAGGAAATGATTTCAGCTTCTCTAGGGCCTGCCGACTCACCGGGCTTAAACTTTTATTCTCATGTAACCTTCCAACCGTATAAAGGGGTTTGTCGGTGTTTGTCCACTGTGGATTTTCGTAAAACAGCATGCCACCTAAACGCAGCGCAATGGCCAGCAAAGCTGCAGAGAAAGCAAAGCCAAATAAAATGAGTGCAAACTTAAAATACTGACCGCGCCAACGTCGCCACTCACATAGCAACTCAAAGAGTGTATTATTCGCCGTCATAAGTCACTTGCCCATCTAGAATTCGGATCTTGCGCTGACAACGCGCGGCAACATTTTCATCATGGGTAACTATAACCAAGGTTGTCCCTTGTGCCGACAGCGACAATAATAAGTTCATGACTTCTTCACCGGTTTTTTGATCTAGGTTACCCGTAGGTTCATCGGCAAGAATTAAAGCCGGCTCATTAATGAGTGCTCGCGCAATAGCCACACGCTGCTGCTGACCTCCAGAGAGTTTGTCTGGCGTGCTATTGCTTTTATCAGCTAATCCTACCTGCGCTAATACATTTTGTGCTCGAGCGATATATTCAGCAGGTTTAATGTCAGCGTTAAACCGCATCGGTTGTATAACATTCTCGAGCACTGTCATGCTGGCGATCAGGTTAAAGTTTTGAAAGATCCAACCTATATGACGATTTCGCAGTTGGCTTTTCTGCTTTTTGGTTAATGACGTGACGTTTTCTGTGCGCAGTAAATATTCACCTTTGCAAGGCTCATCCAGTAACCCGATGATTGAAAGTAAGGTGGATTTACCACTGCCTGACGGCCCCAAAATCGCAATCGACTCACCATCATGAATGGTCAAGTCGATGTCTTTTAAAACCGCTTCATTATTTGCTGCTTGAGCAAACGATTTGTTAACCCTGTTTAGAGCAATAAGAGTATTCACGCTTTAATCCTTAGCTTTATTTTCTGATTATTATAATTTTATTGCTGAGCGAGACTGAGGTAGTGCCTTTAACACCTGCTCACCTATTTCAACGCCCGCCAGCACTTCAATAAATTCACTGCCTTGCATGCCAATTTTGACCTGCTTTTCTTGCACTTCGTCACCATCAAAGACATATAAAACCTGGCGCTCTTCGCCCGCCTTTAAATAAAGAGGTTTAGCAACACGAAGTGTATTGTCTTTACTGGCTAACATGACCTCGGCTGAGACCGACAAGTTATTTACCGCAGAAGCGGGAATGTGTTCTGTAAAGGTGGCTTCAAACTTAATTTGATTGGCTTCAACATTTGGGTGTACGCGAACCACTTGTGCGGCATACGTTTTGCCCTTGATGCCAATATTCACTGCCATCCCCACCGATAAGATATCAATGGCACTTGCTGGTGCTAATAACTGAGCGAACAAGCTATTTTGACTCGATAATTTAGCCAACACTGTGCCCTTAGAGACCGCCTGACCTATTTCTATGTCTGCTAATAGCTCAGTTAAAATGCCCGACTGCGTTGTTGTTACTTGCAAATTGTTAACGTCATCTTGGGTCATCGCCAGTTGCTGCTTTTCGCTTTCAAGCTCAAGCGCCAAGGCTTGTTTTTCGTACTCTAAGGTGTTTTGAAAGGCCGCTTCACTGCGCTTGGTTAAATCGAGCTGCAATCGCAATTGCTCTAACCGCGTTTTTGCACGTAAGAAGTCCAGCTCACTCAATAGTTTGGTTTTATGCAGCTTACTTAAGGTCTCTATCTCTTGTTCTGCAAACTTTAATTCGCTGGCAGCCATCGCGACGTCGTTTTGCAATTGCGTGGCTTCTCGCTGCAATTTCGCCAGCGCTGAGACATGCTTTGCTTGCGCCTTTTGCCAGTTAAGCTTCGCGATTTGTAGCTGTCGTAATAATTGTGGGTTTGAGAGAGTAATAATAGCCGTATTGGCATCAACCTCTGCGCCTGGTAACACATTCAGTTCGCTGACATGCCCGTCGACCTGAGCCACCAAACTATTTGATGCTCTTGGCGTAAGACGGCCAAATACCGCTAAGGTCTGTGTTACTGAGCCACGTTCAACAGCAGCAAGCTGCAGCTCACTGGGTTGCTCTGCAAATAATTGTCGAGCAATAAACCACACAACCAAGGCAGTCAGAGCAACACCACTCATAACGAATATAAGCCGCTGTAAATGTCGACTGTTTGAGTCTTTTTCAGGGATTGTCAGCATCTAATATCCTTATGCTAGTTCAATTACCACAACCTATTAAACACTATATCATTATGATGAATATAATTTTTTAGCAGCATACCCTACTAAAATTGCTGGTTTTTAAAGCCGATTAAAGGAATTTCTATACGATACCAAGGTACCGTCTTAAGCCCTTTTAATATTGTCGCAGCCTTTTGCCTGTGCGCCTGTGCTTTTTCTAAATACTTTCTAAAATTAGGATTATCAGAGAATTCATAATTTCCATTCTTTTTAACTGGAAGCTCAAAGTAGATAAAAATATATTTATGCTTTTTTTTATCGGGAAGCGCGATATTAAAAGTACCTTCAATTTCCGAATGGCTGGCAGAAAATTGACTATTTTTATCTGTTAAAACTGGCTCAATCTCTTCGTAAATTGAGATCGCATTATCATGACTTAAAACCTCTTCAGACTCTAGATCGTACAAATATCCGCATCTGTAAAATGCTTTCTGACCTTTTTTTAAAAAATACTGCTCGAATGTGTCCCACCGTTTAGTCGTGCCCAATCGCCATTGCTCAATTTTATTTTGTTCATCAGTAAACCTGATAAGGTCTTGAGGGTGAACATTGTTTGCGAATACAGAAAATGCCGATGCTAGGAGCAATAAGCAGCTCCATAGAAGAGTTTTCATTGTGATGTCCTTATTAAAATTCACAACTAAAATTGCTGGTTTTTAAAGCTAATAAAAGGGATTGCTATACGATACCAAGGTATCGTCTTAAGCCCTTTTAATATTGTCGCAGCCTTTTGCCTGTGCGCCTTACCCCTCTCAAGAAAACCTCGCATATTAGGGTCTTCAGAGAAGATATAATTTCCTTCTTTATTAACGGAAAGATCAATATAGATATAGACATATTTATGCTTCTTTTTATCGGGAAGCACGATATTAAAAGTACCTTCAATCTCCGAATGGCTGGCAGAAAATTGACTATTTTTATCTGTTAAAACAGGCTCAAGCTCTGGAAAGGCTAATACTGAGTTTTCAAAGCTGAGTATTTCTTCAGACTCTAAGTCATATAAATACCCACACCTTTGATATGCTTTCTGACCTTTACTTAAAAAGTAATCTTCAAATATATCCCACCGTTTAGTCGTGCCCAATCGCCATTGCTCAATTTGATTTTGTTCATCTGTAAACCGGATAAGGTCTTGAGGGTGAACATTGTTTGCGAATGCAGAAAATGCCGATGCTAGGAGCAATAAGCTGCTCCATAGTAGAGTTTTCATTTGTGGCGCCCTTTGCTTATCACCTAGAATGTTTGAGGCTTGTAGCCAATGAGCGGTATTTGAATTAAGTAACCCGTAACATCATGCTGTTGCTTTACAAGCTTTGCGGCGAGCTTGCGCATCTCAATACTTTTCTTTAATTGCTTTGCAAACACCTCGTTACCAGCAAACAAGTACTTGTTGTTATTATCTGTATCTATGGGCGTATCAAAGAAAAATAAGGCATATCGCTTAGCATCTCTGATATCAATATTGGTAAAACTAACAACCTCGGCCAAGGTTAATTTAACGTCCATATGCTGTACATTCAGAATGGGTTGCAAAGCAGGCTTTAGTGATTTCGCGTCTTCATAAGACAGCCATTGCTGCTTTTCAACATCATATAAATAAGCAGTTCGGAAGTAAGCATCTGAGCCATACTTAAGAAAGAAATTTTGAAATGTATCAAATCGTTTTGTGGTACCGAGTTGCCACTGTTCTGTTTTATTATCTTCATCGGTGAAAGTGCTGGCATGTGAATAGAAATTGCCAAACATCAAAAAAACAATCAATAGCAACGCTTTAACTTTTAACATACTTTTAAATACTCCTTTAAAATAGCCAGCATTCGCTGGCTAGGTAATCCTATGACACACTATTCACAAGATATAGTGCAGCGATTATCCTCATCGCAGATTTTGATGCCTGATGGCGTTTCAACTGCACAAGTCCACTTACCATTGCTATCACCGCAAACACTATCACCACACGCTGCATATACACCGTAGCTTGCACCACTTAATACTAATGCCACTAACGTGGCCTTAATTGCTTTTGTCATTTTTAAATCTCCGTATAAATTAACAATTTCCCCAATATAGGGAGAGCTCAAAATAACAGCAGAGCAAAAAACAAGCAACAATAAACAAACAATTAATTCACAATAAACATTCAAGCCTTGTCTGTAGGTTTCGATGAGTTCGAGGTGAAACTTTAAATGGGAGCATCGTATTAAGTTACCCTTAATCAGGTATTGCTGAGGAGACTATGTGGCTAACATTGAAGTCAACCACATAGAAAGAAGGGTATTCTAGAGTGTGCTATTTAAACTTAACTTGTTTATTACTGCGCTGATAGCTACGTGACTCTGGCGCAGTCCATTCACCATTTTTTAAATATTGGGTCGAGACTTTAAACTCACCATCAACGAACTGGCTGGTGGATTTCACTTTGGTGATGCCATCTTTGTTTCCTGTTACGTCTTCATAAGCCACAAATGCCCCATTGGGTAATACCTCCATGGTGCCTTGGGTATAAAAGCCTGCGGTTGTGAAATAGTAAAACACGAGGCTTTGTTTGGTTTTATCCCAAAATATCAATGACTCACCACCATACATACCATCATTAATTGAATGCAGGGTGCGGATCGCGGTGCCGTTTAGTGCGCGCTCCCACTTACTGACATCTTGCATGGCAGGTTGACCTTTTGGCACGGCAAAGTCTGCCTGCCAAGTACCAAGGTAAGGTTCAAATACCTGTAATTCTTTTGCCAGTGAACCAGCAAACGTGGGGACGCTGAGTAACAGTGAGGTGATAAAAATAAGTGCTTTTTTCATGTTGTTATGGCTTTTTGAGCAATGTGAAATAGTAATGTTAGTCAGCATTTGATGAATAGACAATAAGCAAGAAATGGAAGCTATGCTGTTAAGGTGGAGATAAAGATAGACCCGACATAAAGTCGGTACTACCGAGGTTTAGGCTGATAAACATGACTATTGAACATAAAAAAGCACTGTAGAAACAGTGCTTTTTAAACATTGAATTACGATAGCCTGTTAGTGGCTTTGGCCTTTGTCTGCCGAGAAATATTTACGGCGCATCAAGTCATGGATCACCAACTCTTGCTCACGACCATAAGCTTTAAACATACGGTTGTTATGCATGTGCAGCAAAGAGCTCAGCAGTGAGTCTCGACTACAGTTGAGCTTGTCTTCTTCTAGCATCTCATTGAGCTGCGCAACCACAGGTTGTGCTTGCTGTTGCCATAAGTTAAGCAATTGGGCAATCGCGTTTTGGGCCTCATCGTCAGGTAACTGAGTTAAGTCAGCGAGTTTCACAAAGTCATCATCTAGCTGAGTTTGGTAGTCACGATAACGATTGCCTAGTTGCTTGCGCAGATGACTGGTTTCGTTAAATTCATTACCAAAACCGGCTCTTAACCCACTGATTAAATTAAACTTGCCTTCATCAGTATAATTGAACAAATTAAGCAGTTTATCGGTGCACTGCAGCGCCACACGCCAGCGAATGTCTTCACCAAACTCGTCAATTAAGCCACAAGTACGGGCTATTAATTCACTGTCTAGCATGAATAATGACTCAATCAGTGCCATAGACTCTGGACCACCGTAGCGCTCTACTTCACGCTCGTATGTCATTAGCTCGACCTTGTGTAGCTCGCCCGACTCAACCATAGGATCGAGTAACTGATTCAACTTAGGTAACAACTGACCACATAACTTGCTTGGCTCGCCATAGAAACGCAGACGTAAATGCCAGTCGGGATCGCCATAGCGAATGAAGAACCATTTTTCAAAATCACCTTGCTGCTCGGCAATAAATGGCAATAACTTTTCTGTTAATAGCTGCTCGACGATTGAATTACCTGAGTAAATTTTCAAGCTTAACCACTCTGAGCCAGCACTAAAGCGACGTTTAATCGGCTTGGCTGTGATATTTGCAAGTGGATCGTCTGAGAAATGGTGGTGTATTGGTGCATTGCCATTGAATAATGGGATCACCATTTCGTTGTTGTAGTGCTGACCTTGATTGTCGACAACACGCGAAGCATATTGCGTCGTTAGCACTTCTTTTAATTCAACGCGAGATTGCCCCTTGGTTTCTGATAGTAATACCGCCAGCATGTCTGGATGACGCAGGTCTAGCTGAAGTACGTTATCGGCCATGGCATAACAGACTTGTGGATCAAGCTGATACTTGGTCAATAATGCCTCTAGTTTTTCAGATGAGAATTTGCCGTTTTTACTGATGGCTTCGAGCTCTTTACGGTCAATACGCCACGTTTTTTCATTTAAGATCAGATTATCAAGCATCACTCTAGGCACAAACACGTCATTGGCGGTGCTACTTGGCATGCCGAAGTTCGGTGCACGGCCTTCTTGGTGTTGCAGCATGCATAAGAACTTATAAGCACTAAGACTACGCGCTGAGTAGTTATGTGCACATGATAAACGAGGGATGATCTGCTTATTTAAACGCTTGCTCCACAGTTTAACTTTTTGCCCTTCAACCCAGACAAATAAATCACTGAGTGGAATTTGATATTCACTGTCTAAGCTACTGTCGGCCATAAAGACGATTTCGTACTCGCGTAGGTGTGGGCGTGCAATCACGTTGCCTGGACGACCTTCTGGCATATGCGCAATTTCGGCAAAAATCACATTTTCTGAGTGCGCTTGCTCTTTTTGCAACTCATCAATCACAGACTGCTTGAGATCATCGTTTAGGTGACAAAAGCGGCCCAATAAATTGGCAGATGATGGGCCAGCACAACCGCCCAGCTTGAACACAGGATTTGATCTGTCGTCTTGATACGCACTGAGCATCACAGAAAAAGAGGCTGGGAAATTTTTGCTAATGGGTTCTTTGCTGTTTACTTTACTTCTTAGCTCTTTGCTCTTTAGAACTATGGTGTCTTTGCTGCGATTCGCCGGTAAGCTCAGGGCTTCTTCAATGATCTGATTCAGCAAAGTCGGTCTTGGCGCTTCACCCGTGCCTTGATTACCCTTAACTAGGTTTAAACCTGCCACCAGCGGGGCTTCGTATCCGGTTTCATTAGAAACGCCAATGCCTGACTCGTCATCTAAGATCACATCAAGCGGTACAAACTGCCCTTCAAAACGAGCATTAAACTTAGTGATAAAGTTACTCAATGGGTTAGATTTATCGGTATCACCTAATTCAGCCAATAACTCGAGTTGCTTTTGTACCCGTTGCACTTCTTGAGCGCTTAATTGACACTGTTCAAAGGCGCGATAAACGTCTGTTTGAAAAAGCTTATTTTCTTGCGCTTTAACTGGCATGTTCTGAAAATGTTCAAGCAATTGCTTGTAAGGTTTAATTTCGCCGCTTTTCTCGTTATCGAGCTTTTCAATCATGGCCAGAGCTGTTGCAAGTTGATCTGCGGTTGCCAGCTCTTCCATATTTTGTAATGACTTTAAAAGAGCATAATCAGGTGAATCGCCCGTCAGCGGCAGCGGGATATCGGCCTGTAGTATTTTTTCGTCAATCAGATCTTGAATGTATGCTTCAACGTCTTCTTTTTCGGCTTCAGCATACTGTGCGCAAAAAGCATCGACTAGACTATTAAAATTCAAGCCGTCTTTTGCAAGCTTAAGTACACACTGAAAATATTCATCACTGTCTACCGCACTTAAACGATACTGCATGCTGTCTTCAGAGAGATAATTCTCGATATAACGACATTGCTCGGCAACAAAGTAGTGAGAAGGGTTTGGACGATACATCAAGTTATCGGCACGTTGTGCCTCTTTCACAAAATGCTCTTTTAATGCCGACAGATAAAACATATCAAGGCGTGTTTTACGGCTATCTTGAGTATGTGATGCACTTACAAACTCGGTGGTATCACTCACTTCACCTTTGTGGATCCCTGAGAATAAACCAAAAGGCGTCGGCCTTGCGCACATGCGCAACATGTATTTAAGTAGAGCTTGCGCAACCTTTTTACCTTGTTTTGATTCTGGCTTTGTTCGCCATTGCTCAATACGTTCAAGTAAAGAAGGGCTAGCAAGATAAATGGCTTCTTCAACCCCCTCAATTGCTAACCACTTTTCTAAAATGGCATTGGTGTCGGCTGACTCTGAGCTAAATTCTGCTAGGTGCTCTAGTGATAAACGCGGCGTACGCATAACAAAAAATGGCGCATGCTTAATCGGTTTGTTTTCTTGTTTTTGATTATTGTTGTTCAACATCATCACTCCTTATGCCATCAATAAGCATTCAGCCCAATCTAAGTCATCATTTAAAACTGAGATAAAGCCAACGCCAACCCCAGCATAGCCCATTAAGAAACCAAAATTCTCATAGTGCTCCATGGTTTCACCATTGTATGCGTAAAATGCTTCAAGGCCTTTTTCTTGGTATTGCTCAAGGCTGTAGTTGAGCCAATATTTTGCAGCTTGTTCAAGCTCTGGGTGGGGCATAAGTTGATTTAAAAGTTGATAAATACTGACTAGACCAACGAAACCATGACATAAGCCAGCATCGTTTATAAAACCACTTTCGGCATCACGCTTTGCCGCTTTTAACGCCATTCGGCGTGCTTCATCGACATAACTCGGTCTATCTAGTGCGTGACCTGCACGAGCAAGGGTTAATGCGATTGTTAAATCACCATAACACCAACCGAGTCTCGATTTGTGCTCGCCGCCAGAGCATGAACCATAGCAGTGTTCTTCTTCATGATTTGGGTTTTGCTGGGTAAGCAACCAGTCACAAGACTGCGTGACTAACTGAGCGGTCTTATCGCTAATGGCATCTATATTTAACGCAGGAATAAGCGCTGCGATGATCCCCGGCACACCATGGGCCAGTCCTAAATTGAATTCAGGCTTCTTACGGTCTTCTTTTTCAAAGCGATAGACTGAATACTCAGGTTGAGACCAGCTTATTAGTTTGTCATCTACTTGCTGTGCCACACTGGCAAAGTTATCGACTATTACACCGTATAAAGCGGCTTGATCTGATTGCTTGCAGCGCCTTGCGGTATAAGGGGCATAACCCGCAAGGCCAAGTACCGATTCTATTTCACCCGGCCAAGGCTGAAAGTTCAGTGCATCATAAAAGATTTGATCCATATCGCTGAGCAACTCAGGATCATAGTCTTCCATGTCTGCTTGGTTTAAATATTCTAATACCCAAGCTTGACCAGCAAGGCCATTACTGAGCTCAAACCCTTGCTGCTCTAGTTCTTCTTGCAGCTTTTCTAGTTTTTCTGAGAATAGCGTTTCATCAACAAAACTTGGGTCGATGCGGTAGGCATTATATAAAAATAATAAATGGCCAGCTAAGCCACTTAACAATCCATTGGTTTCTACATTATGAAGATCTTGGCTCACTTTTTCGGCCAAGCTTTGAATTATTTCGCGCACCTGAGCTGCTTGCTCTACAGACGCAATCGCTTGTGTTGGCATATCTATCCTTAGGTGAAAACACCATTTTAATTATTATTCCTGCAACAACTGACCGATACCTTACTGAAGCGTCACCAAAACCTCAACAACTTTAAGATTGTTAATAAAAGTTAAACAGCTTGCTAATTTAATTTGTATGAACTATTTTAATTTTGCACTTTTAAAAAGTGCTAATTTTTATAAGGAAAATAAGATGAAACTTAAATTAAACAAAAAGAAAATTAAATCTCTATCTTCAGATAAGAAAAACATTCCTGCAGCAATGACACCAGAGATCGCAGGTGGTTTTGATTATCAATTGACTGATATTGATTGTGGTCGCCTTACACTAATACCTCGTTATACATGTGGTATGGGCTATACGTGTCCGCACGTATTCTAATAAAGCGCTTTCAAATTTAAACTAACTTTTAATCAGTTAAATTTATAAAAAGCGAACAAGGGCCATGTTTTCCTTTAAATATCGCCCTTTACTCACCTTCGGAATTTTTCATAACGACTTTTTAATTCCATAAAACAAAAGTACACCTCTACCTAGTTACAACTCATATGCTTGTTAGTTTTTTCATAATTAGTATTTATTTAAACACTCTATTAATTACGATTTACGCAACAAGCAAAATAACAATAAAAATGCCTAGTTCAAACCAGCCGAAAGGTGAATTTGTTAAATTCAATTTAATAACTTGAAAACATTATAAAGATGAATTAATTTGAATTTGCACCTTTTTTAGGCGCTAATTTTTAAACAAGGATTAGATTATGAAATTAAAGTTAAACAAAAAGAAGATGAAAACCCTGTCTGCAGATAGCAGTAATATCCCTGCAGATATGACTCCACAAATTGCGGGCGGTACGCAGATCAATAGCAGCTACGTAACTTATCGCGATTGTCCTCCACCACGTACTATCTCAGGTGGTGCAGTATCACTATGCCAAGCACATACATGCGGCATGGGTCACACTTGCCAAGATGTTTACTAACCACAATTAACTTAGAAGGAAACTAACAATGAAACTTAAACTAAACAAAAAGAAAATGAAGACGTTATCTGCAGATAGCAGCAATATTCCTGCAGAAATGACCCCACAGGTTGCGGGTGGTACGCAAATTAACAGTAGTTATGTTACTTACCGCTGCCAGCCAATTGATGGCCCAAGTGCAGATGGTGTAACACACTGTGTAGCTAACACCTGCGGTCGTGGTTACACATGTGGTGAGATTTATTAATCTAAGTTTAGATTAATACGCATAAACGCCTCTTTTGAGGCGTTTTTCAATTCGGTATTTGTAAACCCATCAAAAAAATAAAAAGCAACCCCACATCATGCTAGCTTGCAAAACCGCCGGCTTTTAATTTTCATTTTATCAACAAGGTGTTAACCGTAAATCTAAGGCGTTAGTAATGCATGAAGCCCGAAGGTTTGCTAGGAACAATACAATAAATGTAACAAATCAAGGCCCTACCCTAGCTTGAAAAGCGAAATAAATTAACTTAACCTACTCTTGGCCTTAGTTTAGGTATTTGTTTAATTCAAGGATCTAGAAACGATATTAAACAAATTAAAATGATTTAATTAACCATGACAGCCTTAGTTTAGGCATTTGTTTAACACAAGGATATGAAAATGAGATTAAACAACAATAAAGTACTTTCTCGATACAAGCTTAGTTTTTACTTTGTAATTAAAGAGCAAAATTAAAAGCTTAACATTTAAGCTCACTTAATTTTCAAATTTTATTGCCTAAGTTCAGCGTATTGGGAAATTGACTCTAGTTTTATAGCCTCCCACCCTCTGAACAACCGCATTATCAATTCTAAACTATTGTATATTAGAGAAGTTATGCAAACTTATAAAACACCACATTGGACGTTTTATTCCGCTAATAATGAACTTATTTATTCAGATGGTAAATCTATCCAATTAGCGGCAAGACATAATGCCTGCCTATTAGCGCTTTTAGAGGCTAAAGGTGAAGCCGTTGATTACGATACTATGTTATTGAAAGTTTGGGGAACTCAGTTTCGCGATACCAATACCATAGCTTCTGTTATATCAGAGCTGAGAAAACAAATTAATTGTGGTGATCCTTCTTTAAAATACATTGTAACTATTCCCAAAAAAGGTTATCGCTTCAATAACTATGAAGAAGTAGAGGTTCTTCTAAATAGCATTCATCACCCTCAAAAACCCCAAAGCGAAAATGACTCTAATTTACAAACTAAAGCTTTAACAACTAAGTCAAAGAAGCCTTTGAGTACAATTTTTAGTTTTAAAAATACAACTCTTCCAATTCTAGGTTGCTTGCTAGTTTCAGCCTTTTTTATTACTGATGTTTACTCATTTTTATTATCCAAAGAACTTTCTCTTTCAGCTTTAACCTATGAGAAAGGCATTGAGTATGACTTTGAAGTCTCTAAAGATAGACAAACTCTTATTTATACCAACGAGCAAAAAGATAATTCTTATTTAATTTCAAAAAATATAACAACGGGTGAAAAGCAGGTCATAAAACTGGAGACAGACCTTGTTATTTCTTCCTTTGCGCTTTCTGCAGATGGTAATCAACTTGCTTTTATCGAACAGAAAGAAGACAGCGCTTGTCTTTATATAGCCAGAGTGGCTGATAGTAAAATTCAACTCCAAGAAAAAAAGCTAATCACGACATGCGATGAAAATAGCTTTCTGTTTTCTCTTGAGTTTTCTCATTCAGCAGACGCAATATTCTATGCAAAAGGTAAAGGTATCTCAGACCCTTACACAATATCAAAACACGATTTAACGACGGGTCTTGAGCGCAACCTCACTTCACCACCAACCACAGGTCGAGGTGATTATGCGCCCACACTCTCTCCTGATGGCCAAAAAGTTGCTTTTATTCGCGATATTTTTTGGGAGCGTTCGAGTGTTTGGACATTGGATTTAACATCTGGAGAAACACTTAAACTATTCGAGTTTCCTCACGTCATTGATAAAGTCAGTTGGCACAACGATGAGATGATTATTTTCACTCATTCGAATAAGTTGCTTTCTTACTCAACCGTTGATGATGACATTGAAAATATCCATGAAGCTGACTCTCCACTCTATATGCCTAACTCAGTTAATGGAACAATATATTTAAGCGCGGGCTCATTATTCAGCTCATACTTAACAAAGATACAGTTAGCGACTCTAGAGGTTTCTACAAAAGAGCAAAGTGACTATTTAGAGCACACACCTACTCATATTTTAGACGATCAAAGCTATTATTTTTTAAGTAACCGCTCTCATAAAATGGGAATATGGAAAAGCCAAGGCTCTTCTAGTCAACTCGTTATTGATAGTGATGATTTAAAAGACGTGACCACGCTAAGGGATGCTGGTGACATGCTTTTAACGACTACACCAAGCAAGTTACTTCAGATCGACAAAACAACGGGCAATATTTCTGTTTTGAAGAGCGACATTCCCAATATAGAGAATTATTCTTACTCTAAACAGAATGGAAAAATTCTTTACAGTAAAGAAGTCGGTGAGAGCTGGTATTTAGAGTCATATAATTTAAAAACCCAAGACAAAGAGCTACTAGGTGTATCTGGTTACACCGGTCATTTTTTTGATGACATGATTTATCTAACCGAGTTTAGAGAACCTGGTCTGTGGGAATACAACCCGAACACGAGAGAGAAGCGGTTATTAATAGCTGACTTCAATAGTTTTTTTACTGATAGATGGACAGTCACACAAGAGTATATATTTCTCTTAGATAAACAGAATTTGAAAGTGTGGAATAGACTAGAAGACTATAAATTAGTTAAGAATATGCAATTAACCGACACACCAAAGCGTATTAGTTGTGGTGAGAATGAGTGCATATTCGATCAATATGCACTCGGTAGTACAGGTATTGTTTCATTAGTCGAATCTGATTAGTCTTTTTTTACTTACCCGTTTGAGATAAGCTCTTTGCTATTTGCTTCTCCTCCCACCGCTTGTCAAATAAGGAGGCGAATCCAAATGTACTTACCCACTTAACGGCAGCAATTACGGCCCATCCTGCTAAAACCCAAAGGCTCCACATATAATCACTGTTTGTCACAGCGTTAAGCAGGATCAGCATAACGCTGAGCATTAGCCCTTTTAACACAAATTTGTAGAATGATTTTATACGCGCAACATGTGTTATTGCATCTTGATATGATTCAATATCAGTTTTCATAAATTTTTACCTTAATTGGTTTTGATAAACTTCTAACTGGCTATGTACTGCGTTCATCAGTGGCAGTTTAATGCTTTTCTGCTCAGCGAAATTACACAGCTCTGAAATTAAATTAAGCTCAATTACATGATTATTTTGAATATCTTTTAGCATTGAAGCCGAAAGCGGGGAGTTTTTCTGCTTACATGCATCTCTAGTTATCTTGTTTGATCTGGGCCTTATTTCATAACCATGCGCTTTTGCAACTGTTTGGCATTCATCAATGATCGCACTTGCTGTTTGTGCTCCATATTGTGTTTCCACAACATCTCCAACTGTGCCCCTAAGCAAAGTCGTCACACCAGCCAATGCATTAATGAATACAAACTTCTCCCATAACTCTTGCTGAATAGTCTTACTCACTCTTAAATTAAAATTAGCCAATTTAAACTGCTCAATAAGCGCATTAACTCGCTCATCTTCACTGTAAGCTGAAGGTATCCCAATCGTCATTTCATGGATCGAATTATAATGTCTAATATGCCCATTTGACTCTCGAGCAGCACTGACGTTGCAGTACCCATGTAATAGCCGAGCTTCGGGAAAAGCATCTTGAATTTGTTGATAATGACCAAAACCATTTAACATTGGCAGTATGTAAGTTTTATCATTCACTGCTGCTTCGCAATCTTTTAAACACTGTGCCAGGTCATAAGCTTTACAAGTCAACAAAATCAAATCATAGGGTTGTTTAAGTGATGCTTTTGTAATGGCGTCAACTGAGACAGAGACATCGCCTCTTGCACTAAACAATTTTAAACCTTCTCGTTGAAGGCGCTGTTGTGTTTTTTCTCGGGTTAGAAAAGTCACCTTGGTGCCAGCTTCAATAAGCCGAGCACCAAAGTAACCACCAATCCCACCACAACCTACGATGAGAACATTCATTGCCAGCCCTTGTTATGCTGCAGATTGCTGCATTTGATAAGCTTGTAACAACTTGAAGACTTCTATGCCTTCGATGGTCATACCCTCATAGTTACAACTAGAAATTTTAAGATTGTGTAAGTTGCTTCTAGTCAACGTCGCATTTTGCAGGTTAATTGAGATCATATTTGCATTTGTAAATGACACACTGTCTAACTCGGCATTTTCTAACTTCACTTTTTCTAGCTTTGACTCAGTTAAGTTAACCTGGTTAAGTGAAGAACCGGTCGCATCAACTTCTTCAAATGTACTTTCCGTCATGTCTACATTTAATAGGTCAAAAATGTGTTCGCAGTTGTGTAGTTTAATTGTGTTCATGATTTTTCCTTATATTCTCTGTTGATATTTAAAATTTAAACTGTTGTTAATATTAATTTTTCTTGATACTTATCTTGAAGCTCACGCCATTTACTATGGAATGACTCAGTATTAGTTGAATCAAAAACAAATAAGCTTAAGAAATCGGTACAATGCGCTGAAGCCGCTTTAAATGACCCAGGTTGAATAAATGCTTGTTTTAACTTGATACACCCATCTGTGACTGACTCTAATGGCAGGCAAGATTGCACAAAGCCTGACATATTTGAACGTATGCCAATTAACCCCGATATATCACGCTTTTCATAGTTGATAGCCGGCAAAATCTCTGAGCAGCCAGCTTCAATCGCTAATACAGCTTCACTATAATTGACGCCATATTGTGATTCGATCATCCAGACAATACCGCCGCCACCAGGTCTTAGACCTACTTCACAGAAAGTTAACTCACCATTTGGAGATACAAAACACTCTAAATGAGTCACACCATTCTTAATATTGAATGCTTTATTTACCTCATCAGAAAACGCGACAAGTTTACTTTTTAATGATTCATCTTCTTCAATCACACTGATAAATGGCGTACCCGCAGAGAAATCAATATTACTCATTCCCGGTAAATAAGCTGCCGGAGCGGTTAATTTGGCTTCGCCGTCAATAATGAGTGCGTTTACATGGTAAAGCTGTCCTTCAATAAACTCTTCAGCTTCAAATTGGCTTAAATTGGCTTGGTTTTTTTCTAACCATGTTGCTAATTCTTGCTGACTTGATACAAACTCAACTTCTTTACTGCCAAAACCATCTTTTGGCTTGATTACCAGCTTATTGAATTGTTGAAGCATCTCTTTAACACGCGACTCCTCACTACAGCATGCA
Source organism: Pseudoalteromonas sp. SS15 (assembly GCF_049257195.1). Classification (NCBI taxonomy): domain Bacteria; kingdom Pseudomonadati; phylum Pseudomonadota; class Gammaproteobacteria; order Alteromonadales; family Pseudoalteromonadaceae; genus Pseudoalteromonas; species Pseudoalteromonas sp. SS15. The sequence goes on from NZ_JBMMUD010000011.1 coordinate 29,446, forward strand.
AACTGCGGATACTTTACAGGAGAGCCTTTAAGACACTGCTTCATCGCTACTTTATCTCTGAAGAGCTGACCTTGAGCACTTTGCAAACCTTCGATATTAAGTAGCTCTCTTAAATTTGCAGCCAGCCCGACGTTTGATTCATCTAATGTTGCTATCGCTTCAAACTGATGCGCTTGGTGCAGCATTTGGGCAGTTTCAAGCACTTTAGTTTCATCAGACCAACGAACCACTTCTACCGTAAATTTGTCTGTCAGCTTTGCAAAAATCTTCGCATTGCCTCTATCTGCTAAAATAACGCCTTCGCAAGGCAAGTTTTCGAAAATGCTAGAACCATCTAACTTCAAAAAACTTTCGTATTCGCCACGCGCCAAAATTAATAATTTTTTACTCATGCTCATTTCCTTTTTATGCTGTTTGCGCTTTTAGTTCTGCTTCTTTTTGAGCTTGTTCACGCATTTTTAAAGCTTTTTCTCTTACATACAGTGGGTACTTGTCACTGAATACTATTGCTGCAGTCAGCACAAAGTAAGTTGTGATTAAGGTTGCCCATGGGAAGTACATTTCAAACATCATGACTAGGCCATTTATTGCAAAACATGATGCCCAAAAAGCTGAAACCACTTTGTTCGTTTTTAAGAATATTGGATGACCCCAAAACTCTTGTGGCGTCACTAATTTTGAATGTGTGATAGTGAATGGCTTATTTACTAACACCGATGTAATTGCCGTAAATGCAAAGACGCCATAACAAATTTGCGCACCATATTGCATAGCCCAATATGACCAACCGACAATACTGTTAATAAACAATGACAAAAATAGTATGGATGATACCCATGACAATGGATTGCCAGCCTTTAAGTAATTTCTACCGAAATAGGTATGTAGTACGAAAAATGCAATCCAAGACGCTGTGATTAAATCAGCAGTACCAAACCTCAAAACTAAACTGAATAGGATCCATGGCCCTACACCAAGAAGTATTTTACGCAGCATGTTCAACCTCACTCTCACTCATGAAAGAAACTATGCCTTTGTTGTAATCTTTTCCTGCATCATCCGAAATAGAAAAGAACAAGGCCTCGTTTGACCTGACTTTAAACTTACATGTGTAAGTATTGCCCGGTACCATAGGGTTCAAAAACTTAGCATTTGAAATTGAGAACTTAACTCCCTCTTGCGTATATCGCTCAGCGACACAGAGGTTAATAAATTCCATAATTAAAGATGCAGGCACGACTGGAAACCCTGGAAAGTGCTCATCAAATAAAAAGTGCTCACTATCAAGAACAAAACTCACTTGATCATCTTGGTGCGCATCAATATTTTTAAAAATTGAATTAGCTTGTTGGAGATATTTCATTGCCATTCCTTAGACTCTTGCCACTGTTATTTGAGCGTTTATTACCTGCTCAGCAGACACCGCATCATTTACTGAGATAGTCACTCGAGCAGACGGTCCAAAAGCAGCCGCTTCACAAGCAAATTCATATTCTTTTAGCTCAACATCTGCGAGCTCAGTAAATTGGTTAATATTTACAGGTAGCACTCGAACATCACGGCTACTTGCACCTTCAATTACTTTTTTGCCCGCTCTCACAGCGACTTGATGAATGCCTTCCAGTGCGAGGAATAATGGCTTAACTGACATGCCGCCTTGATAATTGTTGAGCTTTAAGAGTCCTGAACCCTTGCCTTCTTCAACAGTGCCTAACTGGCAAATGTTTAAAAATTGACTATCCATATTTAAGCTCGCTTATCTAGAATCTGGCGGTGCTTATTACGGCCAGTTAAAGTCGCACTCTGTGGAGTATCGAACTCGACAGTCACAATTCCTGTATTTTTGTCTAAAGCCTCTTTAACTTCTTCATAGCTAAGCAAAGCATCAGCGATCACCACTTCATCTTCTTTAGACAACATGTGGCTCAGCACTCGAATCGTCAGTAAGTCTTGTCCTTGCTGATTAGTATCGAGAAGTGCTTCGATAATAATGTCTGATTCACCAATGGCTGCTGCTGCAATTTGGCGTAACTCGCGAACATCCACTAAGTTTCCGACGAAGTTGAAACTCGTATCAGATCTATCAATACCAGCCATAATCACTTGATCACCGCGTGCTGTCAGCGATACGGCATCTCCAGTATCAAAGCGTAAAAATGGCATTGGTAATTCGTCGTTTAAACAAGTAACGAGTAATCGACCTGCATCATTGATTTCTAGGAAATAAGCGTTTTGTCTAACTTTATACTTTTCACCCTGCTCCTCGATTGCCATAAATCCACATTCTGACAAACCATAAAAACCAATAATGCGTACGCCAGGGAACACCGCTCTAAGCACCTTCGCCTTTGCTTCACCAAGGCGCTCACCTGTGTATAAGATCCGCTCTATTTTTAGGTCTACACCGCTTGCTTGAACAGCATGTGCAACTTGAATTAGCGTCCCTGGCGTGCCCGTTAATACATTGACCTTATGCTTCTTCATAAATGCTAACTGCGTATCCGTTTGCTCTGGGTTTAGCATGCCTAAAGGCAATACTGAGGCATAACATGCTTCAATAATTCGATTAAAACCATGATGCAAAATAGAATACATACCTACCATAAACAGGTTTGCAGCTATGTCTCCAGGACCCAATACACCAGCCATTCTTAGTTCAGTGATCAATTGAATATCGTCTTCGCTTGGTTTTGAGCCCGGTGTATTCGTTTTTTCAATGACTAACTTGCTTTGCCCTGAAGTACCACTTGAACCACCAATGATTAATGGCACGTCTTTATGGTTTGCAAACACCTTCTCAGACAATGCGATGTATTGCTCCTTGCCCATTTCTGGAACTAGGTTTGCAAAAGACTCATAGTCACTAATCTTAGGCGCTTTTTCAGATGGAAAACTTAATGCCCAAAACTTGTTCACAATTGCCTGAATTCTTTTCCTATCAAACGCACTATGGCGTAATGAAAGTGTATCTCTTTCATTATTCATCTTTTATCCTGTTGATTTATATATTTAAATTATTTTTATAGACTTCTTTGGCGTAATTCTGATAAATCTAATTTGCCGTTTTCTGTTCTTGGTAATTTAGGGACTAATGACACTCTGGAGCGCTTACCGCGCAGTGTATTCGTCATCAATGAAGTCAGCTCAGTGTGCAATGCTTCGTTCACATCTGAAGATTCAACAAATGTACAAAGCTCACCCTTTTTATTCGTGACATAACCCACACCTGATACCGCTTCAAAGTTCAGAATTTTGTTAGTAAGCGACGTCAATGGCACTAGCTCACCATTTACTTTGATAGTGTGACTACTACGAGTGATCCAATGCCAGCGCCCCTGTTCGTCTTGTTTGAACAAATCTCCACTGTCTGAAAATGCTTCAACACTTTGAACATCTCCACAATCAAGCAGGTACCCAACCATCTTAAAAGGCGTTTTGTAATAAAGGTTACCGATACCTGTATCTACACTTTTATTAACCAACTTAACCTTAATAGCTTCATCAACTGGGTAGCCCACTGATACCGTGTTGTTGTGGCATACTTCATTTAAATCTGTGAACTGTTTCAGCTCTAAAGCGAAGATCCTTGGACCAGATTCAGTTTGCCCTAGGTTGTTCCAAAACGCTGTGGCCCATGGCATTACTTCTTGTGCCTGTGACTGCAATAACCTATCTGAAGCGTTCAGTAGAATCAGTCTGTTGGGCTCAAAACCTGATAGCCACACTTGACTCAATTCATAACTCCATTCACCTAAGATAGGTAACACAGTGACATGATTCTTCATGGCATAACTTGCAACTAATGAAGGACTAACAAACTCTCCATATGAGATTTCACTGCCACTATGTAATGCACATAACGTTGTCGATAGACCATACATATACTGCATCGGAAACACGCAGTAAGAACTATCTGTTTGCGTTAAACCTAAATAACTAGAAACGACTTTTGCATTGTTCACTAACCGCGTTTCGCAATGCACCACACGCTTTGCTTTACCCGTAGAACCTGAAGTACAAAAAACAAATTGCGCTTTACTATCACTCGGCTGAAGCGACTCTGTTGTCGCGACTAAAGTCGGTGAATAGTTTAATTCTAGCGACTTTACCTTTTGCGGAAGGACGGGTGTTTTTCTACCAATAGGTGTAACGATGACCCCTAGTTTAGATACATCATATCCATCAAGTAATTTATTCAGACTTCGCGGTGAAACCACAGCGCAAGTCAGGCCTAGATATGAGCCAATGAAATAGGACAACAGTGCTTGCAAAGGACTATAAACACAAAACACATGTAATTTCTGTTTATCTAGCTCGCCAAGAGGACCGGCATTCACTGTGCTCAATAAATTAGAAACAAACTCTGCATTGATAGAATTTTTTCCGTATTTCGCAACCCAAGTTTGCTTTGCTCCTAAGAAATCGATAAAACGCATTCTAGGCTCCTTACAACTAAGCTACAGACGGGTTCTGCAGCACCATTGATGCAGCTAAACCACCCATACCAAAAGAGTTTTTAAGTACGTTAGTAATAGGCTTATATTGAGTTTCTTTTACAACCGGAACCTTAATGGCAGGGTCTTGTTGCTCAAGATTCGCTACTGCTGGAATGAAACCATCACGAAAAGAGGCCATGACACCCAATACTTCCATCGCGCCTGCCGACGCAATTAAATGTCCATGAAGTGATTTCGTCGACGTTACCGGTGGTACATTATCTTCACCGAAAATGCCTTCTAGAACCTGAGTTTCATGGTAATCGTTCAATTTCGTAGATGTCCCATGCGCATTTACAAAGCTATAAGATGCTAACGGTAACGCGGCCTCCTCAATGGCTCTTTCCATGCATAATTGCATCTCTCTACCTTCAGTATGAGGCGCAACCACATGTTGAGCAGCTAGACTTGCGCCATAACCTTTCAAGCGACAATATTTTTGTCCTTCTCGAGCTTCAATGGCGCTTTCTTTTTCAAGAATGAAAAGAATTGAGCCTTCAGCCGGCATAAAGCCAGAGCGACGAATATCAAATGGACGACAGCGTGCAGGCCCTTCTAAAAGCGGATCTGTACTTACTGCACCCACAGCTTCAAGCTGGGCTAGATTAAATGGTGTCACCTTTGCTGATACACCACCGACGATCATCGCATCCGCTTTTCCATCTAAGATTGCCTGTCTTGCCATGCCTAGAGCTTGTAAAGAAGCCGAACATAAGCCGACATGACAACGTGTGTAACCACTAAAAGGAATATGCTTGTGTATGACCTTTAATGCAGATGTAACATCTAAGTCCATCATCTCTGAAATGCGGTAAAACTCCGTTCCTTCAGGGATAAACTCATCACGCTTCTTGCATTTATCAGCACCAATCTTTGCCGTGAATTGTGTTGTTCTTTCTGGATCAACACCAGGTTCATCAATGCCGATGACACAGCCAATTCGGTCTGGGCTGTATTTTTCTAAGGGGTTGAACTGTGCAACTAACTGTTTAACTGCTTTTTCTGCGTAAATTAGCTCGCCAGGTCTGTTTGGTTGGCCAGGTCTTTTCGGCCAACGAATATTTTCATTGCCGTACTCAGGTAAACCTGCCCACTTTGTTTTAAATGTCGAAGTATCAAATTTCTTTACTTCGCGGATCCCTGTGATCCCATTTTGTAAATTATGACTAATTTCATCTAATGTTTGACCCAGTGGGGTCATTGCACCATACGCGCTAATGCAAACACTATCCTGCTGATTCATTTTATTCACCTATGGCTATGATATTTTTATGTTTTTTAATTTTTTAATGACAATAAAGCCAATACCAACACTAAACCCTGCACCATTGATTAGAATCGTCGAGCCAACTGGCACACTTTCATCTACTAATGCAGCTGTAAGGTCTAAAATATTGTTTGCCTTACTGGTGTAACCAAACGATGATTTATAGTTTTTCTGTTCAATGTTTGGGTATACATCTCTTATTGCGGCTAACTCGTTTTCATTATTTGTTTTTACGCCGTTGCAATATGAAACTATTAAATCAATATCAAGACCTTTAGATTTCACTGATTCAAGTAAGTCATACCAATCTCTTGCAGACGGAAATGGCGATGGACTATAACGACTTTCCACTGCTAGCACTTCTGCAAGCGCATCATGCTTTTCTTTACTCAGGTGAAGTGTGCCGGCACCAAACGACGGGTCTATTTCACTTTCTTTTTCGTCTTTGCTTAAAAGACCCAACTTGTCGAATACCAGTAAAGTGTCAAAGTTGCGCATACTACCTGCACCCACAACCACCCCTTGTGACTCTCGACCTTGCTTAATATCAGTAAACGCATCTTCTAAAGCCTGCATGCCTGATAGGGACATGCCACGAATTGGATAGCCACCACCTCGCAGGGTTAAACGCTTTGAAGCATGATATAAAGGGTTTGTAGATAGGTATCGCATCATATTGATAGGGTTGCTCATTTTACTAAGCTCACCTAAATTCTTTAGTGCACCTTCTACACCACCGTGCTTTTCAATGACTTTATGCAATCCCGAAAAGTTATATTCAGAAACACCATCCGTGCCTGCATAAAGCGGCGTATTTTCAGAATCTTTTACTTCTCCATCAGGACTATTAGCTAACAAATCTCCAATAGAGTTTAAAATCATGGTTGATAGATCATTTAAGATAGAGCGATCTTCTCTGGCAATTGCTGCAACCTCTGATTTAGTTAATTTCCGATTCAGAGGCTTATAGATATTCTTTTCTGCACTTTCAGCTCGAGCCTGTCCGCGGTTTAACACCGCATCCAGGGCTGCTAGCTCATCGAAATACTCAGTTTGAATACCTGCTGCTCTTACATAAACTGCAGACATAACGAAACCTCTTTATAGTGTGCCAATTCGGTGTTGGATAAAGTCCACACTAAATAAGTTGTATAGTGACTCTGGGCTTGGGTTTTCTTCGTTTAAATCTGTAAAACCATTGAATACTTTCTTTAATGCTTCACGACCTGCATCAGTCCATTGGCCATTTTCATAAAAATCAGGGTTATCCATCATAGTGTTGATTGGCCAAAGCTCATCTGGATCGAATTCTTTACCAGACTCACCTTTTAGTTCGAAAGCAAAGTCAACGTAATCTAGTGAAGACATTGAGTAGTCGCCGAATAGAGAGCGATCAAATTCAATTTCACTTACATCATCTAGATATAGAATATTTGCTGCGATTGTTGCGATTTCTGTTTGGTTCATTTTGTTTACCTTTATTTATTGTGTTAGTTGTTGTATCTATAGTTAATTTTGGTTAAAGCACAGGTGCGCCGTTGGTTAGTGACAACGTAATACCCGTAGATTTGATATTGCCGGTGACAAATGCCATAGCTGCATTTGCAACATCCTCGACCTCTAGAATTTCTCTCAAAGGTAGAGTGCGAATAACTTCTTTTTCTTTTCCGTTTGCAAACTGAGTAAACATAGGCGTGTTTACAAATGCAGGTGCTATATTGATTGTTCGAACCTTGAATCGGGCTACTTCAAGACTCAGTGATGCGGTGAAGCGCTCAAGCGCGATTTTCGCACTGCCATATGCGCCATTACCTGTTTTAGGGCTCTTTGCAGCAACTGAGCTGATATTTATAATGTGACCTTTACGGTTAGCCATCATCAACTCTGCTGCTTTTGCTGAAATAATCGAAGGCGACAAGAAGTTTACGGTATGCACCTTTTCCAAATTCTCTGAAATTTCACCGAATGAAAGCGCGTCATTTGTAATACCAGCGACATTCACTAAAACATCTGGTGAAAAATCTGATTTGAGCATTTTTGTAAACGCTACAACTTCTTGTGTATTTGCTAGATTTAGCTTCGCAAATTGAATGTTTGTTGGCTTATAGCTAGCAACTTCTTCTGCTTTATTTTTGTTGCTGTTATAGGTAAACATCACATCATAGCCACCATCGACTAGTTTATTGACTATGGCTTTACCAATTTCTGATGTTCCGCCAATAATTAATGCCTTCATCACTTTTAACCTTTATTTTTTAGTTAGCTTTTTTGATACTGTCAGAGACACTTGAAGTGCCATCTGTTGGATTGATTTTGCATCGTGGATAAGGGTTGCATTTCATTGGCTGTTTCTCTTCCTTTTCGCCGTCAATCAATCCATCTAGACTTAACCACTTCATGATTTCTAATTCGATTGGCGCTTTAACTTTACTGTCATGACTCACTTCATTCTCTGCTAGAGAGGTAAATGATGCTGTAATTAGGCTAGCGGCAATTAAACCCTTTAAAGCTGATGTAAATTTTTTAGAAACCATGTTGTGCACTCCTTTAATACAAATATGTACGTTTTTTTATTTTGTGTAGTGAGGGTGCTTAGTGCTCCCTCGCTGTTGATGAGTGCCATTTTGTCAATCTGACGAAAAAAGTCTTTTGGGAAAGGTTCTATAAAACTTCCAAAAAAAATAAGCAGCAAAATCAATTGCATGAGTTTTTAAACTCAGAAATTTAAAAGCTTTTTATAATTGGAAAGAGGTGCGATATCGATTTAACAGTTAATCAAAAAAAGCTGAGTCAGTATTTTTAGTCACTCAGAGACCTAAGAAGCAAAATTTGCATATGTGATTTGACTTCTTAAGCTTGAAATCAAGTGTTTTTCTATTCATTTTCTTGAAATTCATCTTAACTTTGAGAGGTAACGAGGGAGTAGAAGCGCAAAAAAACGCGCTGCTAATTGAATTACCTGTTTTGCTAATGAGTTGGCGAGGATAAACGTGTTCTTTAAGGCAAACACACTTTATCTAATCGATATGTAAAACGAACCTGTACTGGCCAGATCTAAGATTTGGTTAAATGCACGCTGTATCTGCAAGCATATGCAAGGAATCTTTTTGTTATTATTTTAATCCGCCTTTTATTTTCGGCTAAAGCTTCCCAGGTTAAATATCTAAAAAGGCATAGTAAAGTAAAAGCGATCTATTAAGTGTTTTACTCTCTAAAGTAAGGACTTAGAGTAAATCAAAGGCGCTCAATACCCACGCCATTTGTACCTTTAAAAGAACACAGTAACTCGATACTATAAATAGATAAAAATAAACTCTAAGGAATAGTTAATGAATATTGGTATCTTATTGAATGCCTCTCACCCCATACCCCTTCACTCTTTTTTTGCCATAGCTGCACTCATTTTTGGGGCTGTTCAACTCACTAGACAAAAAGGTACACGCGCGCACAGAGCATTTGGGTATTTGTGGGTAACATCTATGGTAATTGTCTGCTGCTCTAGTTTCTTTATTAAAACCTTGCAATTTGACTTTTTGTTTGGCTTTAGCCCAATTCACTTGCTAAGTATTTGGACTTTAATTTCTATGTACTTAATGATTTCTCATGCTAGGAAAAAGCAAATACCTCAACATAAAACATGGTCAAGAAATACCTATTTTCTATCTCTCGTCGTCGCTGGCTTTTTTACTTTTTACCCTGGCAGGATCATGTATAGGGTTTTCATGGGAGCCTAGATTAAGTATTACCACCTGTTGCTATGCTTAAACACGCTCTTTGTGATGTACGCTTTTGTAAAACCAGCTCTTTTGATCGAGCAGTTTAAACAAACCTGTCTACTAAACCACGCATAGCAACAAGAGAATGGATCTAAAAAACTGATAAGTAAGGATAAATTTAGGTGATACTCATTTTTATGTTTATCACCTAATGAATCGTATTTAAACAAGATGACGACACGTAATAAAAGTTTTCTACATGTCGAAATAAGGAATTTTAGGAGAGTGTCCTAACAATCGAGCATACTGGGCTAAAGCACCTCTATGGTGAGCAGTATGATCTAACATGATTTCTATAATGTCTTCTGCACAAAAGAAGTCTGGCACTAATGAGTTTTCACCGATCGGCTGTTGTAACTCGACTTCCGATGGGATAGCAAAAGCATCACTTGCATATGCCATTGTCTTAGAGAAAATCGCCTTAATTTCTTCCATGTTAACTTCTTCATCAAACTGCTTCTTGTCAGCATTTTGAGTCCACCTCATATCCGTCACAGCGGTACTGGAACCTAACCATACTTGTCCTGGTCTAAATGAAGTATGAGTGATTTTTGAGGTAGACTCTAACGTTGCTAAATAAGCACTTACAAATAGCTCTATTGCTCCGACCGTATGCATAACCTGATCTTTTACAGAAAGCATATTTTGCTGCGGCCTAAAGTTTGAATCTTCATCATTGAAAGCACTCAAGGTACGAAGAAAAAATTCATTATGCATATGAAATTTAATTCTAAAGACATTATTCTGAAAGGCTTTATGTTCTGGCATCTCAATCCTTAAAATATCTAAATGAATCAAAAACTGGCTATAAAGTGTGGCAATACAGCCAGTTTTATCTTTCTTAATGGAATAAATCTGGCTGTTGTTTCGAGATAGACTCGTAGAGTGACATGAAGTTGAACCAACCTGTACGCTCTCGACCAATTAATTTCTGAGTCTCTTTTGCGACCGAATCCTCTATTAATTGCGGTTTGCCAGCTGTTTCAGCAAGTAGTTGAACCTGGCATGCTCTTTCTAGTGAAATATACCACCAGCAAGCAGATTCAATACTTCTCCCAACTGTCAACAAGCCATGATTTTGTAATATCATGGCCTTTTTTCGCTGTAAGGCTTCAACAATTAATTCACCTTCCGATTTATCCAGTACAACGCCGCCAAACTGTTTGAAGTTCACACAATCATTATAGAAAGCGCATGAATCCTGAGTGATCGGCAGCAGCTCTTTATTCAAGGTAGAAAATGCTTTGCCATACGTAGAGTGCGCATGTGCTGCAGCAACAACATCTTTTCTATGCATATGAATATGCGAGTGAATAGTAAAAGCAGCACCATTTAACAACCCTTCACCCTCTACCACATCACCTTTGTGATTTACCAAAAGTAAATCTGAAACTGCGATGTTTGAAAAGCTTTTACCTAATGGGTTAACCCAAAAGTGGTCTTGGTACTTTGGATCTCTGGCAGTAATGTGGCCAGCTACACCTTCATCAAAACCATACTGACCAAATAATCTAAATGCTGCGGCAAGTTTATTTTTTCTATCTTGCCTGATCCCTTCAATGGATGTGCTTAACCGGGTCGGATAGCCTGGGTTTTGAGCGTTCATTACAAGTTGATTCGTCATGACTCTTTTCCTTAAAAGCTCCTTAAATGTATTCTCAAGTTACTTTTTCTTGCATAGCACAAAACTACCGCAACCCGTATCTGTCGGAGATGGCAAGTCTAGTGAACCACCAGCAACTTTTGCGGTTAATTTATCTATATTAAAATCTTTTACATTCAGATTCTTAAGTACTTTTTTATTCAGTTTAGTTTTCATTATTTTCTCCTGTTGGTTGATTTTTTATGCAGCCTGAGCTTCAGGCACATTTGGTAAATAGTGGAAACTGCGAAACTTAATCGCGGTATTTTTTACGTTTTTGTCATCTAATAAAGTAACAGCCAATCTGTGCTGTTTAGATATAGGCCAAAGCCAACTAAAGAAGTGACCCGATACCTTTGTTAGTTTCAAGCCATCAATACAGAAACTAGAAACAGGGTCGTTTTGCGAAAAAGAGACATTACTTAGCTTTGTGGTTAGTCCTTTTCCCGTTGCCTTTATGAGTGACTCTTTCAATGTCCATCGATCATAAAAGTATTGCTCTTGTTTAAGCTCAGATAATGCCTCGAATTCATCGTATTCACTTTCCGAGAACAGAGATTTAACCAATGCTTTGAGGTTGCGCTTAAAACGGATCCTTTCAATATCAATGCCGACGGGCTTGTCTTTACAAATGACACAAGCAAGAACATTGTCACTGTGTGATAAGTTAAACTCTAACTGATACCCTGCATTGGCAATCTCAGGCTTGCCATGCAAGCCTTGTCGGAATTCAATTTCGGTTGGCTGTAAGCCTGTATACTTGGCTAAAACAGCTCTGAGAAAAGCCCTTGATACCGTTTTAACTTTCCGCTCAGGGGCCCTTTTAAGCATGCTAATTTGCTGCTTATCTGATGCAGTAAGCAGCGTTTCCAGTTCGCTTAGTGCATTATTTTGTTCAAACAAACTTAGCGAGGTCTGCCATACGTCTATTTGATTGTTTGTTAATTGTAGTTCCAAAATTACAACCTCTTATTGCGTTAAGAGCTTATCCAAGTCGCTGCGAATTAAAATTTGTGGATTAAATAACTTGGGTGGCACTTTGATTGGCTTAATTTCATCGTAAGCAATCACAGTTCTTTTACCTGGTTGCATCTGATCTTGTAGAGACATAGCAACAACCTTTGACTTGCCATTTCTTTGCCCTCGATCAAACGTGGCCGTTTTCGCATGCTTACCAGAGCGAAGATATAATTCGGCTTTTAAAGGAAATAAATCGCTTTTATCAACCGTTAATTGAATCTTTTGATAACTGGCTTTGCTGGAATTAGCCGACAAGTTAAAGACAATTTCACTCTTATCAGATGAAAACGAACTCACCTGGTAATCCTTACTCCAGCTCAAAGTCGCAATATCTCCCAAAGAAGCTTCGCCTAATAGCTTTTGTAAAGGGGTAATGCGAATTGGTCTGCGGCTTCTTGGCATAAACATCCAAAAATCGCTCTCTTTCATCAATACTTTCTGGCCTTGCTCAGAGGCTGACCTGAATACAACCAGCGATTTCTTATTGGTAGATGAGTAGACGTCGTATTGTTTCTCATTCTTTAATGAGCCATTGTCATAAGCGCGAACGGTTGCTGAAATCTTGACTGAATCAGATTCACTGCGAAAAGCATCAACGCTAATTAATGAAAGTTGGGGGTCAAATACCTCACTATCCTCTTGATAAACGGCCTGTGCCATCGTTGATAAGGAGACCATAGAAATTACGCAAAAAGATATTTTGCTAATAAATTTAAACATGGCTTAATGCCTCCGTAATTGATTTAGAACTTCCTTTATGTGCCGCTTTAAAAGCTGCTAACACACATACCAACACCATGGTGAATAAAACGATACCTGCGATTTCCCATGAGAACGTTATCGTCAACGGATAACCTTTATTGCTGCCTGGAGGCGGTGGCATTTCTAGCCCTACGTACACCAAACCCCAAGCAATAAATGCTGATGCGATGATCCCTAAACTTGCACCTATGAAACCTATGATGCTAGATTCAAGCACAAAATTACGAATGATTTCCCATTGGTAAGAGCCCATCGCAGATACCGTGCCGATCTCTCTTGTTCTCTCTGTGACAGTCATTGCCATGGTGTTAGAAATTGAGAAAAAGACTAATAGCACCATGATCCCACCAAGTAAGCCGAAGATTCTGTTATACAAATCTTTTACTGATTGGTAGTAAAATGCACGCTCCCACCAAGGTGTAAATTGCAGAGACTGATCACGCTTTTGATAATCTGACACCTTTTGCTGGGTCTTATTTATATCGAATAAATAAACAGATAAAGAGCTTACTTTTTCGGTATAGAGAAGTGATTGAGCATCAGACAATTTGACGTATAGCTGGCGTTTATCTAAGTCAGGCACACCTGTGGTGTAAATGCCGCGTACAGTAAAATCAAAAGCGTTCAATGCCCCATCTGTGGTTGTAGACATCAGTGTAATGTAATCACCCACCTGCACTTTCAAGTTACGAGCAAGCTCTTTACCTAATACCACTTCAGCTTCTTCTTCATTACCGAAGCTTGAGAGCGCTTTGCCTTCTAACATAGTTAGGAAAGGCCCTTTCACCATAAACTCTTCTGGTTCAACGCCCAAACCAATGAAGATAGAACTCTTTTCTCCATTAGATACCAAACCATTAAAATTTATTCTCGGCAGAACACTTTTAATATCTTCATCTGATGATAGTTGCTCTATCAGTGTTTCAGTATCATCTAAGCCATACTGCAGGGGCGTGTCTTCCTCTTCTTTAAGGAATTTTTGGTGTGTAATGATAAAGTTGCCTTCATCTCTCGCCGCCTTTTCAGCAAGTGATTGATATGTAAATAAAGCAAACCCACTTGTTGTCAAAATCGCCGCAACAGCAACCGCTGCCACTAATATCGTGAGCAATGAGCGTCGCCCGTTGCGCCATACATTAAAGAATGCAAATGAAATCCAACGCATTATCCCGCCCTCCTTTGAGTTTCGTATGGGTTGAATGTAGATAAATTGCCGTCAGCAAGATTTAATACTCGATGACAACGTTCTGTCATTCGATGATCGTGCGTAGCAACGATAAATGTGCTACCAAGGTCATTGCCCAGATCACGCATCAAATCAATCACCATATTTGCAGTGGATGTATCCAGATTTGCAGTGGGTTCATCCGCAATGACAATTTCAGGTCTTTTAACTAGAGCTCGAGCAATTGCCACACGCTGTTGTTGGCCGCCTGATAGCTGATCAGGACGCTTTGATATATGATCTTTCAAACCAACTTTACTAATAATATCAACAACCTTATTCATCCTTTCTCTTTTGCTCATATTCAACATAAGAAGTGGATATTCAATATTTTCATACACTGACATCACAGGAATTAAGTTGTATCTCTGAAAGATAAATCCCAATTTTTCACGGCGGATTTGCGTCATAGCTTTTTTATCTTTGGGCACAGCTTGACCTGCAAGCCAAATATCACCGGTATAATCATCATCAAGTAACCCACATATATTAAGTAGTGTTGACTTTCCACTCCCTGATGGGCCACATAGTGCAACTGTCTCACCTTTTTCTATGTCTGCAGAAACACCTTTAAGCGCATCTACAACAACCTCTCCAGTACGATAAGATTTAACAATGTTAGAGAATTTAAGCATGACACCTATTCCTTTTCTGATTTTAAGAGCAGGGCAAATGTCTCTGATTTCTCTAACAATGATTTAGCTCTTGGCTTATCCTCTAATTTATCTGCAGCCATTGCCGCACAACGATAGGTCATTTTTTTAAGTTGATTATTTAACTTATCAAACTCACTGCGCTCTGCGATGACCTGTTTCAATAAGTGATCACCATGCTCCGCTCTGTTCATCATTTTTGGTACTTGCGAAAATGTACATCCAGCAGTGATATATACTCTGGCTTGCTGCGGGTAAGGGGCTTTCTTGACTTGTTTCACGGCTTTATTGAGCTTTGAAATACCCAGCTCTGCAAATTTCATTTTTTGCCAAGGTTGATTGGTATATCTTGCCTGAGTCGTTTCTGCACTGCCTAGCATAGCCAAAGTGATTGGCGAAGGCGCTTTTTCATTTAATTCTTTTAATGCGTTGATTGCATGTTGATTTTGCGCTTGTGAGCCAGCAAGTCCCGCTTGATAAGCTTTAATAACGTGAGATGGTATTTCAGCTGCCATTGTTACAGTACTAACTATCGAAGCGCCAAAAATAGCTTTTTTAAATATAGAAAGTGGCTTCATCGTCATAATCCTTCGTTGTTCCTGTTGATGTAGCTATCTTATGAAACAATTCAGGCTTGGTGTTGCCCAGGTGATAATCGGCAACATAGAATGATAAAAGGTAAAAAATAACGATAAACGACAGCTAGGAGCCAACAGAGTGAAGGGGTCGTGTTATGAAAGATAGGCACAAAAAAAGAGGCAGCTTTTAGTGCCTCTTTCTATTCAGTTGAGCGAATCTAAATAAAGGTGCTGCTTTTACATCTGTTTAAATAAGTGATGGTACTTCCTGCTTACTGATAGTTTTTCATTACTCCCCTTTAAGTTCACATAAACATGGCCTAACTCATCTTTTGATATATGCGCAATGGTATCTACCCGCACAATACAGTTGCGATGAATACGCCAAAAAACGTCGGGATCTAACTGGTTTTCTAAGACAGTAATCGCAGTTTTAATTAAATGCTTATTAAGTCCTACGGTTACCTCTGTGTATTTATTATCTGCAATGAAGTAGTCCACATCATCTACATCAACCATGTAAACGTCATTGTTCTTACTCGCTCTAATCCACTTTAGATACGTTTGTGATGAAGCATCTCCACTCTCTTGCATTAATTGAGAAAGCATTACCTGTAACTGAGAGTGTTGTTCGCTTTCAGAGTGCTCATTCGATAAAAGCTTTTGAATTCGCTGGACTGTTTTTATCAGCCTCGATTCTTCTAGTGGTTTTAATAAATAGTCAATTGCTTGGTTTTCAAAGGCAGTAACAGCATGTTCATTATAAGCTGTCACAAATACGATAACTGGAGCCTGCTCTGACTCAGATAAAATTCTAGACACTTCTAAGCCATCGATCCCTGGCATATTTATATCTAAAAACAATACTCTAGGGCTGAATGCTTCTGTTAGCTCTAGCGCTTCTTCTCCATTTGCAGCCTGACCTACAATATCGATTTCAGGCCAGACATCTTCTAACATCATTTTTAGATGTGCACGTAAAATTGGTTCATCATCTGCGATCACTACTTTAACTTTGTGAGACATTTAATGGCACCTCCATTGTCACAACCACTTTCCCCACTTGGCTGTTGTCGTATCTCAAACTAGCTTGGCCCTCGTATAGCTGTTGCAACCTTGTTTTCACATTATTCATTCCTACTTGAGTTCCCTTACGATTGCTGCCATCAACGGGTACATTATTTGTAATGCTGATTACTAAGTTACTTTCTTCTTTTTCAACCGATAATGTCAGTTCTCCACCGCAAGTTAACTGCTCTATGCCATGCGTCACAGCATTTTCAATCAATGGTTGCAATAACATAGGAGGGAACAAGATATCATCGGTAATTTTATCGGTAACGTCATAGTTAATTACCAACCTATCACCTAAACGAATTTTCTGTATAGCGAGGTAAGCTTTGTTAAAACGAAGCTCATGGCCTAATGTTAGCCATTCAGATCGGGTTCTATCTAAACTTTGTCGCAATAAAGCCGTTAATGCGATTAACATTTTATTCGCTTGCTTGGTATCAACCGCGATTAATGCCTGAATATTGGCTAACGTATTAAACAAAAAGTGAGGTTCAATTTGTGACTGCAGAAGTCTTAACTCTGTTTCGAGCAGGACTTTGTCTTTTTTAATCTGATCTAATTCAACTTGCGCCAATGATTGCTTTAAATCTTGCGCTTGAATACTTTGGTAATAAGTAAAGCTCACGACAACCATAATAAAGCTTCCGATAAGCAACATACCAACATATTGCTGCCAATCATCTACATAGCCCCCTGTACTTTTTACAACACCAAGCAGCAATGGGGTAAGCCCCCAGACGACAAAAGAGAAGGTAACCGCTAACAGAAACTGTAAAGATAGGTTCATTTGAGGATAGTGCCGCTTTAACCATTTTCGGCATAAACGAATACTAAACCCTATCCCTAATGAAATTAATATCGAAATAATTGGGTATTTTGCCCATCCAATAAAATGAATAAGTAGACCAAGTGCAATACAAACCACTGCTAGCTTAAGATTACTCATCCAACTTTCTGATCCTGAGAAAGAGTTGATTAGAGACATGAATTTACAACTTTATTTCTACACTAAGGTACCCTGTTTTTTGATAACTTAGTTGCTCATATATTGATTTATTCCCACCAGCATAAGATCTATATCCTAAGCAAAGTTGGGTGCTCTCGTATTTAGAGTAACATAGGCCTGTATCTATTAACATACTGTTATCACTGGGGTTCATTAACCATGTTACCTCTGGTTGCCAGATTGGATTTGACGATCTTAAATGCACCATTATATTGTCTCTGAATAAATTTTGGGTCGCAAAGTGAGCACGATAGAGGCTTAACTGATGTTCTGAAACGCCTTCATTGGCACCAGCAATCACTTCTCGCCACTGCTGGTTACTTGGGGCTCGACCGTCATGCCAATACTCAACTATCGCAGTAACACCAACCGAAAAACTATAATTCAGTCCAAGTAATGCCTGTAAGCTCCCTTTTTGCCATACCGTTTCAACATTATTAAACCCATGATACGCAGTTACAATTGGCGTTCGATGTCGTTGCTGCCAAATAAACGATCCATGTAGCTCTAGACTATTTCCTATGACCGTCTGTGCACTGCCTCCCACTCTAAACCCTAACTCATTATCATAGTGAGCAACCGCTTGAGCTTCATAACCATCAAAGAATTGATAATAACGACCACCACAACCATGCCCTGGCTTAACTTTTTCACCTCTTTCAAGATACTCAACACGTGTTTCATTACAGATAAAAGTGACATTTCCTGACTCTGTAAAATAGTCCCCTGTAACCATTAATGTACCTGGAGGGACCGCTGTATAAATGGCTAAAGAGTCTGTTGGTGAGAACATGTCTAAAGGCCTAAAACCATAACCAACATCCCAGTCTAGTTTCTTCTTTCCAGCAGATAAGTACCAGTTTTTTATACTAAAGTCATAATATGCTTCAGATATTGTTAGCTTAGTTTCGCTACTGCCGCCCATTTTATTGATACTTGCTGTTGCCGCTAGGCGTAGCCCATCACTTTCAGCACTCATATCTAAAGCCGAGAAAAGTGATGAAGTATTATCAGTTGCAAAAATTGGTTGAGACGTCGCTTTTAAACTCTGACCATGAAAACGAACTCGACTATCTAATTCTAAATTTTCTAAAAATGTCTCTGCACTTACCTCTGCAGCTAGAATTAAGGCAATTAAAAGAAAAGCTTTGTTATATACACCAAACACAATACCAATCCTACTCAAGTATTTTTAAACCAGTTTAAAAGGATCTACTGGCTGAAGTAGCTCAAGTGATAATTGGTGATATATCCTGATGAAAGGACGTAATTGTAGATAAAATGAAAGATAAATATGCCAGCTGACAATCCAACATATTTATCATCTTCATTTTAGTTTACGAGGTAGCCTCTATTTGATTTTCTGTTAGAGGTTTAACTAACTTAATTTCTCTATCAGCAGACGCAATCGTTTCTTTTCGGTGGGCGATGATCACTCGGGTGATATCTAAACGAGAAACCGCCTCATTAATGTCAGCTTCTAAATTAGTATCTAAGTGGCTGGTGGCTTCATCCATAAACAAGATCTTAGGCTGTTTATATAAAGCGCGGGCAAGAATAATACGCTGCTTTTGACCCCCTGATAAGCTTGAGCCCATATCGCCAATTAAGCTGTCATAACCCATTGGCATTTGCGCAATATCATCATGTATAGCAGCTAACTGGGCACAATAGACAACGCGCTCCATATCAACGGGAGAATCAAAGAAAGCGATGTTATCTGAGACCGACCCAGATAAAAGCTCGTCGTCCTGCATGACCGCCGCGATTTGCTGTCGATATTGTCGCGCACCTATTTGCTCAAGCGGTACGCCATCAATCAGCACTTCGCCAGATTTGGCTTTATTTAATCCCAATAAGAGTTTTAGTAGCGTAGATTTACCACAGCCCGAGGGCCCAGTGATTGCCACCGACTCGCCAGCTTTTATCTTCAAGCTCAAGTTATCAAGTACATTCGGTGTTGCATCTGAATAAGCAAAGCTCACGCCTTTGATTTCAATATCACCTTCAATGCTATGACGTTTAATATTCGCAGGCTGTAAATCTTCTTTTTCAGTCAATGCAATATCCGCTATACGCTCAAAGTGTAAACCTAGCATTTTGAACTCAATAAACTTCTCAATGAGGTTGGCGGTTTTTTCCATAAACTGACGTTTATAAGACATAAATGCAAATAACATACCGGTACTGAATCCACCTTGGATCACTAAGTGTGCCGCCAAATAAACCACCACTATATTTTCGATACCAAATAAAGCACGGTTTATGGCTTCATAACCAATATTAAAGTTACCAATGCGAATATTTTGATTAATGGCATTGGCATAGCGGTTTTGCCATTGCCCTTCACGCTTAACCTCAGAGCCAAATAGCTTGATGGTTTGAATGCCTCGCACTGTTTCCATGAAGTTAGAGTTTTCTTCGGCTCGTGCCATAATTTCTTGCTCACTGATCGCACGGTATGGCTTATACATAGCTATTCGCACGCCGGCATAGGCAAATACCGCCACCAGCACCACCGCAGAAAGGGTTGGGCTATAGAAGAAGATCATCGCCAAGGTGATTATCGCCATTAGGCCATCAATAATGGCCTCAATAACCCCAGTGGTGAGTAATTGTTTAACCTGCTGTAGTGAACCAAAACGCGATACCACATCACCCATGTGGCGCTTTTCAAAGTAAGAAATCGGTAAGCGTACAAGGTGATGGAATAAATTGGCACCGAGCTGAATATTCATTTGATTACCAAAATGCAGCAAGGTAAAGCCCCGCAGCGCATTGGTGGCTATCTCAAACACTAACACCAAGAAGAAACCGACGGCGAGTACGGTCAATAAGGAGGTATCGCCTGTGAGTACAACATCATCAATGACTAATTGTATGTAATAGGGTGCAGCCAGGGTGAATACTTGTAACAGCAAAGACAGTAAGAAGATCAGCAATAAAGAACGTTTAAGACCCGAGATTCGGCTCCAAAAGTCAGAGAATCTGAGTGTGGGTTTACTTTCTTGTTTTTCAAAGTCTTTGGTCGGTGTGAGTTCTAGTGCAACACCGGTGAAATGTTTTGACGCTTCTTCAAGGGTCAGCGTTTTTTCGCCTTTAGCAGGGTCATGAATGACAATGCGCTTTTCATTGGCTTTCTTTAACACCACAAAGTGATTGAGATCCCAATGTAAAATACAGGGCGTTTGCAATGCGTCGAGATCTTCAAGCTCAATACGCAGTGGTCTTGTGCTTAACTTGAGTTGCTCTGCAAATCCCATAATATCGAGCAGCGTCGCGCCCTCTAGAGAAATGCTAAATTTTTGTCGAATAGATACCAAGTCGGTTTGATAGCCATGGTAACACGCCACCATGGCTAAACTAGCTAAGCCACACTCTGCGGCTTCCGACTGTAAAATAATGGGCAATGAGTTCCTTGACCAAAACTGTAGTTTGTTGACTACACTTTCATCTTCTTCATGCATCTTTTACTGCCTTATTATTGTTATACAAATAGTCTTGTGCTGAAAATTTACAGCTGACCTTTAATACTAAATACCGGATCAAATAACCAACGTAGAAGTGAACGCTCTTCGATCACGATGTCTGCGTCGAGTCTCATACCCGCTCTAAGTGGTGTTGCTTTTCCATAAGCTTGAATATCTTGTTCAGAGAGTGCCACAACCACACGATAAGCAGGCTCTGTCAGTACGCCAGGCGTTGAGGTCTCTTCAGGTAATATCACTGAATTACTGATTTCTTTGATGGTGCCATCGTACACCCCGAACTTTTCATACGGGAAGGCGTGGTAACGCAAACGCGCATTTTGGCCAACATCAACAAAACCAAATGCCGAAGTAGGCACATAGACGATTGCTTGCATTTCACTGTTTTCAGGAAGCACAGAGAGTAAGCTTTGCCCTGTTGCCACTGTTTTGCCTACTTTTGCAGTGAGGCCACTGACAATACCTGATTTAGGTGCTCTTAACTCACCTAGGCGCTGCTGCTCAATCGACGACAACTGCATTTTAAGATCGGCGCGCTGTGACTCCAATTGTGCAATACGAGTTTGCTGTTGCAAAGGTCGTTGCTCAATTTGCTTTTCGAGTTGCTGTAATTGACTAACCAGCGACACCCGCTCTGACTTGATACTCGAAGCCTGTTGTTGCAGCGACAACAAGGTATCTTTTTGCCTTTGCAGTTCTAACTCTGAAATATAGCCTGTGCCCTTTAAACTACCGACTTGCTCAACCATCTTCTGATTTAACATCAGTCGCTGTTTAAAAGTAGCTGCTTGGCTATCTAATTCAGATAAACGCTGCTCGAGAGAGATTCTCTGCAAATTCAACTGCTCAAGATCTAAGTTATCCTGCGCGATTTGCTGGGTGATCTGTCGCTCGAGTGAATTAAGTTGAAACTGGTATTGGTTAAGTAAAGCCTGATTGAGTTCTAACTCTTGGCTGCTGTGCTTCGCAGAGGCTATTCTCAACAGTGGCTCACCGGCTTCAACAAACTGACCTTCAGAAACCAGTACTTCTGAAATTAAGCCTGCTTGCGAGGCCTCAACACGTAAAAGACCGGCATCGGGTTCTATCACCCCACTCACACGCTCTTTTCGGGTGTATTGCCCAAGGCTCAAAAATACCAGACTGACAATGACGACCGTTAAGATCAACACTGTGAGTCTTCTAAAAATAGGTGGCTGAATAAGCGACACAGCTCCTTCTAGTCGATGTCGTTTATGCTCCAGCACTTCTTTGCGGAATAGACTGTCCATAGGTTACTTCTTATACGTTAACGTTAAATTAACTTTGAAATTCAATGTACCACTTTGCCCACCATAAAGAAATATATGTAGGGTGAAGGAAAGTAAAAGAGCGGCTGTTGCCGCTCTTTTTTCACTATGTCTTAGCCTTGATATTAGCTTTTCTTAACTGGGCGCTGCCAACCATCAAGATTGCGTTGCTTACCACGTGCTACTGCCAGTTGCTCGTCTTCTACCGTTGAAGTGATCACAGAACCTGCGCCGATTGTCGCAGTCGCACCAATTTGCACTGGCGCTACTAGAGAAGAGTTAGAGCCAATAAACGCGTTGTCACCAATGATGGTTTTTGATTTATTCACACCATCATAGTTACAAGTAATGGTACCTGCACCAATATTTACTTTTTCACCGACTTCAGCATCACCTAAGTAAGTCAGATGATTTGCTTTTGAGCCTTTACCTAAGCGTGATTTTTTCATCTCTACAAAGTTACCAATGTGAGAGTCTTCTTCCATCACCGCACCTGGGCGTAAGCGTGCAAACGGACCAAGTGTACATTTAGCAGCGACTTGCGCCTCTTCAATCATGCTGTTTGCTTTTACAACCACACCATCACCGATAGTACAGTTTTTAAGTACGCAATTTGGGCCAATGACTACATCGTCGCCGATCACAACATCACCTTCAAAGATAACGTTCACATCGATTTGTACGTCCTGACCTGTTTTTACCGTACCACGCACGTCGATACGAGCTGGGTCTGCAAGGCTTGCACCGTTGATCATTAACGTTTCTGCTTGCCATGCTTGGTAAGCGCGCTCAAGGGCTGCAAGTTGCACACGGTTGTTCGCGCCTTCAACTTCCATTGGATGATCTGGCTGAGCCGAAGTAATTTCAACGCCTTCACTGTGCGCCATGGCTACGATGTCTGTCAGGTAGTATTCGCCTTGTGCATTGTTATTTGAAAGGTTGCTTAACCAACGCTTTAATAACTCACCATTTGCCGCCATGATACCCGTGTTGATCTCTTGAATAGCTAACTGCTCAGGTGTTGCATCTTTTTGCTCTACGATACCCACAAGTTTGCCGTTTTCACGCAGCATGCGACCATAGCCTGTTGGGTCGTCAAGGTTCACTGTTAATACTGCTAAACCTTTTTCCGGCGTCGCGGCGAGTAACTTTTCTAATGTCGACTTTTTAGTTAGTGGCACATCACCGTATAAGATTAAAACCGTGTCATCATCTGCAATATGCTCTTTCGCAACTGCAACCGCATGACCTGTGCCTAGCTGCTCTTCTTGTAAAACCCAGTTTACTTCATTGTGCGAAAGCGCCGCTTGTAGCTGTTCACGACCATGGCCGTATACTAAGTTTGTTTCACGCGCACCGAGTGACACTGCATTGTCGATTACGTGCTGCACCATAGGTTTACCTGCAACCGGGTGAAGAACTTTTGGAAGTTTAGAGCGCATACGGGTGCCTTTACCCGCAGCGAGGATGATAGATGTAAGTGCCATTAACACAGAGTCCTTATTCTTTGCTTGTGTTTAAGTTTCATACATATTGGTTTGCGCTTACTTTAAACAAATCACGTCTTGTGCAAATGTATACTGCAAGTTGCAGCAGCAGAACAAACGATACGTATGAAGTTTGCGCTATTGTAACGCCTTACAAGCCGATTGATAAGCATAGAACGGCTTTAAACTCCGCTGAAAACAGTTAAATTTTTATTTCTGAGTTAACTCAGCTTTCTTTTTGATACCTTGTCCCCAATACCGATGAAAACAATAAACATTCACCATGGCGAGTATAAAAAAGAAAGGCAACATCTCGATTTTAACTGCCACATCAAAACTGTGGGTCTGATACCAGTCGAGTAAAGCGTTGTACATGATAAACATACCAAAATAGAAAAGTGACTCCCTCAATACTGATATAAAATTAGATTTGTACATGTTTTTCCTTATATATTTTAATTTATTTAGCTACGATCTCATTGAAACAAAATAACAGATCTATTTAATAAGCTTTAATGTGTGATGCTTTGCTAATCTCGTCTTTTATCTGCGCTAAGCAAGCTAACTTCACACAATGAGTATGCGGCGAGACCCCATGATACTGGCTAGTAGGCCAAATATCCGCGCTGGTATCTCTGTATGTATAGGTGGTTGGTATGCCAACCACTAGTTGAGAATAATTAAGCGTAATCAGTTTAGAGTTACCATAGTTTCTGAGGGCATTACCATATGCAACAGTGCCAAATATTCTCGCTTTCCCAGAGCGCTTCATTTGCCCTGCAAAAATGGCGGCTGACGACGCTGTGCCACCATCAATAACAATATATATTTGCGGCGAAGTTTGAATCTTAGTAACCCGTGTTCGCGCCTCTACATTTTCACAAATAGCGCTCAATTTTGGCTTAACTTCTTTATAAAAATAGGCGTCTTTAAAGCCACATTCTAAAAAAGCACTGGCTAAGAACCAAAATGGCGAACTACTTCTATTCAGCTCAGTCAGTTCTTTACTTAATTTTATTAATCGATTTTCGTGTGGCGATATATGCTTAAAACCATGTTTTGTAGTTAAAAACTCGAATAGTTTGGCTGTTTTTGCCACACTACCACCTCTGTTTCCTCTCAGATCTAAAACCAAATGTTGTTTTGAAAGCTTGTTAAATTCATTGAACAGTATTTGGGGATCGAGTTTTGACATCGACGAGATTTTTACATACAAAAAGTCATCATTTTCACTCATTAATACTGATGAAGATGAATTTGCTTTTGAGGCTAGAAAAGTGTGCTTTGCAGATGTCGTTGTTACCTCTATGTTATTATTATCTAATAACAGCGGCAGAAAATGTTTAGAATGAGCACTGATGTAACTGTCTTCTAAGTTCGCATTAAGCCGTGGGGTTAAGTCTTCTAATTCAAACCAAACTTTCTCTACAGGCATGCCATTTAAGTGTTTTATATTTCTAAGTATCTCTCCCGAATCTAACAGTAATTTGAACTCGTTCTGCGACGCTTTATGCAGCTCAAATGGCAGCGACTTTTTAAAGCCGCTCACGAACAAATGATCGGTACCAATAAAGTGAATGAGTTTTAGAGTAATCATTTTCAGATCTCGTATCGTGCAAGTATCAGGGCACACTTCATTCTTCAATTGTTGAGACTTACGTTCGATTTGTTCAGTAGAGACAAAGTTATCGACATACGGATGTAACACCCTTAAATTTGAAAGAAACTGGCTAATATCAGCGTCAATCTCTTCTCTAGTCAGCACTTTGTTATCGTTGGCCGCTTCAACGTCGTATAAACTAATGCTAATACTTCTCCCTGTCGCGATTAAATAAATTAAACCAATTAATGTTAGGTAACAGAAAATAGTCAGTTTTTTTCTAAGCATTAAACAAAACCTTCCTTGAAATAGTTACAGTAGTAACCTTGATTAAACGCATGGTCTTTCTGCTGATAATGACACAAGCACACTCTAGTTTGCTGGAGCGCCTAAGTGCTCTATTTCTGTTCTATACACTCGAGATTTATCATCTAAGTAGACATTTAATACCGTCTGTTCTTGTTCAGAAATAGCGACTTTATAATATAAGCTGCACGCGAGTTGACAGGTCTCCTCACAGCGCTCTCCCTCTCCAAGCATATTGTTTAACTCACTGAGCGTCATACCTATTAGAGAACCTGCAGAATGAAAAGAGTAAGCTGCTCTCTTTCGATAAGTATGATGCTTTAAGCTCACATGGTCTGAATATACAAACCAACTGATACGGTCAAACTCAAACTCACCGTTTACTACTTCACTACTTCTGCCAAAGAAACAGAATAGAGAAATAAGAAAAACTAATTGCTTCATTTTCTAACCTGAGCTCCCAAACAACCGCTGAAAAATCCAGACTGAAAATAAGTAGGCTAAAGACCCCCTCAACCTACTTGTACAATTTAATCAGCAAGATCTACTTAACCTGAACTTTGGTTAAGAGATTTTCTAGCGTATTGATATTGAATAAGTAATTGCTGAAGATATATTGTCTATCCAGATTTCAGGTTACTTACTAAACTCGAAATACCCGCCCTTAGAGTCATCCCCTTTTAGTTGTAGTAAGACAGTTTCTGCTTGGTACTCGAGTAAAACTTGTTTATAGACATCGAGTACTTGCTGTTTATTTAACTTTTCAAGTGCTTGCTCGTAACGCGCTCTTGAATCAAACTGGTAGTTACCTTTCTGCCAATCAGAGAAATACGGCTGAGATTCAACAAAAATATTCTCAGGCTTTTTCTTCAGCTCTTTTATCAAGCCTTGCTTTACTGTTGTAATATCTTGTTCTGACACTTGTTCTAAACCGCTGTAAAAACCGACTATAAAGTTGTCAAACTCGGTTTTAATCTCGTTAAGTGAAGCATCAGCGCTTTCCATAAATACACTAAATGCCGGAAACTCGTGAACTCTGAACGCCCGACTGCCAACAGCATAAGCCATTTGCTTTTCAGTTCTTAAAGTCTTAAATATGGCGTTATTAAACAGCTGATTGATCACTTTCAGAGCTGATAGTACCGGTAAAGATTCTTGCGGATAGATATAGCTCTCTCTAAGGTAAGTATTATCAAACGGCGTGGTAACTTTCTTGTTGAGTGCTGAGCCTTTAACAGGTTTATATTCATCAAGATATATCGGCTTATTGACTTGGCTTGTGTCACCTAATATTGAGCGCACTGAGTTGGTAATGGTTTTTATCTCACCTTCGCCGTATTGACCAAACGCGAACAAATCGACATACGTTGCGGTTAATAACTGCTTATGCATTGCTTTAACATCTGACAGTGTCACGGTCTCAAGTTGAGCAATTATTTCTTGCGGTGACCAATGCATGGCCTCAGTTTTAACTAATTGCCCAAAATAAAGCTCTGATTGCTGGATTAACGGCAACTTATCAAGATTGCTTAAATTTTCACTGTAGAGTTTTTTAGCACTGTTAAAGCGAGATTCTTTAAACTCCATATCAGCCATTGCTTGAAACAGTTTTTGAGCATAATAGCCATGTTTTGCCGTTTTCCCGGCAATGTTTATGGCTAAATTACCGTTTGATGTTTGCAATAACATCAAATTTGTTTGATGACGCTGCTGAGCACGTACGCCGAGTCGCTGTAAGTCTTTCAGCATCATGAGGCTTAATAAGTTGGTCAACGTGTGACTTTTAAGGTCTTGGTTCAGTTTTGGGCTTTCAAGTGAAATCGCTATGACGCCTTGCTTCTGAGTAAAATGCTTACTTGTTTTTAACCATGCCCTTACCCCTTTGTCATTGAGAAGCTGTTTTGGTTTATCTGATTGCGTGATGATTTGCACATCATGTTGTGCAGCATCTAACTCAGGTTCATGAAGATTAAACTTCAAACCAGAGCTTGCGGCGTAAATGGTTTTGTCTTTTTTCGATAATGGTGCGACCTGATACCCGCCATCGGCATAACTTAATTGAGTATCAACTTGTTCACTACCGCTGACATGCCAAATGCGCGCCTTATCAAGGGTAAGGTTATTGAGCACCTGTTCAATTGCTTTTGCATTAAAGCCTGAGAAATACGTATCAAAATGCAGAATATCTTTTGCCGGCACGCTATGCATCATACGGCTAAACTGTCTTGCTAAATGCAATGCTGAGGGTTTTTGATAGTCATTGAACAAACCTTGTAATTGCTGTTTTAGCTCTGCACTGTAGCCCTCGTTTATGCCTTCTTGCTTCAATAAAGCAACATAATCAAAAAAGGCAGCGATAATTTTATCTTTGTTCTTTTTGCCCTTTTCAGTTAGTTGAAATTGTATTAGTGCAGTTCCTTCGCTGCCATAAGCATTAGGAGATAACATAGGCAGCACCATATGAACTAGCTCTTGCTCAATCAGTTTAGCAGCCAAAGAACCTGGCTCGTGTGAAGACAACAACATATTTAGATATGCATTGGGCTTGTATTGCCAAGTCGTAAAATTATTCTGCAGCGGGAATTGCAACATTAATAAATCAGCTGCCACTTTTGTTTTTAGCTTAATTTCTTTATTTAGCGTGTCTTGTGTGAATACTGGTAAGGTAATTCGCGGATCAGCAACCTCCCAGTTTGGTAACTGAGCAAAGTGCTTTTTAGCCAGCTTTTTTAACTCGTCAATCGATTGATCACCAACCAAAGTTAAAGTCATGATATTCGATGAGTAGTACTTTTGATAAAAGTCTTGCATCGCTTTGTAAAGACTAAGCTGCCCGTGCCCAGTTTTATTTTGCAAGGTTGCTTTATTACCCACCCCCAACTGCTTAATTGGGTGTTCTGGGTTTACCGTATTCGCTAATGTACGACTGACCACAAACATATCTTGCTGTCTAAGACGTTGCCACTCTTGCTCTATTGCCGTGAGTTCTTTATCTATGTTTTCTTTTTTAAATAAAGGCGCAGCAATGGCGTCTGACAACATTGTCAAAGCCGTGTCAAATTGTGCACTTGAAATAGTAAAGAAATACGTGGTCAGCTGTGCTTCTGTCATCGCATTGTAGTGACCATTGTGCTTGGTAATGAAGTCTTTCAAAGTATAAGGGGTCGGGTAAGACTGAGAACCTTGGAAAATCATATGCTCAAGAAAGTGCGCCAAGCCTTGGTAGTTTTCAGGATCATGAAATTGCCCCACTCCAACACTTAAACTCACCGCTGATTCAGCAACTGAAGGGTCTGACACAACAACGACGCGCAACCCATTATCTAAACGCATTTCACCGTAGCTACGATCGTCATGTTGGCTTTTTACAAAACCGGCTTGTGAAAGCTGTGTAGGCGTAGCCAATGTTGTATATGCGCGGTCGTGAGTGCTTTGTGCAGCAGCATAATGCGACATCAGTGCCAGCGTGATTAAAGCAAGTTTGTTTCTTAACATCATATCGGTATGTCCGTATTCGCAATCAGAGAGTGGACACATATTGCGTTGAAAAATACGCTTGCTCAAATTAGGCGAAAAATAAACTTAACTCATAATTTCATAAAGTTAAGCTTAATTATTAGGAAACGATAAGAAACTCTTTATAAGTATATTAGTTACCAAACCTGTGGTGAGAATAAAAAGCAGCTAGTAACGGCAAATCCATCATATTTAAAATGGCTAATGAATTAATGAAAGCATAAGAAGAAACTACATTTTTAACACCCACATGCGTCTAAGAACTCACGACGTGAATAAAAAGAAGAAAAGCGCCGTGGTTTTAATTAAACATCTGGCGCCCTTAATAAAAAGTTAATCGCATTAACCTATTGCAGGCTAAAGCTGTGTAAAACAACCTCATTGTTGCGAGGTTCAATTCTGATATGGAGTTGACTCGTTTCATCTAGCAAAATCGTAGCAAAGCGATCATTTTCACGAACTTCTTTAGGTAGCAATAGGTGTTCTTTTATGGCAAATGTTTTTAGATCAAACTGTTTCATACCTTCTCTATCTGTAAAATAAAACCCCGTTTTTAAACGAGTAAAGGTAGGAAAAATAGTATCCGTTTTTGCTATCTGAGATTCAAATCCCAATTTTCTTAGGTCATACACGCGTAATTCACCATAGAAGTTTTGCGTAAGGCAACGATATTCCTCAAAACAGCTAAACCACATGATATCTTTTATCGGTAAGCGTTTACGCGTACCTGATAGCACATCAATAACGACGGCATTATTTTCGCCCGCAATTTGCTCTACGGCCGCCAAACGCCCACCAGACATGACTTCTATCGTTAACACTTTCCCTTCAAATTCTAGTCTTTTTATTAGCTTTCCATCTAGGTCTAACACAGATACAGCTTTATTATGTCTTACAAAAAGATGCCTTTCATCAAGAGAGGGCTTAATCTTTAAGCTATGTTCATCAAAAGAGATCTCTTGCTGCTTAGTGCCGGCATCGTCATAAAAGCTCAATATGCTTGAGTTGCTTGCGGGGAATAAAGCCAAAACAACAAGCTGTTGTGATTGTTTTAAGCGAATTGCGCTGTTTATATTACCCTTATAATCCAGGTTAACTTTTTTTGTTTCGCTAAAAGAATGTAAGTCAATTACCACTTCAAAAGGCAAAGTTTGAGCAATACTTTGAGATTCTGATATTTTAAATACGTTTTGGAATGCCTGCTTAGAATCATTTTTCTTAATTTCAATACTTTGCTTATTTATCTCATCGTACTTATAGAGTGACTGAGAAGATAGACCAAAGAAATATAGATCATCGTTAACAAAGTTTAAGTTGTTAATCATCAAGTCATCGCTAAACAATTTTGATGCATAGCTACCTTCAATGTCCGTGTAAAAAACATCTGAATTCTCGGGTAAAACTCTGAGAAAATAGATTTTATTGCTAGCTATATCTATGGCCTGTAAATAATCGCCATAAGACCTTTCTCCTGGCGCTGTAATTCTCGAGGTTTGCTCACGAACTTTATCATAGGTATAAATGGCGCGTATATTTTGCTGGTCACGATAGCCTAAGCGGTCGAATACCAGATAACGATCATCATATTCTATCAATGAGCGAATATCGCCGCCGCATTCCATAACTCTTTCAGCCGGCGTGTCTTTTAAATAATTAACACGCCAAATACCACACTCGTTCTCAATGTTCTCCTCCCTGTAAAAAACGTCAGTATATATGGCTGAAAAGCCCAACAAAGTCAGTTTACTACCAGCAAAAGAAATCTGTTTTGAGACCTCACCTGTTAGTGCTTGTACTGTGATACCTTGTTCACCGCCTGATTCAGTTACATAAGCGTAAACGTTGTTATTAGGGTGCACTTTAAGTTGACTAAAACTCGCGTCTTGCCAGCTTAATATTTGTGTTGATGCGTCACTGAACTTGCGAAGGGCAACCTCATTTGACTGCGTTGGACCTTGCTGGTGGATAAACCAATAGCCAATTATGGCCAAAACAAACACCACACAGGATGCCAATAAAATACGTAATGAGAAATTATAGGGTGGGTGCTTTGGTTGACTCGGTATGCTAGCCGCTGGGGTATTAATTACACCAATATTGTTCTGCTTTCCATCGAAACCGACGAGCTCTCTATCGACAGCAAGACTATAGCCTTTGCGATAGTGCGTTTTGATTATTGTCCCTTTAAACTTATCTGATTTAAGCAATTTTCTCAGCTCAGACACCGCGCGATTTATGGCATTATCGTCAACATAATGTTGTCGCCATACATGCTCAATTAAGTCTTCTCGAGTGATGATTTCTTCATTATTGAGGAGAAAATAACATAATAATTTATAAAGTAGGGGCTCGAGCTCTCGACTTATATCACCATCGCTAATGACTTGTCGTTTCGGATCAAGTTCCCACTGTGCGAACTTAACCTGCACAATGGCACTGCTAAAATTGAATTCCTTCATCATACATCTCGTTTACAGCCAAGCTAATGTCCTACTTAACTCTTTGTACCGTTTTTATACTTTATTGCTGATTCTAAAAAAATGTATAAATAACATCAATATATAGATTTTTAAATTGCAATAAAAAAGCCCGCACTTTGCAGTGCGGGCTTTTTAAACCAGATAGGATGTATTATTTGCGTAGCTGGCGAATAACACGTAGCTGAGCGATTGCTTCTGCTAACTGTACAGCTGCAGCATGCGTATCAAGCTCAGACGTCGTGCCTGAAGCCATTTGTGCTTGCGCTTCACGCTTAGCTTCTTCAGCAGCCTGCTCATCAAGTTCTTCACCACGGATAGCAACGTCCGCAAGAACGGTTACTGTCTTAGGTTGAACTTCAAGCGTACCACCAGCAACATAGATGATGTCTTCAGAACCATCTTGTTTAACTAAACGTACCATACCAGGTTTTAGGCCAGTCAATAGTGGCGCGTGACCAGGATGAATACCTAGCTCACCTTCACTACCTGTCACTTGAATAGTGGTTACTTCACCAGAGAATACACTCTGCTCTGCACTTACTACGTCAAGATGTACTGTCATTGCCATAACACCCTCCTAAATTACATGTTTTTGGCTTTTTCGATCGCTTCGTCGATTGAGCCAACCATGTAGAAAGCTTGCTCTGGCATGTCATCGTATTCACCGTTTAAGATGCCTTTGAAGCCAGAGATAGTGTCTTTCAGTGAAACGTATTTACCAGGTGCACCTGTGAATACCTCAGCAACGAAGAACGGCTGAGATAGGAAACGCTGGATTTTACGTGCGCGAGATACAACTTGCTTATCTTCGTCAGATAGCTCGTCCATACCTAGGATCGCGATGATGTCTTTTAGCTCTTTATAACGCTGAAGTACAGTCTGAACGCCACGTGCTGTGTCGTAGTGCTCGTTACCAATTACTTGAGGGTCAAGCTGACGTGACGTTGAATCAAGTGGGTCTACCGCTGGGTAGATACCAAGTGATGCGATGTCACGAGAAAGTACAACTGTTGCATCTAAGTGCGCGAACGTCGTAGCTGGTGATGGGTCAGTTAAGTCATCCGCAGGTACGTATACCGCTTGGATAGACGTGATTGAACCAGTCTTAGTAGACGCGATACGCTCCTGAAGTACACCCATTTCTTCAGCTAGTGTAGGCTGGTAACCTACCGCTGATGGCATACGACCTAGAAGTGCTGATACCTCAGTACCCGCTAGTGTGTAACGGTAGATGTTATCTACGAAGAAAAGTACGTCACGACCTTCGTCACGGAACTTCTCAGCCATAGTTAGACCCGTTAGTGCAACACGTAGACGGTTACCCGGTGGCTCGTTCATCTGACCGTATACTAGAGATACTTTGTCTAGTACGTTTGAATCGTTCATCTCATGGTAGAAATCGTTACCCTCACGAGTACGCTCACCAACACCTGCGAATACTGAGTAACCGCTGTGCTCGATTGCGATGTTACGGATAAGTTCCATCATGTTTACGGTTTTACCTACACCGGCACCACCGAATAGACCAACTTTACCACCTTTAGCGAATGGACATACAAGGTCGATTACCTTGATACCAGTCTCTAAAAGCTCTACTGAACTTGATTGATCTTCGTATGAAGGCGCAGCACGGTGAATTGACATACGCTCGTCTTCACCAATTGGACCTGCTTCATCGATTGGCTGACCAAGTACATCCATGATACGACCTAGGGTCTTAGTACCAACTGGAACCTTGATTGGCTCGCCTGTGCCTTCTACTGAAGTACCACGACGTAAACCGTCAGTAGTACCAAGTGCGATACCACGTACCACACCGCCACCTAGCTGCTGTTGAACTTCTAAAGTCAAACCAGCTAAGTCGCCATCTGTAACTTTTAGTGCGTCATATACGGCTGGCACGTTGTCTTGTGGAAACTCGATGTCCACAACGGCGCCGATAATTTGGACGACCTTACCTAAACTCATGTCTATTCCTCTCGTTAAACTTTGCCGAAGCGTTATACAGCTGCCGAACCGCCTACAATCTCACTGATTTCTTGTGTGATTGCAGCCTGACGGGCTTTGTTATAAACAAGTTGCAGCTCATCCATTAGGTCGCCTGCGTTATCAGTTGCGGCTTTCATCGCAACCATACGGGCAGCCTGTTCAGAGGCAGCATTCTCAACTACACCTTGGTAAACCTGTGATTCAATGAAACGAACCAATAGCGTCTCTAGGATCGCTTCTGGGCCCGGCTCATATAGGTAATCCCAAGCGTGAGCTGATACTTCTTCTTCAGCTTTTGGCAAAGGTAATAACTGTTCGATCGTTGGCTCTTGCTTCATGGTATTTACGAATTTGTTATATACCACGAATAAACGGTCAATTTTGCCTTCAGCGAATGCGTCTAGCATTACTTTTACAGGACCAATTACGTCCTGAATTGAAGGTGCATCTCCAAGACCCGCTTTTTTAGCGAGTAAATCACCGCCGAAACGTTGGAAGAAACCAGCAGCTTTGCTACCTAAAGTAGCGAATTCAGCTTCAACGCCTTTTTCTTTCCACGCTTTTACGTCTTGTGTGATTTTCTTAAACTCGTTTGAGTTTAAACCACCACATAGACCACGGTCTGTAGAGATGACAATATAACCAACTCGCTTCACATCACGCTCTTCTAAGAACGGGTGATGGAAGTCAAGATTTGCTTGAGCAACACGACCGATCACTTTGCGTAAGTTCTCAGCGTATGGACGGCTTGAAGCCACACGGTCTTGTGCTTTCTTCATTTTAGAAGCAGCAACCATTTCCATTGCGCTGGTGATCTTCTGAGTATTCTTGATACTCCCGATCTTGCTTTTAATCTCTTTTCCGCTGGCCATGACTCTCTCTCCGAATCAAGGTGAGCATTCTAAGAACACTCACCATCCATAACTAAATTACCAAGTTTGCGTTGCTTTGAACTTCTCTAGAAGTTCTTTAAGCTGCGCTTCGATCTCAGCGTTGTAGTTACCTGTTTCATTGATTTGAGCCATTAGCTCTGCGTAAGTGCTGTTTGCGAAACCGATTAGGCCTTCTTCGAAATCACCGATCTTGTTGATTTCGATGTCTTGTAGGAAACCTTTCTCAGCAGCAAATAGAGACAGAGACATTTCAGCAACAGACATTGGTGCGTATTGTTTCTGCTTCATTAGCTCTGTTACACGCTCACCGTGCTCAAGCTGTGCACGCGTTGCATCGTCAAGGTCAGAAGCGAACTGAGAGAACGCCGCTAGTTCACGGTACTGAGCTAGCGCTAGACGGATACCACCACCTAGTTTCTTAACGATTTTAGTTTGCGCTGCACCACCTACACGAGATACCGAGATACCAGCGTTAACAGCTGGACGGATACCTGCGTTGAATAAGTCAGTTTCTAGGAAGATCTGACCATCGGTGATTGAGATAACGTTGGTAGGTACGAATGCAGAAACGTCACCACCTTGAGTTTCAATGATTGGCAATGCCGTCAATGAACCTGTTTTACCTTTCACTTCACCGTTAGTGAACTTCTCAACGTAATCAGCGTTTACACGTGATGCACGCTCTAGAAGACGTGAGTGAAGGTAGAATACGTCACCTGGGTATGCTTCACGGCCTGGTGGACGCTTAAGTAGTAGTGAGATCTGACGGTAAGCAACAGCTTGCTTAGACAGATCATCATATACGATTAGTGCGTCTTCACCGCGGTCACGGAAGTATTCACCCATAGTACAACCAGCAAATGGCGCTAGGAATTGTAGCGCTGCTGATTCAGAAGCTGATGCAACAACAACGATAGTGTTTTCAAGTGCACCGTGCTCTTCTAATTTACGTACTACGTTAGCAATAGTAGACGCTTTCTGACCAACCGCTACGTACACACACTTAACGCCTGTGTCTTTTTGGTTGATGATAGCATCGATTGCTAGAGCCGTTTTACCAGTCTGACGGTCACCGATTACTAGCTCACGCTGACCACGACCAACTGGGATCATCGCATCGATAGACTTATAACCAGTTTGTACTGGCTCATCTACTGATTGACGCTCGATTACGCCTGGTGCGATTTTTTCAACTGGCTCGAAACCATCGTTGTCTAGTGCACCTTTACCATCGATAGGCTGACCTAGTGTGTTAACAACACGACCAAGTAGACCACGACCAACTGGTACTTCTAAGATACGACCTGTAGATTGTACTTTTACGCCTTCTTTAAGGTCAGCGTAAGGACCCATTACTACTGCACCTACTGAGTCACGCTCAAGGTTTAGTGCGATAGCATAACGGTTGCCAGGAAGCTCGATCATCTCACCTTGCATACAGTCAGCTAGACCGTGGATGCGGATGATACCGTCAGTAACAGATACGATAGTACCTTCGTTACGTGCTTCACTAACAACTTCAAACTGTTCAATACGTTGTTTGATCAGTGCAGAAATTTCAGTGGAATTAAGTTGCATGCTCTTTTTCCCAATTACGATTGTAGCGATACCGCTAGGCGGTCCAACTTGCC
Source organism: Pseudoalteromonas sp. SS15 (assembly GCF_049257195.1). Lineage (NCBI taxonomy): Bacteria > Pseudomonadati > Pseudomonadota > Gammaproteobacteria > Alteromonadales > Pseudoalteromonadaceae > Pseudoalteromonas > Pseudoalteromonas sp. SS15. Next base: position 65,624 of record NZ_JBMMUD010000011.1, read on the forward strand.
TCGGACAGACCCGTCAATCACGGTGTCACCAGCTTTGATAACTAAACCGCCAACAACGGTTTCGTCGATGCTACAATTCAGCTTAACTTTGCGTGCGAAACGTTTTTCAAGTGCCGCGACCAGTTTGTCTTGCTGCTCAGCAGCAAGTTCAGTTGCAGAAACCACGTCTACGTCGATTTCTTTATCAAACTCTGCTTTAAATTCAGCAAAGATTTCAGCAACTGCTGGGATGGCGGCTAAACGTTCATTTTCGGCCATCAGCTTGATAAGATTTTGACCTTGTTCGTTGAGCTGTTCAGCACAAACTTTGATGAAAACATCAGCTTGTTCTGCAGCTGTTGGAATGCTAGCTAGTAATGAACTTGCTTGCTCATCGCTGGCCACTTGACCAGCGAAGAACAGCATTTCATTCCATGCTTCAACATTGCCTTTTTCAACGGCAAGTTCAAAAGCTGCTTTAGCGTATGGGCGAGCGATAGTAGTCAATTCAGACATGCTCAGACCCCCTACTTAAAGCTCAGCGACAAGTTTTTCAACGATGTCACTGTGTGCAGCTTGGTTAATCTCACGCTCTAAAATGCGCTCAGCACCAACTACAGAAAGCGTAGCAACTTGCTTGCGTAGCTCTTCTGAAACTCGGCTGCGCTCTGATTCAATTTCAGAGTGACCTTGAGCGATGATTTTTTCACGTTCTTGCTGACCACGCGTTGTCTCTTCGTCAACGATAAGCGCAGCACGCTTCTTAGCTTGTTCAACGATATCAGCTGCTTGAGCTTTCGCTTCTTTAAGCTGCTCAGCAGCTTGTTTACGCGCAACTTCAAGTTCTTGTTCAGCTTTATCAGTGGCAGCTAAGCCATCTTCAATCTTTTTCTGGCGAGCTTCAATTGCACCATTTAACGGTGGCCATACGTATTTCATACAGAAAAGTACGAAAACCGTAAATGCAATTAATTCACCTATTAGAGTGGCGTTTAAGTTCACAACCGCTCCTCCTTAAAATAGTAAGCTGTTCAAAAATAATATTAAAGTACGAACAACAATACCATTGCGATACCAACACCGATCATTGCTACAGCATCGATTAGACCAGCTAGGATGAACATTTTAACTTGTAGTGAAGGTGCAAGTTCAGGTTGACGAGCACATGCTTCTAGGAATTTACCACCCATGTTACCGAAGCCGATCGCAGTACCGATAGCACCAAAACCGATAAGTAGAGCAACAGCGATGAATTTTAAACCTTCTACTAGTTCCATTTTTTTCTCCAAAGTTTCTTAAAGTTAAAGTTAAAGTTAATAAAATCTATAAATAATTAGTGGTTATCTGAGCTAGCCATACTTAAGTAAACAACTGTCAGCATCATGAATACGAATGCTTGAAGTACGATTACTAAGATGTGGAACACTGCCCAAATGAAATGCAACGGAAGCTGCATAAGACCAACTGCGCCGATAAGGATGAAAATCAATTCACCAGCGTACAAGTTACCGAACAAACGCAGAGCTAGCGAGAATGGCTTAGCAACCAGCGCAATTGTTTCAAGTAATAAGTTACAAGGGATCAAGAAGATCATGGCAATCTTATTGTTAGAGCTGAACGGGTGAAGCGTTAATTCAGCAATGAAACCACCAATACCTTTCATCTTGATTGAGTAACCGATCATCAGTAAGAACACACCAATAGCCAGTGCAGCTGTTAGGTTGATGTCAGTTGTTGGTACAATTTTCATGTACACATCGTGTGAGTCCATACCAAATGCAGTTTCACCAACGAAACCAGCAAATGCAGGTAAGAAGTCAACAGGAATAAGGTCCATCAGGTTCATTAAGAACACCCAAACAAAGATTGTTAGGGCTAATGGCGCAATTAGAGCACTTTTACCGTGATAAGTGTCGCGTACGTTGTCGCCAACGAACTCAACGATCATCTCGATGAAGCACTGAAACTTGCCAGGTACACCTGTGGTTGATTTTTTAGCGGCGCTACGGAAGATCCATAAGAAAATAAGACCTAAACCGATAGACCATGCGAGGGTATCCACGTGCCATGTCCAGAATCCACTGTCCGCACATGCTTTATTGAAGGCTAAACCGGCATCGGTTGAACACATCTTAGCATTGGTCAAGTGGTGCTGAATATGGCTCGATAGAGTCACTTCTTCTGCAGCCATGTTTTATCCCAAAAGTTAATGATTAAAAAAAATCGGTGAAAACCACTGTGCAAACATCACTAATATATAACAACAGAAAAATGGCAAAGCCATGACAGCAAAGTGCTTAAATATTAGTGCAAACAAGCAAATGGTAATCAAAAATTTTAATCCGTTGCCTCGTTTTATCGAGTCAAACACTTGTTCTGCTTTACTGGCGCCCATATATCTGAATGCATATAAAGCAAATACAAAATTAGGAAGTACCATAACTAGACCGCCAGCTAATGCTGAAGCGCCTGCTTGTACTCCCCAACCAACTAAAACTATTACTGCAGCGATTGTTGCTACGATACCCTGAAGTAAAACACCTTTTAATGCGGCACGCCTATATGGGCCTGCTAACGAATTTGTCACTTTTAATTTACCTTAATGACGCAAAAATTTATCAGGGTATGAAAACTGGCGAAATTATACTTATTTTTGGTGATTTTGCAACTTGCAGCGACGAAATGTGACACATTTTCAGCGCCACTTTCGTCTAATAATTATGCGTTAGGAAGGTTGTTGTAGATCTGGCTGAATTTGGCTAAGAATGCCATCTAATTCATCGAGATTTGCATAGGAGATGACCAGTTTTCCTTTGCCTTTTTGATTGTAATTAATCTCAACTTTCGCCCCTAAATTTTCAGCCAACTGTTGTTCTAACAATCTGACATCAGGGTCTTTTTCTTTTGTTTGTTTTTTATCCGCTGGCTCAAGGATTGAACGCACTAATTTTTCTGTTTCACGTACCGTCAACGCTTTTGCAACGGCTGTTCGAGCCGCTTCTGATTGCACTTCACCAGTCAGAGCAAGTAAACAACGGGCATGACCCATTTCGATGTCACCATGCTCTAACAATTTCTTTACATCATCGTTGAGGTTATTTAAACGCAATAAATTGGTGACCGTAGTACGAGATTTGCCTACCGCCTCTGCAACTTGCTGATGTGTTAATTCAAATTCGTTCAATAAACGCTCAAGTGCAACTGCTTCTTCCATGGCATTCAGATCTTCACGCTGAATGTTCTCAATCAGTGCAATGGCAACCGCCGCTTCATCGGCAACGTCTTTAACTAAACAAGGAATAACATCGAGTTGTGCCAACTGTGCAGCACGCCAACGGCGTTCACCGGCGATGATTTCGAACTTTTCATGGGCAATTTCACGCACAACAACAGGTTGCAGTACGCCCTGTGCACGAATTGAACTGGCAAGTTCTTCTAGCGCTTCTTCAGACATGTCTTTACGTGGTTGATATTTGCCACGCTGAAGCCACTCGATTGGTAAACGACGAAGTTCATTATCGGTTTGTGAAGTACTGGTTGTCGATGCAACTTCTTGCTCAGGTGCAGTGGCCGGTAATTCAGGTTCTGGTGCTGCTACTTCAACAGGCACAGCCGGAGCTGGTTTTGCTGAACTTAATAAGGCATCCAAGCCTCGACCTAAACCACGTTTTTTTACTGACATTTATTATTATCCTCTCACGCAACAGCAGCCGTTTGCTGCTCTTTACGTCTTAACATTTCACCGGCTAATGCTAAATATGCTTTTGCACCGCTTGATGCTCTATCGTAATACATGGCTGGCGCACCGAAACTTGGCGCTTCGGCTAAACGTACATTTCTTGGGATCACTGTACGGTATACTTTCTCACCAAAGTGCTGTTTTAATTGTTCAGACACATCATTGGCAAGTCGATTACGCGGATCGTACATAGTGCGCAGAATGCCTTCAATCTGTAAGTTAGGGTTTACCAACTTAGCAAGCTGAGTGATGGTATCCATCAAGGCAGTTAGACCTTCTAATGCGTAATATTCACATTGCATAGGCACTAAAACAGAATCCGCTGCCGCCATGGCATTGACTGTCAGCATATTCAATGAAGGCGGACAATCAATAAAAATAAATTCATACTGATCTTGAACTGCCTCTAAGGCATTTCTTAATCTTACTTCTCGAGCGAATAATTCCATTAATTTAACTTCTGCTGCGGTAACATCACCGTTTGCAGCAATTAAATGATATTCGCCAGACGTTTCTTTACAAACCACGTCATTGATTGGTGTTTCTTCGATTAACAAATCGTAGATGGTGGCAACCTCGCCATACTTATCAACACCACTACCCATAGTGGCGTTACCTTGTGGGTCTAAATCGATAAGTAATACTTTGCGTTTGGTTGCGGCCATTGATGCGGCAAGGTTTACGGCGGTGGTTGTTTTACCCACGCCCCCTTTTTGGTTTGCGATTGCAATAACTTTTGCCACTTTACCCTCAACTTAGTCTTTTGACAGAATAATTAAATGTCGCTCAGCATCTAATTTAGGCACATCTAAACTAATATCTTGTTCGAACTTGGTACCCGTTGGCAGGTTTTCAAGTTCTTCATCAGGAAATTGCCCTTTCAAAGCAATAAATCGACCTGAGTCATCAATTAAATGCGAACACCACTGCACCATATCTTGTAATGATGCAAATGCACGGCTTAGTACCCCGTCTAATTTAACACTTGGTTGATATTCTTCAACTCGAGACTGTACTGGCGTGACATTATCTAACCCTAATGCATGTTTCACCTGCATTAAGAAGCGCACACGTTTGCCTAAACTATCCAGTAATACAAATTGGGTATCAGGTAAAGCAATAGCAAGTACAATGCCCGGTAAGCCAGGGCCTGTACCTACATCAATATAATGCTTGCCTGTTAAGTGAGGCGCTACCACTAAACTATCCATGATATGTTTCACCATCATTTCTTTAGGATCACGTACAGAAGTTAAGTTGTAGGCTTTATTCCATTTATCAAGCAATTCGACATAAGCAACCAGTTGTTGCTGTTGTTTGTCGCTTAGCACAATATCCGTTTGTGCTAATAAAGAAGTCAGTAATGGTTGTAACACAGTCTACCCTTGCGGCTTATGCTGACTTACGAAGTAAGCCCTGCTTTTTCAAATAGACTAATAATAGCGAAATCGCTGCTGGGGTGATACCAGAAATACGAGATGCTTGACCAATAGTTTGCGGTCTGGCATCAGAAAGCTTGGCAACCACTTCATTCGATAAGCCACTTACTTGGCTATAGTCGTAGTCAGCAGGAATTTGCGTTTCTTCATGACGCATCAATTTTTCGATTTCATCTTGCTGACGAGCAATATAACCTGCGTATTTGGTTTGGATCTCAACTTGCTCTAATGCTTGCCAGTTGTCTGACTCAGATCCAAGCCCTTCGATTTTATATAGATCAACTTGTGCAACTTCAGGACGGCGGATCAGATCTTCTAAACTTGCTTCGCGCGTTAATGGCTTTTTAAGCAGCGCATTAACTTGGTCAAGTGCCGGGTGATCTTTGTGGATCCAAGTACTTCGAACGCGCTGTGTTTCTTGTTCCATCACTTCGAGTTTTTCATTGAAAGCCGCCCAGCGCTCATCATCGACTAAGCCTAGTTCACGACCTTTTTCTGTTAGGCGAAGATCAGCATTGTCTTCACGAAGAAGAAGACGGTATTCTGCGCGGCTAGTGAACATACGGTACGGTTCTTTAGTACCTAATGTTGCAAGGTCGTCAATCAGTACACCTGTATAAGCTTGGTCTCGACGTGGTGTCCAAGCATCTTTGCCCTGTACTTGTAATGCCGCATTCATACCTGCGATCAAACCTTGTGCACCCGCTTCTTCATAACCAGTCGTGCCATTGATCTGACCGGCGAAGAATAGGCCATTAATAAATTTGGTTTCTAAAGATTGTTTTAAATCACGCGGATCAAAGAAGTCATATTCAATTGCATAGCCAGGGCGACAGATGTGCGCGTTTTCAAACCCTTTAATTGAACGAACAATATCGAGCTGAATATCAAACGGTAAACTTGTCGAAATACCATTCGGATAAAGTTCATAAGAAGTCAGGCCTTCAGGCTCAACAAAAATTTGGTGCTTTTCTTTATCAGCAAAACGAACCACTTTATCTTCAATAGATGGGCAATAACGTGGACCAATACCTTCAATGACACCTGCGTACATTGGTGAGCGATGTAAATTATCACGGATCACATCATGAGTTTTTTCATTGGTATAAGTAATGTAACAAGGGATCTGTTGTGGGTGATCGCTTTGCTTACCCATAAAAGAGAATACCGGTGTTGGTGTATCACCCGGTTGCTCTTGCATCACTGAGAAATCAACTGTACGGGCATCAATACGTGGTGGCGTACCCGTCTTAAGTCTGTCAACTCTGAATGGCAGTTCTCTTAAGCGTTTTGCTAATGCAATTGAAGGTGGATCGCCGGCTCTACCGCCAGAGAAGTTTTCTAAACCAATATGAATTTGGCCACCTAAGAATGTACCAACAGTTAGAACTACCGTTTGTGCACTAAAACGTAGACCCATTTGAGTCACGACGCCTTTAACTTGATCTTGTTCAACAATGAGATCATCACAAGACTGTTGGAAGATCTTCAAGTTTTCTTGGTTTTGCAAAATGTCTTGGATCGCTGCTTTATAAAGTGCGCGATCAGCTTGTGCACGAGTTGCTCTAACCGCTGGACCTTTAGACGAGTTTAAAGTTCTAAATTGGATCCCGCCTTTGTCGATCGCTTTGGCCATTGCACCACCAAGTGCATCGATCTCTTTTACCAGATGTCCTTTTCCGATCCCGCCAATTGCTGGGTTACATGACATTTGGCCTAAAGTATCCATATTATGGGTTAACAATAGGGTATTCATGCCCATGCGTGCAGCCGCTAATGCAGCTTCAGTACCTGCATGACCGCCACCAACAACTATTACATCAAAATGTTCATGATAAATCATCTACGGGATCCTACTTAAAACAACCGGTGAATTTTGAAAGGATGCGTATTCTACCTAGAAAAACTCAGAAGTGAAACGCTTAAATATTAAACAGCCTAGAAAATACGAAAAAGTGATCACTAATTATATATAAGGATCTTTTTAAAGATCTTTTATTAGATCTTACTATTAGTGATCGTAAGATCTGTGTGTAACTCTAACTACATCTTTAAAAGCATAAACTTAGATCAGATCAATAGATGTGAATTAGATCGGATCTTACTCGGTATAAGCGTTGATCAAATCGGCGTTTTATTCACAGCCTCAGATCGGGAAATATTTATCCAAGGGATAAGTATGCGTAGATCAGCAGTTAGATCAAAGGTTATCCACAATCCGATCTGATATATGAGGATTTTGTGAATAACTTCTGTGTAAAAGATCTTTCTAGTTATCTGCCAATTTTTCGATCAAGTTTGGCAGCCAAGCTAAAGCAGTATCTTCTGGCAAGGCTTCATCAAGCACATTGATCTCTAATGGTGCTAATAAAGACTGTGATCCTTTGCTTCTTAACAGTGCATCACAGTTCTTTGCAGCATAGTTATATGTGTCGTAACTACTGTCGCCAATTCCGACAACTGCATGTTTGAGCTGTGACAAAGAAGATTGCGCTGTTATTTGCTCAATAAATGACAGTAAATTGTCTGGATAATCTCCAGCACCATAAGTCGAGGTTACCACCAGCCAATTTGCCTGTTGGCAATCATCAAAATTTGGCTGCTCATGAAGCACGGCTTCGAAACCTTGATCTTCAAGGGCTTCTTGAAGTTGCTCAGCGACATACTCCGCTGATCCCATCTGGCTACCTACAATGATGTCAACTTGCGGCATTTAACTCATCCTATCTACTTTGAGCGGCTATCATAATGTGCCTGTGGAAGAAGTAAAGAGGGGATTTAAACTTGGGATAACTTTTAATGCCTATGAAATCAGCATTTTTAACTCAATTTACTGATTTATAATAAATTAATAATTTATTCCTCGTTGTTCTTTAGTTGTTAATTTGTGGATAAACTGAGTGAAAGTTGCGTCTAGTTTATTTTCTTCGATGAGTTAAGGGGCTTAAAAAGATCTTTTTTTAGGTTTTTGTGGTGATATTTTAGCAATGTGGATAGACTGCTTGTGTATAACTCGATCTTGTTTATTTTGCTTCACTTACTTTTGGATCTAAAAAATAAGTTTATATAATTAAATGTTCTATAAATTCTGAAAATAGATCCGAATAGGGAGGTTAAAGGTCTATTTATTGGTCTGATCAAACTGTACTTTGCTGATTGATCGGCTCTGAGGTTTGTTTTTTCTCGAAAGAGATCGCTTTTTGGTGACGTGATTCGTCTGATTTAATCCAAGGAAGCCTTAAAAGTTGGGGGTTTGCAGCACGGCGATGAGAAGAATTAAAGGTTTTTAACTTAGTCTAGGTTTTGGTTATTTAATTTGATGAAATAATGGGCTGGCTTTTAGGAAAATGAGCGCCACAAAAGGGGATATGCGGCGCTTTTGAGCGGGTATACCGTTACTTACCGATACAAAATGAGCTGAAGATCTTACCAAGTAGATCATCAGAGCTAAACTCACCGGTGATCTCATTTAAATGTTGTTGAGTGAGGCGTAATTCTTCAGCCAAGATCTCACCCGCTACATGCATTTCTAGCTGCGTTTGTCCGATATCTAAATGCTCGGCGGCACGCTCTAAGGCGTCTAAATGACGACGTCTTGCCATAAATCCGCCTTCAGTGGCACCGGTAAAACCAATACATTCTTTGAGATGTTCACGCAGCAAATCGACACCTTCGGTGCTTTTAGCACTTAAGCGAAGTAGGGGATACTGACCCGCTTTATCGAGATTTACCGCTTCATTTGAGAGATCGATCTTGTTGCGTACCACAGTCACTTTCATACCATCAGGCAACTGCTGCATAAACTCAGGCCAGATCTGCATAGGGTCGGTCTCTGTGGTATCTGTGCCATCAACCATAAATAGCACATGATCGGCTTGGCGAATTTCATCCCATGCGCGCTCAATACCGATTTGCTCAACTTTATCAGGGCTTTCCCGAAGACCTGCTGTATCAATGATATGTAGCGGCATACCATCAATGTGAATGTGCTCTCTCAGTACGTCTCTCGTGGTGCCTGCGATGTCAGTCACGATGGCCGCTTCTCGTCCTGCTAGGGCATTCAGTAGCGAAGATTTACCCGCATTAGGACGACCTGCTATCACCACGCGCATACCTTCACGCATAATGCTGCCTTGCTTCGCTTGTTGGCGCACTTCATCGAGTTGCGTGATGATGGCTGCTAAATCGCCAGCGACTTTACCGTCTGATAAGAAATCGATCTCTTCATCTGGGAAGTCGATAGCAGCTTCAACATACATACGCAGGTGAATGACTTTTTCCACCAGCGTATGAATGTGTTTTGAGAAATCACCTTGCAGCGAGTGTAGGGCGCTTTTGGCAGCTTGTTCGCTGGTTGCATTGATTAAGTCAGCAATGGCTTCAGCTTGTGTTAAATCCATTTTATCGTTTAAGAAAGCACGTTCTGAGAATTCACCAGGTTGCGCTAAACGTACGCCTTCAATTTGGCAGATCTCTTTTAACAGCATGTCTATTACAACGGGTCCACCGTGGCCTTGAAGCTCTAATACATCTTCGCCCGTGAAAGAGTGTGGGTTATTGAAGAATAGGGCAATACCTTGGTCAAGCTGCTCGCCTGAAAGACTATTGAAAGAAAGATATTCAGCATATCTAGGCTTAGGACATTTGCCTAAAATCTTTTCGGCTACGTGAGTAGATAAGCTACCCGAAACTCGGATGATGCCTACACCACCACGACCGGGCGCGGTAGCTTGTGCGACTATGGTGTCTTGATTAATCATGGATTCTTTTGCTGAGCAATTACAATACTGCAATTGTACTCTAAAGCATCAGTGTCAGCCAGATTGGGCAGAGTTGAGAAATATAAGTTATCAAGGCTGAAACAAAAACGCCTGCAATAAGCAGGCGTTTTGGAATATTTAAAGTAGGCGATTAGTCGCGAACTTTGATCCCTTGTTTTTCCATACCACGATAGATGTAAAGCATCTGTGCAATGGTGATCAAGTTAGATACTAACCAGTAAAGTACTAGACCTGATGGGAATGGGAATAAGATGAAGAAGAATGTAAATACGATTGGCATGTACGTCATCATCTTTTGCTGCATAGGATCAGTTACAGTCATAGGCTGCAGCTTCTGCGTTAAGAACATACTTGCACCAAATAGAATTGGTAATACGTAGTATGGGTCTTTTGCTGATAGGTCTGTTAGCCAGAACATGAATTCGGCATGACGTAATTCAGGTGACTCTAGGAATACATAGAATAGCGCTAAGAAAATAGGCATTTGCAGTAATAGCGGCAAACAACCACCCATAGGGTTTACTTTCTCTTTGCGGTAAAGCTCCATAGTAGCTTGACCCATCTTTTGACGGTCATCACCATAGCGCTCTTTTAATTGCATCATCTTAGGTTGAAGCGCACGCATCTTAGCCATAGACGTGTACTGCGCTTTAGTCAGTGGGTAAAGCGCCATCTTAACTAAAATAGTGATAGCGATGATTGCCACACCCCAGTTACCGATGAAGCTATAAAGTAGTTTTAGAAGTACAAGTAGTGGCTGAGAAATAAACCATAACCAACCGAAGTCTACTGCTAAATCTAGGTCTTCATGGATAGCTTCAAGTGCATCACCATCTTTTGGACCCATGTAGAAAGTCGAGTTAATGTTGGTCGTGCTGTTTGCTTGTACATTTACCGCTTCGCCTTTAATACCAATGATACCTTGGTTATTACGCAGTAATGTATAAACCGTGTTGTTTACGGTTTGGTCTGGTACCCAAGCACTTAAGAAATAGTGCTGAATGAAAGCAATATAACCACCTTGCGTGTTTTTGCTTAAGTTCGCTTCAGCCATATCTTCGAAGCTATACTTTTCGTATGGCTCTTCAGAAGTACCATAGGTTGCGCCTAAGTAAGTTTGGTCAACCATGCTGCCTTTTGCTTGCACAGTGCGCTTAACTTGCGTGTAAAGCTGGACTTGGATTGGGTCAGCAGTGGTGTTGTTGACTGTGTATTCTAGTGCAACATCATACTTACCTGCTTTAAATACATAAGTTTTTGTGTACTGAACACCTTTGTTATCAACAAAAGTCAGTGGTACACGCAACTCATCGCCTGATAGTTCATACGCTTTTTGTGGCGCGGTATAAACAGGGCGACCTTCAGGGTTTGCATCCGGGCCATGTAATCCAATTAAACCGCTTTGTGAAATATATTGGCGGCCTTCAAATTCACCTAACAGTAAAAATGGTGTATCGCTGCCATGTGTTTCTGCGTGTTGTAATAACTTCGCTTCAACAACATCACCGCCTTTGGTGTCAATTTTTACATCTAGTACGTCAGTTTTAACTGTGATAACTGAACGAACTGCTTTAGTAACTGCGGCTGGTACATCGTTTTGAGTTGATGCTGGCACATCATCATCTTGCGCGATTGATGAAGAAGGTGCAGTGACTTGTTGTGTAGTGGCACTGGTATCGGCATTCGCTTGAAGTTTTTCATTATTCCACTCTTGGAACAATAAAAACGACACAAGCAATAAACCGATAAATAAAAACGTGCGTTGTGATTCCATAACAGCTCTTATTTCTCGTGTTGGTGTTTAACTTTGTTGGACTTCTCAGGTACGGGGTCATCCCCACCTGCGCTTAAAGGGTGACATTTTAATATGCGTTTGAGCGCTAACCAACTCCCTTTTATCGATCCATGACAATTAATTGCCTGAATTGCATAACTGGAGCAAGTTGGATTAAAGCGACAGTGAGGACCAAGTAACGGACTAATAAAATTTTGATAGCCTTTAATTAGCACAATTAAAGCAAGTTTCGGCAGGCTTAATAGCCATGCAAAGGTCAACTTTTTTTTAGCTTGTGCCATGGTCACGCATTGAATGTTTAAAAGGTGAGCTAAAGATACCTTAAATAGGGGGGTAAAGCTATTCAGCAGAAGTTTAATACACTACTTTTGCTGAGTTTTAGCTGGTTTCTTACCTTTATAAGGACGCTTTTTGTAAGGTTTAGGTTTTGGCGCACCTGGCTTACAACGTTCATTTATTTTTAACCAAAGTTTATTAAGCTGTTTAGTTAGCTCTTCATTTGATTGTTCATCAACACCTGATTTAACCATCAAGACAATATCGATGTTATCAAGTTTATGTTGATTTAAACGAAAGCTCTCACGGGCAAGGCGTTTAATGCGGTTTCTTTGAACAGCCAGTTTGCAACGTTTTTTAGCAACAGTGAGACCTAGTCTTGGTTGACCAGCTTCATTTGGTTTAGCTAATAAAGTAAAGAAGGGTGTTGCTGCACGAGCAGGTTCATTGAATATACGGGAGTAGTGCGAGGGAGTTAACAGACGTAACTCCCTGCCAAAGCTAAAGCTTTCCACTAATGATTAAGCAGAAAGTACTTTACGACCTTTAGCACGACGACGTGCTAAAACTTTACGGCCGTTAGCAGTAGCCATACGTGCACGGAAACCGTGAGTACGCTTACGCTTTAATACGCTAGGTTGAAAAGTTCTTTTCATAACAATTCCATCCGATCGGTTAAGGTTAAAACATCCTATGCAGGTCGCGATCCTGGCACAGGTGCCATTGCGAGCGCGAGATATTAATGCCGAGGACGACGAAAGTCAATGATAATCTCATTTACAGGGCAAAATAGTTGTAAAAATAATCAACTTGATTCGCCCTATATAAAAGCGGCTGCATTATACCCGTGATCGAGATAAAAAGGATAGCAGATCTTAAAGGATCTGATCTTATTTGGGTTTTCCACAGGTCTTGGGGTCAATCTGAACAAAAGCTTGGGAAAACTTAATTTGATCACAATTATCGCGTGTGATCTTGGTTGTTTTTTGTTATGATCTATTGCTCGGATCTAAAATAAAAACCTTTATAAAACATGTATTTAATTATTTTTATCAACAAGATCCTAGTTTTTGCAAAAGTCAATATTGAAGTTGTGGATAAGATCAATTCATAATACCCGGCTTCCACTTATATTTTATGATAATAATTAATCAATTCTTGTACTCTTTACTATGTACGGGAATATTAACCCATTGGAGTTGTTCAGCGTGTATCTGTCTGTTTGGCAAAGTTGTTTATATGTGTTGCAAGATGAATTGCCATCTCAGCAATTTAGTATGTGGGTCAGGCCACTGCAAGCAGAGAGTACCGATGATACTTTGACCATTTATGCACCTAATCGCTTTGTTTTAGATTGGGTTAGAGAAAAGTATCTCAATCGTATCAATGAGTTATTAGTTGAAATTTGTGGTGATGAAGCGCCTGAGTTGCGTTTTGATGTTGGCACTCCAGCGGCCGCTCAAGTAAATATTGCTGCAGAGCAGACAAATAATGTCTCACCTCAAGCGACTAGCAGCGAACAAGCTAAAGTAACAGCTCAGCCTGTTACTGAACAAAAAGTAGAGCCCGCCCCTAAATCTGGTTATAAATCTAATATTAAAGAAAACTATACGTTTGATAACTTCGTTGAAGGTAAATCAAACCAGTTAGCTAAAGCGGCTGCAACGCAAGTTGCCGACAATCCGGGTAATGCGTTTAACCCTGTCTTTATATATGGTGGTACAGGCTTAGGTAAAACTCACCTTTTACACGCGGTGGGTAATGGCATCATGGAAAAGAAAAAAGATGCCAAAATTGTCTACATGCACTCTGAACGTTTTGTTCAAGACATGGTTAAGGCACTTCAGAATAATGCCATTGAAGAATTTAAGCGTTATTACCGCAGTGTTGATGCTTTGATGATCGATGATATTCAATTCTTTGCAAACAAAGAGCGTTCGCAAGAAGAGTTTTTCCATACCTTTAATGCTTTATTAGAAGGCAATCAACAAATTATTTTAACCTCTGACCGTTACCCGAAAGAAATTGAAGGGGTAGAAGACAGATTAAAATCTCGTTTTGGTTGGGGTTTAACCATTGCCATTGAGCCTCCTGAGCTTGAAACGCGTGTGGCAATCCTGATGAAGAAAGCACAGCAGAGTAATATTAATTTACCGCATGAAGTGGCTTTCTTTATCGCGAAAAAATTGCGTTCAAATGTACGTGAATTAGAAGGGGCGCTTAACCGTGTGATTGCAAATGCAAACTTCACAGGTCGTCCAATCTCTATCGATTTCGTAAAAGAAGCACTGCGTGACTTATTAGCACTACAAGATAAGTTGGTTACGATCGATAACATTCAACGTACGGTTGCTGAGTACTATCGTATTCGCGTGTCTGATCTATTATCCAAGCGTCGTAGTCGTTCGGTTGCAAGACCAAGACAAGTGGCGATGGCGTTATCTAAAGAATTAACAAACCACAGCTTACCTGAAATTGGTGATGCATTTGGTGGTCGAGATCACACCACTGTGTTACATGCTTGCCGTAAGGTAAAATCTCTTCGTGACGAAAGTCATGAGGTAAAAGAAGATTATCAAAATTTAATTAGAACATTGTCGTCTTAATTTTCGGGCTTAATTTATTATGCAAATTACAATTTCAAGAGAGCAATTTTTAAAGCCGTTAATGCAGGTTTCTGGTGCCATTGAGCGTAAGCACACTTTGCCAATTCTTTCTAATGTATTGTTAGAAATAAAAGAAGGCGTGTTAGCAATGACGGGTACTGATTTAGAGATTGAATTGGTTGCGAGTTCGCACCTTGAAAATCCAGCAGAAGACGCCAAACTGACTTTGCCGGCTAAGAAGCTTCTCGATATCTGTAAAAGCTTACCCGATGGGTCAGAACTTACTTTTGCCATGCAAGAGCATCAAGTTTTATTAACCAGTGGTAAAAGTCGTTTTTCTTTAACGACATTAGCGGCAGAAGATTTTCCGAATCTTGAACAGTGGGATGGCGAAGTTGAATTCAAGACGACCCGTTTAGAGTTAAGACGTTTACTTGAAAGTACGCATTTCTCAATGGCAAACCAAGATGTGCGTTATTATCTAAATGGCATGTCATTTGAAGTTGATAATAATGAGATTAAAACAGTTGCTACTGACGGTCACCGATTAGCAATCGCTTCTCAGCCATTATCTGAATCTTTAAATACGCAGCGTCAGTTAATTATTCCTCGTAAGGGTGTACAAGAAATTATGCGCCTTTTACCAGCTGACGATGAGTTAATTACCATTCAGTTTGGTGCGAATCATGTACGTCTAATTGATGGTGAGTTTACGTTTACTAGTAAATTAGTTGATGGTCGTTTTCCTGATTATCGTCGTGTTTTACCACGTGGTGGCGATAAATTAGTGACTGCAAATCGTGAATGGTTACGTAGTGCATTTCAACGTGTTTCAATTTTATCGAATGAAAAGTTCCGTGGTGTTCGCCTTAATTTATCAAGTGGCTTATTGAAGATCACAGCAAACAACCCTGAACAAGAACAAGCCGAAGAAGTGGTTGAAGTGGGTTATCAAGGCGATGATTTAGAAATTGGCTTTAATGTTTCTTATGTTTTAGACGTACTTAATACTCTAAAAACTGAAGATGTTCAGTTCACTTTATCTGACTCAAACTCAAGTGCATTAATTGAGGGCGTAAGCCAAGATGATGCAGTGTATGTTGTGATGCCAATGCGTCTATAGTTTATGAGCTTGAATCATATTAGCCTCAATCATTTTCGAAATATTGAGGCTTTATCTTTTCAGCCAAGCGCAGACATTAATATCATCTATGGTGCGAATGGCTGTGGAAAAACCAGCCTTCTCGAAGCCATCTATTTTCTTTCTCACGGTAAATCTTTTCGTACCAACAAGCAAAAACTTCTTATTCATTACGAGCAAGACGCCTGTATTGTTCATGCTAAAAAACAACATCTTAACTTGTCTATACCTGTAGGTATTAGTAAAAATAAGCAGGGTGAAACACAGCTTAAAATACAAGGGCAAGCCAGTAGAAAAATCTCGGAGTTGGCGCAACTTTTACCAGTGCAAGTTATTACACCTGAAAGCTATGAATTGTTTTTTGGTGGCCCTAAAGAGCGCAGAAAATTTTTAGATTTAGGTGTGTTCCACGTGGAACAATCTTTTTTTAATGCCTGGCGTCAGTTCAATAAAATTTTGAAACAACGCAATGCACTCCTTAAGTCTCGTCCACATAATTACGCCGAGCAAATCAAATTCTGGGACGTTGAATTCGTTAAGGTGGCTGATCAAATAAATATCGCAAGAAAAGCCTATATAGAGAGGTTTAATGCGTATTTTTTTGATAAAATAGTGGGTCAAATACCTATATTTTCTGGCCTAGAATTACGTTATGATGCTGGTTGGAAAGAGGACTTAGCAAGCACGTTAAAAGCGAACTTTGAGCGTGATGTTAAGCTTGGCTATACAAGTAAAGGGCCACATAAAGCTGATTTTAGCTTTTATATAAATGGTCATAGTATAGAAAATATTTTTTCTCGGGGTCAGTTAAAACTGTTGTTGTATGCGTTAAAGATTACGCAAAACACCTTGATTGAGACCGAAACAAAAAAGCAGTCAATATTGCTAATCGATGATTTACCCTCAGAGCTAGGGGAAGAAACGATGACTAGTGTGGCTGAATTATTAAAATTATGTCAGTCACAGCTATTTATTACGGCTATTACTGCTGAAAGTATTTCTGCTGTTGTGGAACCAATACAAAGAGAAAAGAAAATGTTCCACGTGAAACATGGCAGTTTAACAACATAAAATTGGAAGAAACCCATGTCTGAAAATTACGATTCGTCCAGTATTAAAGTACTGAAAGGATTGGATGCGGTAAGAAAGCGTCCGGGAATGTATATAGGGGATACAGATGATGGCACTGGTCTTCATCATATGGTATTCGAAGTAGTAGATAACTCAATTGATGAAGCATTAGCTGGTTATTGTGATGATATCTTCGTAACTATTCATACTGACGGTTCTGTATCAGTTCGAGATAATGGACGTGGTATTCCTACTTCTATTCACCCTGAAGAAGGGGTGTCAGCTGCCGAAGTTATCATGACGGTGCTTCATGCCGGTGGTAAATTCGATGATAACTCATATAAAGTATCAGGTGGTCTTCACGGTGTAGGTGTTTCAGTAGTAAACGCGCTATCTGAAAAGTTACAACTTACAATCCGTCGTGAAGGTAAACTTCACCAGCAAAAATATACGATGGGTGTACCAGATGCACCGCTAGCGGAGATTGGTGAATCTGAAACTACGGGTACTGAGTTACGCTTCTGGCCAAGTGCTGAAACTTTTTCTGATACAAATTTCCACTACGATATTCTTGCAAAACGTCTTCGTGAACTTTCATTCCTTAACTCGGGTGTGAGTATTATCCTGACTGATGAGCGTGAAGAGAATAAGCAAGACCACTTCAAATATGAAGGTGGTATTCAAGCTTTCGTTGAATATCTAAACCGTAAGAAAACACCTGTACATCAGAATGTATTCAACTTCACTTCAGAGCGTGAAGATGGCATTAGTGTTGAAGTATCAATGCAGTGGAATGATGGCTTCCAAGAAAACATTTACTGTTTCACGAACAATATTCCTCAGCGTGACGGTGGTACTCACTTAGCGGGTTTCCGTGCTGCACTGACTCGTACACTGAATAACTACATGGAAAAAGAAGGCTTTAACAAGAAAGCGAAAACAGCAAGCAACGCGACAGGTGATGATGCGCGTGAAGGTTTAACCGCTGTTGTAAGTGTTAAAGTGCCTGATCCAAAGTTCTCTTCACAGACCAAAGATAAACTTGTATCAAGTGAAGTTAAATCTGCTGTAGAACAAGCGATGGCTGAAAAGCTAACTGAATACTTACTAGAAAACCCGGGTGATGCTAAAACGGTAGTAAGCAAAATTATTGATGCAGCGCGAGCTCGTGAAGCGGCACGTAAAGCGCGTGAAATGACTCGCCGTAAAGGCGCAATGGATTTAGCGGGCTTACCAGGTAAGCTAGCTGATTGCCAAGAAAAAGACCCAGCACTTTCTGAACTATATATAGTGGAGGGTGACTCGGCGGGTGGTTCTGCAAAGCAAGGTCGTAACCGTAAGAACCAAGCAATCCTGCCACTGAAAGGTAAAATTCTGAACGTTGAGAAAGCACGCTTTGATAAGATGCTATCTTCTCAAGAAGTTGCAACGCTTATTACTGCACTTGGTTGCGGTATTGGCCGTGACGAATACAACCCAGAAAAGCTACGTTATCACCGTATCATCATCATGACCGATGCTGATGTCGATGGTTCGCACATTCGTACGTTACTATTGACCTTCTTTTACCGTCAAATGCCAGAAATCATTGAGCGTGGTTATGTGTATATTGCTCAGCCGCCACTTTATAAAGTGAAGAAAGGTAAACAAGAGCAGTACATCAAAGATGAAAATGCGCTTACTGGTTACTTGTTAGAGTTAGCACTAAATGGTGCAGCGTTATATCCTGCTGAAGGTGCTGCTGCAATTGAAGGCAATGCGCTAGCAAATATCGTTTATGATTATCAGAAAACGGTAGAAGTGTTAGAGCGATTAAATCGTAAATACCCTGCATCAGTAACGAATCGTTTAATTTATCAGCCTGAGATCACAGAAGCTGATCTATCTGATAAAGATAAAGTAACTAGCTGGACTGAACGTTTAGTCGCTGACCTTGTAGAAAAAGATGAAGATGCAACTATCTTTAATGCTGAAGTAGCGTACGACGAAGAGCGTCATATGTACTACCCAGTGGTTAAGATCCGTCAGCACGGTGTTGATAAAGCTTATACACTAGACTATAACTTCATTACGTCTAAAGATTATGTACGTATCGCAAACACAGGTAAGCAAATGGCGAACTTGATGGAAGAGAGTGGTTACGTACAACGTGGTGAGAAGACGCATCCAGTTACTGACTTTGTATCAGGTCTTGATTGGTTGGTGAGTGAATCTAAGCGTGGCTTGTATACACAACGCTATAAAGGATTGGGTGAAATGAACCCAGATCAGCTTTGGGAAACAACGATGGATCCAGGCGCACGTCGCATGCTTCAGGTAACCATTGAAGATGCCATTGCAGCTGACCAATTGTTTGCGACACTAATGGGTGATCAAGTTGAACCTCGTCGTGAGTTCATCGAAAGCAATGCATTACGTGTTGTGAACTTAGACGTTTAATCGAGTTCTGAAATAATATTTAAAAAGGCGGGTTTTCCCGCCTTTTTTTATGTTTGATGCTTAAAACCCTGCACAGCACGCGGTATACTGAGCATAATTTTCAATCACAAAACCCTGCGTGATTAGCCATTTGATGTGAGCTAGTAAAGCGCAATGAGCCAAATTAAATTAAGCCAACTATGCAAAAATACGATTTAAAAACCTTTCAAGGCTTGATCCTGGCACTACAGGATTACTGGGCACAGCAAGGCTGTGTGATCGCTCAGCCACTTGATATGGAAGTAGGCGCGGGTACATTCCACCCACTGACATTCTTAAAATCAATTGGCCCAGAGCCAATGTCGAGTGCTTATGTGCAACCGTGTCGTCGCCCAACAGATGGCCGCTACGGTGAGAACCCAAACCGTCTTCAACATTACTACCAATTCCAAGTTGTGTTAAAGCCATCTCCAGATAATATTCAAGAGTTGTACTTAGGCTCTCTAGCTGCGATGGGCATCGATACGTTAACGCATGAAGTTCGTTTCGTAGAAGACAACTGGGAATCACCAACACTAGGTGCTTGGGGTCTTGGCTGGGAAGTGTGGTTAAATGGTATGGAGGTGACTCAGTTCACCTACTTCCAACAGGTGGGCGGCTTAGAATGCGCACCGGTAACTGGCGAAATCACTTATGGTCTTGAACGACTAGCAATGTATATACAAGGCGTAGACAGCATCTATGATCTAGTATGGGCTGATGGTCCAATGGGTCGAGTGACATACGGTGATGTATTCCATCAAAACGAAGTAGAACAGTCGACGTATAATTTTGAGCATGCAAATGTAGATGTATTATTTGCACAGTTTGATCAGTGTGAAAAAGAAAGTGAAAAACTGATCGAAGCAGGTTTACCGCTGCCAGCATACGAGCAGGTAATGAAAGCATCTCATGCCTTCAATTTATTAGATGCCCGTCATGCTATCTCAGTAACAGAGCGTCAACGTTATATCCTTCGTGTACGCGCATTATCTAAAGCATGTGCGCAGGCATATTATGAAGCGCGTGAAGCGCTTGGTTTCCCGCTTTGTAAGGACTGATCATGACAACTGAAAATTTATTAGTAGAAATTGGTACTGAAGAGTTACCACCAAAATCACTGCGCAAACTAGCAACGGCTTTTGCTGACAACCTAACTGAAGAGTTGAAAGCACTAGAGCTATCTTTCGATAGCATCAATTGGTATGCGTCACCACGTCGATTAGGTGTGCAGGTTGCAGCGCTTGCGACACAGCAACAAGATAAAATTGTAGAAAAACGTGGTCCTGCGACTAAGGCAGCTTTTGATGCTGACGGTAATCCAACTAAAGCGGCCATGGGTTGGGCGCGTGGTTGTGGTATCGAAGTGAGCGAAGCTGAGACGCTAGAAACAGAAAAGGGCGCTTGGTTACTTCACCGTGCGACAGTAAAAGGTCAAGGGGCTACAGAGCTACTTGCTGATGCAATTAATAAAGCACTGGCTAAATTACCTATTCCAAAACCTATGCGTTGGGGTGCAAACAAAACACAGTTTATTCGTCCTGTACATACTGTGGCTGCACTGCTAGGTGGCACACAAGTACAAGGTGAAGTGCTAGGTAAAGCGATCAGTAATGAACTGCAAGGTCACCGTTTCCACCACCCTGCACGTGTAACTGTAAACCACGCTGATGAGGTATTCGAAACGCTTAAGTCAGCTTATGTTGTTGCAGACTATGAAACGCGTAAAGCACAAATTCGTGCACAAATCGAAGAAGCTGCTGCGGCAGTTGACGCGGTTGTGGCAATGGATGAAGACCTACTTGAAGAAGTGACTTCACTCGTTGAGTGGCCGGTTACACTAACAGCGTCATTCGAAGAAGAGTTCTTAGCTGTACCTGACGAAGCGCTTATCTATACTATGAAGGACGACCAGAAGTACTTCCCGCTATTAGACAAAGCAGGCAACTTAATTAATAAGTTCCTATTCGTGTCTAACATCGAAAGTAAAGATCCAAATGTGGTTATCTCTGGTAACGAAAAGGTCGTTCGTCCTCGTCTAGCTGATGCACAATTCTTCTTTGAAACCGATAAAAAGAAAACCCTTGAAAGCCGCCTAGAATCTTTAGGTAGCGTATTGTTCCAAAAGCAGCTTGGTACGTTAAAAGACAAGTCAGAGCGCATTGCGGCATTAGCGGGTTATATCGCTGAGCAAGTAGGTGCAGACAAGGCATTAGCTGAGCGTGCAGGTCTATTAAGTAAAACAGACCTAATGACTGAAATGGTGATGGAGTTCACTGACGTACAAGGTGTAATGGGTATGCATTACGCTCGTATTGACGGCGAAGCAGAAGAAGTTGCGCTAGCACAAAACGAGCAATATATGCCGCGTTTTGCTGGTGATAACTTACCATCAAATCCTATCAGCTATGCTGTTGCCTTGGCAGATAAGTTCGACACGCTAGTGGGTATCTTTGGTATTGGTCAAGCACCAAAAGGTGACAAAGACCCGTTTGCACTTCGTCGCGCAGCCATCGGTGCACTTCGCATCATGGTTGAAAAAGAGCTTAAGTTAGACATCCATGACATCGTTGCTAAGTCTCAGGCATTATTTGCTGACAAGCTAAGCAATGACAATGTGGCTGAAGACGTGTTTGAATTTATGCTAGGTCGTTTCCGCGCTTGGTATCAAGATGAAGGGATCAGTGTTGATGTGATCCAAGCGGTATTGGCGCGTCGTCCATCTTCACCGGCTGACTTCGACCGTCGTGTTAAAGCGGTAAGTCACTTCCGTACATTGGCTGAAGCTGAAAGCTTGGCTGCGGCGAATAAGCGTGTAAACAATATTCTTGCTAAGAATAATGTGACCAGCGATGCTGCTGTAGACAATGCATTATTAGCTGAAGACGCAGAGAAAGTGTTAGCAGCACAAGTTGCTGAGTTAACCAAAGTGCTTGAACCTGTATACGCAGCTGGCGATTATCAAGGTGCATTAACGCAATTGGCAAGCCTACGTGAAGCGGTAGATAACTTCTTCGATAACGTGATGGTAATGGCTGATGATGAAGCGGTTAAAAATAACCGTTTAGCACTACTAAGTCAGTTAAGTCGCTTGTTCTTAAATACAGCGGATATCTCTGTTTTACAGAACTAGTCGAGTTGACCAAAAAACTTAAAAGGCCAACCCTATGAGGTTGGCTTTTTGTCATTTAGTGTTAGAGAGTTATAAATTCTTTTACATAATACTTAGCACTTTTACAGTTATTTAGATTCTAATGAATATCAATTAGAAGAGCTCAGAACAAGCTGAGCAAAATGGCTGAGAGGAATTTAAAAGTATGAAAAAACTATCCGCAGCGTTACTGGCTTTATTACTTTCTGCGTGTTCGAGTCAGGTATATGTTCCAGGCCAAGAAACTATTCAGCCGAATGTAAAACCCCTCGATAGAGACATGTATCTGCGTGGTGACTTCACCTTATGGGATGCAGAGCCTCACTATAAACTGGGTGCACAACAGCCGGGCATTTACACAGTACGCGCAAAGTTTATGACACCAGGCAAGGTGTATGAATTTAAAATTGCCGATGAGTCGTGGAGTAAAGGTTTCAACTGTGGTTATCAGTCGTCAGGCTCACTGCAATTAAATAAACCAATACCAGCGAACTGCGATACTGTATATAACTACTTTAGTTTTGCACCGAGTAAAAAGGGGTGGTACACCATCACCTTTGATTATCGAAACTCGGCATCACCTATGGTCATGGTGAGTAAAGGATAAAAATGAAGCTTTATAGAGGTGTAAGTAAAACTATTGATGAATTAAACAATGGCAGGCTAGTTCCAAAATCAGATGTAATCAATGCTGTACCATGTGCAGGAGAGGATGCTGTGCAAGCTGGAGCTGGATTTGAATGTGGAGAAGGAGATTTAAATTCTTGTATATTCCACCAATATGATTCTTCTAATTATAAGTTTGCTTGGGTTTCTACCAGTAAGAGCTTTGAAATAGCAAAATCATTTGCAAAGCATGGAGGAAATATAGGGTATGTTTATACTTTAGATACCACTTTATTCGAAGATAGTGGTGTCATTGCAAAAGATTTAAATTTTAAATTTTTTCCTATTGAACAAGAAATATCTATACGAGAAAAAAATGGAAATGCAATTCCTTCTTCAGTCATAATTGATAAGGTTGAGGTTTAAAAAGGGCTTATTTGCCCTTTTTTACTAAGTAACGGAAAGGCGCTTGTTCAACTTCTTTGGCAACCAATGTATGGTCCATAAATTCACAGAAGCTTGGAATGTCTCGGGTAGTTGATGGGTCATCGGCGATAATTAATAACGTTTCACCATTAGACATTTTTCTCACCGCACCACGTACCATCATCACAGGCTCAGGACAACGAAGACCGATTGCATCTAATGTATGATCGGGATTAGAAAATGGCATGGTGACTCTCTTAAACAAGCTAAAAATAGGGCGAATATTTTACCCACTGCGCGATGACAAATAAACCATTGCAAGCGACTAATTTGAGCTTCACACGCTAAACGAAAAAAGGCAAAGCGTTTTCACACTTTGCCTTTGTACCAGCATTCATGACTGAAATACTGGTTCACCAAGTTGAGTTTTGCGTTTTGAATAATTTCTCGACAAGAGAAATGAGCGCAAGCGCTTTAACAGCTCACTCAGCAAGTGAGCTGTTTTGGGCTTATTCTACGCGCTCAAACACCGTTGCGATGCCTTGGCCTAAACCAATGCACATGGTGGCTAAACCATATTTTGCACCTTTGTCTTCCATCAAGTGGATAAGTGACGTACTGATACGTGAACCCGAACAACCCAGTGGGTGACCTAGGGCAATCGCACCACCATTTAGATTCACTTTCTCGTCAGCCACTTCAAGTAGACCAAGATCTTTCAATACAGGTAGAGACTGAGCAGCAAATGCTTCGTTAAGCTCAGCTACATCAATATCATCAATAGTAATACCTGCTTGCTTCAGAGCTTTCTTACTTGCCGGAACTGGACCGTAACCCATGATTGATGGATCGCAACCTGCAACCGCCATTGACTTAACACGGGCACGAATAGGTAAGCCTAGTACTTTGGCTTTCTCTTCACTCATTACGAGCATCACAGATGCACCATCTGACAGTGCCGATGAAGTACCCGCAGTCACCGTGCCTGAAGCAGGGTTAAACACAGGGCGAAGTTGCGATAAGCCTTCAAGTGTTGTTTCTGGGCGAATTACTTCGTCGTTTTCTACTAATACTGGCACGCCATCATCATCGTGACCTTCAGTTGGTAAAATCTCACGAGCGAAACGACCCTCAACAGTCGCAGCATGTGCTCGTTGGTGTGAACGTACCGCGAATGCATCTTGTTGCTCACGGCTGATACCATGAATCGTTGCAAGGTACTCAGCGGTTAAACCCATTGAACCAGCTGCTTGTGCTACTGACGTTGATAAGCCTGGGTGGAAATCAACACCATGTGTCATAGGTACGTGACCCATGTGCTCAACACCACCGATAAGGTAAGTGTCACCAGCACCAGTCATAATTGCGCGCGCTGCATCATGCAGTGCTTGCATTGATGAGCCACATAAACGGTTAACGGTAACCGCTGGCACTGTGTGAGGAATACCAGCAAGCAGTGCCGCATTTCGCGCCACGTTAAAGCCTTGCTCAAGGGTTTGTTGAACACAACCCCAATAAATATCGTCGATGCTTGCAGGATCAACTTGTGGGTTACGCTCAAGAATACCTTTCATTAGATGTGCACTTAAGTCTTCTGCGCGACGGTGTTTGAACACACCGTTTTTAGAGCGGCCCATTGGCGTACGAAGACAATCAACGATTACTGCATTTTGCATAGTCATGTTATTGGCCCTCCACGGCATAGAATACTTTACCTTCAGTCGCCCATTGACGCGTCTGTTCTGATACTTGGTAAATTTCACCTAGATGTGCGTACTTGTCAGCCATAGCAACAAAGTTAGCTAGGCCAATTTGATCTAGGTAACGGAATGCACCGCCTCTGAATGGAGGGAAACCAATACCATAGATAAGCGCCATATCTGCTTCTTGTGGAGAAGCGACAATGCCTTCTTGTAAGCAAAGTAGGACTTCGTTGATCATTGGCACCATACAACGCTCAATGATAGTTTGTTTATCAAACTCAGTTGCCGCATCACAAATGCTGCTTAGCAATGCAACTGCGTCAGCGTCTTTGCTCTTCTTAAGGCGACCGCGACGATCTGGTGCATATTGGTAGAAACCTTTTTGGTTCTTCTGACCAAAACGCTCAGCATTTGCAAGAACCGCAACCGGATCTTTATCTTGGCGAGCCATGCGAGTAGGGAAGCCATCAGCCATCACACCCGTACAATGATTTGCTGTATCGATACCGACAACGTCTAGTAGGTATGCCGGACCCATAGGCCAACCAAATACGTTTTCCATGACTTTATCTACTTTAGTAAAGTCAGCGCCTTCAACAACGAGTTTACTGAAACCTGCAAAGTAAGGGAAAAGTACACGGTTAACAAAGAAACCCGGGCAGTCGTTTACCACGATAGGTGACTTGCCAAGCTTTAATGCGTAATCAACCACGGCTGCAACTGTTTCATCTGAGGTCTTTTCACCACGGATGATCTCAACAAGCGGCATTTTTGGCACTGGGTTGAAGAAGTGCATACCACAGAAGTGCTCTGGTTTTTCTAGTGCTTCAGCCAGTTCATCAATGCGGATTGTTGACGTGTTCGAGGTTAAAATCGTGCCTTCAGGTAATTGCTTTTCAAGACCTGCAAGCACTGTTTTCTTAACTTGTGGGTGCTCAACTACTGCTTCAACCACAATGTCAGAGCCAGCTAAGTCTGCATCATTCAGTGTTGGCTTGATCTTACCTAGCGTGCCAACCATCTTGTCTAGCTTCATGTGACCGCGTTCTACTTTTTTGCCAAGTAGGGTTGCTGCTTCATTCATACCTAGATCAAGGGCCGCTTGGTTGATGTCTTTCATGACAATCGGCGTGCCTTTGTAAGCAGATTGGTAAGCGATACCGCCACCCATGATACCTGCACCCAGTACTGCCGCTTGTTTAATTTCAGTAGAAGATTGTTTAGTTTGTTTCTTCGCAACGCCTTTGATGTATTGGTCTGCTAAGAAAATACCCGTTTGCGCGGCCGCTTCTGCTGTTTTAGCTAGCTTTGCGAAGTTAGCATTTTCAATTGCCATGGCTTCATCGCGTGTTGCATTTGCTGCAGCTTTAATTGTTCTTACCGCCATCACAGGTGCAGGGTAGTGACCTTTGGTTTTACCCATCACTAGGCCTTCAGCCATTGCGAAGCTCATGCCTTGCTCAACGCGGTTTAGTTTAAGTGGGTCAAGTTTTAGCTGACGTTTTGCACGCCAATCAAGTTTACCCGCTACCGCTTGCTCAAGAGTTTTTACTGCCGCTTCAACTAATTTGTCTTTTGCAACCACACCGTCAACTGCACCGACTTTTAATGCGTCTGCTGCACGGTTTTCTTTACCTGTGGTGATCCACGTCATGGCATTATCAGCACCGATAATACGTGGTAAGCGTACCGTACCGCCGAAACCAGGCATGATCCCTAGTTTAACTTCTGGTAGGCCGATTTTTGCGTTTTGACTTGCGATACGGTAATCCGTTGCAAGTAGCCATTCACACCCACCGCCAAGTGCAAGACCATCAATGGCAGATGCAGTTGGGAACGGAAGGTCTTCGA
Organism: Pseudoalteromonas sp. SS15; assembly: GCF_049257195.1. Classification (NCBI taxonomy): domain Bacteria; kingdom Pseudomonadati; phylum Pseudomonadota; class Gammaproteobacteria; order Alteromonadales; family Pseudoalteromonadaceae; genus Pseudoalteromonas; species Pseudoalteromonas sp. SS15. Next base: position 92,645 of record NZ_JBMMUD010000011.1, read on the forward strand.
TGGCATCGAAAATATCTGTTGCTGACTTGATCCAACCAACTAGTTCTTCTTCTGGGCGTTGGAAAGTCGGTAAGAATTCAAAAATGTCGGCGCCGATGATGAAATGGTCTTTGTCACTGGTGAAAACCATCGCCGCGATATCATCGCGTTGGCTAAGTTCGGCAAATGCTTTGCCACATTCTTGTAGGGTTTGCTGAGATAGTTTGTTTACCGAACCTGGCATACAGAACTTGAACTCAGCGATATTGCCTTTGTAAAAATCAACTACAAAGGACTCGCTCTTGTATAACATGCTTGTTCTCCCGTGTTATTACACTGGTACGATGAGTTGTTAATTTACTCAGTTTGGACCCTTTAAATTAAAATTGCAATGAAAAATTTACCCCAGGTTTACGCCTGCCTTAAAAATTTGCAGTTGAGCTGCTAAGGTGGTTGAGTGACACCATGCTCAAGTCATTTTTATCTTAATGGCGTTTGGTCTTGATAACCGTTGATGTGCAAACTTAGTGTGTGTTTTTTATTGGTGTGTTATGTGTGCGTAGAACCAATGCCCTTGAGTACATTTATTCATCTTAGAGATAGCCAAGCTTAGGCAAGATGAATGCATTAATACTTATCTCATTCATTAATTTAAAATTTAAAGTGTAAAGGTCATTATGAAATCTTGGATCATGACCATTGCCGCTACCAGCCTTGGCGCATTTAGCTGGTTTTCTTCTGCGAGCAATGATCATCAAGCATTTAAAGATGCAGAAAAAGTTGCACGTTCAGGTAACTATAAAGCGTTTAAAGCGGCGATCAACGACTTAGATCACCCGCTTAAACCGTATGCCGAGCTGGCGTTTTATAAACGTTACCCTCGCCTTAAATATCAGCAAGACATTAGTCACTATTTAAGTGTCTACGATAACACGCCGTTAGAGTGGCCGGTGCGCAAGAGCTGGTTAGAGTATTTGCAGCGCCGTGGAAAAAAAGCGCTCTTTGTTGAGTATTACCAGCCCACCAGCAATGCTGAATTACACTGTCGCTATTTACAGTATCAAATTGATTTAGGCGCACCGAAAGCACAGTTGCTTGACCAAGTCGATGCACTTTGGACGGTTGGCAAATCTCAGCCTAAAGCGTGCGATAAGTTGTTTAGAATATGGCGCAAAGACGGGCGACTAACACAAGACTTAGTGTGGCAGCGTATCACTAAAGCGGCACAGGGCGGGCAAGTTGCGCTGTTGTCTTATTTAAAAACGTTGCTCCCTAAAAAAGAAGCTTACTTAGCTGATTTATATAAAGCAGTAAGGCGTGACCCAAGTGCCTCTGCAGGCTTATATCGGTATAAGAAGCGCTCAAGTAAAGAGGCTGAAATCGCGGTTTATGGTGTGAAGCGTCTTATTTGGCGAGATCAAAAGCTTGCGCTAAGAGCATGGGATAAGTTGCAAGGTATGTTTACATTCAGCCAAGCGCAAAAAGATGCAGTAGCGTATCGCTTTGCATTGGCGTTGGCATCAAAAGGGCATGATGATGCGCGCTTTTGGTTAAACAAAGTACCTGACGAGTTGCAAGATACTAAGCTGCGCCAGTGGATGATGGCCAATATGCTGAAAGAGCAAGACTGGGCGGGGATCGTGGCTTTATTTACGGGGATGAAGAACTTAAGTAATGGCCAGCAATACTGGCTTGCTTATAGTTACAATCAGCGTGGAGAGCCTGAAAAAGCACAACAGTTATGGCAGCCTCTGGCATTAAAACGTGATTATTATGGCTTTTTAGCTGCGGCGCGTTTGAATATGCCGGTGTCATTAAATAGTAAAACGCTCGATGTACCTATGCCCATTGTAGATAAAGTATCGCAAGCACCGGGCTTCTTAAGGGCCAAAGCATTATATGAATTAGATCGTTATACCGATGCTCGAAGAGAGTGGAACTATTTAACCAATACCTCAAGCACAGCTGAAAAATTAGCCGCATCGGTACTGGCTGCTGACTTAGATTGGTACGACAGTGCTATTCGTACGTTAGCTCAAATAAAAGCATGGGATTATGTTGATTTACGATTCCCTATGGCCTTTGAGGAATTATTCACGCGTTACAGTAAGCGTAATCATGTTGATGTGGCGTGGAGCATTGCTATTTCACGTAGAGAGAGCTCGTTTGCACCAGACGCCGTGTCTCATGCTAACGCCCATGGCTTAATGCAATTATTACCGAGTACGGCTCGATACGTTAGCAAGCAAAAGGTCTCTAAGCGTCAACTTTATAAACCGGCCACCAATATTCGTTTAGGTACTGATTACTTGGAGTATTTAAAGAAAAAGAATGGTGGCAATGAGATTTTAGCTACAGCTTCTTATAACGCGGGTTATCATCGAATTAAGCGCTGGTTACCCGAGCAAGGCATGCCAGCTGAACTTTGGATAGAGCTCATACCATTTAAAGAAACCCGAAATTATGTGAAAAACGTGATGGCATATCGTCAGGTTTATCACACCAAGTTGGGTCGAGAGGGCAATATATTGGCCCCAATCTTGGATATGAAAATAGAAAAGTAAGCGAAGCAGGCAATCCAGCGTGTTGGCTGGATTGCATTTCTGGCCTTATGCTAGACTGGCAAAATGAAAAACTAAACGAAATGGGTACACCATGGAACAATTAGCACATTTATACGCTGAGCATATTGCAACATTGCAGCAGCGCACCAAAACCATTACTGAGCGAGAGAGCTTAGATGGCTTAGTGATCCACTCTGGACAAGCAAAGCGCCAGTTTTTAGATGACATGTATTATCCGTTTAAGGTGAACCCTCAGTTTAAAGCTTGGTTACCTGTGATCGATAATCCACATTGTTGGATTGTGGTAAACGGCGAAGATAAGCCTAAACTCATTTTTTATCGTCCGGTCGATTTCTGGCATAAAGTGCCTGATGAGCCGAGTGACTTCTGGGCTGAATATTTTGATATCCAGTTATTATTACAGCCTGATCAGGTAGAAAAGTATCTGCCATACGATAAAGAAAAGTTTGCTTACATTGGTGAGTACTTAGAAGTGGCACAGGCATTGGGTTTCACCAATGTAAACCCTGAGCCGGTAATGAACTACTTGCACTTCCATCGTGCTTACAAAACGCAATATGAATTAACTTGTTTACGTGAAGCAAACCGTTTAGCTGTATTAGGTCATAAAGCTGCACGTGATACGTTTTATGCGGGCGGGTCTGAGTTTGCGATTCAACAAGCTTACCTAAACGCCACGCAGCACATGGAAAATGATACGCCATACGGCAACATTGTGGCGCTTAATGAAAACTGTGCAATCTTGCACTACACACATTTTGATCGTAAAGCCCCTGCTAAGCATTTATCTTTCTTAATTGATGCAGGCGCAAACTTTAACGGTTATGCGTCTGATATTACCCGTACGTATGATTTTGAAAGAAAAGGTGAGTTTGCAGAGCTGATTAAAGTTCTGAACGATCACCAAATTGAATTAGGCAAAGGTTTACAGCCGGGCAAACTTTATGGTGACTTACACATAGAGTGCCATAAGCGTATTGCACAAACCTTGGCTGATTTTAAGATTGTTAATCTTGCGGCGGATGACATTGTGGCTAAAGGCATTACTTCAACATTCTTCCCACATGGTTTAGGTCACCATTTAGGTCTGCAAGTGCATGACATGGGTGGCTTCATGGCAGATGAAGCGGGTACGCACCAAGCGCCACCTGAAGGCCATCCTTTCTTACGTTGCACACGCAAGATTGAAGCAAACCAAGTGTTCACTATCGAGCCTGGTTTATACTTCATCGATTCACTACTCGGTGATTTAGCGAAGACGGATAACAACCAATACATTAATTGGGAAAAGGTTGACGCATTCAAGCCATATGGTGGTATTCGTATCGAAGACAACATCATAGTGCATGAAGATCGTCTAGAGAATATGACGCGTGATTTAGACTTAGACTAATTAAGTCGACGCATTGAAACGAAATTCGTTACACTAACGGGAAGCAGTTGCTTCCCGTTTTTTATTAAAGAATCTAATACCAATCCTCTTAATTAAGTGATCTATTTTGAGGCAAGGAAAGTTTGTCGATAACGCCGCTCACGCGTCCTGCTATCGCCGAGGTACCTACATCCATGTAGGCAAGGCGAAAATTTTGCTATTTAGTTATTCTAAATGAGAAATTTTTAACGCGGTTAGCGGCAGCTTTTATCCCTCAAAATGATTAAGTATTATTGAGGATTGGTATAAATACTGGTACCCCAACTTTATGTCAGAATTCTATATTCCGAGCGAATCCATCAGTCATCACGAAGAAATTAAGAAGAGCACTTTTTTAGTGCATATTGCGCATACGCCAACCATTGAGTCTGCGAAAGCCTTTATTCAGAAGATCAACGATGACTACCCAGATGCCAGGCATAATTGTTGGGCACATGTGGCAGGGGAGCCCGGGGGCAGCCATGTTTATGGTTTCTCGGATGATGGCGAACCCAATGGCACTGCGGGCAAACCTATGTTGAATGTGCTTATTGGCTCTGGACTTGGTGAAATAACCGCAGTAACAACCCGTTACTTTGGCGGCATTAAGCTGGGCACGGGCGGTTTAGTGCGTGCTTATGGTGGCACGCTGAACAATGCCCTTGAGGTACTAAAAACCACATTGAAAGTGCCTGCAACTGAGCTGATAGGGCGATCGGATTATGCATTGCAGGGAGTTATTGAGCAGTATCTAAATACCCATTTCACTATTTTGCAGCTGGATAAAAGCTATGACTCAGCGGTGAATTGGCAAGTCAGCATTGATAGTCGACAAGTTGAACAAGCACAGCAAGAAATTTTTGATTTAACCCATGGAGTGGTTGAGTTAGTCTGTAAAGAGTAAGACAATCAAGTAATAACACTCAGTCATTCTTATTTTTGAAGCGTAACGCAGCATGCAATTTCGTACCATAATAAAAATTCTTGGCCAGCTGGTGGCCTTATTTAGTATCACAATGGTGCCGCCTGCACTGGTTTCGCTGATTTATAAAGATGGTGGGGGTGTACCATTTGTACTGGCGTTTGTGTTCAGTATTATTATGGGTATGTTGGCGTATTATCCTAACCGCCATCAAAAAGGAGATTTGAAAGCCCGAGAAGGCTTCTTGATTGTGGTGTTATTTTGGTTGGTACTGGGGTCGTTCGCATCCTTACCGCTTATCTTTTTGCAAACACCGAACCTCTCCTTAGCAGATTCTGTATTTGAAGCGTTTTCAGGCTTAACCACAACCGGTGCAACCGTTTTAACGGGCATTGAAACCTTGCCTAAGTCGGTATTGTTTTACCGTCAGCAATTACAGTGGTTTGGCGGTATGGGGATCATCGTATTAGCGGTTGCGGTCCTGCCTATGCTAGGTGTCGGTGGCATGCAGTTATATCGCGCTGAAACACCGGGGCCAGTTAAAGATTCAAAAATGACACCGCGCATAGCCGATACCGCCAAGCACCTTTGGTATATCTATGTAGCGTTAACGGCGGCCTGTACTTTGGCGTATTGGTTAGCGGGGATGAATTTCTTTGATGCGATTTGTCACGCCTTCTCAACGATTGCGATTGGTGGCTTCTCAACCTATGACGCGTCTATGGGTTACTTCGATAGTCCTTTGATTAACCTCATTTGTGTGGTGTTTTTGATCATCGCTGCTGTGAACTTTTCGCTTCATTATGCAGCAGTGGCTAACCGTAATTTTAGAGTGTATTTTAGAGATCCTGAACTTAAAGTTTTCTTATTCATTCAATTAGCTTTGGTGGTGATTTGCTTTGCTGTTTTATCGTCAAATCAGGTTTATACAAACGGTGATGAAACTCTAGATCAGGCTTTGTTCCAAGCGGTTTCTATCAGTACGACCGCAGGCTTTGCGACAGATAATTTTTCGGCTTGGCCTCTGTTTTTACCTATCTTACTTATCTTCTCAAGCTTTATTGGTGGCTGTGCGGGCTCGACTGGTGGTGGCATGAAGGTGGTACGCGTGTTCTTACTGTATCTTCAAGGTGTGCGAGAGCTAAATCGTTTGGTTCACCCTCGTGCAATTTACTCTATTAAATTAGGCCGCAAAGCGCTGCCAGACAAAGTCGTTGAAGCAGTATGGGGCTTTTTCTCCGCTTATGCTCTAGTGTTCGTGATCATCATGATTGCCTTGTTAGGCACGGGTATGGACAACATCACCGCGTTTTCAGCGACTGCTGCGTGTTTAAATAACTTAGGTCCGGGGCTAGGCGACGTGGCTGCGCATTATGGCGACATTACCGACTCAGCTAAATGGATCTTAACATTAGCCATGGTATTTGGTCGTTTAGAAATATTCACCCTACTGGTGCTATTTACGCCGACATTTTGGCGTGGTTAAGCTAGTCTTAAGGCTTAACGAAAAATTTAGGTCAGCAGATTAAAGTCTTCGGTAGACGGCCGATATAAACAGGAATAACAAAAATAAAAGGGACACTTGTACTGACTGCAAGTTGTAAAGGTCAAAGATGTTAAAGTCGCAAACCAGTGTAGATGTATCTATCATTTCTCAGCTGCCTACAGGGAGTACGGTAGATATTGAAGTGATCATGCCGGCAGGCTCAAAACGCTTAAAAACGGAATTTGTCGGTTATATGTCTGGGCAATATATCATTCTGAATTGTCCATCTGCACAGCGTTTAGGTGCTGCACTTGATTATGTCAAAGAGGGCACATACGTCGTAGTGCGCGCTGTACTCGAACAAGGTGATGGGCAAATCATAGCTTTTAAAAGTATGATTAAAGCCGTTACAACTCACCCAACTAAGCTTATCTTTTTATTTCTTCCCCGTGTCGTACAAAGTTATCAGCTCCGTGAGCAAGTCCGTATTCCGACTTTAATCCCAGCAGTATTTAATACCAGTGACCACTCAGAGGTTGGCGTGATAAAGGATATTTCTTTGTCGGGTCTTCAGTTTGATTTACACAGTGATGATGTTTGTCCTAATACGGATTTAAAAGAGCAAGACTGTGAAATTCTACTTGAGGGTAAACAAAACCAGCAATTTAAACTCAATGGTGAGATTTGCCGAGTGAAACAAAAAGAAGGTCTGGTCATGCTAGGAATAAAATTGAAGAACGATCAGACTTTTATGGAAGCCATCATGAAAGAGTATTTGATCGACTTGTCAGTGTTACAAGCCGATCAAAAAGAATAGCGTCATAGGCTGAATCTATACGAATAGCGCGCTTACTTGGAATAGCTTTTCGACTACACCAATTTGCTTTTTATCGATTAAGAACATGATGACATGGTCGCCAGACATAATCACAGTGTCATCATGGGCAATCAGCACCTCATCGTTACGCACAATGGCACCAATGGTTGTACCGACAGGTAGCTTAATATCGCTGATGGCACGGCCCACTACTTTTGAAGTATTTTCATCACCGTGTGCAACCGCTTCTATGGCCTCTGCTGCCCCTTTACGTAATGAATATACGTTGACGATATCTCCACGACGAACATGGGTGAGTAGTGCAGATATGGTTGCTTGTTGAGGCGAGATAGCAATATCAATCTCACCACCTTGGACCAAATCAACATAAGCACCACGTTGGATCAGTACCATGGTTTTCTGTGCGCCCATACGTTTTGCCAACATGGCAGCCATAATATTGGCTTCATCATCATTGGTCACCGCGATGAACACGTCAACTTGTTCAATATGCTCTTCAGAAAGCAGTTCTTGATCTGAAGCGTCACCACAGAACACCACGGTATTGTCGAGCATTTCTGAAAGCTCAGTGGCGCGTGCTTGATTACGTTCGATCAGTTTCACGCTGTGGTTTTTCTCAAGCGAGCGCGCAAGACCCGCACCGATATTACCCCCACCGGCAATCATGATCTTTTTATAAGATTGCTCCAGCTTTTGCAGCTCATTCATTACCGCACGAATGTGTTTGGTTGCGGCAAGGAAGAAGATTTCATCATCAGCTTCAATGACCGTGGTACCCAGAGGCTTAATGGCTTTACCTTGGCGGTAAATCGCCGCAACGCGTGTATCAACGTTTGGAATATGCTCTTTCAGTGCTGACAGCGCATAGCCCACTAGCAGACCACCGTAATACGCTTTTACAGCAACCAGTGACAGCATGCCATCACCAAACTGTAGTACTTGCAATGCGCCGGGGTAATCAATCAAGCGACGAATGTATTTGGTCACCAACTGCTCTGGCGCAATGTAGTGGTCTACGGGTAAGTCGTCGTTATGGAATAACTTCTCACGATACTTCAAATATTGCTCAGAGCGGATCCGAGCAATTTTTGTTGGTGTATTGAAGATACTGTAGGCGACCTGACAAGCAACCATGTTAACTTCATCCGAACTGGTCACCGCGATGATCATATCGGCATCTTCGGCACCCGCTTGGCGAAGAACATCAGGGTGTGCGCTGTGACCCGCAACCCCTTGCAAGTCATATTTATCTTGAAGCTCTCGTAAACGATCACCGTCGATATCAACAACGGTGATTTCGTTTTGTTCACCCACAAGGTTTTCTGCTAGGGTGCCGCCAACTTGTCCGGCGCCTAAAATGATGATCTTCATAGTGTGATTAATTACTTTTTAATTATTTTTGCGTAATAAAAGCCATCGGTTAAACCAGGTAACAACTGTAAGCCGGGTGCTTCAGGTGTGTCACTCTCATGAAGAGGCTGGTGAATGGCGTCGCTATTGTCAGCTAAAAACTGTGCGACTTGCTGTTTGTTTTCTTTTGGTAGTACTGAGCAAGTTGCATACAGTAACGTACCACCAGACTTTAACAGTGGCCAAATGTTTTTCAGGATCTGGCCTTGCTGCTCGGCAAGATCGTCAATGTCAGTTTTTCTTCGAAGCCATTTAATGTCAGGGTGGCGACGAATTACACCCGTCGCTGAACAGGGCACATCGAGCAAGATGCGATCGTATTGCTGACCGTCCCACCAGGTATCTGGCTGACTCGCATCGGCATGAATACAATTTGCTTCAAGGCCAATACGATCAAGATTTTGCTCAACGCGAAGTAAGCGGTCACTGTCGGCATCTAATGCGTCAACGTTTGCCTTGGCAAGCTCTAAAATATGGCAGGTTTTACCACCAGGCGCCGCACACGCATCTAATATACGTTCGTTATCTTGTGGCTCAAGTAAACGTGCAGCGAGCTGGGCTGCAGCATCTTGCACCGAACTTGCACCTTGTTTAAACCCAGGTAGCTTGGCCACATCACAGGCTTTATCTAAGATGATGGCGTCTTGATATTCTGGGTAGTGCTCGGCGCGAATACCCGCTTCATCAAGTGCCTCTAAGTATTCTGCTGTGCTACCCATGTGCTGGTTAACACGCAGCCACATAGGCGCTTGTAATTGGTTTTGTTCAAGAATGTCTTGCCATTGCTCAGGGTAAGCTTCTTTAACTGCTTTAATAAACCAGCCCGGGTGGTTAAATGTTAAAACATCATTACCTTGGCTGCTTTCTTCTAAGGTCTCTTGCTGGCGTTGGAAGTTACGAAGTACTGCATTGACCAAACCTTTTAGACCACCGGCGCGCATTTGCATTAACGCATTCACAGTTTCTGCGACTGCCGCATGCTCAGGCACACGCATATGCTGTAACTGATAAATACCCACATAAAGTAAAAATTGGAAAACGCGGTTTTTACCTTTAAGCGGCTTTTCTAATAGTTGTTGGCAGTAATTTTCTAAACTTGGTAAGTAGCGTAAAACGCCATAACAAATTTGTTGTAATAGTGCTTTGTCTTTTGGCGATAAGTTTTTTGCAGCAAGCGGAAGCTGTGTATTAAGCGATTGGCCTTTATCGACAACCTGAAATAGGGTTTGCGCCGCAAGGGCGCGCACATTGGTCATTATTGACCTACCTTATTACCAGCAGCAACCCACTCAGCACGACCGTTTAAGAAGTCCTGTGCAGACATAGGTTTTTTACCTTGCGGCTGCAGTTGCGTGATACGAAGGGCATTTTCACCACATGCGATCACGATACCTTGTTTGTCTGCATGCAATACAGTGCCTGCCTCGCCACTTTGTTCAACAACATCAGCTTGCCAAATCTTCACTGTGTTTTCTTGCATTTGGGTAAAACACACTGGCCAAGGATTAAATGCACGTATGTTACGCTCTAGTTGTTCAGCATCCATTTGCCAGTCAATGTCAGCTTCTTCTTTGCTGAGCTTCTTGGCATAGTTAGCAAGGTTATCATCTTGAGGCTCTGCAACCGCAGTGCCTGCAGCCATGCTGTTTAGCGTTTCAATGAGTGCTGGTGGCCCAAGCTCGGCAAGCTTGGTATAAAGGCTCGCGCTGGTGTCTTCTGCGGTAATCGGGCAAGTTGCAATATGCAGCATATCGCCGGTATCTAAGCCTTCATCCATTTGCATAATGGTCACGCCTGTTTCGGCATCACCCGCCCACAGTGCACGCTGAATTGGCGCAGCACCACGCCAGCGTGGCAGAATAGAGCCATGCACGTTAACGCAACCAAGGCGAGGTGTGTCTAACACCACTTTAGGTAACAATAAGCCGTAAGCAACAACAACCATTACATCGGCGTTTAGGCTGGCTAACTCTTGCTGTGCTTCTTCACTTTTGAATGATTCAGGCTGGTAAACGGGTAAATCATGCTCAAGCGCTAAGGTTTTTACCTCGCTGGCTTTGAGTTTTTTACCGCGACCCGCAGGGCGGTCTGGTTGACTATACACACCAACAACTTGGTGCTCTGAATCGATAAGTGCTTGAAGGTGGCGCGCAGCAAAATCAGGCGTACCAGCGAAAACAATACGTAATGGTTGAGTCACAGAATATTCCAATGTTGTCAGGTTAAATTAAGAACGAGTCGCTAAACGCGCTTCTTTTTCAAGTTTTTTGCGAATACGCTGGCGCTTAAGTGGCGATAGGTAATCAATAAATAATTTACCCATTAGGTGATCAAGTTCGTGCTGAGTACAAATCGCCAGTAGGCCATCTGCTTCATAGGTATATTCTTCACCGTTTTCATTTAACGCTTTTACTGTGACTTGCTCTGCGCGGTCAACTTTTGCGTATGACTGAGGCACAGATAAGCAGCCTTCTTCACTGATAGTAGAGCCGTCTTTCGCGATGATCTCTGGGTTGATTAATACCAGCGGCTCATTGCCTTCTTCTGATACGTCGATCACCACAATACGTTTGTGAATATCAACTTGAGTAGCTGCTAAACCAATGCCATTTTCGTCGTACATGGTTTCAAGCATATCTTTAACGATTTGACGGATCTCGTCGTTTACTTCAGCCACAGGCTCTGCAACTGTGCGTAAACGCTCATCTGGGAATCTTAATACTTCTAACTTAGCCATGGTTACCTTTTACTATTGAGCTATATATGCATTCGTGTATGCTTTCATTTTAGCCATTCACGTTTCCCTTTTACAGGTTTTGGTTGATAATATCGAAAAATAACTCAAGGAAGCTTTGATGAAATATTCTATTGCTGCGTTAATGCTCTCTGTTGGCGCTCAATTTTCGGCCATGGCTGATGTTTTAAAGTTGAAAGCCGATGCACCACAACAGTATGTGGTGAAAAAAGGCGACACCTTGTGGGACATTTCGACCATGTATCTAAACACGCCTTGGCGTTGGCCAGAATTGTGGCAATGGAATCCGCAAATTGACGACCCTGATTTAATCTATCCCGGCGATGTTCTTGCCCTGCAATATGATGCCCAAGGTAATCCACGTTTAGTGTTAAAGAAAGGGGTAAAGAAACTTTCTCCTCGTACACGTGTTGTGGTGCAAAAAAACACCGCTATTCCGACACTACCTCTAGCCATGATAGAGCCGTTTTTGCGCTTCGACCAAGCTATTGGTGCTGATGACCTAGATGGCAAGCCGATTGTATTGGGTTCAAACCGCAACGTACTGCGTAATACTCAAGGTCAGTTGTTGTATGTAAAGGGTAATCTTAATCCATCTGCAAACTATGGTATTTACCGTCGTGGTGAGGCCTACATAGATCCTGAGAATGGTGAAACCTTAGCGTATGAGTCGCGTTTAGTGGGCACAGCTCGAGTATTATTCGGTGGTGATATTGAAGCGGGCCATCCGGCAAAAGTCGAGATTGAAACGGTTCGTCAAGAAATCAAAACCAATGATGTACTGATGCCGATTAATGTAGATCAAAGCTTTTCGGCGCAATTTAATATGACGCGTCCTACCGAAGCCATCGATGGCTCGATTATTTCAAGCGACAACCAAATGCGTGAATTTGGTTCTACTGCCATTGTGGTATTGAATCGTGGCCGTGACGACAACCTTAAAGAAGGTCATATCCTTGATATTAACAAGCAGTCACCTACAGTTATTGAAGGCGAACATGGCCCACGTTACGTTGAAGACGCCAACAAGCTAGAAAAGTTTATCACTGGCTTTAGAGAAATGTTTGGTACTGAAAACGACGAAGACAGTGTTGTGTGGACCATGCCAAAAGAAAAAGTCGGTGAGCTGATGGTATTTAAAGTTTACGATAATATTAGCTATGCGATGGTGACTCGCTCTCAACAACCAATCAGAGTGGGAGATACCATTAGCGCCAATTAAGCGAAAGCTTATACATGACAAGATACTCTAAGGAGGGAGTATGGCAACACTTTCGCAGTTACAAGGACTGATACTGTATTTAACAAAAGGGCTGGGCAGTGCAACGCTCTCAGCCATAGAAAGCAAAATAGATCTTGTTAAGTTATTTGACTTACCTTCTGATGAACTCACAGCGCTCGGCATTAAGCCCACCATCGCAGAGCAAATAGCCAATCCTGATTTAAGGCGTATAGAGCAGCTCCAGAAATTTTGTGAACAACAAAATATTCAAATTATTCATGCCGAGCATGAAGCTTATCCAAAATTACTTAAGCAAACCTGTCATGCGCCTTTAATACTTTTCTGCAAAGGTAATATTACATTACTGAATGAGCCGCAAATTGCCATTGTGGGAAGTCGTAACGCAACACCGCCTGGGTTGGAGTGTGCCTCCGAGTTCGCCTATCAATTAACGCGTTCAGGCATAACGGTCACCTCAGGCATGGCTATGGGCATCGATGGCGCGGCACATAAAGGGGCGCTCGCAGGTAACGGTAATACCGTTGCAGTGTTAGGCACAGGTGTCGATGTGGTCTATCCAAAACGACATAACTATTTATATCAGCAACTGGCTGAGCAAGGGCTGGTTATCAGTGAGTTTTTACCGGGTACGGTGGCAAATCAACACCATTTTCCAAGGCGAAACAGGATTATTTCGGGGGTGTCGCTAGGTACATTAATTGTAGAAGCAGAAATAAAAAGCGGCTCTTTAGTCACAGCCAAGTATGCGCTTGAGCAAAATAGAGAAGTATTTGCGATACCCGGTTCTATCAGAAATCCGCTGGCAGCTGGGTGTCATCACTTGATAAAACAAGGTGCAAAGTTAGTAGAAAGCGTGGCCGATATTTTAGAAGATGTGAGCTTTTTGCCAAATAACGGTCTATATAATATAGAAAGGGCAGAAAATGCCCCAATAGAAGATAGTAAGGAGAATTGCCCAGTATTGAAGAGTCTTGGTTTTGAAGCGGCCAGTGTCGACGTCATAACCCATAGGACTCAATGGCCAGTAGAGGAAGTATTAGCACGACTGCTGGATCTCGAACTCGAAGATAAAGTCGCCCGCACTGCGGAAGGCTACATAAAATTAGCGAGGGGTTAATGATGTTTGATATTTTAATGTACTTATTTGAGAACTATATCCATTCTGAATCGGATATTTTTGTTGAACAAAACGAATTAACTGACGAGCTATTACGTGCTGGTTTTAATCAAGATGAGATTTACAAAGCCTTGGATTGGCTGGAGCAATTAGCAGATTTACAACATAGCGATGAAATTCCTTACTTAAATGCGACGGCCGATAAAGCCATTCGTATTTATACCGAAGAAGAGTGCCAACTTCTGGATGTTGAAAGCCGTGGCTTTTTAATGTTTGTTGAGCAAGTTGGTGTGATTGATAGCACTACACGTGAAATGGTCATCGACCGATTAATGGCCCTTGAAAAGGCTGAGATCAGTCTAGATGATTTAAAGTGGGTGATACTAATGGTGCTCTTTAATGTGCCAGGTAAAGAGCAAGCCTATGCGCAAATGGAAGATCTGATCTTCGATGAGCCCACGGAGTACTTGCACTAGACGTACTTTTATTGATGCACAATACTTGACCCTAACTTTAGCACGGTTATATTAGGCGCAATTCAAACCGAGCTAAGTGGGTGGCATGTATGAGTAAGATTGATCATTCTTTATTTAATGCTGATAAACATGCATTAGAAAAGGAATATGAAATTTGTCCTAAATGTGGCTCTGAGCTGGTGATGAAGCACAGCAAAAATGGGCCATTTTTGGGTTGTGCCAGTTACCCTGCGTGTGACTATATTCGCTCTCTCGCCCAGCATGATAATCACGACATCAAAGTACTCGACGATTCTCCTTGCCCTGAGTGCGGTGAACCATTAGTTATTCGTAACGGTCGCTACGGTATGTTTATTGGGTGCACCGGATACCCTGCCTGCCATTTTATTGTGCATGAAGACGAACCCGAAGAAGAAGGCTTACCAAACTGCCCTAAGTGCAAAAAGGGTAAGCTCGTTGTTCGTAACAATAAATTCGGTAAACAATTTTACTCATGTGATGCCTACCCAAGTTGTAAGTACAGTTTGAATCAACACCCCGTCGATGAAACCTGCCCACAATGTGGTTGGGGGGTGATGGTTGAGAAATCTCGTGGCGATAAAGCTGTGCTACAATGCCCGCAGAAATCCTGCCAACATAAAGTAGAGAAATCATAGTGAGCCATGAACAACAAACCAGCAAGGATACGCCTGAAGCGGTATTGCGTGCTGGTGGTGTAATTTGTTATCCAACAGAAGCAGTCTATGGTCTTGGCTGTGATCCTGATAATCACAGTGCCGTGCAGCGTATTTTGGCGTTAAAGCAAAGAGCGGAAGAGAAAGGGCTAATTTTAATTGCCGATAACTTTGCTCAGCTTTTACCTTATGTTGATGAAAGCAAAATTCCAATGGATAAACGCGCTGAGATTTTTTCTTCGTGGCCGGCAGCCATTACTTGGACTCTGCCAGCTAAGGCTTCAACCCCTAAATGGTTAACCGGTGCTCATTCGACAATCGCGGTGCGCGTTAGTGCTCACCCTGTGGTGAAGCAACTTTGCCAACAGTTTGGTAAGCCGCTGGTGTCGACCAGTGCAAACATTGCAGGGCAACAACCAGAAGCGACACTAGACGAAGTAAAAGCGGTATTTAACGATCAAATCGACTTTTATGTTGAAGGAGCACTTGGTGGTGAAACCAAACCAAGTCAAATTAAAGATGCCTTTACCACACAGCTAATTAGAGAGTAAGCATGTCAAAAGTAAATTTAGAAACAGTCAAAGCCTTCTTATTACAATTACAAGACACAATTTGTGCAGGCTTAGAGCAAGCTGATGGTAAAGCGAAATTTGTTGAAGATGCGTGGGAAAGAGCGGAAGGCGGCGGTGGTCGTACACGTGTTATTCGCGATGGTGACGTAATCGAGCAGGGCGGTGTTAACTTCTCACATGTATACGGTGCGTCAATGCCTGCTTCGGCAACTGCACATCGCCCGGAGTTAGCAGGTCGCAGTTTCCATGCCTGTGGTGTGTCTTTGGTTATTCACCCTAAAAACCCACATATTCCAACGAGTCATGCCAACGTACGCTTCTTCATTGCCGAAAAAGAAGGCGAAGCACCTATTTGGTGGTTTGGCGGTGGTTTCGATTTAACACCTTTCTATCCTGTATTAGAAGACGTTAAACACTGGCACCAAGTCGCAAAAGACTTGTGTGATCCGTTTGGTGATACTGTTTATGACGACTATAAAAAGTGGTGTGACGAATATTTTTATTTAAAACACCGTGGTGAAACCCGTGGCGTAGGTGGTCTATTCTTTGATGATCTCAATGAGTGGGGGTTTGAGAAGAGCTTCGACTTCATGCAAGCGGTGGGGAATGGGTTCTTAGATGCTTACTTACCAATCATTGAAAAACGTAAAGATACGCCAACTAATGATGCGCAGCGTCAATTCCAGCTTTATCGTCGTGGTCGCTATGTTGAATTTAATCTAGTGTGGGACCGTGGTACCTTGTTTGGCTTACAAACAGGAGGTCGTACAGAGTCAATTTTAATGTCGATGCCACCATTAGCACGCTGGGAATATGACTTCACACCTGAAGCCGACTCATTAGAAGCTGACTTATATGAATCTTACTTAAAGCCAAGAGACTGGTTAAGTCTTTAACTTCAGAGCTTGAATAGCAGACCATAAAAAACGGCGCTCAATTGAGCGCCGTTTTTGTATAAAGAAGGTTTTATTAATCGACTTTAAAGCTGCGAACTTGCTCATCCAAAGAGCGCGCTAATGTCAGGAGTTCTTCACTGACTTGTTTACTGCGGTGCGCATCTTTTAAAGATTCTTCCGCGTTATCACGAATACCAATGACACTGTGATTAATTTCTTCTGCCGCTAAGTTTTGCTGTTCTGTGGCATCGGCGATCTGTACATTTAAGTCATTAATCTCATGCATCTGATTAGAAATATCTTTTAGTGCCTGTGCGACTTTTTTCACTTGCAAGGCTCTATCGTCTGCTTCTTCACAAGATGCACTCATCGCCTGAACGGTTTGCGCTGCTTCGCTTTGCAGCTTTTCAATGGTGCGCTTTATTTCATCTGTAGAGTCATGAGTACGAGTTGCCAGCGTTCTTACTTCATCGGCAACCACTGCAAAGCCTCGACCCGCTTCACCAGCTCGTGCCGCTTCGATTGCTGCGTTAAGTGCTAGCAGGTTAGTTTGCTCGGCAATGCTACTGATCACTTCAAGTACTTTACCCACTTCAAGGGTTTGGTTTTGTAATTGACTCACTTGCTCTGCGGCTTGGCGAACATCTTGCGCAAGTTGATTAATACTGGCTTCGGTGTGCTCAGCAACGGCCATACTTTCTTCAGCTAGATGATTACTTGAATCTGACTTCTCTGAGGCAAAATGTGTGGTGTTCTTAACTTCACTTGATGAACTCTCTAATTCATTAATCGCAGCGGCAACTGAATCTGTGCCTTGCTTTTGCGCCAAAATAGCTTGCTCTGTGGTATCTGCTGAGTTGTAAATACTCTCTGCCGAGCGAATAAGCACATGAGAAGAGTGGGAGACTTGCGCCATATTCTCTTTAAATGCGGTCATCATTTTATTGAAGTTCGTCGCTAATCGACCGAGCTCATCGTCAATATCATCATCAATACGCAGACTTAAATCTTTATTCTGTGTAGCAAGGCGCATGGTTCGGCCAAGGGTTTTTAGACGCACAATAAATAGTTTTCTAAATAGCACGCCTAAAATGACAAAGGCTGAGATAAAAATGGCCGACAATAACCCTGTGCTTAACCAAGTATTGCTGGTTACCGTGCTATCTATGTCTTCCAGTGAATAGCTGATGCGAACAACCCCTAATACATCGCCTTCTTTGGCCATGTGGCAACCTAAGCAGTTTGTACCTTTATAGTCACTACTGGCGATCATTGGCCGCAGGTAAGTCATAACGCGCTTGTCATCACGTTGTTCAATGACTAAGGTTTCTTTGCCTTTTAAAGCAGCCCTTTCAGGATCACTTGAAGGCGCCTGATTTGAATTACCTGGTCCATAAAGTTTATTGATTTGTTCGCTACGAATGATATGGGCGTCTTCGATGCTAGGGTGAGCACGCAGTTTTTCACTGAGTATTTCGCGGTTGGCCATAGTGCCTGTCAGCATCATGGTATTAATAGAATCAAAATAGTTATCAGCTAATAACTTGATATTCTCAGCAACGGTCTCTTGAGCAAGTTTTTGTTGCTGATCTGAGCTACTCCAAATACTGGCAATGAGTACAAGTACGCCCGTTATCGCTAAAAGTGCATAAATTTTATGTTGTATCGATTTCACAGTAATCATTCAATCTCACTCATATGTTATTCCATTATGCAGCTTTTAGAGATAAGGGGCTTGATTCAGCGCAAATGAGCCACAGCTAATTTAACAATTGATTAATAGTTTAGTCCTTATTTATCATGTGTGTAGCTAATTGCTCGAAAGATTTTCTTAGTCCCACTCTTAGTAACGGATTATCCACCTCGATTTCGAGTGCTTTATTCATGCAAAACATCCACTGATCTCTTAAGTCTTTATCTATCGAAAAAGGCATATGGCGTTTTCGCAACATAGGGTGCCCGTATTTCTCAACAAATAGGTCAGGGCCTCCTAACCAACCAGATAGAAATTCGAAAAAGACTAAGCGTATTCGGTCTAAAGGCTGTGGGTGCATGTCATATAGCGGTTTCGCGTATTCTTCTTCTGCCATTACATCGTAAAAGCGATCTGCTAAGGCTTTAACACCTGCTTCCCCACCTAAAATTTCATAAGGTGATTTTTCCACTGTAGGGGTCTCGTGCATATTACTCTCTTGTTCTTTACTTGCATCTTTGTTGAAGATGCGTTTAATTAGCTGCTTCATAAACTATTCACTGGGCTTATTTAATGGGTAAATTCGCGGTATTTGGTAATCCGATAAAACATTCTAAATCGCCACAAATCCATAGGCAATTTGCAGAGCAGTTTTCAACGCAAATAGATTATCAAGCTTTGCTGGCGCCATTAGATGAATTCGAAGCATTCACACAAGACTTTTTCACAAATAAAGCGGGCGAGGGAGCCAATGTCACCTTGCCTTTTAAAGAGCGTGCATTTGAGCTGGTGGATGAACTTACAGAAAGGGCACAGCTAGCGGGAGCTGTGAATACCATTAAGAAGTTAGATGATGGTCGATTACTTGGCGATAACACCGATGGCGCTGGGTTAGTGGCTGACTTAATTCGTAATGAATGCAAACTAGATGGCGCATCTGTTTTGCTTATAGGTGCGGGTGGTGCAGCAAGAGGGTGTATTTATCCTTTATTACAAGCTGGAGTGAAAAACATCACCATTGCGAATCGCACCAAAGAGAAAGCTGAGTTATTGGCTGAGCAGTTTTCTAGTCATGGTCATGTGAGAGGGGTTGGCTTAGACGAGGTAACTGAGTCGACTTATCAAGTGGTGATTAACTCGACATCATCGAGTGTGACTGGAGAACTTCCAAATATATCGGAGACTGTTTTTACGCAATGTCGGCTTGCTTACGATATGTTTTATAGCAATGAGCAAACTAGCTTCTTGAAATGGGTGGCGTCTATTAATACCAATACCAAGTTAGTAGATGGTATTGGTATGCTAATAGGGCAGGCTGCAGAAGCATATTATCTTTGGCAAGATGATATGCCCGAATTAACACCAGTAATAAATACATTTGCTAAGGGCTAATATGAATCAGGCAATCTTATTTAATGATGATGCGAGTTTTAATGCGACTCAGCAAAGAATAGAGTTTACTGCGATGAATTCTGGTTTAATCATTCGTTGCTGTGTTGCATTTGAAGGAGAAGAGGTAACAGCACTTGCCCACTTTGCAGAGCATCAATTTGATTATGAAATGCAAGCTGAGGCGCTTATCGAAGAAGAAAGCTACTCAGCAGAAGGGGAAGTATTACTTAGCCGAGTCTGACTCTGCTAAGTAATCATCTTTTAACTCAACATAATTGAGCGCTGATATTTTCAAGAAGGCTAACTCTGAATCAGTTAACGGACGAGCTTGTTTCACCGGGCTACCTACATATAAATAGCCTGATTCAAGTTTCTTATTAGGTGGTACTAATGCACCGCCACCGATGATGACATCATCTTCGACAATCGCATTGTCCATCACGATAGCACCCATACCCACTAATATACGGTTACCAAGCTTACAGCCATGTAGCATTACTTTATGACCAACTGTTACATCATCACCAATAATAAGTGGGTAACCATCAGGGTTGTTAGCACTCATTCGCGTTAAATGAAGTACGCTACCATCTTGTATATTAGTGCGTTCACCGATCTGTATATAGTTAACATCTCCTCGTGCTGCAACTAGAGGCCAGACGCTACTATCTTCACCAATAGTGATATCACCGACTAAAACGGCTGATTCATCAACATAGACGGATTTTTCTAATTTAGGATAGATCCCTTTATAACTTCTTATCATTTGTGCAGAGCCCCGAGTTTTATTGAGATGTTATTTATGCTTTGTAATTAGTGTAGAGTCAAAGCGAGCAATTTACCATGGCTTAAAAATAGCAGTTAATACTCAAAAGTGACCAAAATTACAGCGTTAAAGTATCAAAAACAGGCGTTTCGTTTAAAATGCACGCGAACAGTCAGTTTTTTGCATTTTTCTTTAAAAAAGGGCTTGCGTAATTTTCTGCTCTCCCTATAATGCGACCCCACTGACACGGGGCGAGACGCTGAAAAGCAAATCAAAACGATGTCGAGTCAAATAAAACTTAATCTTAAAAACTTTCTTTACGAAAAAGATTAAAATTAAGTGTTGACATAAAAAGTGAAGTCGTTATTATGGCGCTCCACTTCGCAGCAAGGCTGCGGTAACTAACCAAGGTTAGTTACACTGTTCTTTAAAAATATGAAGCAATCATCTGTGTGGGCACTCGTACAGGTTGAGTTCTAACAGCTCTTGATTCAGGAGCAAAAAATTTAGAGTCTCAAATGTAACTGAGTGACTTCATAGTCAA
>NZ_JBMMUD010000012.1:0-102440 GCF_049257195.1 Pseudoalteromonas sp. SS15
TATCGGTGCAGCTATGAGAAAGCTTGCTCACATCTGCTTTGGTGTTGTGAAGAATCAAACTGAATACCAGTCTCAAGTTGTTTAAATCAAACTTGAGACTGGTTAGGAGAGATGGTATCTACATCAGTAAAACTACTCATACTGTAGGTCGGGCTTTAGCCCGGCAATGTGATTAAACCAAGCCGATATAAATTACCCGACAAAATATTCAAATCAAGCTGATATAAATTACCCGACATAAAGTCGGTGCTACCGGAGCATAAATATTTTGTCGCAGTAAACGACAACCTACATTCAAAAAACTAGGCTGGTGGTTTCTGTAGGCGCGATTTTACATCGCGTTTTTTGAGTGGTGTTGCGTGAGTTAAACCCACGCAACACCATGATCACAATGAATTTGCAAACTTAGTCTTAGTTAACGAGGCTTCAGTTTCCATTTCACCACGGTGGTCTTTCGCCAACATTTGGTAAAGCAGTGGTAATACAATCAGCGTGAAGAAAGTACCAAATAACATACCTGCCACTAGAATAATACCAATACTGTTTCGTGCTTCTGCGCCAGCGCCGGTTACTAATACTAATGGGAAGTGACCAAGTACCGTTGCACCTGTTGTCATTAATATTGGGCGTAAACGTGTCGCTGCAGCACCTTTAACCGCCTCCAGTTTTGACTTGCCTTCAAGCTGAAGGTGGTTAGCAAACTCTACGATTAAGATACCATTTTTAGCAATCAAACCAATCAAAGTAATAAGACCAATTTGGCTATAAATATTAATCGTCGTTAATTGTAAAAACGGTAGCATCAGAGCACCGGCAAGCGCTAATGGCGCACAGCCCAGTAACACCACAAGTGGGTCTCGGAAGCTGTTAAACTGAATCGTCAGTAAGAAGTACACCACAATCATAGACACTAAGAGTACGCCAACCATGGTGTTACCTTCTTTACGTAACTGGCGCGATTCACCAGCATGGTCAATTGAGTAGTTTGCTGGCAATACTTCTGCTGCAATCTCTTCAACGGCCGTTAAACCTTGCTCTTTGGTTACATGTGGTAAAACACCCGCTAAGATCCTAAATGAACTTTGCTGATTAAAAGACCCCAATACGCGCGGGCTTGTGAAGGTTCTTAAGCTCGCAAATGCTGAGACAGGAATAAGCTCACCAGAGTCCGTGCGGATCTTCATATCTAAGATGTTTTCAGGGTTGTAACGGTCACCGTTATCAACCGCTGGAATAACACGGTACGCTTTACCGTCTTTGTTGAAGTAATTCACAAAATTGTTCGACATTAAAATGCTAAGCTGCTCGTTCACTGATTGCAGGTTTAGGCCTAAATCAGCTATCAATTCGCGGTCAATTTCTAGCTCAGCTTGTGGTAAATCGATTTTTAAATCGGTATTAACGAACAAGAAGTTACCACTGGCATTCGCTTTCGCGATGATCTCGTCAGCATATTTCTTCATTGCCACAGGGTCGTCATTGGCTCTGACAACCATTTCGATATCGAACTGGCCCGCAGTTGGTAAAGAAGCTGGCAAAATAGGGAACAAGCTCAAGCCATTTACACTACCAAGGCGCGCAAATAGGTCGAAGTATAAGTCGTGAACCGAGTTTTCTCGCTCTTCATAAGGTGCTAACTGAACCCCTCCGAAACCTGCGGCTGCAGTAATAATTTGCCAAGTGAATTTTGCGCCTTCGGTCTCATTCATGACTTTTGCTGTGTCATTCATTCGACTAGAGGTATAGGCCTGAGAAGACTCAGGTGGCGCTTCAACCACGACTTGAATACTGCTTTGATCTTCAACTGGCGCAAGCTCTTTTTGCGACAATAAATAAAAGGGGGCAGACAACAGAGAGAACACAATGGCAATAAAGAACACTTGTGGACGCCATGCAAACAACTTATCTAATGACTTAAAGTAGAAGTTTTGTAGCTTGTCGAAGTAGCAATTCACTTTGCGAGTTAGCTTGCCTTCTTTACCCCCTTCAGGGTTCACATAAGCACTCATGATAGGAGACAGCGTAATAGCCACAAGACCTGAAATCAGGACCGCAATAGCCAAAGTAAACGCAAACTCACGGAATAAGAAACCAGTTAAACCAGTTAAGAAGCCAATTGGGGCGTATACCGCAGCAAGGGTTAAGGTCATGGCAATCACGGGCACTAATAACTGACGTGAGCTGATAAGCGCAGCTTGCAATCGAGGTTTGCCTTCACGCATGTGGCGCGCTACGTTTTCAACCACCACGATGGCATCATCGACCACTAAACCAACCGATAATACGATGGCTAGAATGGTTAATAGGTTTAATGAAAAGCCCATCATCGAAATAACGGCGATAGCACCTAAAATTGAAATAGGAATGGTCACCAATGGCACTAGCGCGGTTCTGAAAGAGCCCATCATGGCAACAATTACAATGCCTACAAGTAGCACTGTTTCGGCAAGCGTCGTGAAAATCTCTTTAATTGAGTCACGCATATACAGCGTACCATCGTAACCAATTTCGATATTCATACCATTCGGTAAACCATCGTTGATCTGCGGTAACTTGGCATAAAGCGCATCACCAATGTCGATTTCATTCGCACCAGGCAGCGCCCAAATAGCCAGAAAAATTGAATCATGAGAATCTAAACGCGCAGTAACCATACCTTCGGCTTCGCCGATTTCGATGTCGGCAACCGTACCAAGGCGAAGCTGCGAGCCGTCTTGCTCTTTGATAATTAGGTTTTCAAAGTCGGCCACACTTTTCAGGCTAGTATTGGCCATTAAATCAATGCGTTGACGATTGTTTTCACTGTAACCTAATGTCGCAATGGTGTTGTTTGCTTGAAGTGCAGCAAACACATCACTGGCGCTTAAATCATAAATAGCGAGTTTATCTGCATCTAACCAAATACGCATTGCAGGGTCGCGGCCGCCTTCAAGGGTGACTTTTTGCACGCCCTCAATATCACTCATGCTTGGCACAACATTGCGAATAAGATAATCACTGACTTCACTGCGCGGTAAGCCTTGCGACTGCACATCTAAATAGAACACGGCATACGGGCTATCGGCACGCACAATTTGGATCGCGGGGTCTTCAGCCCCTGTTGGTAACTCAAACTTAATTTGGTTGAGCTTAGTCGTTAATTCGGCAAGTGCATCTGTGGTGCTATGGTTTAGCTCGAGCCAAGCTGTGACTTTACTAAAGCCGGCAGTGGTGACTGAATCAACATAATCAACGCCGGGTACAGTTGAGGTTACGCGTTCAATCGGCTCTGTCACATAGCCTTTGACGACATCAGCAGACGCACCTGTATATACGGTATTGATAACCAGTGACGCACTTTCAATCTTAGGATATTGCTGTACTGAAATCTTTTGCGCGGCGTTTAAGCCTGCCAAGATGATCAATACAGACAGTACAATCGCAAGTACGGGGCGATTGACAAAAATGTCCATAAAAGAAGGTTTGTTTTCATGTAATGCGCTCATTACTGACCTCCGATGTTGTCGTCCGTCGTGGCTAATTGCTCATCGAGTGGCGCGGTATAAACCAAAATACCTTCTCTTAATTTAAATGCGCCTTCGCCAGCGATAAACTCACCGCCATTTAGGCCAGACAATACAACTTGTTGGTCACCCAGCTTTTCACCTAATGTCACTTTAATCGGTTTAGCGCGCCAGTTTTGTTGATCATCTTTTTCAAGTGCATAGACAAACTCACCAAAGTGACTTCGAGTGATGGCAGCGGTTGGCACGACAACCGCATTGGTTGTGTATAGCGGCACACGTACGCTGGCGATTTGGTTATGACTGAGTGCGCCATCTAGATTCTCGATTTCAGCTCTATAGCCTTGCTGTCGAGAGTTGGCATCTAGCATCGGCTTTTTAGCGATGACTTTTGCTGCAACTTCAGATGTTTTTTGATTAACCAGTGCGATTTTCATTTCTTCGCCGATTTTAGGCTGGCGAAGTGTTTGCGGCACTGAGAAATCGACCCAAATTGTGTCGCTCAGGCCCACTAACGTGGTGATTTGAATATTTGCATCTATAAGTTGACCAACTTGATATTGGCTAAGGCCAACTTGGCCTTTGAAAGGGGCGGTAACGGTTTTTTTGTTAATAACGGCATTGAGGTTTTGTACTTCGGCTTTAGCAACGGCTACATCAGCGCGGGCTTTGTCGACTTCATCTGGGCTAATGCGCTTTTGTTGCAGAAGTTTAGTTACTCGTGCATAGGTTGATTCAGCCAAAGTAACACGCGCTTTTGCAGCAGCAAGCTTAGCGTTTTCGACACTGGTATCTAAGCGCAGTAACACTTGGCCTTTTTCAACAATGTCACCGGGTTTAAAGCCAACGTAAGTAATAGGGCCCGGATACTCATTACTAATATCAATAATGCTCGGTGCTTTTAACTGGCCGATGACCTTGCTCGTTTGCGTGTACTCAATCGTTTCAGCGTAAACGCTAGTCACTGACGCCGAAGGCTCTGGGAAAGATTCGCCAAAGGCGATCATGGCTTGAATTTGGCTATATTTGGTAAGTCCTAATCCGACTATAACCGCAAAGACGATGATAATGCTGACAATCCAGCGTATAGTATTCATGGTGTTGCTCCCTTAACGTAATTCTAAATTAATAAGTGCTTGCTCAATTCGCTCTAGAGAGTCTGGCGTGATTGGAGACTGCCAGGGGTAACTGTTGAGAAGACGAATTGTGCTGCGAATGATTGGTGCGTTGAAGGCAATAGGCTCTAGTAGTGAGGCCGTACCCTCGATAATCTGTTGCTGTTGCTTAACGCGTATAACTTGCTCGTAGCCCACTGTTAGTGCCCAGCCGCTAACGATAATCTCTTCAATAACTTCACTTAAATTAGGCACTTCTTTGAGCTCACCCGCATTGATTCCATCCATGATGGCAAGCTTGAAACCTTGCTCGCAAAGGTTACAGGCTTCAATCATTTTGCCTGACCACAATGAAGAGGCACGTTTGATCACCGCTTCGTTGGTTGCGTATGATTGCAGCTCGTAATCAAACTCAAAGCATTGCAGCTTTTTAGGGGCAATGAGAGTGATTGCCAGCATTTTCTCTGGGGTAGACAGAGGCAGGTTTAAAACGCGTTCGAATACCGATGAGGCATGTCTAAACGATTGAAATGCAAGCGCAAGTACGATGTCTTCTTTACTTTGAACAAACTTATATACAGAGCCCATTGACAAGCCTGCAAGGCGGGCAATCTTTGCCATGGTGAAATCGGTAATTGAGGACTCTTGAATACACTGAACAGCCGCATCAAGGATCATTGCTTGTTGCTGTTCAGGACTAAATTTTGGTGCTGGCGCCATACTTTATATCTCTTAAATCTTTAGAATAACCACATTCGAATGGTATTCGAATGTGGTTATTCTAGTTTTCTTTGGGGTTTTGTCAACCAATGGCTGGCTAGAAAACCCACTTATTTGATTTTAAAAATTGCTTATTAAATAAACTCAGAGAGTTAGCTTAAAGCGATTGAGTGACGCACTTTAAAACCTCGAGTAAGGCTAAGGTCAAGGATATATTTGAAAGTTTTTAGAGTGGTTTTATAAAGCACTATTTAATCGCTGGTGGGCTTGTAAAAACTAATGATGGTCGGATCTTGAACTAAGCAAAGATTGTTACAGCAAGACCATGCACACAACCCATACTTACAGTGTCATGAGAAGATACCACTAAAATGGGGAAGGGCATCTTGTCGTTTAAATGCATCGGTATTTTAGATTTCATTTCGACTGACTAAGCTAGGTTCGACAATTGGTTTACCGTCTTCATGAAAAAATGGATTAGGGCTACCTTTTCCAAGGATTTTCCAGATAAGTAGCTTTCTCATGATAGTAAACAAAAGGCTTACCTTAGATTTACCAGCTTTAAGTTCGTCTGAAGGGTTTCCTGTGGCATGCTCTGTATATACAGAGCCAATGATAGGGCCTATTTTAAAGTCGATATTTTGATCTGATGCGATAAAAGAATGTATCAATCCCACAAAAGGTAAACCTAACCCAACGGTATTTCCTATTGGCATTTGGCAGCATGATGCATACCAACGATATAAACCTTTGTCACTGAATTTCAGACATGAAATATTTTCCAAACCATGATTAATTGTTATCCGAGAAGGGTCGATTTGGAATATTTCTGTACCACCAAATTCATTTAAAATATTGTCAGCCTTATCGAACTGTTTGGCAAAGTTTCGGCAATCTTCACAGTAGCAAACCAAACGATTACCGCACCCTGGTTTTACATTACTAACGACACCTGTTACTCCCCCACAATTACACTTTAATTTTAAATCTTCCACTTGAACTCCATTTTACACACGACTGAATGACATTACTCCTAATAAGTCTTTAACATTATATTTTTATTTATTTAGAATCAATATTTTAGCTTTATTCCAAAGGAACCTTTTCATCCCCTTACAATCATTGAAGATTGCAGCATAGCTGCTTGTTAATATTCGCAGAGAGAAGGAAAAAGCCAAATTTACGAATTTGGCTTTACGGCTTTTTTATATGCGATTAAATGGTCAAACACCTGCTCTGAAATGGTTTCTAATTCTTCTTGAGTGTCGCCTTTTGCTAAGTTTGTGACGATAAAAATACCAATATTTTGCTTTGGATAAATAGCTAACCAACTAGACGTGCCCATTGAGCCGCCACTTTGATATAGCATGATTTCATTTGAATTGTCTTGAGTTGTGTTCCAATAAAACGCTGTGCCATGTCCCATCCAACTTTGTTCCAAAAGTTGATGAGAAATAGCTACTTCAGGCTCTGATGATAATTGATGGCGCATATAATGTGTCATGGACTCAAGGTCTGAAGTTAACCCGCCGCCTGCATACCAATATGCACTCGCCAAGGGCATCTGATTACCGTTTCCATCAGATCCGATTGTTACTTTACTCACCTCAGAATGTGCGCGCCTGAATTTAGTATTCAGCTCTCCAGATTTGCTGGTGATCATGTCAGCAATCAGTAATTCAAAAGGTTTTTGATACACTGATTCAATAATATAAGCGGCTAAATTCGTCCCCACGCTTGAATAGACATAGTCTTCGCCCGGTATAGAGTTAAGGGTCACTGCTTTAAGGTCGTTAAAGTAATCGGCTCTGGTGTATTTTGATATTTTGTCAAAATATCTGCCTTGCTCTATATCTTCGCGACTGACAGCAAAACTATATGGTAGGCCACTGGTGTGGGTTAAAAGGTGTCGCAAAGTTATATATTGGTTGGTGAGCTCTAGGTTTTTGTATTCGTCACCTTTAAGGTATTGGCGAATATCTTTATCAAGCTCAACTTTACCGTCGTGAATGGCTTTCGCAACAACTAACCCTGTATACGTTTTAGTGATTGAACCAATTTCGTAAAGTGTTTGATTGTTAGGCGTATCACCATTACTTAAGGTTCCTAAGTGATATTGGTACGTTTTGTCTGCATCTACCACAGAAATTGAGACGACCTGTCCAGCATTTCCATCAATAAATTCAATAAGATCATCTTTTGTATTTGCTTCAAAATTTATTGCATCATGACTTTTACACGCAGCCAACACTGAGAATAATAAAGCCACCAATATTGACGGAATGGTGCGGGTTATTAAGCGGTTCATTGTTTTCCTTTTACAATCATCAAAATCATTCTTTAGACGATAAGTGAGAGTAAAAGGTTTAAATGTTGAATTAACTTAGATGCTTAAGAAAGCCAATACAGGGCTAGGGTTTGCGTTTAAAGGATGCGAGAGAGGTATTATATGAAAGGTATGCAATAAGGCTGAACAGATCTGCCTTATTGCATTAAGAATTAAATAAGAACGAAAAGAATTTTCTTATTCGATTATTTAAGTACGGTTTTCTTTAAAACTTCCGCACTATCCGTGGTAATAAATTCAACGATTTTGCCATTTTCGATTTTGAAAATACTCACCTTATCATCTTCGCTTGGTAAAAATGCCAGTTCATTGTCTTCTTTGCCCAATACAATGGCGTACTTTTGTTTTTGCATTTTTGGAATTGCAATATAGCTGCTAATTAAGCCCGGCATACCACTAATATCGGCATAATATTGAACGTTAGCTTGCTTTAGCGTTTCATCGGTTTGCCCTGCAAACGCATCGCGCGTTACTCGGCTGCTATCCATGTCATGGGCAAGGACTAGCCATTGGGTGCTAGATTTTAGTGAATGCGGTTTATCGAATTGATCGTTAAGAGTCGGAAGCTCGACGTTATCGCCAATCGACAATACTTTTGCGTTTGCAGCAAATGTCAGTAATAGAGTAGAAAGAACAACGATTTTTTTGAACAGATGCATAGTGGCATACCTTATAAAGTGATGCGCGATATTTTTAGCTGTTATCTATAAATTGTCTAGCATCTTGTGCAAAGTGAAATGTCAGATAAAGTCGATGAAAAAAGCCAGCATCCTGCTGGCTTTGGTGTGCAGTTAGTGCTTTAGCGATTAACTAAAGCTTGTTTTTTGAAACCGTGATTTCGGCAAGGGTCTCTTTAAGCATATTAATATGCTCTTCGCCTTTGACTTTTGATAGCCCGATATCAATGACGCTTTTAGCTTCGCTAAGTTGGTCCATTTTTGCCAAAGCGCGTGCCCAGTACTCGTATAAAAAGGTTTCTTGCTCGTTAAAAGTGACTGCAATTTCTAACAAGAAAACGGCGTATTTTGGTGAAGTTTCCCAGCTGTCATACGCTAGGTTTGCCAGCTCTCTATCTGTGAGGTTAAGTGTATTCAGCAGGGTTTTCGTTTGCTTTTGATAGCCTTGCCTTAAATCTGGTAATGATTTTTCTGATTGTTTTATATCACTTAATAGCGCGAGCAGTTTATCGAGTGATTGCTTGCGTTCAGTTTTGAGTGCTTGCCAGCTTTTCTCGACTTCAGTGCTCGCCAGTTCAATGGCTTTGTCGAGTGCTTGATCTTTTTCTGTTGCAACATGTGGCACCACGCCAACCGTTTCCCAATTGGTTTTGGTGACAGGGTTTATGGCAGCACCCGTTGCGACAAACATTCTAAAGTTATCGTTGATGTTAAACATGCCACCAGGGTTCGCAGCGCCTCGCGTGGTCTCGCCGACGAGGGTAGCGCGTTTTCTGGTTTGCATGTTATAGCTAAACTCTTCTGCCGCAGACGCGGTACGATTACTGGTTAACACATACAGAGGTACATCTGGCAGTTTGTCACCGGCCACTTCGTCTAAAACGTGGTAGTCGATGGTTTCGTTGTCTTCTCTGTAATATAAGCTGTTTAATAACAGCGGTTCATCAAAGAAGTAACTACATAAATACTGCACTGTTCTTGGTGAGCCGCCGCCATTTTGACGTAAATCGATAATGATGGCGTCAGTATTTGCCAGTAGCTTCATTGCCGAGTCGATGTATGGCTGGCTTTCAGTTAAGCGATAAAAACCACGTAAATCCATATAGCCTATGTTATTTTCAAGTACTTTTGCGCCAACCACACCTTTATTTTGCGAGCCAAAGCGAGGCGGGTTGAGCAAGGTATCGCGTAAACGAGATTCTGCGCCTTTAACTTCCTGATTAACTGGATTTGCTCTCACTCTTAAATGGCGATCTTCAGCGGTTTCTTCTAACCAAGTTGAGAGAGCTTTGGCAAATTCTTCGCTGTCAGTGTGAGCGGCAAACTCGCCTTTCTCGAAAGCTTGTTTTAACTTTTGGTTGGTTTTTGTTGCCACTTCAGGATAAACATAATGTTCCGCCATTAATTCGCTTACTCTGTCGATAACTTGTTGTTTTTCGGCTTTTGAAATAGCTTGGGCAAGCGCTGTTTGGCTGTTTAGGCCAATGAGAAGTGCAATAGAAAGTGCAGTTTTCTTAAATGATGTCATAGTATTTTTTCACAAAGTGTCCTTGTTAAGAAAAACCTACCAAGTTCGCACACGTAAAAATTGTAAAAAAGTTAAGTAAGTTCAAAAAGGGTCGTATTTACCGATGAATCGATTGTTGATTGCTGCTTGAAAACCTTGATTCAAATGTGGCTCAGTTGACTTTAAATAGCGCTTGGGTGTTTGTCCAAGCAGGCATTTAAATTCTCTATTTAAATGAGCTTGGTCAAAATAACCGGCGTTGATTGCAGACTCGGTGAGTGTTTGTGTGGCGGATTGGCTGTGCAGTAAAAAGTTGTTTAAACGCCAAATTTTGCAGAGTTCTTTGGGGAGTAGGCCGATGTTATCGAGAAAGTGCTGTCTTAGTGTGACTTTACTTATTGAAAACGTCTCACACATGTCGGAGATTTTTATATCGCCTCGGGCATTTAATATGGCGTTGGTCTCGGCTCTTAAGCGCTCAGAGATAATATAGTCATTGGCAATAAATTGGCTATGCAGCCAAGGCGTTATTTTCTCTATTAATACCTGTATCTCTATGTTGATGTGGTCTTCATTTAATTGAGTTAACAGCGGTAAAACATCGTTTAAGTAGCCCGAATGACTGAGATATTGCGTGATTGATTCTATGGTGTTTTTCACTTCGAGCGATGACATAAACTGCTGCTTTAGAAATGAAAAAGGCTTTAGCCTAATGCCAAAAATCCACTGCGGATGTTTGCTATAGAGTGTGTATGCACTGATCTGTTGACCTAGAATTGATGTCCCAGCAGGAATTTGCTTGATAGACAATTGGTCGTCAACTTTTGAAAACCCAATAGGCTGGCTGTGTAAAATTAAATCAAAGACGCCTTGCGGGATAAAAAACGCATGCTCTGAAAGCTTTTGGCACCAAAATACTTCTACCGAATGAGATAGCCAAGCTGGGGGCAGAAGCTCGAAGTAGTCCCTTGATTGCACCGTTATTTACCTATCACCGCATACATAAAACAGACTCAATCGCTTATGCCATGCTGACAAACGATAAAATAGTAAAAACAGTAAGCGTTGTTTTTAAGTCCTGCGACATTCAATTTCCTTCTGGGCTCATGGCTAATTTGGTTAAGCTAATATAAGGGGTCTTATTGCACTTTTAAATTGATAAATCGTTACGGTATGTGTCATTGAGTTTTCAAAACCAATCCTTTTTTATTTTTTTATTTTTTTATTTTTTTATTTTTGTTTAGTTGATATTTTTTTCTTAATTCGTGCTAGACCTTAACACAAAATAGAACAGACTCAGATCGCGGCGATGATGCCATTATTCGAGGTTTTAGTCATGAAGAAGTGCAACTTCAGGTTGCATTCTTACGATCATTGACTGATCCAGAAGCCATGGCTGGCAGTAATGAAATTAAAGCGTTGATAACACCACGAGATGGTGGACCTGATGGTCATCAATTTGATGCTGTCGATAATGAAGGTAATGCGCTTTAAAAGCGCCCACTCCCCCATGATAGTGCATCTGAGCACTAAAGCAGTTGGGCGATACAAGTAAGCAAATGCAAGGTGCTCTTTTGAGCACCTTTTTCTTTTTAGTCTAAAGCAAAAAATTAGATTAAACCTATACTTATACAAATTCTTAAAATAGACCTCTTATTAAAGAGGATTGGTATCAACCTAAGGCTCATTAAACGGGAAATCTATTCACTATATGAGAAACCTAATAGCTAGAAGTCTTCGCTTGAAACTATTTCTGCTATTTGCACTTTTGCTAATAGGCTTTTCGTCTGTTCATTTACTGATCCGATACGCTTGGACGATACCCCAGTTCATTGAACTTGAAGTTGAAAACGATAAAAAAGATATTAGAAAGCTCGGTTCGGCATTTTCTAGAATTCAAAGTGAAATGCAGAGACTGATATATGATAATGCAGTCTGGGATGAGATGATCCGCGTGATTAAAGAGCGGGATCTGGCGTTTTTAGAAGAGAATTATCATATCCCAGAGTCATTAGCTTCACTCAATCTTAATGGTATGCATTTTTATGACGTATCGGGTGAACCAGTGAGTCATTTTGCCTTGGAAAATAATGGCTCGGTTATCTTAGACTCCGTTTTCCAAACCGCCAAATCAACTCAAAAACGACAGTTTTTAATTGTAAAAGAGCCTGAGATCCCAGCAGCAAAAGAAGTACAATTCAGGTCCGGGATCATCCAAGGAAAGCAACATCCTGTGTTATATGTTAGCGGTAGTATAGTCCCATCAACTGGGGTGGGTGATGTGGTTGGTACCATGTTGGTTTGGACTTATTTGGATGAAAAGATCAGTCAGCAACTCAGCGATTTAATGCAACGCCAAATAACGCTTTTTGAATATTCAGCTTTACCGCAAGGCAAGTCTGTTATTCCGTTCGATAAGTACCAAGATTACCCTCACATTCGTTCATCCGAGCAGAAAATATATATTTCTTTTAATGATGTAAATGGCAAGGCAAGTACTGTAATGGCCTACGCAAAGCCTAAGCGGATGTTCGATGATAACTTAATTGAATATTCTATGGGGATTGCGCTGTTAAGTTCTATTTTAATCTTAGCTTTAATCTATTTGCTGATTAATAAAATGGTGATTATTCCTTTAACATCTTTGCGAGAAACTGTTGTAAAGGTAATTGATCAAGGTAATTATTCGCAGGCAACAAATATACAAAGGCAAGATGAAATAGGTCGCTTAGCAAGTCTCATAGATGGCTTGTTTGCCACCGTAAACTCTCAACAGACTATTTTGGTTGAAGCGAATAAAAAATTGCAAAAATTGAGTGATACCGATGAGCTGACAAACATCGCTAACCGGCGCTCTTTGATGCACTTTTTGGAGATGATAGAGCAGCAACGTGAGTTGTCATTGTTTCCTGTGAGTATGATCATGCTCGATATTGATCACTTCAAAACTTATAACGATTTTTATGGGCACCAAGCCGGCGATACAGTTATTTGCCAAGTGGCAGAGGTATTGTCGAGAAATACGCGTTCAAATATGGATTTAGTCGCTCGTTACGGTGGCGAAGAGTTTACGGTTGTGCTCACACAAGTTAGTAAAGAAGAAGCTTTACTAGTCGCGAATAAACTTAAGCAAGCAATTTTCGATTTAGAAATTAGTCATCAAAAGTCGCAGACGGCAGAATACATCTCAGCATCATTAGGGTTTACGAGTTGTGAACAAGCAGATGGCTTTGATATTGAGCAGCTATTCAGAGTGGCAGACTCAGCTTTGTATGAAGCAAAAGAAGTAGGGCGCAATTCAGTAATAAGTAAAACATATCAGTTGTCGACTACTGACAATAAGCAAACAAGGTGAAGTTAAAGTTGTGGGTGAGTTGTGCTTGAATAAGGTGTTTTAAAGGTTATTTCATGTGTTTATTGGCTTATACCAATTCTAAACTACTTTTAATTATTTCTAAGGGCAAAACCTGTCGCTAACTGCACTGAGCGTTTTCACTTTAAATAACCAAGTAGTTAAAACGTCACCTAATATCGGTAAGCATTTTTATCTCAAAGTTAGGCCACTTAATTCTGTGGATTGGGGTTACGCGTTCAGTTCTATTTCTATCCCATGATTTGCAATATGCAACTCAGAACGAAAAAGCACGCTTATTAAGGTTTTATGGTAATTGATTTATAAGGTTTTTTTATTGGTATAAAAGTTGGTTCTTTAAAGTATTAATCTCTTTGGAGAAACGCTGATGAAACGCATACTTACCATTTCCGCACTATCATTCATACTTTCTGCCTGTGGTGGCGGGGGATCAGATGAAACTTCGTCTGCGAAGACTTCGCAAACACCAAGTAATGATACATCTTCGACCCAAACGCAAACACAATCAGAAACTCAACCGCAATCAAATAAGCTAATTGACAACAAAGCCACTGACAATGCGCAATTTTCGCAGTTTAAATCTCAGAATATGGAGATTGATATCTCTGGATTGGGCTTTGAAGCGAATACGGTTTATTTGAAGATTTATACGTTTGACAACAAAACTCTTTTCTTAGGCAAAGTACCCAATTCACCAAATTTTGAGTTCTATCTACCTAACGACGTAAGCAAAGTTAAATACGATGTGTTTTCGACTGTTAAAACCGACCCACAAATCACGAAGGAGTACGAGCTATGAAAACATCAATTTTAGCGTGTACTTTGTTGGTTGTGAGCACTTCTGGTTATGCGGCTGAAAGTATCATGTTTAAAGATACGATTAATAAAGGCGTTGGTGAAATCGACTTATTTGCACCTCACTCTAGTAGTTACTTCAAAGACAGATTAACAGGTGCCATGCTTGAAGAGTATAAGCAGCAAAATAGCAATGCTTTAGTATTTGCTGTGGATGTGAATGAAGCTGCAAGTGGTACTGAAAAAGCAAGTACTCAAGGTGTTACGGTTGAAAGTGCTGTGCTTACATTTGATATGGGTTCTGAGGTTATAACCTGTAATGTTTTCACAACTAATACCGGCGCCATGTTAGCCAAAGCGGGCACTACAACTCGACAAGAATATTACACCCTAATTGGTGCAACGGGGAGTAGTCATATTACTCCAAGTTCAGACAGTGACATTTTTGGTAGTGATTTTGGTGGCACCATGCGAATGCCAATAGATGAATCATCATGTACAGGTAGCAACTTTGATTTAAGTAATGCACAAACGGCAACCTTGTCTATTCGTTTTCTTGAAGTGAACGAAAGCTTAGGCGACCCTGAAGCTTTTTATGACTTTTCAAATGGTCCAGAAGACCTAGCCATTTTAAGTGCGAATGATGTGTCTTATTTGGAATATGCACAACCCGGTGTTGACGAAGCACCATTGGTGATCGCACAAAGCCAAGTGACTGAGCCTGTAGACAGTTGGTCATATTACCCAACCAGTGAAAGCTTTTTTGTGGTGAGTTACGAGGACCAGTACCCTAACTTAGGTGACTACGACTTTAACGACCTGCTAATTGGCTATCGGGTGGGCTTTGGTTTTAAAAACAATGATCAAAGTGGTGAGTTGGAGGTGGTTTCTATCATTACCACCGGTTATATGATAGCTCGAGGGGCAAACTATGATCATGATTGGTATTTGCATATTCCAATTAATGAATCGGTATCGGGTAGCCTCACCATGAACTTATTCAAAGAAGACAGTGTTGAGCAAGTAAACGGCTTTCCTGTTACAAGTCAAATCAATGATGCGCTTGATGTGAAGGTATTAGCTAACAGCAAGTCGTTAATGCATCTTAGCAACCAAGCTTTTGTTAATACTCTGAGTGATGTTGAAAAAGTTAAAGGCAAGAAGTTTTCATTTACCTTTAACCTTGATGCGCCGTTTCCTGCCAGTGCGTTAGGTCAACCACCTTATGACCCATACCTACATGTACTAAATACAGGTCAAGAAATTCACTTACCAGGACAAGTCACTCGAATTGCAAGTTCAGCAAATTATGGTGATACCAGCAATTTTAAAGACGAAAATAACTATCCTTATGCACTGATTTTCCCCGATGATTTTTATCCGCCATTAGAGGGCGTTGATATTGGAGATGCATACAGTGATTACTTAAATTATACGCAAAGTCCAGATCAAACAAACGAGACTTGGTATATGGCACCCAATACAAATAAGACAAAGAATATAGGGAAGGCATTCTGGAAATGGTGAAATAAGGCGTGAAAGCGCCTTTTCTTTTTAATTTTTGCAGAGGTTATTTAAAAGGTGAGAGGTTAGCGAATTAATTTCACCTTTTATTGCTATGTTCATAATCTGTCTTTTTGATCTAAGCTTATTTTATAGTCATTTTTAAGGAAGAATGTGTGCGAATTTTATTATTACTTATTTTGCTAGTGAGTGGGGTTTGCCATGCTAAGCAACTCACGATTGCAATAGGGGAGTATCCACCTTTTGCGAGTCGGGAGTACCCTCAGCAAGGAATTGTGCCTAAAATTATTCGTGCTGCATTTGGAGCTCAAGGTTATACGGTTAAATTTGAGTTCATGCCATGGGGAAGAAGTTTTGCATCGGCATTAAAAGGTCACTATGACGCAGCTGCTTTTTGGTTTTGCGTACCAGAGAGAAAAAAAGATTTTTATTGTTCAGACCCTCTTTATTACGAAGCCACTTATTTCTATTTTCATAAAAGAAAACCGTTGCAAGACTGGCAAAACTTATCAGAGTTAAATCACTTTAATATAGGTGCTACGACTGGGTACAGCTATACCGAAGAGTTTTGGCAGTTCGCCAAGCGCGGCGTACTCAAGGTTGATACAGTTACGACAGACATACAAAACTTTAAAAAAATGATTAAAGGCAGAATAGATCTATTTCCGATGGCAACCATTCCTGCGAAACATCTTTTAAAGAAGCACTTTACAGCAGAAGAAATTGAGCAAATAGCCTATCATCCAAGGCCTTTAATGGTAGAGAGTAGTCACCTACTATTTTTGAAACAATCCAAGCAGTCTAAGCTATTACTTCAAGCATTTAATCAGGGGTTAAAAGCCATTAAAGAGTCTGGAAAGTACGACACAATTTTAAACTCAGTTGGGTCATTTAAAACCTCTTCTTCAAAGTATATTTTTTTAAGATAACTTTAATAGAATAATTACCAGTAATAATCTAACGTCAGATACCAAGCTGCAAAATCACCTTTATTGATTTTCATATCCCTATCGAACCAAGTATCTTGATTTAGATACTCAAGGTAAATCCAACCTGGACCATAATTATATTTCACACCCAAAGCCCAAGCACTCGCAGTTGAATCAACGCCTCCTTGAGTGTCTGATTTAGCAAATGTGGCATCGACTAAAAATGTCCAGTCACCCATTTGATAGCTGAGTTCTGCGTTATATCGAGTGTTTTTGATATCTTGAGGTAAATTATTAGCTGTGAAATAGGCGTTAGGTAGCTGACGTTCTCCGTCAATGTAACTGAGTTTAACTGCCCAGTTATCATAGTTACCTAAGTAGTAAGCAGTCATAGCTTGGTGCTTGCCATCTGTTTGCTTATTGCCCGTTATAAACTCTTCTAGTTCAGCAGTTTGAGTTGAAAGTCCCAAGGTATGTGCGCCTGAAATATGCCATTGTAAATCACCCACTAAGGTATTTAATTTGCGGTAGGTGTGGCGACTTCCCCAGTGCCTGTTGTCATCAGTGCTGTCAGTTGACGTGCTTCGCCAGTCATCCCTGGGATAATAAGCAATTTGAATCGCGGTATTATTAAAGTTACCTTGATACTTTAAGCCAACGTCCATTTGATCGCCATATGCAGCCAAAAACATATCACCAGGCCAGAAATTACCGGTTTTCCAAGCAAAAGGGAGCTGGCTTTTACCTATAACCAGCTTGTGGGACGCATGAAAGTTATAACTAACCCAGGCTTTGTGCAGCACATAATCAGAGCCTGTGGTGTTGTTATCTGCATCAGTGAACCCGCCCGGCCCAAGTCTAAGTTCAGCGGAATAATGCCAAGGATTCGATTTGTCTTCTTTCTTATCTAAATAAAAGACAAGCGCTTGGTCGCCTAGGTTAGTGTCATAGCTATTTTCATCATAGCTGTAGTTAATCCAAAACCCGCCAGCAAAGCCAATTTCAGCAACCGCATTTGCCGACATAAACAGACAAGGAGCTAGAAAAAAAGAAGACAATAGACGCATAACATGCCCTAAAAATAGAACCATACTGCAATAATGATAGCTTACTTTAGCAACTTGACGTAATTGAGTGTGCTGACCATATTTATAAAAATGGTTTTTCATGAAAGTGTTATGTCGATTTCCAAGAAACTCATTTGGGCATTGTTAGCGACCTTATTTGTCCCTATTGTAATTGTTGCCGTGATTATGGTGACACAAGCAAGACAGCAAGCATTTGATAACTTCTCATCAGCGAATACCCGTGAAGTTGAGCAAGTTGATAATGCCATCTCTATGTTTTTTTCAGAGATCAGTAAGGATGTCATGTATATCGCACAGCACCCAAATGTAATAAAAGGGCAGTCTGGTATTGCGACTTATCTGGCAAGCAACACCACCAAAACCATGACACCGGAGAAGAATGGCACCATAGAGGCTAGCATATTTGATTTATTTAATCAGTTCGGTTCTTCTCATCCAGGTATTGCTTATATTTATATGGGAAACCAGCAAGGTGGCTACACTCAATGGCCAAAAGGGAGTGTAAGCGCTAATTACGATCCTCGTCCCCGTCCTTGGTTTAAAAAGGGTCTCAATGCGAGTTCAGAGCCTGCCAGAACAAACGCTTATTATTGGGAGCCTGATGATGCTGTTATCGTTTCCACAGTTAAATCTTTGAAAGATAGTCGTGGAAATGTATTTGGGGTAACGGGCATGGATGTCTCTTTAAAAGGCCTGACTGAACTTATTCAAAATATTAAATTGGGAGAATCTGGTTACTTAGTGTTGGTGGAAGATACAGGCACAATTTTGGTTGATGCAAAGCACCCAAAAAACAATTTTAAAGCGTTTTCTCAAGTCTCTAATGGCTTATATCAAACGCTAGCTGAAAAGTCTTCAGGTCAAGCCGAAATCGACATAGATGGTGATAACTATATTGCGAATATTTATACCTCACCAAATCTGAAATGGAAGTTTGTGGGGTTACTTAAAAAGAGTGAAGTGATGGCCTCGGCCAATGCAATGACTTGGGTTATTGTTGTCGTCAGCATTTTATTGTTACTGCTGTTATCACCTCTAAGTGTGTACTTAGCAAGGTTAATTTCGAATCCAATCATTGAAGTAACCGATGGACTTGAGCAAATATCTCAAGGTGAAGGGGATTTGAGTCAAAGGCTTCAAATTCGCAGCAATGATGAAACGGGTAAACTAGCAGGCAGTTTTAATCAGTTTTTAGGTTCAATTTCAGCGTTAGTAAATGAAATAAACGACAGCTCAGGCAGTATTAATCAGTCATCTGATAAAACTAAAGCGTTATCGCAAAACCTTAGTAATTCAATTCAAATGCAGCAAATGGCATTAGAGCAAGCAGCAACCGCCATAAATGAAATGGCTGCAACTGCCAATGAAGTAGCAGCAAGTTGTGCCAGTGCTGCCGATTCTGCGAACCAAACTAAAGATGCTGCAACAGATGGTAAAATGGTGATCGAGAAAACAGTGGACAGCGTGCAGGTATTAAGCCAAACACTCAGTGATTCAGCATCGAATATCGAGCAGTTAGATAATGAAAGTGAAAGCATTACTTCTATTTTAGACGTGATAAGAGGTATTGCTGAACAAACCAATTTACTTGCGCTTAATGCTGCCATTGAGGCGGCAAGGGCGGGAGAGCAAGGACGGGGCTTTGCGGTGGTCGCTGATGAAGTCAGGGCCTTGTCGGTAAGAACATCAGAATCAACAGAAGAAATTTCTACTCAGCTTTCTAAACTTCGCCAGATGACACAAGGTATTTCACAAGAAATGAAGTCTAGTTTGCAGACCTCAAGTCAAACTGTGGAGTATACACAAGAAGCCCAACAGGCATTCAATTCAATTACAGACTCGGTGGATTTGATCAGTGATATGAATTCGCAGATTGCGACTGCAGCCGAAGAGCAGCAACATGTAGCTGAAGATATAAATCGTAATGTGGTCGACATAAAAACAGTGGCAGATGAAGTGGCTGAGGTTTCGGTGGTTGCAGAGAGTAATGCACAGAACTTATCTGAATTGGCTGCAAGGCTGAATGCTCTAGTTGGTCGTTTTAAGACATAGCCGAAAAACAACTTACTAGTAAAACGTAAAGGGGGTTTACAGCTTGATTCGGCTATTTCCCTTCTGATGGCGTATTTGTTTCTACGATATCATCAATAGTGAGTTCGTTATGGGCAAAGGCATAAAGTAATTCATAACTCAGTGGTTTTCTGGTTTTACCTCTTAACTCAGTCACAGTTTGCAGTTGCGTTTTTTCATCGCAAGTAATGAGCCCCATAGCCCAATCTCCGAAGTTTCGCTTATCTATAGGGTTTTGTATCAAAGCTTCTATATTGTTATGTCTGGGATCTGATTTTATCAGTTCAAACAGTGCGAGCACCTTTTTTTCTTGGCCCTCTAACACTTGCATAAAATGTTTGCCATCATAGAGCTGCATACCGGTGATTTTTTCAATATGATTTCGCTGCTCGCACTCGTGCCTGAGAACTTCTAACTCTGTCCAAGAAAAAGGTTCTGACGCTGTACTGGTATAAATGAATTCGATAAGCATCTGAGTGAAGTTGTATGTTTACTTGCTATAAAATATAGAAGGTTTAATGCAGAAATAACAATTAAATTGCTGTTACTTTGTAAGTCTGCTTCAGTATTTTGACAAACACAGAAAAGGCGTTTGGAGTTAAGAACAAGACTAGCATGTGTAGGTCCTAGTCTTGTTGTCACTTAGTAGGTTAACTAAAGCAAAGATTTTAGAATTAAGAAATCACTGCTTACTTGAAGTACATAATTGTTAGCAGCTTTGATTAAGGGCTGACTTTGCTGAGGTAAAAGTTCAGTGATGGCTTTTTGAAAATCCACTGAGCGGCGATCCCCTCGCATATGCGCGAGTGCCAGCGCTTCACCACAGCTCAGCGCATACTGAATAACGCCGCCTTTTTCTGCGGCTCTTTTACCTAACATAAAGTGCTCTGAATCTATACCAACACGGGCATGGTGGCGAGAGCGAAGTAACCAATGTTTGTCTTGCCAAATAGTGTCATCAAGGATTAAATCAGGCCTCCGCTGCATTTTTCTTTGGCAGTTTACTGTTAAATGCGCCGCAGAGAGTTGATTGTTTACTGATACATTTGGAAAGTACTTTATGGGAGCAGCTTCTCTTTGCTGCTTTATTTCAACAATATGTGTTTTACCAGCATCATGGGGCTGACTTGGGCCAACTAAAACATAGTAGCGACCTAAATTATTTGAGCCTGTGCCTGCGTTATGGCGCATGACGATATCGAGAATTTCATCATCCATAAAAGGCCTGAATTGTTCGTACAGTTCTTCATATATGTCGTCAGGCAGAGGAATAAACTTGTCAGGGTTTTGTTTAAATCGCCACTGAACTAAATCGACCTCTTTAGCCAAGGTGCTTTTCGTCATAAAGGCTTCGCCACCGACCACTCTTGTCAGCGCCTTCTGCCAGCGCTTGTACAAAATGTGACCTTTTGAGAACTCAGTGAGTGCGGTTTGACTGTCGTTTTTCTTTTGTAATGAACGCTCACAAGTTGCTATATAGGCTTTTAGAAAAGCTTGTTGCGCTGAATGTATTTGCTGTTCATCTGCAAGGGGTTTTGCTTTGAGTTTTTCACATTCTGATTCAGTTTGAATTTGAGTTGCTTCGGCATGTGCCAGTGGCAGGCTGACTAAAAATCTGAATAGATCCCAACTGGCATGACCAAAACAGGCATCATCGAAGTCATTTGGTGAAAACACCACGGTTTCACCATGCGAACCCTCTTCACTTAAAAAACCAAAATTACTGGTATGACAGTCGCCCATAATTGTTGTGAGTGGGATACTCTCTAAGGAATCAGGCAAAGTGATTATGTGGCTTGCCAAGTCTCGATACATAAGCGGCGCTGAGCCGCGCAGAAACTGAAATGGGCTGTTGGCCATTTTTTGGTGTTTTGAGAGTTTAGAATCAGGCGCGCACTCATCATGCTCTTTGAAATATTGAACCAGCGTTTCTTGTCTTTCCACGAGTATTCCTTTGATATATTTTTACTCGCTCTTTTAGGCGTTGCGAGCAGTACTTAATTGTCATTGTAACTATAAATACATTGCTCGCAATATTAGAAATCAGCTCAGCGTGTTGTAGTGAAAATATAACATTGTGCTCGTGCTAATTTTGTTTTCTTAGCGGACCTCTAAAGGGCGTATAGGCCTTGTTTCAAAATTACCACCGCAGTTTGGGCACACATTACGTAATTCTTTTTCTACACAGTGTCTACAAAAAGTGCATTCATAACTACATATCATTGCCTCAGTTGAATCTGGAGGTAAAGCTTTATCGCAGCATTCGCAATTGGGTTTTAATTGGAGCATGTGTTGTTCTCTATTTTTCAATTTCAGCCAGTACCGCTGAGAGCACTGGGTCGTTGCCTTGCTGGTAATCTAGCCATGAAGTTTCAATCAACACATCAGGGTACACAGCATCTGTATCTTCAAAAAGAAACGGGTAATAGCGTTTTGATACACTCAACTTCCTTTTCGAGTTAGGCAAAACGAAGCGATAGCTTTCGGAGAACTGGTTGGGATCACCACCGGTTGGCATGCCGAAAATATGCGCATTGAGAATTTGTTTAAACTGTACGGTATTACTCATTGCCGCAGAAAAAGTATGTTCATCTGTGAGAATAAACGCACCTGTTTTCCAATCAAATTGGTCCATAGGTAACAAGCAAGATGAAAAAGCCAAACCAGTGTAAAAACTGCCACCGCCATTGCCTCTGAAATCGATAATCAAATACTTTGATTTCGCAGCCATTAATTGTTTTTGCAGTGCTTTACACTCAGCAATGACCAGTTCAAAGCTAGGGTAGGCATTAAAATCAAAGTAAGCGATTTTTTTATCTTTTAACAAGCCTAGGCTTATACCCGGCATGCCAATATCTAGCATATTTAATTTATCTGAGTGACTTTTAAAGGCGGAACTGAGTTTGGCGAATTCACTCATCGCAACAGGGGTTATTTGTTCGATGAGTGTATTACCCTCAAGGTTAAACTCAAACTGTGCCGCGGCATTCTCTTTAACAAGACCCAGGCCTAATAATAATTTATGTAGGGTTAAATAAAATTCAAAGCGGGTTTTGGCACTAAATTGGTTATCGACGCCAGGCAACAGAGGTGTGATTAACTTAAATAGTGCTTCAACGGTTAAGCCATTGATGGTTTTGAGCTCTGCGCCGATAAGGTGCTGATATGGCTTAGTTGCATCAATAACACGTAATTTATTGTCAAAGAATTTATACCTCAGTGGAAAGTGCTGGTGAGGCCCTGACATCATAAAATAGTTAGTGTGCCCGTCACCAATGGCTCCTGTTATCGCCATTAACCGCGCTTCGACTTGTGGCTCGCTGAGTAGTGGTAAATCTTGTTTAAGTTCTTTTACAAGTCTCGTAAAGTCACTCTCTGCAAGCGTATGAAACGGTTCAATATGCTTGGTTCTGACTTGGGTTTCAAAAAAGTTAATGTCTTCTAGCCAAGCTTGCTGTTGCTCGGTCGAAAGGGTGTTCGCATAGGTGGCAAAGCTACACAATGCGATTACAAGTAATTTAAAAATTATTTTCATGCGTGTGTGCCTTTTGCATACTGTGAAGGTGAGAGGCCAAATTGCTTTATGAAAGCACGGCGGAAACTATCGTAATTGTTAAAACCTAATTTTTGCGAGATAAACTGCAGGCTGATGTTTTCTTCACACAATAGATCTCTGGCATGGTTAAGTTTGAGTACCCGAAAATAATGGCTAGGCGTGCAGTTAAGGTGCTGTTTAAATAGTCGAGTGAGTTGTCGCTCGCTCAAGCTGCAAAACTCTGCCATACGAGTAACGGTGACAGATTTGTCTAATTGTGTACTTAACCAATCAATTAATGGCGAGAG
This sequence comes from Pseudoalteromonas sp. SS15, assembly GCF_049257195.1. NCBI lineage: Bacteria > Pseudomonadati > Pseudomonadota > Gammaproteobacteria > Alteromonadales > Pseudoalteromonadaceae > Pseudoalteromonas > Pseudoalteromonas sp. SS15. The sequence goes on from NZ_JBMMUD010000012.1 coordinate 23,492, forward strand.
CTTTAAACTTTCACCGGATTGTAGCGCTAAAATATCTGAATATTGCTGCTGTGAGCCAGCTCGTTGCAGATACACCACCAAGTCTTTAGCGACTTTAGCAGCCATACTATTGCCATAATCTTCGCGAATAATAGCGAGAGCTAAATCAACACCAGACAGCACACCGGCTGATGACCATATGTTTTCATCACGAATAAAGAGTGGATCAGGCGTGACGGTTTTATTTGGGTTCTGCTTCGCTAGGCTCTCACAATGGCGCCAATGTGTTGTAATCGTAAGGGCTTTATCATCAAAGAGTTTGGCGAGAATAAACGCCCCGGTGCAAATGCTAAAGACACGTTTTGCTTTTTTAGCTATGTCAGAAAGCGCATTGAGCTGTTTTGTAGTTAGTTGCAAGGTGCGCATGCCAGTGCCCCCGCAAATGATCAAATCGTCATACTCAAACTCATCACTTAGAGAGTAATTGACAGACACGTGTTGCCCGTATGCGGTTTGTACAGGCAGTTTGCTGATCCCTAACAACTTACACTGATAGGCATTGGCTTGAATGCTGTTAGTTTCCATAAAGGCGTCAAGCGGGCCAAATAGGTCAAGGGCTTGAAAGCCATCGGCGATGAAATAGACTTGTTTGATGGTCATATAAGTTGTTTGTTAATAGTTTACCTGTCGATTCAACACATAATAGCTTGATGAATGGTGTCAGTTGAAACACAAAAGCGACATAAAAAGACATTCTTTGAGTGTAATCACCAGAGCAGATACATTTCTGCAGGAATATTAGAGCGAGTTGGTCTTTTCGTTTTAATCAAAAAAATGCCCCGGCGGGCGGGGCGATTGGGGAAGTTATATTTCAATATTAGTATATGGTTATATATTTTCAGGTTGATTAAGAGTAAACCATATGAAAACAGGGTTAAGTATTACCCACATTAACTGTGTAGATATTTTGGTATTAGCAACAAGGTATTGCTTAATGTTACCTAAAGGTAAAGTGTTTCTGTTTTAGAAATAGTCTGTTCATTTGTTTACAGCAGTCATTTTTGTACTAATCTCATTTCATAAAGGAAAATTATTTCAGAGTTCAATAATGAAAAAATCGATTTTATATACACTGTGTTTATGCGCTTTTCCGACTTTGGCTGATACCTCAATTACAGTGACGGGTGTGTCTGATTATTTGTTTAATGGGGTAAGCCAAACTCAAGAAGACCCAGCCATTCAGGCAAGCTTTGATTGGGCGGGAGATACCGGGTGGTATGCAGGAGTCTGGGGTTCAAATGTCGATTTTGGCGAAGATACCAACATCGAGTTTGATGGTTATGTAGGTTACTACACGGCTCTGAATGATGTGCTTAATTTAGATGTCGGTATTGCGCAGTACACCTACCATGGTGCCGATGTGAGCTCTAGCTATAACTATGCAGAAGCCTATGCAAAGTTTAATTACGGTAACACTAACCTTAACTTTTGGTATGCGTGGGACTACTTTGGCACAGGTGCAGGCCATAGTATTGTGATGCTGACTCATAACTTCCCTGTAAACGAGTCATTCTCGGTTGATGTCGGCATCGATTACTCCATGAGTATGGATGATGATAAATGGACTTGGGAGGGCAAAGACGATGACTACATTCATTGGCGAGTGACGGGAAATTACTCTTTCAACGGATGGGACTTATCTTTGGGTTACGAAGATACCGATCTCGACACCTATGGCGACTCGACTATTTTGTTTACAGTAGGCAGAACCTTTAGCTTATAAATTACCTCTGCTATTTCACCTCTATATTTCATTGAACGGCCATTTCCATAATTCATTCAGGAAATGGCAATTCTCGATTTTCTTCCTATGCTTAAATTTAGACATAAACTTGAAACATAAGTTTTTCATACTCTTATTTTTATCTAAGGTGTTGTTTGATGAAGTTAAAAAGGTGCTGTATTGCTCTGCTGTTTGCTTCGACCTACGCTATTGGCTCTGAGCAATCGCTCACCATCTATACCGAAGAGTTCCCACCTTATAACTTCCTAGAAAAAGGCGCTGTCGTTGGTGTGAATGCCGATATTGTGGCTATGGCTTGTAAAATGGCAAATATTGAATGCAAATTTGCACTATACCCTTGGAAGCGCGCGATGACACTGAGTTTGAAAGATGCTCGTAGTGGTCTCATGTCGACTTCTAGGCTGCCCAGCCGTGAACAGCAGTTCAAATGGGTTGGGCCACTTATTTCAAGCCCTGGGTGCTTTTATAAACTTACTGAACGCGATGATATTCAAATAAACAACAAAGAAGAGTTGGCAAATTACACGGTTGCTTTACATAAAGGCGATGCATATGAAGAAGTGCTCAAGCAATGGGGGTTTAAAGAGCATATAAATTACATTCCTTTTTCTGAAAAGTTTGCAGAAATAAAAGCGTTTACTGAGGGCAAACTCGATTTATTTATTGCCTCTGCGAATAGTTTAAAGTTCCACATTCAGAATTATCGACTTCGACCTGAGCAGGTTGTTCCAGCTTACTATATAGATGATCCTCGACTAGGTGGAAATTACTTGGCTTTAAATAAGAGAGTGCCACAAACGTTGGTTACTCAACTACAAAGTGCGATTGACAAAATTTATTCAAAAGGCTTGGACTTACCCATCAAGGAGCGTTATCTAGAAACCATCACACAAATTTCAGAGCAAGAGCTCTCGCTAGAAGCCCGTTGCACCCACCAATAATATGCATTCTATGAATAGCCGCTATTTGCTTAAGAGATTGTGAATTTTTAATTTTAACTGCTTAAGTAAGTACTACCTTGACTTAAATTGGAATCATAAATGTCTGTTTTTACGACCCCCGATTTGTACGACGAATACGGCGATACTTTACAAGTTATGGATTATGGCTTGTCACACTTTGGTAAATCACGCTATATGAAAGGCCAGGCCGTGATTATCCGCTGCCCAGAAGATAACAGCCTAGTTGGCGAGTGTTTAAGACAACCTGGCGACAATAAGGTTTTAATTGTTGATGCTCAAGCTTCTAAATCATTCGCTTTTCTAGGCGATAACCTGGCTATATCGGCCATTAAAAACCAATGGTCAGGCATTATCGTAAACGGCTGTGTTCGCGATGTGGAAATATTAAAAACATTGCCATTTTGTGTCATGGCGCTAGGGCATGTGCCGCGTAAAACCAAAAAGCAAGGTTTAGGCTGTGTGTTAAGTTCGCTGACTTTACTCGGTGCTGAGGTGTTAGAAGGTGATTGGGTGTATGCCGATGAGAATGGTGTGGTGGTTAGTAAAATGGAGATTTAGAGGTGTGTTGGTTTGTTGTCGCGTTGGCGACGGCAACCAAAGGGCGGCTAAGTGATTCAATTCGACATAGTGCAGTAATTCATCCCTGAAGCATCTGCCTGTCGGCGTCCATGCCTCCACTTCCTCGCGCTGCGAAACTTCGTTTGATTTCAGGCTTCCAGCCTTTCATCCTCCGGATCTGCTTCGCAGTTCAAAAATGTTCCCTCCATTTTTGTGGTCACTCGTCACCCCACGGCGCCCCTATATCTCTAAGTCTTCAAATAACTAATTGATGTGAACGTAACCGCGCTGTATTCGCCATCCTTGGCGAAATCATCGCTTGGCTCGCATCCATGCGAGCACATTACTCATCAATTACTTATTTTCAGGCTTGATACAAGGGGTAAGGGTGTTGTCTGTAGCTGCGGTTTTCAAAGATACAAATTGCAAGATGCGACTCCATTAATAACAAGGGATTTAATCGGAGTGTTGGTTTGTTGTCGCATTGGCGACGGCAACCAAAGGGCGGCTGCCGCCGAGCGCTCGGGTGCGACCTTCGCTCTGGACTCCCACGGCGCCCCTATATCACGCTAAATCTTCAAATAACTAATTGATGTGAACGTAACCGCGATGTATTCGCCATCCTTGGCGAAATCATCGCTTGGCTCGCATCCATGCGAGCGTATTACTCATCAATTACTTATTTTCAGGCGTGATACAAGGGGAAAGGGTGTTGTCTGTAGCTGCTGTTTTCAAAGATACAAATTGGAAGATGCGGCTTTATTAGTTGCTTAAACGAGATTTTAGTTTAGTTGTTGTGAGAATTGCAGTTCTTCGCTTTTTTATTATGAAGCAAGTGGCTTTAGCTTTTGATTACCCTAGCTCTGTTTTTCAGTGGATAGAATTACTTGACCTATACAAAGATGCTGGTAACTTATTGTCATTATTGAAAATAGTTTTTAAAACACTCAATGAAAACATTATAGGTATCGGGACATTCTCGAAATATTTAATAAAACGTTAGACAATAAAACTTGGAATAAATATGAGTGTAATTAAAGGTGAAGTACTCGAAAAGTTTATAAATGACAATCATTTTGAAGTTAATGAGCAAGGTCCGTTACATTTTCCAATAAGAGGTCTAACAGTTAAAAGAGATGAAAGTCTTAATTTAACTCTAACAACAATATCAGACTCTAATTCAGAAGCCTGTTCTATAGGCCATCCTCCAGGAACAGTTCGGATAAATAATGATGCAATAGAATTAACTAGCACTTCTAAATGCAAGGTGAAAATTAATGGTGTTCAACCATTTAACAATACTATTTCCACAGATAACAACGGAAATTCTACTCGCACAGAATTGTCATCAGTTAGTTCTATCGAAGCAGACATCAGAGAAGCCCAGTCTGGAAAATATTTGATTGAATGGTTAGAAAATGTCGATGATGGTCATTTCATATGGCCAGACTGTGTTGAAACTAACATAAAAAACCATACGCAGATTTCAATTGGTGTAGGACCAAATAAAGTTAAATTACAAGAAGAGTCATCGTTTAACGGATTTGGAAGTAGCTGTGTTTTTCTGGAGGTAGGAGGACACAAACTATACCTAGTGAGCACCAAGAATGATGCTAAATCTGTTGGTGCTAAATCTGGTTATATCCTTTATTTAGGCATCCCACCGAGTGATGAACGAAAAAAAGTTAGAAATTGCTTGTCATTTGTCTTTGGAAGACCATTGATAAAAACAGGTTATAGTATCTTTGATTCAGAATGGCTGTTAGTTTCATTTAAATCAATTAGTGCTTATACTTTTGGTGGTTCAGCCTTTTCAATACATTCTTTACCTCCATTTCCCCTTAGTGAAAAGTATCCAGGGGAAATAGATAGTAATATTATTACTCCACTTATAAATGCAATATACAATAATTATGAAAAATATAGGTTTGGCCATTTATCTTGGACATACTGGCACGCTGTTTGTGCACCAGTTCATATTGCCGCGGTACATTTTGGAGCTTGCATAGAATCACTTCAAAAGTCTTACATTGAAAACAATGGAAAGATATTTAGTAGTGCTTTAATTGAAAGGCCCAAATGGAAAGAATTAAGAAAAGCAACCTTAGAAGTTCTAACAAGTCTGAATTTAGAAGAAACAGAAAACAAGGTGCTAGAGAACAAGATTAATTCTCTGAATCAAACACCCCAAAGCGTATTAACAGAGAGATTCCTAGCTTATCTTGATATAGACTTTTCGGCTAGAGAGAAATCTGCTTGGCAGCAACGAAACAATGCTGCCCATGGTAATGAAATTAAAGAAGGTAGTGAAATACAGCTAATTAAAGAAATAAAGATACTTAAAGTTATATTTCACAGGGTTCTTTTAAAGGTTATGGGTGGGGGAGAACATTATATAGATTACCATTCTATTGGGTTTCCAATTAAATATTTAAGTGATTCTATAGATAAAAATGCTTAAAAAAGGCTGCTCCGGAAAACTTACTTAATACCAAGGGTCAAGTATTGCAATGTTCGTAATGTACTTTGGCTAAATTTGCTTTTGGCACATACCTGACTTTTAGGCACAATTTTTCTCTGCAATTTAAGAAAGTAATTAAACAAAGGCTTATTCAGCCCAAGCCTTTGATGACTACTACTCACAAATCAAATTGTCGATAGAAAACGTGCGCTTGGTGTTTGAATCATTTAAGAAGTCGGCAAAGTTGCACTGGTTAAACCGTTTTTGTTGCAATGCCGATTTAAAGGCTTGGTAGGATTTGATATTACTGTGTTGAAAAATAGAATGCTCTATTCTTTCTGGCTGTCTTTTGCCTTCAGATAACTCTTTGATCATAACCATGGCATAAGCGCCTAGCGTGACGTGGCCGCCAACAGACACGGCTAATCTGCCTTCTGGAATATCGTCATCCCAGTTTATGCCGCCAATTCGCACCGCTGGTAACAGGTTGTAACTTGCTACCGCAGAGGTTGCGCCACAAGCCATGGCATCATTGGCTGCCCAAATAATATCGACTTTTTGATGTTTTAAAATGCCTTTTACTTTTTCGTAAGCATGTTGCTTTGACCAGTTTGCAACTGTGTTATCGATTAAGCGCACTTCAGGGTGCGAACTTAAGAAACTATTGAGTCCTTCAGCTCTGGCGACCGAAGCTGGGGAGGTTGTATCACCATGTAGGGCAAGCACATTGACTTTACCGTGGGTGGTTTTATTTGCTACCAGTGAGTCATGCAGTTGTTCGGCTAAAGAAAAACCGGCATCAAAGTTATTGGGGGTCAGGCTGCCCGCGTAATATTGTCTTTGCTCTGCAGAGAGTGAGCTAAGTTCTTCATCTGAGAGGTCATTGAGTAACATAAATACTTGAATCTTATGTTTGGTGATCTCTTCAACTAAGTTGATCGCCACGCCTTTTTCATTCACCAAAACCGCAAAATCTGGTTTTTGAGCTATCACATCTGTAGCAAATGATTTCATTAGAATGTGATTGCGGTTGGCATAAATGGTGGTGAGGTTAATGTCTAAGTCGTCAGCGGCTTCTTGCATGAAGTAATTTACGTTTGGCCAAAAATGCCCTGTTGGATTGTTTGAAGGGTGGCCGGGATTTAAAAACATCACGTTAAGCGGGCGATGTTCGCTCGCGACAGCTTGGATACTAAATAAGACGGCGAGAATAAAAAAAACAAGATGTCTGATCATAATTTAGAAAATCCGAAGCGAAAACACGACAATAATGCTGATAGTAAAATAATTAAACACAGCATTAAATAGAATGCAAAATTAACACACGCTTAATCTTTGAACTTCTCATGCTGCTCTTTAACGATACTGATAGCTTGGTTCAGCTTATAAATAAAATCGCTTTTGTAAGGAAAATTCCCCTTAGAACTATTGCTAAACCCTATGTGTGCGGTCTGTCGGCTTAGTTCGTCTGCTTCTACAAACTCACCAGGCATCACATCAGTTATCATTGCTAAGTTATATTCAATCGCCCGACTGTCATTTACGTAACAATCAATTTTACCGTCAATGAGTTTGTGAAGGTTCGCTTGTGTGCTTTTATTTTCCCAAACTTTTATTTTTTCTTGTGCGATCAATTCTTTATATTTATCGGTAAACATGAGGTAACCGGCATTTATACCAATATTAAGTGGTTTGCTTTGCTGCGCGTTTGCATCTTGAAATAGCGACTTTAATGAAATGTGCTTATTACAAACAGCCACAACACGTTCGGTGAGTAATGATACCGAGTAGGGGCCAATGTAGGGCCTAGCTTGTCTATGAATGTAAGGGGGGAGAATAGCAAAAGCATGGCCTAGCTCAATTTCTTTTAAGGCGCGCTTCCATGGCATAGATTCAAACTCAATGTGGTATTCATCGTTAAGTAATGTTCCAGCTTTTCGGATCATTTCAATATAAATGCCACGAGGCGCACCGTTAACGGCATAACTGTAGGGCGGGTAGGCTTCATCAACTATGATTTTTACCTTAATTGGTGAGTCTGACGCCATAAGTGGTAGTGGCGTAAAACAAACCGTTAAAACCAGCGCTGATAGAAAGAAAAGCTTATTCATCTAAAAACTTCACATAGTCATATCTGAAGCCCACAGAAATAGAATCAAACCCAGAGTTATTGGCATAGTCTTTTGTTAAATACTCTAAATGAAAGCGTAGTTTGTCGGCCGGCAGCCACTCAAGTGTGATGTTATACCCGTCAAAGCCATTGCCACTGCTATCTAGGCCGTCGTCAAAATCAAAATAGCCGAGCTTGAGTTTATAGTGTTTGGTGATTGGGTAGCCCAAAGAAATATCGAATGTTGAGCCATCTCGATCATTACTTGTGATGCGGTCATAGCTTTTATCTTGATAACCAACGGCAAGGTATAGGTCTGATGGAAAGGTGTAAGCGCCTGAAAAGGCTAAAATGCTGTTCTCTCCTAAATGCGTTTCGCCGTCATATACTTGGTTATTTTGATAAGTCATCGCGAGGTGCAGGTTATCGACATCATAGCTTAGGCCTGCGTTGAATAAGTCTGAATAATTATCGCCATTTTCGCCGTCATATTGCGCGCCTGCTTTGAAGGTGAAATCACCAAGTTGTTTTGAGTAGGTGAGAAAGTTGTTCACGAAAAAAATGCTTTCGGGGTCGTAGGCAAATGGACTACTGGCATGGTTAAAAATATCAATATACTCAGCAATGTATAAGTACTGTGCGGGGCGCTGTTTACCTATGCCTATCTCACCGAGCGGTGTGTCTAGCGAGACATATACTTGCCTTGCTTTACCAAAATCTCCGTTGTTAGATAAGTCTATACCCCATTCGCCATGTAGTGTGGCTTTAAATTCATTTGAGAATTGATGAGTCGATTTAACGCCTATGTGTGATAACGCATCACGGACGTCAGTGGTGCTCTCACCTGCATTATCAATGTAGCCATAAGTTGGTCTGATAGTGGCGTAAAACTTTAGGTCTTTGTCAGACTTAGCCCTACCAGTTTTAACCATACTCGGTTTTGGCGCTAGCTTTTCGGCTACGGGTTGGTTTGTTTGGGCTTTTTCTAGCGCTTCTATTTTTTGCTGCAAGAGTTTTAATTGCGCTTTCAACAAGGCTATTTCGTCTTGTGTATTCGAAGCTGCTGATACGTTTACTGCATAGATAAGACTTAACAAGGCGGCGACAAAAGCGATGCTTCTCATAAGAATTCTCTGCAAAAGTGCGTGTTTTTTTGAGTATAGTTTATATTTACACAATGCTAACGGCTTTCTTGCTGAATTCGAATAAGGCTGAGAAATGAAGATTAGATCTAAGTTTTCGGTGGTATCTGGGGTTGTTGTTTTTGTGGTGATTTCGCTTCTGGCGCTTTCAACATATATCTTGGTTGAAAATAGCTTAAAGCAAAAAACACAAGCCTATGTGGTCGATAATACCGCTTTACTCAGTAGCAGTATTAGTAATTGGATGGCCGGCAAAGCCGCGCAGGTTCGTATTCTAAAGCATCAGCTTGAAGCTGATTTTTCAAAAAGTAACTTTCAGAAATCCCTCGAAAACAATGCCCTAAGAAATGAGTTTTTGTTGGTGTTTGGCACCTTGGCAGACGAGCGGGGACTTCGCTCTAATAACAAAAATCGTGTAAACCCACCAGAGATCGACTTTCGCGAGCGAGCTTGGTATCAACAAGCTAAAAACAGTCAAGGCATAGTGTTTACACCTCCTTATGTTGATGCAGCTACGAAAGAGCTCTTAGTTTCTATTGTTACTTCAGTTAATAGTGGAGGTTTTAAAGGGGCGATAGGTGGTGATTTGTCTTTGCAAACAATCGCAGATAGTGTGAATACCATAAATTTCAACAATACCGGCTTTGCGTTTATTGTTGACGGGCAAGGCACGATTATTACCCATCCGAATGCCAGTTTAAATGGTAAGTCTAGCCAAGCTGTGTACAAACTTAGCCCAAATAGACAAAGCGAAATTTTAGAGTTGAGTCATCAAGGCGAAGATAAACTGGCTTATTTTTTACCGCTTGATGACAGTGCTGGGGTTGATTGGTACTTGGCTGTATTACTTGATAAGTCACTGGTTTACGAGTCTTTGTCTACTTTTACCAGTCGCACATTTATCTTCGCGGTGTTTAGTATTGCGCTGTGTGTGTTTCTATTAAGAAAGCTTGCTAAACATTTATTGAGCCCGCTTGATACGTTAGAAAGTGCAATTGGCCAAATCGCCAGTGGTGGTGGTGATTTGACTCGCCGTTTGAATGTGCAAAGTGAAGATGAATGCGGGGTTGTGGCTAATAACTTCAATCAGTTTTTATCTTACTTGCAACAGTTGGTGTCAGATATTAAGCACAAAGCTGAGAATATCACCTCCGAAAGTAATCATGCTTCGCAATTGTCAATGCAATCATCTGAGTCTCTCAATCAGCAATACTTGTCGATAGATAATTTAGCCACAGCTATGAATGAAATGAGCACAACGTCTTCTGATATAGCTGCAAGCGCTCAAGATGCGGCGGCTTCAGTGACGGCTGTTAATAAAACCGCAGATGAAAATAAACAAGTATTTGCGAAAACCACCCAAGATATTGTGGAGTTGTCGGCGTCTATTAGTTCGGCTCAGCAGCTCAGTAGTGAACTGGCCTCTTACAGCAATAATATTGAACAAATACTATCTGTGATCAACGGCATTGCAGAGCAAACCAATCTATTAGCACTCAATGCGGCAATTGAAGCCGCACGAGCAGGTGAGCAAGGTCGCGGCTTTGCGGTCGTAGCCGATGAAGTACGAACACTGGCTTCAAGGACGCAAGAATCGACCACAGAAATTAAGTCGATGATAGAGCAAATTCAGCACTATTCTTCGCAAGTACAAACTTCGATGGATGAAAGTAAAGACAAAGCAAATCGTTGTGTTGAGCATACACAAATTGCCAGTGATTCTTTAGAGAGCATATCGAACGAAGTGAAAGAAATAATGGATCGTAACATTCAAATTGCAGCAGCCATTGAAGAGCAAAGTGTGGTGATTGAAGACATTAACAAAAACACCATTAGTATTCGCGATATCAGCCAACAAGTTGACAGCTTTGCGCACGAACAGATCACCGCCAATGAACAACTACTTGGGGACGTGAAGTCGCAGCAAAGCTTGTTGAATAAGTTTATTGTTTAAAGGTGTTTTGCGGCTAATACCAATCCTCTAGGATTGGTATTATTCATCGCTCAGCCACTTATACATAATGAGACTATCTACATAACCTAACTTCGGGTGATTATAGGCTTTTGGTATTATGCCAATAATTTCATAGCCGAGCTTTTGCCAAAGCGATACCGCAACGGTATTACTCGAGACCACTGAGTTAAACTGCATGGCCTTAAAACCAAGCGCTCGGGCGATTTCTTGAGAGTGCTCACAAAGTTGTCTTGCTATTCCTTTTCCTGCAGCCAAAGGTGAGACCATATAGCCGCAATTACAAATGTGTGAGCTTGGCCCCATGGCATTGGCTTTTAAATAATAACTCGCTAGTACTTGTTCTTGCTCTTCGTAAACGAAAGACTTTAGCGGCGCTTCACACCACAGTGAATATGCGCTCGACTCGTTCATATCTGGATCAAAGGCATAAGTCTCTTGTGCTTGAATAATACTCTGAAAAGTCGGCCAAAATGCTGAAAAATCTGCGTGTGTCATTGCTCTTATCATATTGGCCTCTCGTTTTTTGTATATCGCGCTAAAAACATAGTAATTGTTTGTTCGATAATATGCTTTTGCTGTTCAGGCGTTGGCTTTTCGAATCCATATAAGTGCGGATAAAAAATAAACGACTTAAGCTGAAAAAGAAACTGTTTTGCTGCAAATTCAATGTCATCTATGGCTAATGCGTTGGCATCGACGGCATCTTTTAAGAAGGCCTCGATAAAAGTCATGCAGCCCACTTTGTTGCTACCAAGTTGTGAGGCTAATTCAGAATCTTTTAGCATCTGCATAAAGGCAATTTTCGCAATGCGCAAGAAATTGTCTGAAGTCAGTAGCTGTACTTCTTGCTCTGCAATGAGTTGTAATTGCGCATGCAAGGGTTTGCTCGGGTCAAAAACCACCGCTTCTGTCGTCATTAACTCGTCTTTCATTTTGAATAAAATCGCGTGAAACAGCTGATCTTTAGTATCGAAATGGTTATAAACCGTGCGCTTTGATACTTTGGCAAGCTTAGCTATGTCGTCCATGCTGGTGGCGTCGACGCCCTGCTCATAAAACAATTGCTCTGCGGCAGCTAAAATGTGCAATTTTTTCTGATCAGATAATTTCATAATTTTCCTCTCGATAACCGCCTTATTCTAAATCCAAATTAAAAAAGTTGCACTCAGTAGTTTACTTTTGTTTGGTGCATTAAAGAAAGTATCTATTTCAGTGGTGACTCTGGCTACTTTGATGGCTTTAAGAAAATTGGCGAGAAGTACGGCCCGTTTGATTTAACTTAATACCCAAACCACATAAAGATACGAGATTCAGCGAGGATTGATTGGCTTTCAGGCAAGGCATCGATTTGAAGATCTAGTGGTTCTAAATCGAAAATTGATAACGAAGTATGAAAGCCAATCAAACTCGCCCAAGTGAGCGTGTCTTCCGCCCCATTTCATCGTCAAAGAACTTGGAAAGGACTTGTCATTACGCTGCATTCTTTTCCTTGAACTACGGCAGAAGTCATCGCTCTGAATCATGCATCTTGATATGGTTTGGGTATATGAAACGGGCGCTTATGATAAAGACTGGGCCGATATTCATATGACACCAGAGCAAAGCTTACAAGCACACTTTGATTTACAAAGTAAAGTGATGGTGCCGGTGCACAATGGCACGTTTGATTTAGCATTTCATGCATGGTTCGAACCATTGGAGCGCGTGTCAAAAGCGGCGGATGAGCATCATGCTGTGATTAGAACACCCATAACTGGAGAAATTTTCAATTCAGAAAAGAAATTTGTGCAAACTTTTTGGTGGAAGCCACTTTTGCCAAGTATGTAACTAAAATTTAACAATGTTGATTGTGTCAAATTTATTAAATTAAATAATTGAATCTAATGAATAAAATGCTTGAATGTAAAGTTATGGGTACGAATTTAAAGATGAGAAAGTTTAAATTTATGTAAATAAAATGTGATCTTTAAGGTTCCTTGCGCTATGGTTTGAGTGATTTTTAATCAAACAACAAAGTAAAAGGAATCATTATGCGTAAATTATCGACTCTAGCATTTGCTATCGGTGCAATTGTATCTGGTCAAGCTGTAGCTCAAGCAGAACTAAAACAAGTTTCTGCAAGCAAAGCCATTCCAAATCAATACATTGTAGTATTTAAAACCCCTTCAGTTTTAAATATTCAAAGCGCTGATGCAGTAGCAAGTTATGCTGAGCAGGCCAGCCAAAAACTCGTAAATAGCTATAACGTAGATGTATCACGCAAGTTTGCTGGTTCTTTAAATGGTGTGGTTGTGAATGCATCTGCAAACCAAGTTCAAGACTTACTGAATAACCCTGATGTTGACTATATCGAGCAAGATCAGATTGTGAGTGTGTCTCCTCTAGCAGCAACCAATGTTGATCAGGGAAATGCAATTTGGGGTTTAGACCGTGTTGACCAACGTTCACTACCACTTAACTCAAACTATCATTATGACTACGATGGTGCGGGTGTAACGGCTTATGTTATCGATACCGGTGTCCTAATTTCTCACAACGAATTTGGTGGCCGAGCATCACATGGTTACGACTTCGTCGATAACGATGCAGATGCAACAGACTGTAACGGTCATGGTACTCACGTAGCGGGTACAATTGGCGGTAGCCAGTACGGTGTTGCAAAGAATGTGAATATCGTTGGTATCAAAGTACTAGGGTGTACTGGTTCAGGTACTAACTCAGGCGTTATTGCAGGTGTTGATTGGGTGAAAAACAATGCGTCTGGCCCGTCTGTTGCTAACATGAGTTTAGGTGGTGGTGTTTCACAAGCGCTTGATGATGCAGTTAACTCTGCAGTTGCTGCAGGTGTAACCTTTGTTGTTGCTGCTGGTAATGACAACTCAAATGCATGTAACTATTCACCAGCACGTGCTGCTGATGCTATTACAGTTGGTTCAACAACGAGCAGTGATAGCCGCTCAAGCTTCTCTAACTATGGTAGTTGTTTAGATATTTACGCGCCGGGTTCAAGCATTAAGTCAGCTTGGTACAACTCTAACACGTCGACTAATACCATCAGTGGTACATCAATGGCTGCACCTCATGTTGCTGGTGTTGCAGCACTTTATCTTGATGAAGATAGTACGCGTACGCCAGCGCAAATTGATTCTCTTTTAAGTAGCCGCAGTTCGAAGAATAAAGTCAGTGATGCAAAATCAGGTTCGCCAAATGAACTTCTTTACAGCTTATCGGGGGATGGTGGTCCGGTTGACCCAGTTGACCCTGATCCAGTGCTTGAAGATGGTGTTGCTGTGAGTATCTCTGGTGCTAATGGCTCTGAAAGCTTCTTCACATTTGAAGTACCAGCGAATACGTCGGGTGTGACATTTAATATGTCTGGTGGTTCGGGTGATGCAGACCTTTATGTTCAACAAGGTACTAAGCCTACACAATCATCATATAGCTGTCGTCCATACAAAAACGGTAATGAAGAAACCTGTACTTTTAATAACCCAGCTGCTGGTACGTGGCATGTAATGGTTCGTGGTTATAGTGCGTATGCTGGTGTATCGCTGGTAGCAAAAACTTCATCGGGTGGTGGCTGTAGCGCCAACTGTCTTGACAATGGTGTACCAGTAACCGGTGTTTCTGGATCACGTAACTCTGAAGTTATTTACACAATTGATGTACCTGCAGGCGTTACACTAAATGTAAATACATCAGGTGGTTCTGGTGATGCAGACCTTTATGTTCGTAAAGGAGTAGCACCAACAACGGGTACATATGACTGCCGCCCTTATCGTAGTGGTAACAATGAGAGTTGTAGCTTGAGCTCTGGCACGGGCGGTACTTACTACATCATGCTTCGTGGTTACAGTGCTTATAGTGGTTTGACGCTTCAAGCTAGCTACTAAATTTAAACGTTTTAAGTCCAATTAATTAAGTCGTTAAGTAAAAGCGCATAAAGCAATCTGTTTTATGCGCTTTTTATTTTTTATAACCCTTTTAGATAAGAATCTGTGTAAAACTCAAATAACTTCTCTGTTTTAGTTAAAATGTTAACAATATGTATTGCTTCGGCTTCATATTTCTACCTTAATTCCATATTAGAATTGTTTTGATAGGGCAATATCGCCTGAATTTTAGTGAATTAATATTTTTGAAAATTTAAACACAGATTGGAAAACAGCGTGCGTGTAAAAGATCCCTGGGATAACCAATTAACTAAACCACTTTTGACTTTATTTTTAATTATTTCTGTTTGTGGTTTTATCTTAAATAGCTTTTATCAAATCCAGCAGACTCGGTCTTTTAGTGAAGGCGTTCGTGAGCAAGTCAAAACCCAGACTTTAAATGCCGCGGCAGAAGTGGGTAGTGAACTAGAAAAAATCATGACAAGTGTTGATAGGTTTGCCCGTGAAGTCACGGCAACGCCAGATAAAACATTTGTGTTAAAGCTGTTAGAAGACGAGTTTGCCGTCAATGAAGATATTTATTCTTTAAATGTGACCTTTCATCCATATCAATACCAGCCTAATATCCGATATTTTAGCCCCTATTATGAAAGGTTAACGGGGGTCGAGCGTAAATATAACTTGGTTGATTATGACAAGCCTTATAAAGAATTTAGCTGGTATCACAGGCCGTTAAAAGAGGGGCCTATCTGGACTGAACCGTATTACGAGCCGCAAAACAATGTGTTGATGACGACTTACTCGGTGCCTTTTTATCAATATAAAAATGCCAAACGAGAAGGGAAAATGCCAGTGGGAGTGGTGCCCTCTGATATATCGTTGGATCATTTAACTGCTTCACTGAAAGAGCTAGACTTGGGACTTGGCGGTTATGGTATTTTATTTTCTAAGCAACAAAACCTAATCTCTCACCCTGTATTTAGCCATGTCAGAGAAATGGAAAACTTACAAGACTTAGTGTCAGAGACTGAGTTTGCTTATCTCTCTAAAATATCAGGGTGCTTTGAAGGCGATTTAGATTACCTGTTTTTTAATGGTGAAACACTTGATAACAGCGAGCATTATGCTGCTTGTACAAAAGTGCCTCACACAAATTGGACATTGATCACTCGGATGTCTTCTGACATGTTTTACATGGACAGAGACGAGCGTCGTCAAAATAATATTCATATTATTGCTTGGGGCGCAGCTTCATTTATCTTTCTTATTTTATTGATGACGAAAGTAAGAAAGCTGACTTGGACACAAAACAATGTGCTGTTGTCAGTGACATTGATACTGAGTACATCACTTGTACTTGAGTTTGCCAGGAGTTTTAAAACCCTTGAACGCGCTGATAATGTCGTGATCACAACACAAGCACAAAGAGAGGCGTTTTCAACGAGCTACAGTGACAGGATGGAAACAATGCATGTTGCGCAGCCTGAGTATGTAGCAACGGGTTTGTATGTTGAGTCACTTGAGTTTGTAAATGCCAATAACGTGCATTTGACAGGCCATGCTTGGCAAAAGCTAACGGCTTCTCAGAAAGCCTTTATTGAGCCTAAGTTGGCTTTTAATCATACCGTTAACAGTAAAATTGAACAGGCCTATCGGCAGGATTTAAAAGATGGCGGTGTGTTAGTTGGCTGGCATTTCTCTATCGAAACTAGGCAGCAGTTTGATTACAGTAAATACCCGTTTGATCATAAGAGCATAGAACTGAGTTTTAATGAAGCTGATATGGGCGGCAATGTTATTTTAGTGCCGGATCTTGAGTCGTATGAAAAACTGTCAAAAATGGATAACCCAGCAGTATCTCCCGATATAGTGCTTGATGAGTGGCAGTTAAAGAGCAGTTACTTCAAGTATCGATTTGAAAGTTACAATACTAATTTTGGTTTAGATACTTTTTATAACCAAAATGTCGCGCCCGAGCTTAACTATAACATTAACATTGAGCGTGAATTTATCGGACCATTTGTGACGACGCTTTTGCCTGTAATGGTCATGGTATGCCTGTTGTATGCATGTGTTGTGAGTATGAAGTACACACCTTATGGTGACTTGCGTAACAATATAACCGCAGTTGTTTTCACGATTTTACTTGCCCATTACAGTATTAGAGAGCACTTACAAATTGATGAAGTGGTCTATTTTGAGATCTTTTACTTCTTACTTTATTTGGTATCGTCATTGTTTATGCTGATAGCACATCAATATTATAAAGCGAAAGAAGAAACCGGAGATGGGCGAGTATACAAACGTTTAGCCAATATTTGGTTTTGGCCAGTGATGACAATCTCAATTTTTATTATCACTATACTGACCTATTACTAAAGTTCTAAGTGCAAAAAAGGCGACCATGTATCCTCATAGTCGCCTTTGCTAGCAGTTGTTAATAAACCTGAGCTCTGGATAATAAATCTATCTCTAGCGACAATTTTTAACGCTAACTGTGTTGAATTTACTTGCAATAGGCTAGCTATTGACGCGTAAATTCGCCTTGTTATCCTTAAAAAGTTTCCGGCTACAGACTTGAAAAATTATTTATCAATTTAATACCTGAACGTTGGTAAATCTCTTAACCAAAGTTCAGGTTAATAAAGGAAAAATTAATTAGCTGCAGCCGTTAAGCTTACGCCACTATAAGTGCTATAGCCTCTCAGCATAACGTGGTATCTACCTGCACCCGAGCTCACTGCACAAGTTTCTTCATTACCCCAGCGATAAGGTCGGCAATCATAAGTTGTTCGAGTAGGTTCGCTGCCCTTACGGACATATAAGTCAACGTCACCTGAACCGCCAGTTATCACAATGGTGGCACCTGACATACCTGCTGGTACATCAAAGTAGAAGAATTGCTCATTGTTTCTATCGCCATTTAACCCAGTTTTAGCTACGCCATCTTTAAGTAGTTTAGGGTCTGTACCATCATCGACAGCAAGTGTATAGGTTTTGCTTGCTGTTGCGCCTGTTTCATCAGTGATGGTGAGCGTAGCCGAGTATTCACCAGCTACAGTGTATGTATGACTTACATTTGTGCCAAAGCCGTTGGCAGAGCCATCACCGTATTGCCACTCGTATTGCGTAATAGCGCCATTTGGTGAAGTTGATCGGCTGCCATCAAAACTACAGCTCATTAGGTTACAGTTAATATCGAAGTCAGCGATTGGTTGTGGGTCAACTGTGCCATTATCACCAGAAGGTACTTGGCCATTGAAATGACTCGAAACCTGAGGCCAAATTAAACTGATCTTTGCGCCCTTGTTAGTGCATCCACCTAAATGGTGAAGTGCGATAACATTGTTTGTTGCTGCAGCAAGTACCGGAGAGCCAGAAGAGCCGCCAATCGTATCGCAGTAGTAGCCCAAGTCAGTACCTGTGCCACGGCCATTCGCGTTTGCATTGTTTACAGAGCAAAGACCGTTAGCATCTCTGTCAGATTCAATCGACAGCTCTTTTGGATTACCAGAGCCATGCTGAGGAATGTAAATGCGCTCACCTTGTGTTGCATCACGTACATCTAGACCAAAATAACCAAATGGTGCCGCTTTTGCGAAATCATTAATGGTAAATAACGTATAGTCGAGGGTGTAATCGGTCTTTAATAGATCTTTACCTGTGACTTTTACAACACTCTCTAGCGTATTTCCATCACAACTTGTGTGTTGATAGTTAAACCATACTTCAGTATTTGCCAGTTCAGATGCAGATTCAACACAGTGGTTATTGGTGAACATGCGGTTATCACTGCCAACTCGCCAGCCAGTACATAAACCACTGCCGTTCATAAGTAATCGGGCAACTGGTCGAGAACGTTCAAACTCTGTTGGGTTTGAATTAGCCCAGCATTGCACGTCTCGGCGTTCCATTGCACCACAAGTAGAGGCTATGCCTACATCGGTTTCAATAGACTGTGCAAAGTCATTCTCTGTACCATGGAAGTAACTATCGATTTCAGCATCTGCCAGCGAGATTTGGCTTTGTGCTGCGAAGGTATTATTAATTTGACCAGGCGTGTATTCAACAATCACTTTGTCTGCTGAGACTGACATTGCGTAAAATGATGAAACCCCATCATCGCCCTGCGCTTTTGTAGCGGTGCTCATGTTGAACTCTGTGTACTCATAACGCTCGCTACCATCCTCAGAGCGAACGACTAGTTTGCCGCCATTCTGTAAGTTGATATTCTTAAAGTGCAGCTTGATGTAACTGGCATTTGGGTGTGAAACCGTTTGCGTAATGACCGTTTGGTTCACGGCATTTGCAGTTGCGAATTGACTGTTAAGCGGCAGGTTAAGCTGTGCAGCTTTACCTATTGTGGTTTTTTGTGCTTGTGATGTGTATTTCATCATTTGTGCTTCTGTCAGTGGCGCTTGAGCTGCTACAGACAGTGAAACCGCACTTAACAGCGGCAAGAAGTGGCGTGCTTTCATTATCATATCCTTACAATTACTTGTTTATGGTTTTGGGAACCGAGCATAAAAGTAGCGCATATTTATTGCGGTGTAAAATAAATGTTAACTGAATTTTAACTTTAATTTTACAAGGGATGGTTGTTACGTCGTCGATTTTTTTAAAATGTGGTCAAAATAAAGCAATAAAAAAGGTGATTGATAACATAAATATCAATCACCTATCGGGTAGTTTAATAGCGTGTCGGCCCGTAAACTTATGGATCAATACGGGCGAGTATGGCTTATTTGACTAGCGCCCAAGGTCCGCCATCAGCCTTAGGTTGGTCGCCTTGTGTCCACCATTTCGCGGTGTAAATTGTTTTATTGAAGCTGACCTTGTCACCTTTTAAATACACCTTAGTGTTATCCCATGCCGCAATACCCCCCACTGGTGGTTTATCTTTAGGCGGATCGAGCTTTTCAACCACCGTCACATTTGGCCAATTAACATGAGATTGATAAAAATTAGTGACACACTTTTCATAGTCGCCTGGCACAAGTGCGGAATACGCAGTTTGGTAACCCACTAATTTACACTCGAATGACTGGCCACCTGGGCGGTCTGAGTGATAAGTCCAATCTGCTTCCCAATTAGTGTAGAGTACATCTGCAGAGCCATTTAGATTTAAGCTACCAAAAGGCGTTTGCTGCCAACAGGTATTTTCTTCGTCAGCTTCAATTGGAATGTTGTAATAGTTCGATAAACCTTCCCAGTAACGAATACGGTTTACTGGCTGACCTTTAGTACGGTTTTGCTCGCCACACTCAATGCCCCCATTGATCACATTTATGGTGGTACCAAACCCATAACCAATACCGGCAGCGAGCTCTTTTTGAGAGGGCACCCAAGTTCGATCAATAACATGCAACATGGCGGGCTTTGGCGCTTGAGGCGTTAAGAAAAACCAAATAGCTGAAGCTAAGTTGAGCCAAGAATCAGCAACTAAACCTGGGTTGTTTAGCAGTACAGTTGCATCACCGTTGAACATGACTTCAGAGAAAGCACCGTAATTGAAGTGGTAAGAAAGTTGTTTTGCTCCTCGGCCAAAATAACCTTGACCATCAGCGCATGGCCAGCGACGGTTTTGCCAGTCGTTTTGTCCACACCCTGTCGTGTAACCAGGTTGACCTTCAGACCAGCCCATTTCACGAACATGCACGAGTGCCTGTTGCCACTCTTCTAACTGCTGTGGATTGTCAGAAATATTGTCTTTGGCAATATGTCCACCAGTTTCTTGTGCAAAGTGTGCAAATGCTGTGATGATAGACTTCTTACAAATGGCATCAGAATCACGGCCATCTGTATATTCACCACAAAATGCTGGGAATTTACCTATGGCACGTAAGAAACGCGTATAAGTATATTCAGGGGCAGCCATACCGGTTAAAAAGTCCCATTCTTGCTGACCAAAAACACGCTCAACGCGTTTCACGTTTTCAGGATTATTGGCATTGCTAGGCGTGATCGCTTCAACAATACTGTTGTCACGTGTTTCTAGCGCTTTGGCCCAAATCTGATACATAGGATCTGAGGCTTTTGCGTCACGCGCAGCATTAATTTCTGCTCGCGATAGTAAATAACCGTTTGGGTTGTTTGGATCATCGACAATCGTTAAAGCATTGGCCGAAGCAATTAAACCAACTTGCAACGCAAGTAGTTTGAGAGAATGGTTTTTCATTTGAGTTCCTTTGAATCGCATGTTTCTGAAATAGGTCGCTTAACCTATTTTTAACATTAGATGTCAAATGACATCGCTGTCAAGTGCGCATGTGAACCAATATGAAATTAGCACTCATTGGTGGTGAACCTGTGGGGGGAGGCCTTGCCAATGAGTGCTGGTATCTAGCTTACTCTCATTTACTCAAGTCATATGTATCAGGTTGGGTGCCAACTTTTCAAATTTTGTAAGTTTATGATCTTAATAGCTTTTCGATTTTTTAGAAAAAAGGCATCTGAATGTGCGAAGCAAAATGCACCCATTGTTGCGAATTTTGGGATTTTTGATGCAAAAATAAAGGGGCATCATGCCCCTTTATCAGTCGCTTATGGAGGGTCTTACTTTCCTTTACCTTTTCCTTTTGATTGTTTACCGCAATTACTTTCACCAGCGGCTTCTGTGAGGGCATCTCCTTCCTCCTCAGTAAGTAATCCGTTATTCACTTCAATATTCTTAGCATGGGCTACGCAGCTCACGTATTGGCCATGGTTTTTCCAAAGCACATCGGTGGCAGGGCCTGCACAATTACAAGCATTCGCAACGTATATAAAATGCTAGTTAATTGTTGCGTTAATTCAAATTATTTTTTGGCTAGAGATGAATTTTCAGTGTTTGTTATGGGATTTTTAAAATTAGAAAAGGTAGAAAGTAGTATAAAATTTGGGTGTGGTCGTACCAGTCGGTCTGTGGTATAAAAAACACATACACTTTATCTGATTTCCACTTTAGGTTTTTACTATGAATTTACAAACTGTCCTCTCGCAATTAGAACAAGGGCTGTCAGGGATTGTCCTTCCTAGCTCTTGGTGCCAAGGCCGTACTGCATTTGGAGGCGTATCTGGGGCGCTACTTTTCCAAGCAGTAAAACAAGTTGTAAAGCCAACCCGTCGAGTCTTGTCTATTAGTACAAACTTTATCGGTCCACTGATTGCTGAGCAGCCGTTCGATATTAAAGTCGAAGTGTTACGTGAAGGTAAAAGCGCCTCTCAAGTATTGGCGCGTATTGAACAAGATGGCAGCACCTGTGTACTGGCGCAATTTTGTTTTGGTGAATCTCGTAAGTCAGAGTTACTGGTGAGCAATGATGAAACCCATCAATTAGTTGCGCCTAAGCCTGAACAACGCATTCCTTATATTCCAAATATGACGCCAGAATTTTTTCAGCATGTTGAAATTTGCTTACAACAAGGTGGTATGCCATTTACGGGCGCAATGACATCGCATTTAGGTGGTTGGATGCGTTTTGCTGAGCATGAAGGTTTTCAAGATGAGCTGCAATTGCTGGCATTGAGCGATGCATGGCCGCCGACTATGCTGCAAATGTATCCTCGTCCGGCACCTGCAAGTACCATGAGCTGGTACATTGAATTTTTAAAACCAGTACAATTAGAACAGAGCCAGTGGTTTGGTTTTGAAGCGGTGACACATAACAGCGCTGATGGATACGCGATCGAAGAAGCTAAAATTTGGCACCCAGATGGGGAGCTATTGGCACTGAGTAGACAAACGGTTGCGGTGTTTGCTTAATGCATGAAAAGAAATGGGGCTTCAGTGAAGCCCCATTGATTATGATTGTTTTTTTCTCACTGTAACAAGGCCGATCATCAAGCCTAGTAAGTAGAACAAGCTACCACCTGAGCCACCCCCTTGGCTCTCACTTTTTTGTTCTGCATTTTGGGAAGACGATGAATTACTATTGTCGCTTCCTGTGTTTGTGCTACTACTATCAGAACCAGAGTCACCAGAGCCAGAATCACCAGAACCAGAATCACCAGAACCAGAATCACCAGAACCAGAATCACCAGAACCAGAATCACCAGAACCAGAATCACCAGAACCAGAATCACCTGAGCTTTCTTCTTTTTCTTCTACCTTAAACATTAAAGTATGCTTACTTGAAGCGCCTTCAATGTCATAAGTGGTGATTGGCAATTTAAAATCGCCAGCTTCTGAGAAAGTAATGGTTAACGTATTTTTTGATAGTGTCATATTGTCTAAAACACCATTTAACTCAACGATTATCGGTAAGTCTTTGTCATCAACAAAGTGCTCGGCAAACGTGATTGTTAACTCTTTATCTGTTTTCGCAGCAAACTCTAAATTGTTTATCGCTGTTGGCGCACTATTGTATGTGAGTTGCACTGACAGCTCTGCATTTTGCTCCAGTGAATTGCTGACAGAAACAATGAGACTTTGAGAGTTTGAAGGCTGACCATCAAATTCTAACAAACCCTTTTCAGATAATGACACGCCCGGTAGTGTTTGTGTTGTGACAAACTTAAGGTCCTGACGCTGTTGTTCGCTAAAGTAGGTGGTTAAATCCCAGCTAGTTGGATTGCCTTGGTTTAGAGTTAACTCGACTGATTCAGAGGTTGGTGACAGCTCATTGGTGATAACCATAGTACCTTTTGAGTAAAAGTGTAAGTAATGGTTTCTTTGTGCATATTTTCCCTCATAAAGGTCGAACTCACCAACACGTGAAAAAATACTTTCAGCTTCAGTATCAAGCAGGTAAGTATCTAAAGTGTCGTAGTTTCCAACATCAAAAAACCACAAAGATTGAGTGTCGCTCAACTGAGCTGGACTCATTTTTGGCACTCGGGGTAATGCAATATCTTCTTTAACGAACCCGCTCTCTTCAAGACGGTAGATACCATGTTCACTTATTTTGCCAAACCCCCAGTATGCAGGTAAATAAAAACGCTTATTAACGTAAGTAACTTCTCCATAGTAATCAGTTAGGCTATTAGTAAATATAGGTAAGTCGATAGTTTTATGAAGGCTTAATTGAGCATTATCAAAGAGTAAGTGATGTAATTTTTGCAAATCTCTGTCAAATGCATAAATATTAATGCCATCAACAATATAGCTTGTATGTTTGTTAAGCCTTGTACTCGAAGCTAAATTCAAGTCAAAGACTTGTTTAAAAGCCAACTCTCCGTCGATTACTTCAAATAAGTAATAGTCACCAGCAGAAACAAACACGACTTGAGTGTCAGTTAATGCAAAAACAGCCTGCCACTCTGCAAGTTCAGAGCTGTTTTCAAGAACTAATTTACCATTTTTGAAATTTAAATCAGTCTCGTCTGCGTTCGTCGAAATTAATGTATAAGAGTCATTTTTAACAAATAAAACTTGCTTCCCTAATTTATAAAAACCCTTATACGAAGTAGTTTGATTATGAAGCTGATCAGTCAGTGGGATATCTTTAGTGAATGTTTGTCCACGCTCAGATGAAAGAGCAGATAAAGTGAAAAATCGACCATTGAAGTTTAAGCTACTGCTGTCTCCAATTACTAGATTTGGGTAATAATCAGGGCCACTGGTTTTGAGTCTGCCTTGCTCTTTTTGTCTTTCTATTGAGCTAAAAGAACCATCATTGTTAATGGTATTGACTTTTAAGCTTGTACTTTTTGAATAAAGGCGAAGTGTTTCTTTATCAAGGTTTGGGCTACTCGGCACACAGCCTGCGCATACTTCGGTCGCAGCGTAATTATTATCAGAAGTTAAAGTCAGCTCTAAAAGTTGTGCATAGTTATACGCAAGCAAACGATTGTCAGTGCTGAAGATATCATGCACTGACAAATTATCTGGCAAGAAAGTTTCGCGAGAAACTTCACGGTGGTTAGCCACACGGTTATCGGTTGTTAGTGTTAGCTCAATGACAGTGTCGTAATTATGTATGAGCAGAGTATGGTTAACTGGGTCATATGCACTGGCAATCCTTCCTGGGTATCTGAAATCAAAAGAACCGTTAAACATTTCTTGATAGTTGTTATTTAAATCAAACACTGTTAAGGCATCTTTAGCTATGTGTAAAACCAAGCCTAAATCTGGGTAATGGTGCTGTTTACCTTGGTCGAAATCTTCATCATTTATTGTGACACTGTTTCCTTTAGAGATTGAAAAGTTTGCAGGGTCCCAATAATAAGGTGTGAATTTGGTGACTGCTCTTTCACTATTTTCGTAAGCATAAAAAGCAGAGCTGGTTAGCTGACCTGATGTACTCCATGAATCAGGATTAAACTCTGTGATTTGCTTTTCAACTAGCTTATATTCTTCAGTGATCTGCCAAACAATGATATTACCGGAGAAATCAACCGACAGAAGTGATTTACCATTTTCAGAGAGCGCATATTCCACGGTATTTCTAGCATCTGAGGCAAAATGCAAATGAGGATATTCAGACTTTAAGATAAAGTCATCATCGGTTACTTCAAAAATGCTTAGCCCATCTCGACCATATAAAACGAGCGTAGATGCGTTTAATAAAGTTTTTGAAGAAGTTGCTTCGTATTGATTTATCTCATGTGAATTAATTTTTTTTAGTGTGAGATTGTTCGTATTAAATGTCGCTAAGCAATCTGAGCTAAATAGATAAATGCCTAAAGCGGTAAAAGCTGAGAGTATTGTTTTCATTATATGCTCCTTTAAGAGGAACGAATTCTAACTGGTTTTTAAGGTTTATGCTCTGATATGTCAGCTTTTTATGTAATTTTGCATAGGTCGAGGTTTATCAAACAACCATTTAACCGTTCATCAATCAGAAATAAGTTTTTTATTCATCAGTATCTCTAATATGGTAAGGAGATTAGAGTGCTAGACAGAGTAAACTCTCATCAATTTTTCTGTTCCAGGTACCGTTTTGAACATATATTGAGTAAACAGTCTTGAGCAAAGAAAAAACTTCAATCCAAAGCGTTTTTTGAAACGTAGCTTATACTTATAAAAATTAAAATATTCTAAACTCTATTGGAGATAAGAATGGATTACCCCTGGATAAGTAAAGCAAACAGAATTTTTTCTGGCGTGTTAGTTGCGCAGTTTTTACTCTCCCTCTTTATCGCTTTTTTCACTCAAACCTGGTTTGAGGCCATTGTTATTGGCTTGTTTACTCTGAGCCTCCCTTTATTTCTCATTAAGAGCGCACCGCAATCTTCTATCACTAGATACAGTGTTGGTGTGGCTGTGCAGGTTTTTGCTGCTCTCCATATTCAGCAGACTATGGGTTTAACAGAGCTACACTTTGAAATCTTTGTCATGTTGGCATTCTTGAGCTTTTACCGAGACTGGAAAGTTATTTTGGCGAGTGTGGGTTTTGTTGCTGTTCACCATATCTTGTTCTTTGTGATGCAAGTTCAAGGCTCTGGTGTATTTATATTTGAAGAGGGTCATTTGCTGTTTTATATCTTGATGATCCACGCTATATTCGCCGTTGTTGAAGCTGGTGTGTTGATGTATGTAGCAAAGCACTCTCACCGGGAAGCAGTTGCTGCACATGATTTATCGTCCAGTGTGAAAACCATATTGGCAAATAATGGTAAATTTGATTTAGCCAGCTATCAGCCTAGTGACTCAAAGCAATTGGCTGATTTTAATAAGCTGATTAGTTCATTCTCTAATTTGATTACACAATCAAAACAAGTATCAGACTCCGTGGCAAATATGGCAGAGGAAGTAGCCATTCTTACCGCTCAAGCACAAAGCGCCAGTGAAGATAATGCGAATCAAATCAATTTAATAGCTACGGCTACAGAAGAAATGACGGTAGCCAGTAGTAATGTATCTGGCCAGGTTTCCAGTGCAAATGACAATGCCAATGACGCCTTTATTAATACAAATAAAACGAGATCGATTATCGACAGCTCGGGTCAAAATATAGATACTTTAACTCAAGAGTTAGCAGATACCTCAAACACAATCAGTGAGCTGGCTAATAAATGTAATCAAATTGAAGAGGTCATGAATGCGATTAAATCCATTTCTGATCAAACAAATTTACTTGCTTTAAATGCGGCGATTGAATCTGCAAGGGCAGGTGAGCATGGGCGAGGGTTCGCGGTTGTTGCAGACGAAGTGCGAAAATTGGCTATGAAGACCCGTGAAAATGCCGAACAGATCAGTGATATCACGGCATCTTTAACCTCTGAGGCTTCTTTATCAGTCGAGCAAATGGCTAAGTGTTTAGAGCAAGCGCAAGGTACTGTGACGCAAGCAAATGAAGCATCAGGTATGATGTCAGGTGTTGTGCAAAGTATTCAAAGCATTGTTGATAATATGGCATCTGTGTCGAGTGCCGCGGAGGAGCAAACAACCGTATCTGACAGCATTTCTCAGTCAACTCAGTCACTTGCGAGTAATTCAAAGCACTTGCAAAGCTCTACGGTCGAAATGGGACAAAAATTTGCAAGTATGCAGCAGCAAATCAACAGCTTAAATCAGGAAATGAGTCGATTTGAAGTCTAAGTGGTTGCCAACCCTATTAATTATTTGGGCTGCAGGTTTATTGCTTGCAGTCTTATATGCTGCCAGTAATAAAACTAAATATTTCGACCCTCAAAATGTATTACATCAGTCGGCGCTGTCATTATCTTTCGATACTGTATTTGTTGAAGCGTTATTGAAAGATAATTTAGAACTTGCTGGCAGTGTGATCCATTTTCAACGCAGTGATTGCTTTTGTCAGACTGTGGCGCAAAGTCATATTAATTCGGTAGAAAAGCTCGCTGAAAAACACCAGTTCAACAATGTCACTGTCACGCTAGATGAGCCGGGCATACTAAAAGCGTTTGTTCCCTCAGTACCAGCGGTTGCGGTGATTGACAAAGCTGGCAAGTTAAACTATTTCGGTCCATATTCATCGGGCATGTTTTGCACGGAAGGCGACGGCCTTGTAGAACCGTTTATTGAGAAAGATCAATTAGCTAGGTCTGGTGCAACCGTGATATCACAGAGTCAGGGGTGTTATTGCAACCTAACCTCTGTGTAGATATTTATTATTTAAGGCTTAAACTTCAGTCGATTATTATTATCTCGTGAATCGAGTATTTGCTGTTTATTAAACTGCTGAGTGTGTTTTGCTGCGCGGTCATATAAAAGCACATTAACCGTAGCAGCTAAATTCATACAACCTGTAGTTGGCATATAAACTACGGCACTGGCTTTATCGACAATCTCTTGTGGCAAACTGCCATCTTCTGGGCCGAATATATACAATGCTTGTTCTGGGTGCTGAAATAAAGGCAGTGGTGTTGCGCCTTCCACGAGTTCAACACACACGATAGGAATGTCTTGGCTAACGGCTTGAGTTAAATCATCGACTTGAGTAAGCGGTATTTTCTCACTGACATTTTTAGTATCGGTTTGATGTTTTGCTGCAATGGCGTAACGTCTACCAGAAAAAAACACTTCATTGGCCCCATAGCAGCCTGCAGCACGCATAATACCGCCAACATTCGTCGGTGATTTAGGGTTGAATAAGCCGATGGCGCAGTAAGGTGAATGTTGATCTTTCATAATGACACTAAATTGATAACTAAAACCGGCGCAGTATAAACCTTTATGAAGATATTTTCTCTAACTTAACCTGAGCTTTGGTTTAAGGCTAATAAACTGCATAGTGTGACTGGGTCATTAATCATGAATACTCAATAGCACTAAATCACTTAAACTTACCTTGCTTTATAATTACTTATTCTTACTAGAGTGTTTACTTAATCTGTGTTTTTTCATTACACTTTTTTTGCCAATAACGGCACTAAAAGGATATTTATTATGAAACTGAACAAAAAAAAGCTGAAAAACTTAACATCTGAAAAAGTACTCGCTAATGCTGCAACCCCAAATGTGGCTGGTGGTTACTTCAATTCTGATACACCTGATTGTATTCCAACAAATCGAGCAGATTGCAGAACCGGTGCTATCTCATGCTGGAATGGTAAAGATTGCGCATTTACAAATCGCTACTTTATGTGTGATTAATACATGAGAGCTTTGAGGCTTAGGTAACTGAGCCTCTTTTGGTTTTATCTAGGCAAGTTTTTGGTTAGCATGGGGTTTTAAATTGCTCTGAGCGCCAAATGAAAAAAATTGCTGTTTTTGTCGATGTACAAAACATTTACTACACCACTCGAGACGCATTTTCACGTCAACTCAATTACCGAAAAGTTTGGCAGTTTTTATCTGAGCAAGGCGACATTACTCTTGCAAACGCCTACGCCATAGCCCCAAACGACGACTCACAGCACAAGTTTCAAAAAGCCCTCAAACACATAGGGTTTAATGTAAAGCTTAAACCTTTTATTCAGCGTAAAGACGGCTCGGCCAAAGGTGATTGGGATGTGGGGATCACCATAGATATACTTGAACATGCGCCAGATGTAGACGTGATCTGTTTACTATCGGGCGACGGTGATTTTGATTTATTAATGCAAAAAGTGGCAGCTAAACACGGCATCGAAACATGGGCCGTTGGAGTTGAGCAACTTACAGCGAATTCATTGATTAATAGCTCAAGTCGATTTATCGCGATTGAACAGCCTTGGTTGTTGTAATTCGAAGTGAAAGGAATAAGCCTATTACTTGAGCAAGCAGTGAAAAAATTTAAGCGTAAGTTTTAATGAGGACGAAATTTTTAATCACACTATTGAAGGTCTTAAAAGCGCTGGAGATTGAAACCCGACATGAAGTCGGTGCTACCGTGTGATAGTGTTGCCTTGTAGGCGCGATTTTATATCGCGCAAATAAAAGCGCGGGGTGAACCCGCGCCTACAGATGTTTTTAATTTTTCAAACCCGACATAAAGTCGGTGCTACCGGGTTTGGTTTAGCTATCGAGGCGATATTATTTTCGCAAACTCGCAAACTCGCAAACTCGCAAACTCGCAAACTCGCAAACTCGCAAACTCGCAAACTCGCAAACTCGCAAACTCGCAAACTCGCAAACTCTTAATCTCTCACCTGACCTGTACCATTTACTAAATACTTTTCAGTGGTTAATGACTCTAAGCCCATTGGGCCATAGGCGTGTAGCTTAGTAGTTGCGATACCAATTTCGGCGCCAAGACCTAATTGGCCGCCGTCGCTGAAGCGTGATGACGCATTGACCATAACTACAGATGCATCAACACTGCGTTGGAACAGCGTGGCTGTTTCATGGTTTTTAGTACAGATCACTTCAGTGTGATGACTGCCAAATTGGTCGATGTGGTCGATTGCAGCGGCAAAGTCATCGACAATACGAATGGCAATTTCTAGCGCTAAATACTCTTCACCAAATTCGTCATCGTTTAGTACAGTGACGTCGTCAAAGTACTCTGCAGCGCGTTTACAGGCATTCACTTTCACATTTGCAGCACGCAAAATCGGGGCTACTTGGTTTAAGAACTTATCGGCGATGTCTTTATGAACCACTAACCCTTCTAGGGCATTACATACGCCAGTACGCTGAGTTTTACCGTTCAATAGCAAGGCTTCTGCGATGTTTAAATCGGCATCTTTATCAACATATAAATGACACACGCCTTTAAAGTGCTGAATGACAGGCACAGTACTGTTTTCGGTCACAAAGTTGATAAGGCCTTCGCCGCCGCGTGGAATGATCAGGTCGATGTATTCTTTTTGCTGCATCAGCTCCATCATTAAACCGCGATCTGGATCTGGTACGACAGTAATAAGCGCTTCTGGCAGATTAAACTCAGTTAGAATCTTATGCATGACCTTGGCAATGGCCATTGAACTGGCTAATGCTTCTTTACCACCGCGTAAAATCACGCCATTACCTGATTTAAAGCACAGTGCGCCCGCGTCGGCTGTGACATTTGGGCGTGCTTCATAAATCATACATACCACGCCTAAAGGAATACGCATTTTATTGATTTCGATGCCATTTGGTCGAGTGCCCATGCTGCGCGTTTTCCCTACCGGATCGTCTAACGACACGATGGTTTCGATACCTTGCGCCATGTCTTCAATGCGTGCGGGAGTAAGCGTAAGGCGATCAATCATAGCTGGGCTTAAATCATTTTGTTTGGCATTGGCTAAATCTTCTTGGTTTGCGCTAAGAATATGATCAGTTTCTGCACGCAGTGCATTAGCCATCGCTTGCAGTACTTGGTTTTTCTGCTCAGTTGTTAGTAATGCCAATACTTTTGCCGCTTTCGCCGCTTGTTTTGATAAATTTGTAATTAAGCTCATGATTGTTTTCTCTCCAGCACAGCAATGTCGTTTTTCGAAATAATAGGGCCAATACTATTTTGCATTTGGCTAGTATTTATACCATCGGTATTTTGTGTAATAAAGTTCAATAAGCAGCTGCTGTAATTACTGCTTGCTTTAGCCAAACGCTCCCCTTTGGTGTTTTTGATCAGCACAGTTTCACCTGCTGAAAACTCACCTTCTACAGAAAGGATCTCTTCACAATTGAGCTCCTCACTGTTGTGTAATCCTTCAGACTCAACAACAAGTTCGCCATGTTCGGCTGCTGTGTGTGTCATCCAGTGTTGGGCTTCTTCCATTGGATTTTTAAATGGCGTGAATAAAGTGCCCGGATTGTCGCCATCGAGTAGTGCATTAAAAGTACTTTCATCAAACCCATTGATGATATAAGTGGCAATACCGTGTGATGTGGCTTTTTCAGCCGCTTCAAGCTTGGTGCGCATTCCGCCAGTACCCACGGCGCTATTTGGACCACCTGTCATGTCATAAATCGCTGACGTAATGGTATTTACTTCTTCAATAAGTTTTGCATTTGGGTTTGTTTTTGGGTTCTGGTCATATAACCCGTCAACATCGGAGCATATAATTAATGTGTCAGCATCTGCCGCAGCGGCGACCATTGCCGATAAGTTATCGTTATCACCCACTTTCAAGTGCTCGGTTGTTACCGCATCGTTTTCATTGATAATTGGCAAAATGCCTTCGCTTAATAAACTAAACAAAGTTTGACGAATACTTTCATAACGTTCTTTGTCACGTAAATCAGCGTGTGTCATCAGTAGCTGTGCTGATGGAAAATCAAAAAAGCGATCCCACGTTGACATCATCTCCATTTGACCTGCTGCAGCCATAGCTTTTTTAATTGCGATGTTACTGCGGTCTGGATTTTTAAAATGATGTGCGCCAGCGGCAACAGAGCCTGATGAAACCAATAAAACTTCAACACCTTGGGCGCGAGCTCTAACAATAAATTGAGCAATATTAAGCAGGTAACGCGCTTTACAGCCATCTTGTTGTGGCGCAATCAAGGCACTACCAACTTTTATAACTAATCTTTTTGTGTTTGTTAAACTCATTTTCTGCAAGTTCCTCTTTTCCTACCGGCGCAATAGGGCATAGTTTTAAGACGTGAAAACACCATGATGGGCAAAACGCAGATGAGCAAATCTAGTAAGCCAAAGACTCTTAGACATGAATACCCCGGTGCAGATGCACGACTTAGGTTAAATTAATAATTAAAAATTTGATTGTGATCCTCGCAGTAGCAAGGTATCGAACCGTTTTCGGCAGGCGAACCATGGTTTGGTTGAGCCGAAAAGGTCATGTCGCAATGAATAATTGCGTAACGGACTTTTTGACAAGCGACTAACTGTTATGAATAACTCTTAAAGTTAAATTAATTAGTGCTCAAAGAATTTGTGCTGAAAAGATTACTGGTTTTAGACGCTTATAGCAAGTGCTGTAACGAAATTTTAATATTTTAATTAGTGGTAAAAGTTATTATGTTTATATTTTTCAGGGTTTTATCGTATTCATCTGTTTTACTTATAGTCTAAATAAATAGTTTGAATACTAATTGTTTTTCCCGGGGGTTAATACTTTGTGGGTCTATATTAGGTACGAGCGTTGACTCATACCTGAGCATTATTTGGGGGCGATTAGGTTAAGATAGATAAAAAGTCTTGGTGAGTTGGCATGTTTTCGACGGTTTTATCGACCAGCGTTCGCAAACTTTCCATCATGTCTTTGATTTGTTCGTCACTTAACCCATCAACAAGTGGGTGAGTATCGGTTGGCGTAATACCTTGCCCGAGCATTACTTGTTGCCAAGCGATTTCGGTAAATAAATCGTTTGGTTCGCAGTGTACCTTGCCTGTTTGTTTAAATAGCTCAATTTTAGTATTCAGTGTGTCAGGAATGTCCATTTGCTGACATTGTCGCCAAAATGCACTATCGCTACGATTATTTAATTTGTAGTGCAAAATAATAAAATCTCGAATGCCTTCAACTTCGGCTTTGCACAAGCGGTTAAACTCATCGACTAAGGTTTGGCTAATGCCATTGTGCGGAAAGAACTTGAGTAAACGCGTTGCCACACTTTGCACAAGATGAATATTGGTTGATTCTAATGGCTCTAAAAAGCCACTTGATAGACCAATGCTGATGACGTTTTTATTCCAGACTTTTCTGCGACGACCGGTTCTAAATTTTATAATTCTTGGGTCACTTATTGGTTTGCCCGGCAGGTTACCAAGCAGCGTTTGTTTGGCCTCTTCATCACTCATGTGTTTAGAGCTATACACTAAGCCATTACCTGTCCTGTGTTGCAGCGGAATTTGCCACTGCCAGCCAACATGATGAGCGATAGAGCGCGTATAAGGCACTACTGTCTCTGCATTCTCACTCGGGACTGCCATAGCGCGGTCACAAGGTAACCAATGTGACCAATCATCATAGCCTGTACTAAGTGTCTTTTCGATGAGTAGAGCATGCATGCCGGTACAGTCGATAAATAAGTCGCCGCTAAGCTGGGTATCGTTATCTAATAACAGGCTTTCGATATGACCCGTTTCGTTATTTTGATTTACTTGTTTTACCGTGCCGATGACATGATTAACACCGTGCTGCTTACCGTGTTCGGTTAAAAACTTAGCGTATAACCCAGCATCAAAATGATAGGCGTAGGCAATGCCCGGCAGATTAGTGTTTGGGAGGTGTTTGAGCTTTTGGAATTTGTTGTGCTTAGCTGCTTGGTAGTTAAGTGAGAAATCCCAATAAGTAAGATTATCGACTTGGTCATTTTTATTTTGCGCTTTAAGCCAAAAGTGATGAAAGTCACAAAACGGGAAGTTTTTTCCTATGCTACCAAAGGCATGCATATAATTATGTTTAGGTTTTAGCCAATTCTCGAACTGAATACCAAGCTTAATGGTGGCTTTAGACGCTTGCATAAAATCGTGCTCATTCACACCGATGGCTTGGTTGTATTGCATAATCGGTGGGATAGTCGCTTCGCCAACTCCAACAGTTGCGATGTCTTCTGACTCAAGTAGAGTCACATTAATGCTTTTACCTAGCACCCTAGCGAGTAAGTTGGCAGTCATCCAGCCTGCAGTGCCGCCACCAACAATAACGACATCGTTAATTTTGTTTTGCATAATTTACCCTGTATAGCACGTTAATAAGCTGCGCTTTAGACCCGACATAAAGTCGGTGCTACCGTGTTTTGGCTCAGTGGATAGATGGTATTCTTTTCGCCAACTCGCCAACTCGCCAACTCGCCAACTCTCAAAAGTCCGCATAAAAAAGCCCTTGGATTTACATCGCAAGGGCTATCATAACTAACTTAGCTTTATCACGCTCGTTTAGAACTTATATGCGAAGCCTAACGAGTAGTTACGGCCGTAATCTTGGTAATCACGCACCTGTAACGCATTGTCACCGCTTAGCGTAGTGAATGGTTCTTCAGTTAGGTTGTAACCCTGTAGGAATACAGATAGACCTTCAAGATCTTTGAAACCACCTTCACCAAAGTCATAGCCAATTTGTGCATCCCAAATTGTCTCGCCCATGATGTCTACTTGAGTTGCTGTGTAACCGATACCGTTTACGTCACCTTTGAAGTCATCACGCTTACGCATGCTAGCACGAGCTGAGAAACCGTGGTTTTCATAGTAGAAAGTGAATGTTGAAATACTTTCTGAAAGACCTGGAATCTTGTATTCAGCGCCTTCAGGGTTTTTCAGATCAGATTCAACACCTGTGTAGCTTGCAATAATACCGAAGCCGTCTAATGCTTCAGAAAACACGTTAAGCGGTAATGTACCAGACAGTTCATAACCCCAAAGCGTACCTTCACCACCATTCACTTTACCACTACCTGTACCATTTGGGTTCGCAGGGATAGCGCCAGTTGCAGGATCTGCAACACCTGTCATATCAACCGCATATTGACCGTCGAAGTGCCAGTTGGTGATGTCTTTATGGAATAATGCAACTGCAAAGTAACCTTCACTGCTGAAATAGTTTTCATAAGTTAGGTCTAAACCGAACGCTTCTTTTGGCTCAAGTTCAGGGTTACCACCGCCAATTGACCAGTTATTACCGTTAGTATCAGGCTGTTGGTTATATGAAGCGCTAAAAGACGCATTCATTTCATCAAGGCGTGCACGAGAAATTGTTTTCGCTGCACCAAAACGTACTGATTGGTCGTCGTCTAGTTTTAACGTTAAGTTTAAGCTAGGTAACAAGTGGTTATAGTCATGACTGATGTCAGTCGGTGAAGTAACTACCTTACCATCCACTGTGTTAAACGCATTACCTTGTGATGACTGTTCAGAGCGCACATAACGTAAACCCATGTTACCACTTAATGGCATGTCAGCGACTTCAGTGTCGATATCTGCTTTTACGAATAAAGAGGTTACTTTTTCACGTACAGTCCAAGACTTAGTTGCGTGAGATGAGTTAGTTAAGCTTTCTTGAAGGCCATAGTAATAACCGTCACGAACAAGGCCATTCACGTCATAAGCAATCATTTCGCCCATGCCAATGAAATCTAGGTTAGCTGTACCTAGACGGTATTGCTCAGGTACGACCATCATGCCGGTGTTACTCGGGTACTTGAAGCTTGAAAGTGTTAAGAAGTAACCTTCAGACAGTTTCGCCTTTTCGCGGTCACGGTATGAAATCCCCGCAGAAACTGATGAGATGAAGTCATTTTCAATCGCTTGCGTTGCTGCAAATCTCAGTGACTTAAGTTCGTCTTCAACTTCAGGTGTATTGATGAAACCATCTTGTAGTTGGTTTTCAAAATCAGTACCTGTTACGTTGAACGCATCATTTAAAGCGCCACTCCAACCCCAGCTTAAAGGGCCGCCTAATTGAATTAGGTCGTAGTCAGCGTAGTTAAGGTTGTGATTGAATTTTGCGCCCGTGTTACCACCGTCAAGCGTGTAGCTTAATGTGTCAGCTTCACCACGGTTGTCACCACGACCAGTACCGGCATAGCTCTCAATACCAACGATTTTCTTTTCTACTTTTGAGTAGCTAACGTCGAAATCTAAACGTAAGTCTTCATTTACATCCCATTTAGTGTTGAAGCCTAGTGATTTCATCTCGGCGTCTCGTTCGTTATAGTCGTTACGAACTACAACACGCTGACCCGCTGTTGTACCAGAAGTAATAAAGCCTGACGCATCGTCTACTGAGTTTGCACTCTTTTCACCTTGGCCCCATGCGAATGGGATTTCAATACCACGTAGAATTTGCTTGTCTAAAAAGTCTACATATAGCGCATCGAATGTCATACGTACGTCATCACGCGGTGCAGCTTCTAGTACGAACATCATAGAATCACGTTCAAGCTCAGAAGAGCGAACGTATGGCTTAGCACCACCTAGGATTGAGTACTGTTTGCCATCTTTTTCAAACTCAGGGTAGCCCCATGCATTCCAACGCTTTTCTTGGTTCGGAGAGCTCATGGTGTTAAGTGCAAATGCCACACCGATTGTGTCATCAGCGAATTTGTCTAGGTAGAAGAATGTTGCCTTATGGCCCTTGTCTTCACCGTCTGGGTTTAGTTTTTCGAAACTGGTTTTCTCGATAACGCCATTAACTTGAATGATACGACCATCTTGGTCTAATGGCTTGATTGTTTGTAGGTTAACTGTACCTGCAATACCTTCACCTTCGATGCTTGAATCAGGTGTTTTATAAACGGTTACGCCGCTCATGATTTCAGATGGGTAAAGGTCGAATTCAGCGCCACGGTTGTCGCTGATAGAAACCTGTTCGCGGCCATTTAATGTTGTGCCGCTTTCATTCTCACCGAAACCACGGATAGAGATTTTACTTGCACGGCCATCTAAACGCTGTGTAGCAAGACCTGGCAGGCGAGATAAAGATTCTGCGATTGAAGAGTCTGGTAGTTTACCGATGTCTTCAGCTGAAATGGTTTCAACTACGCTGGTAGAAAAACGTTTAGCGTTGATAGATTCAACTAGCGAGCGGCGGAAGCCTTTTACTTCGATAACTTCAACGTCTTTTTGTGCTTTTTGCTCTGCATCTTGTGCAGCTGCAAACATTGGTGCACTCATTGCAGCAAAGCCACTTGCTAAAAGTGCCAAGGTCACTTTGCTTGGTTTTAGTTTTTGCATTTGTTTTATCCCCGTTGCCATAGGTGTTCGGTTATACCGTTAACATGCCAAACTTTATAGTAACTTATGTAATCGTTCGGTCATGCCAACATGTTATGGGTTGTCGGAGCTTAATATATAGCCGTGTTGTGTTGATGAATAGTTAATGCATACGTATTCATAGCTACCAGTTTAGACTAGGCTCGTTGAATACGTATGCAAAAGCTATTCATTTAGTTGTGTCAAATATAGGGCATTCAGTAACGTATGACCTAGTTGAAAATACTTCTTAAATAATGGGACTCGCCAATGCGCAAAGTAACAAAGTCTTTGGGTTTAATTCCGAAAATGACAATAATCCCGCTTGTGGCATCTTTAAGTGCTTGCCAATTGGTAAACACACAGCAAGCTTTTGAACAACAAGCCGAGCAACTCGCAACACAAGCGACTTATGGCGCGCACTGGTTAACCTCAGAATTACTATTACTGGCGCCTTCAGTTGCAAAATCTAACTTACAGCTAAAAAGCGCCTTACTTGAAGGACAAATGTCACAGCAAATGGCATTAGATGCAGTTGAACTACCAGCCTGGGTTGCCGCTAGCTACCCACACTTAGCTGATTTCAAAGCATATAAAGTTGCGCTTACCAATCAACAAGCGAAAAGCTGGGCGAAAGGGCAGGTCAGTGTGGTTGATAGCAAAGGCGCACTTATAAGCTTTGTGCAGCAGGGTGAGCTATTAGATTCGCTTTATACTTTAACGGCGAATGATGCCAATGAAGTGTCAGATCTAGGTGCCACCGTACTGGCAGATTCTGTGCAATTTAAGCTGTGGGCACCTACAGCGCAAAAGGTATCTTTACTAGCATTTGGTAATAGCCTTCATAACCCGGCTAATAAAATACCGATGCAAGAAGACAAAAGCACTGGCGTTTGGCAGGTAAATGCGAACAATGTCGCTGCGCTTGATTATTATCAGTATGAGATCACCGTTTATCATCCTGAAACGAAAAAAGTCGAAACCATTGTTACGACAGATCCTTATGCATTGAGTTTGTCGACAAACAGTACTCATGCCCAAGTTGTTGACTTGAATGATAAAGCCACGCAACCAACGGGGTGGGCAAGTCATTCGGTGCCGAGTATCAATAAGCCTGAAGACAATGTGTTATACGAAACCCACATTCGCGATTTTAGTGCCAGCGATAAAGCGCTGAGCAACAGTGCTTGGCGTGGTAAATATGTGGCATTTACCGATATGAACTCAGATGGTATGAAGCATTTAAGGGCGTTAAGAGATGCCGGCTTAAATAATATTCATCTATTGCCGACTTATGATTTAGGCAGTATCAACGAAGATACAGCAACGGTTATCGACCATACTTCAAGTATGCAGTTTGTGTGTAAGCAGTTGCCAAAGCTAGACGAATGTCAAAACACTTGGGAAGAAGACACACGCGTCGTCGATGTGTTAAAAAGTTATCCAACAGACTCAGCTAAAGCGCAAAAGCTTGTCAGTGCACTACGTCAATTTGATAACTATAACTGGGGGTATGATCCATTCCATTACACTGTGCCTGAGGGCAGTTATGCGACAGATTCGATGGGCGTAACGCGTATTGTTGAATTTAGAGAAATGGTACAGCACCTTCATTCAATGGGCTTTCGTGTGATCATGGACGTGGTTTACAACCATACCCATCAGTTCGGTTTAGCGAAAAATTCCGTGCTCGACAAAATTGTGCCGGGATATTACCACCGCTTAAATCCAACAACAGGCATTGTAGAACAATCAACGTGTTACACTTGTGGTAACACTGCAACTGAGCGCACCATGATGGCAAAGCTGATGAATGATTCATTAGTGACTTGGGCCCGTGATTACAAGATTGATGGCTT
Organism: Pseudoalteromonas sp. SS15; assembly: GCF_049257195.1. NCBI lineage: Bacteria > Pseudomonadati > Pseudomonadota > Gammaproteobacteria > Alteromonadales > Pseudoalteromonadaceae > Pseudoalteromonas > Pseudoalteromonas sp. SS15. The sequence continues at coordinate 62,623 of NZ_JBMMUD010000012.1, forward strand.
TAGATTCGACTTAATGGGGCATCAGCCAAAAGCTGAAATGCTACAAGCGCGAGAGCTAGTACGTGAAGTTGATCCAGATACTTACTTTTACGGTGAAGGTTGGAACTTCGGCGAAGTAGCCAATAATGCACAATTTGTGCAGGCTAGTCAGTTAGAGTTGGGTGGCACTGAGATTGGCACATTTAGCGATCGTCTTCGCGATGCAGTACGAGGCCCTGGCAACAATACCCGTGACACGCAAGGTGTGGGTAATGGTCTGCTGACATTACCTAACGAATTACAAACTGACGCACAAAGCAAACAACGTTATTTTGTGGCGATGGATCAAGTGCGCATCGGTATGGCGGGTAATCTCGCTGAATATGACTTAGCAAATAAATACAATGGGTTAGATAAACGTTTAGGTAAAGACGTACCTTATGGCAATCAACCTACAGGTTATGCGTTTGACCCGGCAGACACCATTAACTATGTGTCTAAGCACGATAACCAAACACTTTGGGACAACAGCCAGTACCGCCTAGCGGTTGATTTAACGACTACTGAACGTGTGCGTTTGCATGCACAAAGCATGAGCTATGTGATGTATGGGCAAGGTATTCCATTTATTCATATGGGATCTGAGCTATTACGTTCAAAGTCATTTTTACGAGATAGCTATGATTATGGCGACTGGTTTAATGCCACAGACTTTGCGGGACAAAGAAATAACTATGATGTAGGTCTACCCCCTGCCGATAAAGACAAAGACAACTGGCCTTTAATCAAAACGGTACTTGCTGGTCACCAAGACCGAGATGATGTAAATACAGCAGATATTCAATTGGCAAAAGGCATGTTTATCGATATGCTAAAAATCAGAAATAGTTCTGAGTTATTCCGTCTCGCAACCGCAGATCAAGTTCAGCAAAAAGTCCAATTTTTAAATACGCAAAAATCAGTGAATGATAAAAATCATCAATCAGGTCTAATTGTTATGCAGTTAGATGATACTCAGGGTGAGGCTGTAGATAATAAATTTTCGCGTATTTTGGTGATCTTCAACGCTAATAATGAACAAAATTCATTCAAAGTTGTCGAAAGTCAAGATTACCAGTTACATCCAGTGTTAAAACAGGGTCATGACCCTGTGGTCAAAGAGACAAAAATTACAGCAGAGGGAATTGATGTACCGGCACTGAGCACAGTGGTCTTAGTCAAGTATAAGTAAAACGACCTATACTTTACTGGACTTTTAGTGATTTCATCTATACTGGTTAAATTACTGAGAGTAAAGGTATTCAATTCCCCTTGAATACGAATCTAAAAGCGCCGGCTGCCCCCGGCGCTTTTTTCTTTTTAATAAATCAAAATAGTCTTATCTTCGTAACAAAAGCTGTAAAATAATCGATAGATAATCTTTATTCCATTTCGCTCTGATATGACAACTCTCTCTGATAGTTACTTTTCGCAAATTCAATCTCAAAAGCTGACTCAGGATCCTGCCCAAATTATCGCGTTGAATGCCTTAGATACGTTGGCGACTACGCTTGAGCAGGGCAAGTCATGTCAAAGCTTGTATTTGTATGGCCCAGTTGGGCGAGGCAAAACCATGCTGATGGATTTGTTCTTTGCACATTTATCGGGGGTGACCAAGCAAAGACTGCATTTTCATCACTTTATGGTGCAAGTGCATCAAGCACTTAACGCACTTCAAGGCACGCTCAACCCTTTACAACACGTTGCAAAAGATTGGGCCAGTAAAGCCAAGGTATTGTGCTTTGATGAGTTTTTTGTCACTGACATTGGTGATGCCATGATCATGGCAAGGTTATTTGAAGCCTTATTTAAAGAAGGTGTTGTGTTGGTCACGACTTCAAACGCACACCCGTCTCAGCTTTATCATAATGGCTTAGCGCGAGAACGGTTTTTGCCGACCATAGATCTATTACTCTCGAAGTGTGAAGTCATTAATGTGGCAGGAGAGGTTGATCATCGTTTTGCTTATGGTGCGAATTACACTCATTACTTTGTGCAGGATCAGGCAAGGCTTTTAACTCAATTTGAACGCGCTCATGGTGTGTTAGAAACTACACAAATAGAGATATGCCGCAGAGAAGTCGAAGTATTAGGTAAAAGTGAACATGGCTACTTGTTTGATTTTATGGCCTTGTGCTCAACCCCAAGAGCAACTGCAGATTATATCGAGCTGGCGAAAAATCACCGAATTATATTTGTCAGCAAAGTGCCAAAGATGGGCGCTGAACCAGATGAAAAGCAAGTAACTCAAGGTATAGAAGACGGTTACCAACGCGCACATTCAAGCATTCAAAATGCCCGTTTTGATGACGAAGCGCGACGTTTTATTGCGCTGGTTGACGAGTGTTACGAGCAGTGTTGTTTATTGGTAATCGATGCACAGTGTGATTTAAACGAATTATATGTGGGTGAACAATTGGCCTTTGCGTTTGAGCGAACTAAAAGTCGTTTAGTAGAGATGCAGAGCTGGTCATTTGATTAAACATGATCAGGGTATGCAACACTTCATTTGTCAGAAAAGAACATCCTTGTTTCTTTTGATTTGTGTGAGTCACCTATTTCCAAGTGACTCAAAGTAGGTCTGTGTTTAAAAAGCGTTATTCTTTAAATAAGCTTTTATCAATCACATAAATGTTACTGCTGTCATTTAGGTCGAGCACGCCGTAACATTGGCCATCACTGCCCATCAGTGCCATACGGTCGCCTACAACCCAGTTACTATTAGCGTAACTGTCGCCAAATTCGAGCGTGCCATAGTTACCATAATATAAAGACCCATCACTGTTGTTAACCCATGCCAATGTCACTGGTGTCTCAGACTGATTATGTACTGCAAATTCAGGCGCATAGTTACTTTGTCGAGAATATGTGGTGAGTAATTCGCAGCTGCCAATTTCAGCGGTTGCGACAGGAATAGGGGCTTCGCTCACTGCATCTTTTACAAACTCAGCATCCACTTCGAAGCTATTATCAGTATCGTTGACGATGGCAACCCCTAAGCAGTTACCCGCAGCATCGCCTAGCATCATACGATCGCCGATCACCCAATTATCTGCACTGAATGTTTCACCTGCTGGTAATGTTTGGAATGCAGAGCTTGGCTGAGTACCCGAGTAGTTGTTGATCCAATAAAGTTGAATATCTTTGTCAGAGCTATTATTGACGGTGAAACCTTCAATCTGCTGGCGGCTTCGGCCATAGGTTTCAACTAAATTACAGCTGCCCAATGTGCCTTTTTCTGGCCAGTGAGGTAAGTATGGTTCGACAGGTGTGATCAGTGGCATAGGTGCTGGTAAATCTACAGTACAGTCTGTGCCCGTACATGCCGTTAAATATAGATCTAGAATATCTGCGCCAGCGAAATCAGAGCCAACTGTGACAAAGTAAGTGCCTTGTTCTGGTGTTTCAAGCGTACAGGTTTCTTCATTGGATGACTCGGTGGTTGAGCTGCAAAGCACAGCCTGATCTATAGCTGGGTGTGCAGGTGAGTCTTTGCTCACCCAAAGGTCTACGTTGGTCGAGCCACCAGACGTTTTGAAGGTTAACACGGATGTCTCTTCTGATAGTGTGACACTATATACCCAGCCACCACGCCCGTTAATTGGCATCGCTTCACCTAAGGTTAAAGGTTGTGCGCTTGCTTTAAAGTTCTCAACTAAGGTCGTTGTACGCCATGTTTTAAAGCTTTCTTCGTAGGCTGTTGAAAACTCTGCTAACTGGGTACTCACTGTTTCCCATTCACCAGCGCGCATATTCGCAATGAGTGTTTTAACTTCACCTGGGTGCTGCTCAATCATGTAAGCGACGGCTAAAGTGCCCCAATCATAAAATGAGCTGTAACTAATGGTAGGGGTTGTGATATCGCTGAGCGAATAACTTGTCTCTTGGTTAGCATCGAGTAGCATTTGGTATGGGCGTTGGTAATAAGTGCCTACATACTCAGCTAACCCTTCTGTCCACCATCCAAGGTCGCCGTTATAACCACCTTCTTTGTTATATCGGCCATCAAGCGCATGTACATATTCATGAGCTAGTGAACGCACAACTGAGCGGCCACCGCTCCACTCTAGGGCGTTAAAAGTAAGGATGGTTGAATCGTGATACCATTCGGTCGGCGCAGTTTCAAAATAAATACCACTGCTGTTATCTGAGTCCCATAAGTGCTCAACCCAGCTCATATGATTCGATAGACTCGCAAAGATATTTATATTGGTGATCTCGTTTAAGTCATTCGGTACAGGTACGCCAGTATCCGCTGACAGCTTGTCATTAAGTACTGTTTCGAAACGAGCTTTGGTTTCTATCAAGGTGTCACAAATACGCTTTTTTGCTTCTTCATTCATTGTTTCTTGAATGCGAACTTGTACCATATCAGCACATAATTCGCTGCTAGCAAAAAGCGAAGTCGTTGCGAATAAAGTCGCATCATTTACAGCCGAGTCTTTATAAGCGTCAATGAGAATGTTGTATCGACCCGGTTGAGGGTTATCGATTATGCAAGTTTCGTGGCTATTAGGGCTATTAAAAGACACGCAGTCAAACACGGGGGCGTCACCAGCTTCAGGAAGGCCTTCGTATTTAATGTAAACATCTGGATCACCCAGGTCTAAGCCAGTTTCGCCACGACCTAAACTTATTAATAAGCTTGGTGCTGCTTCTTCTAGGTCGATGTAAAAGCCTATGGGTTCTGATGTCGACAGGCCTTTTTTAACCATATCTAAGGTTAAACTAGGCTCATCTGCGTATGGAAAGCTGCTTTCACTTGAGTTTTCACTGTCTGATCCTGAGTTACCAGAATTTGATCCAGAATCAGATTGTTCTTCGACTTTAGGTATCTCAGGTTGATCATTATCACTGCCATTACACCCTGTTAATGCTAAAGCGATACACAAGCTAAGTAATCTTTTCTTATTCATTTTTACTCTCTTTTTTTGTTGTTTTTTAGTACTTGGTATTAAAGAGGGGTAATTTTTTAACATGGATAATATATATTGTATACAGTTTGTTTTTGATTTTAACTTACCATCATATCTTTTGTTGCATTCATAAAGTTGAATTGTTGTTGAGAAATAAACGTCTTTTTTAAACGGAGTATAAAACTTAAGCGGAGTTTATATGGGCTGTTTCATTGTTGAGAGAATATGTGCTTTCTATGAAGGCTCTTAATGAGAGGCTTTTAATAAAAAGCACATAATGTTCAGGTCTAGTCTGCTAAGTTATATGAAAAGTTTTATCATTCCTGCCACACTCAATGTAACTAAAATACTCACAAGCGTGCCTAGCATCACATATTCAGTGAGCTTTCTGTCTTTACTTGCGGTTAAATCGCCAAAACGAAATACAGATTTAGCCGCTAAAATAAAGCCAACAGCCGCCCAGCTATCAATAAGAATACAAGTTAGTAAAAGCCCCCGCTCAAGTTGCCCAATTAAGTTCCCTGCTTGCGGCAAGCTTTCTTCTTCGTTTCCCATGTATGCCCAGCGCTCAAGTAGCATTCTGATCATTACAGAGGCTGGGGTCAGTACCAATAAATAGCCAAGCCCAATGATGAGGTTGCCCGGTGTGCTAATGAATGAGAGTAACTGCTTACTTGCATTGAATGGCTCAGATAAATTAAGGGTTATGAGTAAAATCACTAACAAATGCGCGAGTTGGTCGAGCAAAAACGGTATCACTCCCTTACTCGAATATGATTTACCGATATCAATCAAATAGTGGCTAACTGTAACAAGCGTCGCATAACCAAAAGCTGCACTACTGATCCCAAAGTCATAGTTGTGTTGCCATACTGCCAGTGCAATAAAGGCAAGTACACCATGCACTAAACTGTGCCACACGACTTTAGTTGATCTAAAGTGCCGATTATTTCTGTCATGCACCCAACTCATGGGTTGCAGATAAAAGTCGGCGATAACATGGCCAATGACTAGCCATAATAAAAGGGTTTGCCAGTCAGCCATATTACGTCTCCTTGCAGAAAGTATAAGACTCGCTCAATGTGATAAACGTATCAATTAAGGTGTAGTTGGCTAAATTAAGTAATTTAGTCACATTTGCTCTGCTGGTGCTGAGTTGTTCTGCAAGCAGCGCATGCTCAGGTTTATCTTGTTGTAGATATAAAAGTAGTGCTTGGGCTTGTTTACGGCTTAATTTACCCAGCAATAGATCTATAAATTGAATATTCAGTAAAAAGCTTTCGTCACAGGCATTGTTATAGACCAAGCGTTGATTCTTGATGTTATCAAGGCCATGACCTGCTTTTACCAGTGCTTCTCCTGTTGCGGTGGCAAGACCCCCTTGTGATAACTTAATTTGTCCCTGAGCGAGACTCACTTTTACATCTAAACCTTGCTGTATAAAGAATAGTCTTATCGCAATGGCCTGTTTGAATAAGGCTTGTGCTTTTGGCAGGGCGATTTGAAAGCTATCCCCACGGAAAATATGAAACTCTGCGCCAAATTCAGCCCTTAAAGCGGTTAGGTAATACTTTAATTGAACAAGCAGTTGCTCATAATCACTTTGATTGAGTGATTGTGAGCTCACAATGTCGGCGGTGATCACCCCTGTATTGTCTTCTTGTGAAATCGGCATAATAAGTAACCAAAAAAAGTAACTTTATTTAATGTAACCTAATTTAGTTACTTATTCAAATGTAACCGTATTTGGTTACTTTTTGGTGTGTGTTATTTATAGATACCACACGGAGTTTAAAGCTGGTTAATCGCTTCAAGAACCCAGACATTCACGATGGGGGTTTCTTTTTGATAGCTGATTTTGATATCGAGGAGTTGTCCAGAGACACGCTCACTGACTGTCATTTTACTTTTCGAGAGAAAATAAAATCCATCGTTAAATGACAGGGTGCTGGTATTTTCAATGGCGATCCCTTTAATTTTTGCCAGCTCTATCAAGGCGTCTTTAATGGCTAACTCAATGGCTGTACTGAGTAACAAATCTGAAGACATAGTCCCCCCGTGACCAAAGCTGCCTTGGATCAAGCTTCGGTCTTGGTAAACAGCTTGAGATTGCCAATGTTCTTCTAGTTCAATTGAGTTAGTAGGCAATACAAAATTCCCGATCAGCGTGCCATTATATTCACAGAGCTCATTTAAAATCATGCCATGATTCTGATCCACCTTTGCTTTCACATCACTTTGCTGATTAAAACTGGCAGTGTGCCGATTCGAGTGAGAGTCCGAAGATTGGCTGATAAATTCAGTTGCACGTACTTGGCTATTACTCAGTAAATTAGCGATTAAGTTGGCATTTTGTTGCGCCATAGAAAGCTGCTGATGGGGTGAGCTGGTATAAAAACTCACACCAGTAATGGTGTTTGCTTGCTCATCACATAGCCATGTTGGATTACATTGCTTAAATTGGCACCTGGATAAATCAGTGAGGGTTTGTTGTTGGCTCAAGGCAAATGCATCTTGCTCTAATGTTGCGTAACTATAAATAACCCCTTGATAGAAAAACTCAGGCATAAACCGTACTGAGTGGCCTTCAGGTAACCGAAGTTTAGCGGTGCTCGAAAGTTGTTTAGCGTCTATCTCTGTTATAGCGAATTGATGATGGCTTTGTAATTTGACTAAGGCCGCTTTTCTGCTGCCAGAGATATTAATTCTACCTTGGCTGTCATACTTTGCTGCTGCACCAATGAATCCGATGGTTTGATTATGAACCGGTTTGATAAACCAGTGAGGTGCACGATTGGTTTGTTGTTTTTTTAGCCCTAAAGTGCTGTTACAACCTGAGGTAGATACAAGTGTGATAAGTAAAAAGGTAAAAGAAAATAGACTAAATTTCATTGTGCTATTCATCCTTAAAAGCAGCATAAAACGTATTTTGATTAGCGCATATTAAACATGAATGACCACTAATCGCAAATTTCTGTTGAACTGTCAGTTTGAGCTTGTTGTTCGGCCTCTAACTTGGCACGTTCAGCTTTAGAAATGTACTTTGGTTTATTGTTCTTATGCAATTTTTCATTTGCTTTTTTGTCTTTCTTCTTTAGCTTTTCGTAGATTTTCTTACGTCTATTCATAGTTGGGGGCGTATGCAGCCAATCTCGTTAAATTAATGAAGCGTCATTCTAACTGTTTTTCATTAAGCAAAAAAGCAACAAGTACTCTCTTATTGTACTAGCACAACAATTCTAATTGTATACAATGTGCAAATTAAGCTAAATAATAAAAACTACCAATATTCACAGGTAAATAAAATCTGGATATTGACGAGAATACCTTGGAGCAAAATATGATCAAACATACACTAACTGCGCTTGCTGTTTGTGCAGTACTCGCCGGCTGCTCTACTGAGACAACACAAAAAACAAAGTCAGTAGCAGCACAACAAGCTCAAGTAAGTCGAGCTGAAGTCGACAGCGTGGTTAATACCTACACGAAAAACTTTATCAATCATCAGCCAGCTTTAGCAACGTCTTTAAAACTAGATAGCGCTGAGTTTGGTCAGTACGCAAATCGTTTACCAAATTACTCATTGGCAGGCATGCAAGCCTTGCAAATAGATATGCATAAAGCGGCAGAGCAACTTAATGCATTGCAGAGTAAAAACCTCTCGGATAAAGATCGCTTACATGTTGCCGTAAATGAAGTGATAGCTCGTTATTATGCGGGCGATAAGCAATTCAGTGGTGGTTATATTGATACGTGGGGCGGGCATTTACCGTATGTGGTAAATCAAATCTCAGGCCCATTAATTGATATTCCAAATATATTAAAAGATCAGCACGGTGTTACGTCAGAAAAAGATGCAACAGATTATCTTAAGCGTTTGTCTGCGTTTGCAAATTTAACAGAGCAGGTACGCAGCAAGGTGGCAGACGATGCTAGCAAAGGCATTATCTTACCTAAACCACTTTTCCCAAACACCTTAGGATATTTAAATAATTTCACAGCGCCAGATGCATCTGAACACCCATTGGTGAGTAGTTTTGCTGAGAAACTTAATGAGCTCAAAACGCTTGATGATAAAACCAAAGCTGTTTTAGTTAAAAAAGCGGCAAATATTGTTGAGTCTGAGATTTACCCAGCTTTTGCGAAAGTAAGCCAAGATATGCAGACACTTGAGGCAATTGCGCCGACAAAAGTCGGTATTTGGGCACAGCCAAACGGTGAAGCATTTTATCAACATGAGATCACCTATTTAGCTGACTCAACTATGACAGCAGAAGAAATTCATAATGTGGGTTTGGCTGAAGTTAAACGTATTTCAGAGCAGATGGATGCGATTCTAACAGCGAACGGCTATACAGAAGGTTCAGTTGGCGAGCGTATGCAAAAGCTAAGCGAAGAGTCGCGCTTCTTATTTGCTGACAGCGATGAAGGTCGCGAGGAACTGTTAACGTTTTTACGTGGTGAAATTAAAACCATAGAAGAGAAAGCGCTCAATCTATTTTCATCTTTACCTCCTCAAGCGGTTGAAGTAAAACGCATTCCTAAAGCCGTTGAAGCCGGAGCACCAGGTGGTTACTACAATGCACCATCACTGGATGGTAGTCGCCCGGGTATTTTTGCGATTAATCTAAAAGACATGAAAGCAGTCCCAAGCTTTGGCTTAAAAACATTGACTTATCATGAAGCTGTACCAGGCCATCACTTCCAAATAGCGTTAAATATGTTGCAAACAGATATTGGCTTAATGCGTCAAAATGCATCATTTAACGGTTTCATTGAGGGCTGGGCACTGTATTCTGAGCTAGTCGCTTATGAGATGGGCATGTACGAAAATGACCCATTTGGTGACTTAGGCCGCCTGCAAGCAGAAGCTTATCGCGCGGCGCGTTTAGTGGTTGATACCGGTTTACATCATAAAAGATGGACGCGTCAGCAAGCAATCGAATACTTCGCAGAAGCGACAGGCTCAGCGATGAGTGATGTGGTGCCGGCAATAGACCGTTATATCGCATGGCCGGGCCAGGCGCTAGGTTATAAGTTAGGTATGATTAAGTTTGTTGAATTGCGTGATAAAGCTAGAGCAGAGCTTGGTGAGAAGTTTGATATTAAAGCATTTCATGATTTGATTTTGCTTAAAGGTGCACGCCCACTGGCCATTGTTGAAAGTGATGTTGATGCTTGGATAGCAACACAAAAAAGTTAAGTCGAAATCCAACCATTAAAGGAAGCGATAAGCTTCCTTTTTTATTGTCGTTTTTAGATTCAGGCAGTTTTAAAAGCTAGTGGTTACAATGCCCCATTGTCTTTTAGAAGTTGATGAATAGATTCAGCCATCGCTGCATAACCTGCCCTATTGAAGTGAATGTAATCAGACTTCATGGATGGCTTTTTCATTAGTTTAGCGATTAATGAGGGCTCAAATACAATGTGATGCTTGTCTGCTAGAGCTTGATAAAGCGGCGCGGAGCTCGAAAAAAGACTTTTTTGAGGCACCCCAATGAGCACAACCTCAACGCCGTAGCTTTGCGCTATGCCTATCATGTCATTGAGGTTTGCTTGGGTTTCATCGAGGTTTTTATTTTGTAGAATATCATTGCCGCCTTCTAATAAAATGACAATACTAGGCGCATGTTGCTCAATGACATCGGCAAATCGATTTAGCCCTTCATTGGTTGTTTCTCCTGACACTCCGGCATTGATTACTTTCACACCAGAGAGCGATTCAAGCACGCTTGGGTAGCTATGTTGCTTCGACACGCCAACACCTTGCGTTAAGCTGTCACCGAAGGCCAGAATAACATCATGCTGCTGCAAACGAGTTAACTTAGGGGCATCACTGCATCCTGTTAAAAAGAAAATGAAAAGTAAGCTGAGTATTTTCAAAAATTGCATGCTTAAACCTTAGCTGTGAGAAAATTGCTTTAAACAAGTTATAAGCAACATCAAGTAAACCATTGAAAAGAATATAAAGGACTGCTTTAAGAAGCAACAATTAGGACTAGGTTGTTCACCTATTGAAAGGTGTTAAACGAAGTGGGCTTTTTCGTTTTTTGCTCTTTAAATTTAAGTAGGTTAAAACGTTGGTTAATACCAAATAGCAGAGAAAGAAAAAATAAGCAGAAAAACAACATCACACTATAAATGTTATCTTCAATCATATTGAATACCAATAAAGCCAAAAAACAAAACGCAGCTAAAAAATATGAGCTTGGTTTAAAGACTTGCTTTGCCATTTAAAAGAGACGTCCTATCAAAAAGTTTATTAAGAATCATTATCAAGTTCCTAAATCTGCACCTAATTTTTAGAACTTGCAACTATTGTCGTTAGAATACATATAAAAACATCCTTTATTATTAATTTTAAATGATGCAGACAGTGCATCGATAAAAATGTTTCCATTATGAAAACGTACAAGATGAACTCACCGTATAGCAAGATGACTCCACTTGTGAGACTTGCCATAAAGGCATAACTTAAAGGTTAGAACAATAAAAAAGGCGACAATACATGAAGAGATTCATACCCATTGCACTGTCATCGTTATTCATTCTGGTTGCGACAACAGTCAATGCAAACACGCAAATAGAATACATTGATCAACAAAAACTTCATGACATCAATCAAGCCGTATCGGCGGCGAATATTGAAAAAGACATCAAAAAGCTTGTCAGCTTTGGCACGCGCCATACGCTGTCAGAAACAAAGTCGGATACTCGCGGCATTGGTGCAGCAAGGCGCTGGATAAAGGCGGAGTTTGAAGCAATTTCAAACGCCTGTGGTGGCTGCTTAGAAGTGTATTACCAATCAGAGGTTATCAGCGGCGAAAAACGCATCCCTAACCCAACTGAAGTCGTGAGTGTGATTGCCATACAGCGCGGGCAAACAGATCCCAATCGCTATGTGATGATGTCGGGTGACATAGATTCTCGCATTACAGATGTGATGAATCTCACTGATGATGCACCGGGTGCAAACGATAATGCTTCGGGCTTAGCTGGCACGCTAGAAGCCGCGCGTGTACTGAGTCAATATAAGTTTAATGGCAGCATTGTCTATGCAGCGCTCGCGGGTGAAGAGCAGGGGTTGTTCGGAGGCAAGATCATGGCCAAGCAAGCAAAAGCAGACGGCTGGCGATTAAAAGCGGTATTGAATAACGACATGATCGGCAACATTGAAGGCGTGAATGGGGTGATCAATAACACTACCGCACGCATATTCGCCGAAGGCACTCGACAAACAGAAAGTGAAGACGATATTCGCAATCGCCGTTTTCGTGGAGGCGAAGTTGACTCGCCAAGCCGTAATCTGGCTCGTTACATAGACTGGATGGCTGACCGCTACATTCCAAACCTAGATACCATGGTGGTGTATCGTTTAGATAGATTTCGCCGTGGCGGACATCATCGTCCGTTTAACGATTTAGGTTTCCCTGGGGTGCGCATTATGGAAACCAATGAAAACTACAACCGACAACATCAAGATTTACGCACTGAAAACGGCATTGTCTATGGTGATACCATTGATGGCGTAAACTTCGATTATGCGGCTAAATTAACCGCGCTCAACGCCGTCTCACTTGCTGGTATGGCTTGGGCACCGACGCCACCAGCAAAAGTCAGCATAAAAGGCGCTGTTTCACCCGACACCACGCTTTCATGGCAACTGGCAGATAACAAAGAAAACCCACAGCTAGCAGGCTATAAAATTTATTGGCGACTAACTGATGCACCGCAATGGCAATACAGCAAGTTCGTTGGCAAAGTTAATAGCTATACACTGAAAAACGTAGTGATTGATAACTATTTCTTTGGCGTTGCCAGTGTCAGTAAAGACGGGTTTGAAAGCCCTGTGGTGTTCCCAGGTCATGCGGGTGATTTTGGCGATTAAGCCCACTCATCGCTTAAATACTTTAGCCGAGCCATTGAGTTCGGCTTTTTTATGCTAGATAAACGGTCTATTCATTCTTAAGTCAGTTAAATTTCCTATAATCCCGCTCTTTTCCTAAATTTAAATTACGATTTAAAGAATAATAAGTAGTGAGCGATATTGTGAAAACCTTATGGGCTTTTTTAGGTAACCGAAATTGGATGTTGTGGGCGCTGTTGCTAGGCGTGGCAACTGGGCTTATTTTTGGTGAGCGGGTGGCATTTTTACAACCCATAGGTACTGGGTTTGTTAAGCTCATGCAGATCACGATTTTCCCTTATATTGTGGTCAGCTTAATTGTAGGTTTAGGTAAGTTTAACCCCGAGCAAGTACGCAGCATTTTAGTTAAAGCAGCGACAGTCATGGTGATGCTGTGGGTGTTAGGCTTGGCCGCAATTTGGTGTTTTGCGTTCACACTCCCCCAGCATGATGCGGGCACGTTTTTTTCACCTGCACTGATATCTCCGGCAGGGTCAATCGACTTTGTTGAGCAATATATTCCCGATAATCCATTTGCCTCTTTGGCCGAAGGTAACGTACCAGCCATTGTGATATTTTGTATTGCGCTCGGTATGTCACTGATTGCCAACAAGCGCAAAGGGCAAGTACTCGACTTTTTAGAAGTCGTTGGGCAAGGCTTAACGGTGATCTCTAAAAAGGTAATTGCGATTTTCCCAATTGGTATTTTTGCCATGACAGCCAGTACGGCGGGTACGCTCAGTGTCGAGCAGCTTCATAACTTGCAAGTCTACTGGGTGTTGGTGTTATGTTTGGGCTTGTATTTGATGCTGGTACTCATGCCCATGCTGGTGGCCGCTGCAACCCCCGTTAAATATCGAGATCTTATTTATGTGATGCGCAATGCGTGGATCACAGCGTTCAGTACCGGTAATGTGTTTATTGTTTTACCGGTGATCACCGAAGGCATTAAAGCGCATTTACGTAAAATTGGTCGTGCCGACGAGCAAGCCGACCATATTGCCGAAGTCTTGGTGCCGATTGCTTATACATTTCCAAGCCTCGGTAAACTAACCACCTTAATGTTTGTGATGTTCGCGGCTTGGTTAACGGGCAACCCAGTGAGTCTTACCGATATTCCCAATGTGACCTTATCGGCCATGCTCAGTTATTTTGCCAATGTGCACATTGCCATTCCATTTATGCTTGATACGCTGCGCATTCCAGCCGACAGCTACCAGCTTTATCTATCTATGTCGGTATTGAGTGCCAAAGTTGTCTCGCCAACCACTGTGGTGTATATCTTTGCCTTTGTACTATTGAGTATTTTTTATTGTCGAAAACAGCTGCATTTTAAAAGGTTAAGAGCGGCTTATTATGTTATTTTGCCATCGGCGCTATTGCCTGCTTTTATGCTGGCCAGTTTTATCCTTAACACTCAACTGGCTGCGAGCAGCAAAGCAGCGAATGAAGTTATAGCGAACATGGTGGTGTCAGACAAAGTGCCAGCACATGTGTTAAACCATGTGCCAAAAGCTTATCAAAGCGGTGAATTGTCTTTAACAAATATTGACGTTATTAAGAGACGTAACTTACTGCGTATTGGCTATGTAGTCGATAATGTACCGTTTAGCTATTTCAATCAGAAAAATGAACTTGTAGGCTTTGACATTAGCCTGGCCCATAAATTAGCCAGTGACTTAGATGTTGAAGTCGAATTTATTCCATTCAAAAAGTATCAATTGAGCGAATACCTTAATAAAGGCTATTTCGATATTGCGATGTCGGGCCTCGAGATAAATGTAGCCGACTTAACAAAAGTGCGTTTCAGCCACAAGGTGTTAGAACTGCAATTGGCAATTTTAGCGAAAGACTATGAACTCGCGCGTTTTAAAAGCATTGAGCAAATTAGAAGCTCAGGTGATTTAAACTTTGCGCATATGGAATATGGCCCTTTGTTAAAGCAGGTGAGCCAGCGCACCAGCTCAATTCAGTTTAAACAGCTATCAACTTTGCAAGAATACTTTAAATCATCAGAGCAGTTTGATGGCTTAGTCATTAGTGCTGAAGCTGGGTTTGCATGGAGTATGTTCTACCCTGAATATGGCGTGGTTGTACCTGAAGGCGGCATGCAAAAGTACCCGATTGGTTTTGCCGTTGCAAAACGCAATCTAGACTTATTGAGTTATGTCGATGCTTGGCTGGCTATTCAACAAACCAATGGCAGCATTGATAATGCCTACAATTATTGGATTTTAGGGCAAGGCACCCAGTCAAAAGAAACCCGCTGGTCGGTACTTGATGATGTGATAGAGTCCGACAAGAAAGAGTAGCGAAGCACCAGAAATATTAGAGTGAGAGCGCAGATTAAAACCGCGCTCTCTTTGGTTTAGCTCTCAACGGAACTGAGCAATTTATTATTATCTAAGCGGTGATGCAAAAGAATAGCCAAACTCCATGTCGATAACGAGAGAGCCGTGGCAAGCGCAGCACCAGTTAAACCAAATTTAGGAATAAACAACATATTGGCAATCACATTTATTGCAACTGCAATCATACCAAATTCCACAACTTGCTTACCTTGCCCAGTATATTGCAGCCAAGTTGCAGTGATCGCCGCAACAGCCGTTATCGCATAACTTGGAATTAAAATCAGTAGGGCATTTTTCGCATCAGAATAGTCTGTACCGAACAGTTTCAATAAGTCATCAGAGATAAACCAAAGTAATGAACCGACTACAGTGGTCATGACTAGAGTAATAAACCGTGCTTTACCAAAAAGTTTGCTAGCTAAATCTGGATTATTATCAAGTTGTCTGCCAATGAGTGGCAGAAATAAACTGGCAATTGTAACCTGCGTCACAGGAATGATATGCGCAAGGGTATTGGCTGCAGAAAAATGCCCAACATCGTGCTCATTTGCCAACCATTCAAGCATTAATAAATCAGTTTGATTTAACATTAGCGTTACCAACATAGCTAACATCATAGGAATTGATTGTTTTAGCAATGTTTTGTCAGGAGTGGCGGGCTCAAAAGGCGTGAGAGTAATGATATTCTTTTGAAATAATAACCATATTTGCCATACCACAATGACAATCACGATCATGATCCCCGCAAAAATGACAAGCTCAACACTGATATCAATATAAAAGTACGCTAACGCTAGGACTGCGCATGTTTTTAAAAGAGGGAGAGCAACACGCCATGGTAAATTAGAAAAAGCCAGTAGTTTGGCACTTTGTAGTACTCGGCTTAGTAGGGCGCCTAGCGCAATAATGGGTACTGCCACAATCATTAAAGATAGGGCATGGTGGCCATCAGCATCGAAGTGGATGACATGGAAATAACTTAAAAACCAAATCAATGAGATAATAAAAATTGAAATGATAAACGCACGTTTTATATAGCATGCTAAATACGCTGATACCGCTGAGTTATCTTTATTAGCGATATGCTTAGATAAAATTCGCGGGGCAAGCCTATCTCCACCAAGTAAAACTAATACTGATGCAAGCATAGTGATACTGTATGCGACTTTATAGTCACCATATTGATGTGCTTCTAAGTGCTGACTTAAGGTGACATTGAACCAATAATCAGCTGCATAACCAAAGATGATTGAGAAAACGAGTAGCCAGGTACCTCGGCTTAAATAGTTTTTTTGGTCTTCCACATTCTTACCCTAATTCGCGTTTTTTAATAAATTATCACCAAACTTTGAATAGAATGTGGAAGTAGGCTGCCTGATGTATTATTTAACACTCACACTTTGTATTTTAATGTAAGCCTCACCACCTTTAGCATCAGTCAAATCTGGGACAAAATACAGCGCAGAGACATGCTTTGTAATAATGCCTTTATCGATTGAAGAAGCGGGGGTCCAACTTGGTCGTTGAAAATCATTCAGGGTGACCGTCTGAGTCGTCCAAGCACTGGCTGCAGGTAAAACAGTTTGGTAATGAGCATATGTTTTATCGCCTTCTCCCCCATAGTCTTTTTGCGATAACTTGATGACCATATCTTTATCACTTTGATAGGTCAGAGTAATACTAGCCTGCTCAGGCAACTGCTTGCTTGGGAGGTCGTAAATGAGCTCAACCCAAGAGTTGTTCAGCTTGTCTACTCGAGGAACTCGTTTAAAAGCAATTTCTACACGCTCAGTGGTGACGAGTGAGCCATTCAAAATAGCTTGGCTACCGTGAGGATCGGTTGCATAACGCCATTGCGTTTCATCCAGTTTACTTGAGTCTGTAACTTGGCAGCCAAGTAAAACAACAGAGATTATGGCGCCTAAGCCGAGAGATAATTTATTCATGAGAGTGTCCCTTTATTCTTGATAACGCCAAGATAAAGGTGAGGTGATATAAAAAGCAAAAGAATCCGACAGGCTGAAAAGTGCATATATGAAGGTTTTGAAAGCCATTGCACTGTTATAGCCAGTTAAAAATACTAAATTGGTGCAACACAAAAATAGCAGTGAATTTTTCTCAATAAAATCATAGCGAAAAACATGGTCTAGGAGTTGCTTGTAAGCTGTCGGATAATTTTAAAAGTGACTTTATTATGACAGCGGCATTATGTTACCAAAACACAGCTTCTCTGCATTTTTTACCAGCTCAAATACGCATAGGTGGGCTTGAAGAGCGACAAGTTATCAAACTACTAAAAGAACATATCATTGATATGTATGCAACCTCACCAGAAGAGTGCGTGCATACTCTAAATATTAATGGACTACAAAGTGACACCATTAAATTTTGGAGTGCATGGCGCGGTGATGAAGCCGTAGGATGTGTCGCGATCAAGTATTTATCACCTTATCACTGTGAAATAAAATCAATGCGCA
Organism: Pseudoalteromonas sp. SS15; assembly: GCF_049257195.1. Taxonomy (NCBI): domain Bacteria; kingdom Pseudomonadati; phylum Pseudomonadota; class Gammaproteobacteria; order Alteromonadales; family Pseudoalteromonadaceae; genus Pseudoalteromonas; species Pseudoalteromonas sp. SS15. Next base: position 80,291 of record NZ_JBMMUD010000012.1, read on the forward strand.
CCAGCAACAAAGCAAGAGGTACAGGAGTGGGTCGTCAATTGCTTGAGCATGTTATTAAGTATGCCAAACTCAACGGTGTAAAACGCTTGAGTCTAGAAACCGGCACCATGGATTTCTTTGTGCCTGCTCGCAAATTGTATGGTCAAAATGGTTTTGAACCATGTGGGCCATTTGGTGATTATGAGGTTGACCCGCATTCGTGTTTTATGACTTTGATCCTTTAAGAGAATATCTGTACCTAAATGTAATATATCTGAAATAAATCTGTAGTAATGTCAGTGCCTTCAAAGTTATAGCAAGTTATCAGTAAACTTGCTGAGGTGGCGGCAAAGTCAGGTTGGGTAAAGTGCCGAAATTCAGATATAAATTCAAAGCATTCAGTATTGCGCTGGCAGGGATGCTGATCGTCATCGCAGTACTTTACCCAAGAGAAATTGCCAATAAAAAGCAAGCTTTGCTCACTCAGGTACAATCTGACTTTAATTGGCTATTGCGAGATTTAAACCAACAGCTCGAACAACTTAATCACTTCTTTATAGAGCATGACGACTTAGACGCGGCTTGCACTGAGCAAACCTTATATGAGCTACGCCGTGCACACTTTAAAATCCCAAATATTGCCGAAATGGGCATTGTGAACCCTAATGGTGAATTGATTTGTACCAGTTGGAGCAAGCTAAGTACTCCTATTAAAACCGCGGGGCCAAAACCGGCTCGTTCGGCAGAGTTACGTTTCTTTGGGCCAATTCACACTAGCTTTATTGGCGAGGCTGCACTGGTTATCGCGAAAACTCGCAGCGACGGCTATGAGATAAACGCACTGTTACCGCAATCCATATTAAATCGCCACTTAGATGACTTAGACAGACCTTATAACTACATTGTGATTGCTGACTCAAAGTCAGGTGTGCCGATTTTTAAAGTAGGGGATTACAGCTTGCCCGTAGACAATCAGCTATTTCCTATAAATGAGCCAATTACGCTCGAAAGTAGCTTATTTGATGATGGCCTGTCGCACGTGCTGGTGGCATCTCCACTTGAGAATTTGTCATCCTTGTCGTTGTTGTTAGCCATCAATGAAGATGCGCTTTATAAAAAAGTCTATAAGCCATCTACTATCAGCTTAGTCATTTATGGGGTGACATTTCTACTACTGTTTTTATTAGTTAAAAACTATCAAAAATATTATCAAAGCCGTAAAAGTCAGCTCAAAGATGCCATTGCACAAGGGCAAGTGACTAATTTCTATCAGCTCATTTGGGATACCAGAATCCGTGGTTTTATCGGTGCAGAAACCTTAGTACGCTTAAATGATCCGATTGAGGGCATATTAACCCCCAACTTGTTTTTGGCAGATATTGAAGCCAATAACCTCCTCAAAGAAATGACCTATGAAATCATAAAAACACTGATACAAGACGCCGAAGTGCTCACTCAGCAGCATAAAATTAAAAAGGTGAATATCAATATCACAGGAGAGCATTTAAAAGACGCGCATTTTAAAACTCTTATTTTAGAGTTAAATCAGCTTATTCCTTTATTAGTACTAGAGCTGACCGAAAATGAGCTGCTAGAGTTTGATAATCAGCAAATTATGCAAACCATTCAAGACTTTAAAGCCGAAGGTATTTTATTGGCGATAGATGACTTTGGGACGGGCTATGCGGGCTTACAATATTTAAAGTCGTTACCGTTAGATATTATCAAAATTGATCAAAGTTATGTGGCGGCCATTGGCACTGAATCACAACTTGCGACTATGTTAGATGCCCTAATTGAGCTTGCAAAAACCTTTAAGATAGATGTCGTGGCAGAAGGGGTCGAAACTCAAGCACAAGCCGATTACTTGATCGATAAAGGCGTGTATTTACATCAAGGCTGGAAATACCACAAAGCGTGTTTGCTCAGTGATATTCCCATTCGATAATAGGTTTATAGTTTAGTCAAAGCTATAACGTCTTTTAACCTCAACAACCTCGACGACATAAGATTTATACCATTTATCTCGACCTAACTGCTGAGCAACGGCATGTTGGCTGTCTTGGTGCCAACGTTTTATGTCATCTTCGTTTACCCAGTAAGAAATCGCGACTTCTTGTTCCCCCTCTTGTACTGCTAAAAAGTCTTGGCAGTTGTACTTTTCAAAAGCAAGTTCTCGCATTACTTTGACCATTTTCGAATAGTCAGAATCTTGTTGATTGGCGATGGCTTTAAAAATGACGGCGTACATATTTGCTCCTCTATACTCAATAAACGACTTATAAATGTGTGGTTCTAAAAGCCTGATAGGCAGACAGCGCTTTGGGGACTGACATAACAGGATTCTCGCCATGTCCTGCACCTTGGCTAAAGCTATGCTGCCAAGTGAGGTTGGCAGGCCCTTCTTGCTCAAGTGCGTTCACTAAGCCATTAAATGACCCTGTTATTATGTTGTTCTCTTCTGCCCCTAGGCTTAAATAAAAGAATTTAGGTTTTCCAGCTAATTGTTGAATGTCTTTTCGAAATTGCTCAACTACTACAGAGTCGTCATACCAAGCTGCGGGACTAAAAGCAAAGTAACCGTTAAATAAGTTGGGCTTGGTGACCATAGTATAAATAACAAAACTGCCACCAGCAGAAAAGCCACTTAAAATACGCTCGCCACTGAGAGAATAATGTTTATGCATATAGGGCAGTACTTCGGTCTCTATGAATGACAAAAACAAGTCAGCTTTGCCAAATATCTCAGGGTCATTATCGCTTGCAGGGCGAGGTTCGATATTTACATCGCGACGCGCATAAGGGGGCACTAAATCTCGGTTGCGGGTATTGGTCCAAAACTGATTAGGAATAGACACTAAAATTGCTTCGGGGTAAGTTTTTTGCTCGGCAAACTCGTCCAGTACAGCGTCCCAACGGGCTAGATTAAAGTTGCCGTCAGAGCGAATAATGAGGGGATATTGTTTATCAGCAGAATAATTTTCGGGCAGGCGGATAAATATTTTTCGAGACTCATTGAGCACCTGAGACTCAATCACGCGGTCTTCAAAGTCAGACATATAGTATTTGTTATATTGATAGGCCTTAAAACCTGAAAACCCTACCGCAGCGAGTAAAGCACTGCCTAACAGCCAATATTTTTTATTTGATTTTATTTTTTTTAACATACTTTAAACGCCCAAGTCCTTGTTTCTGATTGGGTAACTTAATTTAAAACAGCGAACATGAAAAGTAGTCTGTGCAATCTTGCAAATTAAAATTGTAAGCAAAGGTGTGAAAAAGTTTCTTCACATTCCTTTCACAGCCAATCATCAATACTAAGCCCAGACATAAAAAATAAACGGAGTTCACCGTGGGCATCGCAATCAACTTAACGAACCTGACACACCATATTCCTGTTAATAAGGACTTAAACTTAGCATTACTTGAAGACGCATCATTGCAAATTAAAGCAGCTGAACAAGTTGCCATAGTGGGCGCATCCGGTAGTGGTAAAACGACTTTGTTGAGCATTTTGGCAGGTCTTGAGCCGCTGCAAAGTGGTGAACTGTCTTTTATAAAACAGCAGGTAGCGCTTAGCTCAGGCGATATCAATCAGCATAGTGGTTTTGTGTTCCAACAATTCCATTTAATTCCTGAGTTAGATGCATTGAATAATGTGGCACTGCCTTTGAAATTAAAAGGCGATAAACAGGCATTTGAAAAAGCGCGCAATTGGTTGTCTAAAGTCGGTCTTGCTGAGCGTGCAGACTTCTCGGTCAGTAAGCTCAGTGGCGGGGAGCAGCAGCGTGTAGCTATCGCACGGGCCTTTGTCTCAGAGCCTGCACTTATTTTTGCTGATGAGCCAACGGGTAATCTTGATGAGCAAACCGCTGAGCATATCAGCCAATTGATGTTGCAATGCTGTCGCGAGACTAACGCAACCTTAGTGTTAATTACCCATAACCAAGCTTTAGCTGAACAGCTCGATACAGTTTATAAACTAGAACATGGGAGGTTGCAGCTATGCTCGTAAATGCACTTTCAAATCTTATAGATAAACGCGCGCCAGAGTCAGGCAATCGCTACTCTATTAAGTCGTTATGGGCGCTCTCTTGGCAATTTCATTGGCAGCAAACTCGCTCACGCGTCAATTTAGTTCAGCTACTCACGCTGTTCATCTTATTCTTCTATTTGAGTTTCACAACATTGCTTGGCAATGGTGTACAAGGGTATTTAAAACAAAACTTGCAGCAACTGCTGGGTGCAGACTCGGTAGTACAAACCTTTCAAGCTTTAAATCAAGAACAGCGTTCGGCGTTTATTCAACATAGCCATGAGCTTAGCGAAACCCAAACCTTTAATGTCACGCTGACTCATCAAGTCGCAGATAAACATTTGGCCCAATTAGTGAGATTAAAAGCCGTTGACGATAATTATCCAGTACTTGGCACGCTTGGTGTGAGTGAGGAACAAGGATTAACTACAACAGAGTATACAAAAGGACCAAGCCAAGATGAGATTTGGTTAGAGTCACGCTTAGCCGCAGCTTTGTCACTTAAGATCAATGATGAAATTAAAATCGCTGGGCAAACCTTGAGATTCACTCATTATTTAATCTCAGAGCCTGACAGATTAAGTGAGGGGCATAACAGTGATATGCGTGCCATGGTGCACTTAGCCTCCCTTGCAAAGCTAATAGAAGGCAATACACTTGAAGCCAAATCATATCGATACTTAATGGCACATGATGAAACACAATTACAAAGCCTAGTTTCAGCAAGTGATGACATTGATGGCGCGGCACTCATCAGTCAAACCTTGGGTAATCATCCTTTAGCTAAAAGCTGGCAGCGAGTCGAAAAGTTTATGGGGTTAGTGTCTGTGTTATTGGTCATTTTGGCGAGTATCATTTTGGCATTGAGCAATCAAAACGTCATTAAACCATTACAAACCTTCAGCGCTATTTGCATGGCGAATGGTTTAGCAAAACAGGCCAGTAAATGGTTGGTTATTTTTGGGTGTTTATTTACGACTGCAATTACCCTAGTTCCAAGTGTTTTATTGGCAACAGCGACCACTTATGTTGCGGTGCAATGGCTAGAAAATTACCACATTGTGATTGCGCTTGATTGGCAGTGGACGGTGCTGTTAGAGGTGATAGTCATTGCACTCAGTCTTTATATTGCACTCACTCTGCCTGCTTGGTATTCGGTACTCACTTCACCGGTTAAGCGTTTACTTATGAGCTATCAAGCGCCAGAGCGTAAGCAATGGCTCACGATTATGATGCCTGTCGTCGCTATTATTGCACTTATTGTATGGTACTCAGACAATTGGACTTTAACCGTCATGGTCGTCGGCACACTGGCGGCTTGCCTATTCGGTTTAGTTTTGTTGACTTGGTGTGTACTTGGCTTGGGTAAGTGGGGGCTATCAAAGCGCGCTCAGCTATTTGGTTTTGCACTTTACCTTATGCAGCAACGCATTTATGTAAAAGGCGCGCAGATCATTGCCTTAGGTTTGAGTCTGACCTTACTGTTATTATCACTGCGGATCACGCAAGATGTTACCAATATACTCGAGCAACTTACCTATAAAGACCAAGGTAATGTGGTGATAAGCCAGGTAACTAAAACTGAGCAGCAAGTATTAGAAAAGTTTTTAACCCAATACCAAGGGCAAATTAACCATATTGCACCTTTTCAATACGCGCAGCTAACGCATATCAATCAAGTAAAGCTTAACGAGACCGGGCTGCAACCCAGTGAGTCATCAGCGCGTTTAGAGCGACCAATTCGTCTGCACTGGCAAGCGCAAGTGCCAAGCAACAATGAAGTTGTATTAGGCAGCTGGCAAAGTGACCAAGTTCTTAAAGCAAATCAGTGGCCGGTTTCTATCGAAAGTGAAGTGTTTGAAGACATGCAATTTAAATTGGGTGATGTATTGCAAATGCGCATGGGTGAGCAGTCGGTGGAGTTACTTGTTGCTGCTAAACACGACTTTGTTTCGGGCGGCAGTAATACGACGTTTTGGTTTGTGAGACATAGCAATGATGCGGTTGAAGACGTTGAGACATTTTATATGGGCGATGCACAACTGAGTGATGAAGCGCTGGCAAACCTTGGTCAAGTTTGGCAAGCACATCCAAGTATGCGCATGATGTCGGTGGATACTATGCTGGCTGATATACGTTTTTACATGAACTTTTTAATCATGATAGTGGTGATTTACAGTGTGTTTATTGCACTTCTTACAAACTTACTTTTAGCGGCGGCAATTTCGGTGCATCAAAAACAAGATAAAGCCCGTAATGGTTTATTGACTGTATTTGGTATAGATAAAACAAAGCAAAAGTTACTGATATTTTATGAGTGGGCAATTATTACTTTGTTGCCAGCACTGGTTGCCACCTTGTGTGTTTACTTATCGATTGCTAGTTTTTACAAATATGAGTTGGCCATGCCTTATCAAGCAAACTTTTTTGCCGTGTTAACGCAAGCTCTAGTGATGGCAACAATGATAGCAATCACAGGTATTGTCATGTCCCTCAGGCAGTTAAAGTCACCAACTCGGGGGCTACTCGAAGAGCAGTAATATTTTGTTAAGCTTTTTCTAAGAGTGGTGCTTGGCTAAAGCACCACTCTTGTGTGATAGTGCGTTCCGAAACAGTGAACGCAAGTAATAAAAGTTGATGAGCTAAAGGTAAAATCGTATGCACAGACCTTGGGTTAATTGGGCAATTAAAACCATTGAAGCAGATTACACGCGCTCTGCAGATACACATTTAATTCGTTTAGATCTTAAGTCTCACCCTGACGTGCTTTTGTATTTAAAAGATGAAAGTACACACCCAACCGGCTCTTTAAAACACCGCCTTGCTCGCTCACTATTTTTATATGCCTTATGTAACGGCCATATTACAGAAAATACTCCCATCATAGAGTCTTCATCAGGCAGCACAGCTGTCTCGGAAGCCTATTTTGCAAAGTTACTCGGTCTTGATTTTATTGCTGTAGTGCCAAAGTCTACGGCACATGAAAAAATCAAACAGATTGAATTTTATGGTGGCCGCTGTCATTTGGTTGAACAAACAGATCAAATTTACAGCGAGTCGCAGCGTTTAGCCGATGAGTTAAACGGTCATTATATGGACCAATTTACTTATGCTGAGCGTGCGACTGATTGGCGCGGTAATAATAACATTGCAGAAAGTATCTTTAAGCAAATGCAAGATGAGCCTCATCCTATACCAAGTTGGATAGTCATGAGCCCAGGTACTGGAGGCACTTCAGCGACGCTTGGGCGTTATTTACGTTTTCAAAAATACGATACAAATTTATTGGTTGTAGACCCCGAGCACTCAGTATTTTTCGACTATTTTCAAACCCGTGACAACAGCATCACGCTCAGTCGAGGCAGTCGAATTGAAGGCATTGGCAGACCGCGCGTTGAACCTTCTTTTATTGCTGGAGTCGTAGATGAGATGCAAAAAGTACCCGATGCCGCCAGTATTGCCACCATGCATTGGCTTAGTAAAAAACTAGGTAAGCGTGTAGGACCTTCCTCAGGGACCAATATGTTTGGCGTCTTGAATAAGGTCTTGGAGATGCAACAGCAGGGGCAGTCAGGTGCAATCGTGACGCTTTTATGCGATAGCGGCGAAAGATATTTAAATACTTACCATGATGATCAGTGGGTTGATGAGAACATTGGCGATTACAGCCAATTTGATAAATTTTTGGCTCAATTTAACTAAGAATTAAAAAGTAAGAAGTAAGCAGATGCATTTAAGAATCGCAACTCAGGACGATATAAACGATTTATTACACCTAGAGCAAGCCGTCGTTGAGGCTGAAAGACCTTACAACAGTCATATTAAAGCGAACAACGCGACATATTATGATTTACCTGCGTTGATAAGTGAAACAAACAGCCAAGTACTCGTACTTGAAGAAAAAGATCAGATCATCGCGACGGGCTATATTCAGATCAGAACAAGTAAGCAATCTCTGTCTCATGAACAACATGGCTACCTTGGCTTTATGTATGTTGCACCAGACTTTCGTGGTCGAGGCTTAAATAGACTGGTCATGGATGCGTTAATGGGGTGGGGGCGAGCACATGGTGTAAACATATTTTACTTAGATGTGTACGCCGAAAATCAAGCAGCCATCAATGCTTATCAAAAGCTAGGCTTTACCCCTTCATTGGTCGAGATGAAACTTGAATGCGCATAACAAATTAGGGCGTGTATATTATTGATAACTTTGAGCAACTAAAGCTCAGGTTAAGTAATTTTAGTACGCCCTAACCCATTTAGACTTTTACTTATTTAAAAGCTTGTCAGGCCAAAAAATGAAAATGACAAAGTAGCTACCGATCCAATCGCCAACATAGTGTATTCAGTCACCTTCTGTTGGTAGCGATTTTCATCACCTTTAGGTTCTAAAATAATCATCAAAATACCAGTAATGAAAAAAGCAAAAGAGTAGATAACGAGGATCGTTAAAAGCGTATCAGTAAACATGATGACCTCAATAAATTAAGCACGAATAATAAAGCGTTGTTTCATTGTGGAGCACAGTGAACACAGCACAGACCACGCAATTTTATCTCAATGTTCCTACCTCATCTATAAAATCTAACCTGACGATATCAAAATAAAATTCGATTATTTTCATATGCTTTGCATATAACGCCTATATTTAAGAGGTAAAAACAATGTTGATAACAAAGTGGTTTTGTTACATTATCACAATGTGCGTTAGAGTAATTGTACGAATTTAAATTTGGGGGGAAGGAATGGTCTCACGTAGACAATTTACATTCAGTGCTGCGGCACTGGCTTTTTCTGGGTTAACCGTCAACATGATGGGCTGTCGCAGCAAAGATGGCAATTCTGATGCCTTGGCTGACATGCCGCTGTCACCTGGGTATGGCGACTTAGTGTCCGACAAAAATAACATCTTAGACTTGCCGCCAGGGTTTAGCTATCGAGTGATCTCACAACTCGGCGATAAAATGGATGATGGCATGCCAGTACCAGACAATGCAGATGGTATGGGGTGTATCAAATTAGATGAAGACCGTGTTGCTTTGGTGCGAAATCATGAGCTGGCTCAAAAGCACATAAAAAAGTCAGCTGTGCCATGGCAATCTTTCCAATCGAATAAAAGTTACGACAATTTAAAGTCTGGTACAGCTTTACCGGGCGGCACTTCAACACTGGTTTACAACCTAAAAACGCAAGCATTAGAAAAACAATACATGAGCCTGATCGGCACTATCAGAAATTGTGCGGGCGGTACAACCCCTTGGGGCACTTGGCTAACGTGTGAAGAGTCAGTCGATCGCCCCGATGGCAATATTTCGAAAGATCATGGTTATATTTTTGAAGTACCCGCAGAGGCCAATGGGTTGGTAGAGCCCAAACCATTAGTCGCTATGGGTCGTTTCAACCATGAAGCGGCGGCTGTCGACCCAAGAACCGGCATTATTTATCTGACAGAAGACAGGGGAGATAGTCTACTTTATCGCTTTATTCCAAAAGTAAAAGGCCAGTTAAGTGAAGGGGGAACATTACAAGCCCTTGTCGTTAAGCAAAAGCCACAGTTTGATACTCGAAACTGGGCTGAAAACAGCATGGCATTGGGTGATTGGTTAGAAGTTGAATGGATCACGCTCTCAAATCCTGAAAGTCCTAATGATGATTTACGTGAGCAAGGTTATGAAGCGGGCGCAGCGCTGTTTGCGCGCGGTGAAGGCATTCATTTTGGCAGCAATGAATTGTATTTCTGCTGTACTAACGGGGGGCAAAAACAATTTGGTCAAGTAATGCGATACCAGCCATCAGCCTTTGAGGGCACAGCGCAAGAATCTCAGCACCCAGGTTTATTACAGCTATTTGTTGAGAGTACTGATGGTAGCCAGTATAACTTTGGTGACAACTTAACGGTGACACCCCAAGGCCATCTATTAGTATGTGAAGACCAATACACCGATGTAACCCGAAACTTTTTAAGAGGGGTGACGCCAAAAGGCGCAGTGTATCCGTTTGCAAAACTTCACATTCAAACAGAGCCTGCAGGCGCGTGCTTTTCTCATGACGGGAAAACGCTATTTGTAAATCTTTACTCCCCAACCAAAACCCTCGCTATTACAGGTCCCTGGGAGCAGTTTTCAACACAGAAAGCCTAACTACTTCTAAGACTGAAATCATAGAATATTAAGTGGGCTCAGGTCTTAAGGAAGCAATTTATTACAATTGCTTCCTTTCAATTCTAATTTTGTGCCTGTTTATAATTTGGCATTTGATACCGCTTGTTCCTGGTATGGGTTTTTGTGTTAGCATCAATATGTAGCTAACTGTCTAAAAATTATCATTTTTTACTCTGTTAGGTAACAAGCAATAAGGAAAATAGAGAAATATAACAATGAAGAATATTATTTCAGCCGTTGCACTGGGTGTGATCAGTGCTTTTTCAGCCAATGCGGCAGATGAAACTCGACTTTTAAGACAACCGACGCTTAGCGACTCTCATATCGGGTTTGTTTATGGTGGAGATGTCTGGGTGTCAGACCTCAAAGGTGAAAACCTTAAGCGAATTACCAGTACGCAAGCAGTTGAGACTGAACCACATTTATCACCTGATGGTGAGACTATTGCATTTAGCTCTAATCGAAACGGTCAGCAATCTGTCTATATTGTGCCTGTTGCGGGGGGAGAGCCAAAACGCCTCACTTGGCATGCAAACAACGCGTATGTAAGAGGCTGGACGCCCGATGGCAAAAAGGTGTTATTTGCTTCTTCTCGTGGTACCGCACCAAAGCGTTATGAACGTTTATGGACCGTGTCTGTCGATGGCGGAGCTCCAGAGCTTGTCACGCATCAATGGGGCTTTAATGGCGCATTTTCTAAAGACGGAGACAAACTCATTATTGACCGTATGAGTCGCTGGGATAGCGAGTGGCGTAACTACAAAGGCGGTCAGAATACCCCACTTGTGCTACTTGACTTAGAAACACAAGAAGAAACACAACTACCTCACTTCGAGACGTCAACAGATATTGAGCCGGTATGGCTTAAAGGCAAAGTGTATTATTTGTCAGATAGAGATTGGGTATCGAATATTTGGGAATATGACCCAAAAAGCAATAAGACCAAACAAATCACCCAATTTAAAGGTGGTGACATTAAGCAACTCGCCAGCAATGGTAAGCAATTAGCGTTTGAAAAAGACGGCTATTTGTATACTTATAATGTAAAACGTAAACGTGCTAAAAAGCTCGACATTAGCATTCAAGCCGACTTCCCATGGGCAGAAACTAAGTGGCAAAACGTTGCTAGCAGCGCTAAAAATGCCTCTTTATCGCCTTCAGGCAAACGCGCGTTATTCGAATCGCGTGGTGAAATATTCACAGTGCCTGTCGAACATGGCTCAACGCGTAATTTAACCAAAGATCATAGCTCAGCCGATAGAGCGCCTATCTGGTCACCAAAAGGCGATAAAATTGCTTGGTTCTCTGATGAAGGTGAGCAAGGTTATAAATTAGTGTTACAAAACCAAGATGGTATGGGTGATCGTAAAATCATTTCGATTGGTGAGTCTAAAATGGCCTGGGAACCACAATGGTCACCAGATGGTAAGTACATTGCCTTTGTTGATGACGATGTGCGTTACCGTTTAGTTGATTTAGAATCAGAAACCATTAAGACAATTGATGTTGGTGGTAACAATTTAGAACGTGGCCGCACAGGTTTAACTTGGGCACCCGACTCAAAATGGCTAGCGTATGCCAAGCAAGCAGATAATGGCTTTAAACAAATCAAAATTTGGTCGTTAGAAGAAGGGCAAAGCCGTGCCATTACAAATCGCATGGCTAACTCAGTTTCACCTGCATGGGATCAAAGTGGTAAACACTTATTCTTCTTAGCCAGCACAGATTATGGCCTAGACAGTGGTTGGGCAAATACCAGCTCAATGTCGGCAGATCATGAGTATGCGCCTTACATTATCAATCTTGCCAAAGATCTAGATTCACCTTTTGCACTGCGTAGCGATGAAGAAAAGGTGAAAAAAGAAGCTAAGCCTGACGAAGGTAAAGCAGATGCAGATAAGAAGGCAGATAAGAAGGCAGATAAAGCGGAAAAAGCTGAATCTTCAGATAAGCCAAAAGATGCGGCTGAGAAAAAAGAAGGCAAAGACAAAAAGAAAGATGGCGTCGCTGTTAGCATAGATTTTGATAACATTGAACGTCGTATCATGCCACTACCTATGCCTGAAGGCCTTTACAGCGGTGTGATACATGGTCCAAAAGGCAGTGTGTTTTTTGCTAAACGTGCCGACAAAGGTTGGTCGTTCTCACTGCATAAATACAGCGTTAAGAAACGTGAAGCAAAGCCATATGTAAGCGGTATCAGCGATGTGAACATTTCTGCTGATACCAAAAAGCTCATAGTTAAAAAAGGTCGCAGTTGGCATGTGGTCGATGCAACTAAACCATCTGTAAAGTTAGGTAAGCCACTTAAAGTTGATTTAGAAACGCGTCTAGACCGTCAAGCAGAATGGCGTCAGATGTTTGTTGAAGCATGGCGTTATCAGCGTGATTACTTCTACGACCCTGATATGCATGGTCGTGATTGGGATGAAGTGTTTTCGCGTTATGAGCCTTTGGTTGAGCATGTTAAACACCGCTCGGACTTAAATTACTTACTTGATATGGTTAACGGTGAGCTGTCTGTTGGTCACAGCTTTGTATTCGGTGGTGATATGCCAGATGTTGAAAAACGTCGAGCGGGCCTATTGGGTGCAGACTTAGTTCAAGATAACGGTTATTGGAAAATCGACCGAATTTATACCTCAGAAAGCTGGAACCCTAAACTAAAAGGTCCACTAGATCAGCCAAATCTAAAAGTGGCAGAGCAGCAATATATCGTTTCGATTAATGGCCAGCCGCTTACAGCAAACGATAATCCTTATGCGTTATTAGATGGCACTGCGGGTAAACAAACAACCTTGAAAGTAAACGACAAGCCAGACTATGAAGGGGCGCATCAAGTGATTGTTGAGCCGATTTCAAGTGAGTATGGCCTTCGTCAGCGTGCTTGGGTTGAAGACAACCGTCGCTTAGTTGATAAGTTGTCAGACGGCAAACTTGCTTATGTGTGGGTACCAAATACTTCAACACCTGGTTTTACGTCATTTAACCGTTACTTCTTTGCGCAACAGGACAAAATGGGGGCGGTGATCGATGAGCGCTTTAATGGCGGTGGTTTATTAGATGACTACATGGTTGATTTAATGAACCGCAAGCTGCGTGCTGCGATAACCAATGAAGTACCAAACGGCAAACCTATGCTATTACCTGCGGGTATAAAGGGGCCAAAAGCTCTGCTTATCAATGAACTAGCCGGCTCGGGTGGTGACTACTTCCCATGGGCGTTTAGACAGCAAAAAGTGGGCAAGCTGATTGGTGCAACTACCTGGGGTGGCGTAGTGAAGTCATCGGTGCATTATCCGCTTGTTGATGGTGGCGCACTGACAGCACCAGACAATGCTGTGTTTGACCCTATCAACAATGAGTGGGTAGGTGAAAATAAAGGGATCGCGCCAGATATTAAGGTGTATCAAGATGCACGTTCGCTTTCGCAAGGTAAAGACCCTCAGCTAGAGCGCGCAGTATCAGAGCTAATGAAAGAGCTTGAAGGCAAGTCGCCACTTAATATTAAGCCGCCTAAGTACTCAACCCCAGCGGTAAAACCATAAATCTAACTTTACGTAAATCGTAAATTAAAGCGGCTACTTCGCAGGAAATAGCCGCTTTTCTTTGCAAAGTTGTAAGTCAATTTACAAGTAAATGAACTGTTAATACCAATCCTCAATAATACTCAATCATTTTGAGGGACTAAAACTGACGCTAACTTTGTTAAAAATTCCTTATTTAGAACAACTAAATAGCAAAATTTTTGCCTCGTTACCGACAAGTTTTTCTTGCCTCAAAATAGATCGCTTAATTAAGAGGATTGGTATAATTGTTACATTATCTCGCTTTTATGTGGTTTTATCTTGTTTGTTTCTGATTTGTGACAAAATCATTAAACTATTTACGCTATTAGTGCTCTAAGTGGGTTAATGCTGAACAAAGAGCATAATTAAAATAACAAAATAGGAAGTAAAAAAGTGTCGACAAGTGAAGTAGCTCAGCCGAGCAGCGGTGGTGTCATCGCATTTATAGAAAAGGCAGGTAAAAAAATACCCGATCCCATCATTATTTTTATGTGGTTCTTGGTATTCGTATTTGCCTTAACCGCATTAATAGGCGGCTTAACGTTCGAAACGCAAAGCGCCGATGGCAGCGCCATAACCCATACCATCAAAAACATGACAGAAGCCGAACATGTCCGTTGGGTATTTGATAATGCCCTGCTGAATAACTGGCTCGGTTTTGGTGGCGGCGTATTAGGGGTTATCTTAATCGTGATGCTAGGTGTAGGGGTGGCTGAAAGCTCTGGCTTATTCAATGCCCTTATCAAGAAAATTGGTACACGTTTAAACGAGAAGTTCTTAGCGCCAGCGCTTATCTTTTTAGGGATCATGAGCTCAATCGCAACCGATGCGGGCTACCTTATTCTTATTCCTTTGGCAGGTCTCTTATATGCCGGCCTTGGTAAAAACCCAATGATAGGTATGGCTGCTGCATTTGCCGGTGTATCAGCGGGGTTCAGTGCCAACTTAATCCCAGCAACGCCAGTGGATGTGATTATTGGTTTGAATGCACAAATTTTTGCTGAGTCTCAAGGCATTCCATTTCAAGCGGCAGATGGCAGTGCGCTTACGCCAGCAACCATGCATTACTACTTTATTTTTGTCTCGACTTTCATGCTGGTGGGTTTAGGCGCTTGGGTAACCAAGAAGTTCATCGAACCTAAGTTTAAAGACATGCCTTATGACTTACCTGAGGGTATGGACTTGTCTGATTTCTCAGTGACCGAAGACGAGAAGAAAGGTCTTCGTGCTGCATTTTGGGGCCTGCTTGCTTCAATTGGCGTGGTGGTTTTATTGGCGCTAGGGCCGCTAGCTCCATACGAAAATGACGCGGGCAAAACCGTGACGCCTTACCTAAATAATGTGATCTTGTTGATCACCTTTATTTTTACCTCAGTAGGTGCTGCTTTTGGTGTCGCAACCGGTAAATTCAAAAGCCTGATGGACGTGGTAAAAGCCATGGTCGCGCAAATGAATACCATGGGCTACATCTTAGTCCTTACCTTCTTCTGTTATAACTTCTTAGGTATTTTAGGTTACTCAGGCTTAGGTACATACATCACTTATTTAGGTGCAAGCGGTTTATCTGCGATGGGGCTACAAGATTCTCCAATTATGTTGATTATCGGCTTTGTATTAACCACAGCACTGATTAACTTATTCGTTGGTGGTCTTACGTCAAAGTGGATGCTATTGGGTCCAATATTCGTACCTATGCTGTATGCAGTAAACCCAGCCATGACGCCAGAACTTGTCGCCGCAGCGTATCGAGTTGCAGACTCATCAACAAATATCATCACTCCGATGATGACATATGCGGGTGTTATTTTAGCGTTTATGCGTAAGTACAATAAAAACCTGAGTTTCGGTGATGTGATCACCATGATGATCCCATACTCACTGACCTTCTTAGTATTCTGGACTGGCTTATTAATCGCGTTCTTCGCGTTCAACATCCCGTTTGGGTTCTAAGTGCAAAATACACGTTGCGCAGCAAGGTTACTTTTGCGCAACGTGAAATAAGCAAGTTTAACCGCTGTTACGTGTAACTTAATTGGTAGCGGCGGTTTTAAACCGTGCTCTATTGTCGTGAAGGCCGTGCTTTAGCGCGACACAACTTAGTCATCCAGTTTATCTATTTTGCGCTATGTAAAATCACACCTACAAAGCTGTAATATACTCAATCTCAACCTGTAGGCGTGGCTTTATGCCGCGCTTAACAAAAACATACCCGATCCCTGTCACCCTGAATTTATTTCAGGTTCCATGTTTTGTGGTTACGAGCCAAACACCAATCTGCGCGAAATAAAATCGCGCATACAAAACAGCAACCTACTCAATCTCAACTTGTAGGCGCGGCTTTATGCCTCATTTTGTTTAATTACTTCTGTGCAAAATTAACCAGCGTTTCACCACTCATGCGATAACCAATCCACTCATGTTGTGGCTCTGCGCCTAATGATTCGTAGAACTCGCGTGATGGCGTATTCCAATCTAAACAGCTCCATTCAAATCGGCCACAGCCTTTTTCAACGGCGATTTGTGCTAAACGTTTGAGTAGTGCAATACCAGCACCTTTGCCTCGGTGTTCTGGTGACACGTATAAATCTTCAAGATAAAGTCCAGGTTTTGCTAGCCAAGTTGAGTAGTTGTAGAAATACACTGAGAAACCAATGGCTTCACCGTCTAACTCACAAATTAAACCATGCACACCACTGTGCTCTGCGAACATGCTCGACTTAATGGTTTCAGGTGTGGCTAAGACTTCGTGCTCTGCTTTTTCATATATAGCGAGCTCTTTAATGAAATATAAAATAGTGTCGATGTCGGTGACTTCTGCTGCTCGAATGGTAAGTTGTGACATAGCGCTTCCTCTTAGAGCGTATTCGCTCGGTATTTACTTTTTTAAATATATTAACCGAACAAAAAAATGAAACCAGTGCATAATGTTCATAGCTAAATGAATATGGTGCAGGTTTATGGATCTCAAACAGTTTGACCTCAATTTATTACTGCTGTTCGATAAGCTTTATCAATATCGGTCGGTCTCAAAGGCCGCAGAGTCGTTATATTTAAGTCAGTCTGCGTTTAGTCATGGCTTAGCAAGGCTGAGAAAGCGTCTAGACGACCCTTTATTTATTCGAGTGAATAATCAAATGCAGGCGACTGAAAGAGCTGAACAATTAGCCCAGTATGTAAAGCAAGCCTTGCCGTTACTAGAGCTCGGGCTTGGTCAAGCAAGCGGGTTCGACGCAAGTCACAGTGAGAAAACATTCCGTATCGCCGCGACCGATTACACTGAGTTTTGTTTTTTGCCTAAATTAACTCGGCACTTTGCCAAACAAGCGCCGTATATTCAGATTGAGATCTTGCCAGCCAGCCCTTTACCAATTAAAGAACAGTTGGAGCAGCGAAACTTAGATTTCGTACTAGGCTTTCAGCATGACGAACACCCGCAAGCCGGTGTTGAGCAGCTTGCTTGGTTCAGCGACAGTTACAGTACCTTAGTGTGTAAAGCGCACCCGAGAATAAAAAATGCCTTGTCTCTTGAGCAATTTTTACAAGAGCAGCATATACGTATCGCACCGTGGGGAGAGTCACAAGGTATTGTCGACCAAGTATTGGCGAATTTAGGTCATACGCGTCATGTCGCGTGTCAGCAAACCAGTGTACTTGTAGCCCCGCACCTAGTGGCAGGCAGCGAGTATTTATTAACCTTGCCGACACAAGTTGCCAAACAAGTACAGCAAGGGCAAAAACTAACACGACTTCCACCACCAATCACGGTGCCTGACTATCTTTTACAGCTTTATTGGCACCCTTTAAAAGCCAGTAATCAGGCCAATAGATGGTTTGTAGAGCAAGTTAAAGCCCTGTTTTTATAGGCTTAATCAAAACAAAAATAACTGGGGTGAAAAAATTTAAAAATATTTCACCCCCTAATTCATAGTCGTCCGTTTATAGCAGTAAACCTTCTATAAAAAGAGACAGAATATGAAAACCAACAAAACCTTAATTGCATTAACCCTTAGCACCTTGTTTAGCTCTTTGTTAATCACTGGCTGCTCGAACCAAGACAGCAAAAGTGAACAAACAGCGCAAAAAAACCAAGAACAATCGCAACAAGAACGTAAATCAGCCCAAGAAGCCGTAGAAAAAATTACGGTGACGGGCAGTCGTGTTGAAAAGGTGCAAGCTGATGGCTCAGCCATTGGTACTGCGGTTGAATATATGCAGATTAGTCAACCACAGCCTTTAATGGCCGCGCCTGCAATGCGAAAAAGAATTGCACCGCCAGCCCCTGAGTTTTTTGCTCATCCTGAGGATCGCGATAATTACCTACCGAGCGACAGCAATGGGGTATTTCAGGCCGCAACAACGCCATTATCGACCTTTTCGGTGGATGTAGACACGGGCAGTTACGCCAATATTCGCAGCTATTTAAATATGGGGCAGATGCCACCGACCGATGCTGTACGTGAAGAAGCCTTTATTAATTACTTTGATTACAACTACAGCGTGCCAGAAGACAAATCGCAGCCGTTTGCGACTTTCACTGAGTTGGCCCCATCTCCTTGGAATGATGAACGTCACATTTTGCGTATCGGCCTACAAGGTTATGACTTACCGGCAAGTGAAAGAAAACCATCGAATCTGGTGTTTTTAGTCGATGTATCGGGGTCGATGCACGAAAAAAATAAACTGCCTTTATTGGTGCAAAGCCTAACTATGATGGTAAAGCAGCTATCAGCCCGCGATACCGTGAGTTTAGTGACTTACGCCGGTAATGTGCAGGTGGTGTTAAGTCCTACTAAAGGCAAAGAAAAGCAAACCATCATAAATGCCTTAAAAGAACTCAAAGCAGGGGGCGGCACCTATGGTGAGAGTGGTATCAAAATGGCTTATCAAGAAGCGAAAAAGGCCTTTATTAAGGGCGGTGTGAATCGAGTGATTTTGGCGACTGATGGTGACTTTAATGTTGGTACCACAAGCATAGAAGCGTTAAAAGACTTGATCGCAGAGCAGCGCAAGCAAGGTATTTCGTTAACCACTCTGGGCTTTGGGCGAGGCAATTACAACGACGCCATGATGGAGCAATTAGCCAACATAGGTGATGGTAATCACGCTTATATTGATACCCTACATGAAGCACAAAAAGTCTTGTTAAGACAAATGAGTGGCACACTGCAAAGCATCGCCAACGACGTAAAAATTCAGCTCGAGTTTAACCCCGCTCAGGTTAAAGAGTATCGTCTGATCGGTTATCAAAATCGTTTATTAAAAGACGAAGACTTTAATAACGATAAAGTCGATGCGGGTGAAATTGGGGTCGGCCATACCGTAACTGCACTATACGAACTGACCTTAGTAGGTAATAAAGGGCAAGTGGATGAGCTGCGTTATCAGCAAAAGAAAATGGTCAGTACCAGTGATGAATTACTTTATGTGAAAATTCGCTATAAATTACCGGGCGACACCGAGAGTAAACTGATCAGCCAAGTGGTCAATAAACAGCAGGTGTTACCAGACTTTAATAGCGCAAGCTCCGACTTTAAATTTGCAACCTCGGTGGCTGCATTTGCTCAAAAGCTTAAACAAAGCCAGTACCTTGGTGACATGAACTATCAAGATATTGCCAGTATTGCGAGGGCAAATAGAGGGGATGATCCGTTTAACTATCGCGGTGAATTTGTTAACTTGGTCGAACTGGCCAGTTCAATGTAACGCATAGAAACTATATTATTTATGACTCGAATCGCGCAATTACAATCAGACACGGACGAAGCGCTGATGCTCAGCTATGGCAAAGGCAGCCAAGCCGCCTTTGCCGAGTTGTACAGCCGACATAAAGGGCCAATGTATCGCTATGTGTGTCGTCAATTGGGTGCAAAGCAGCAGGCTAAAGCTCAAGAGCTATTTCAAGAAGTGTGGCTTAGAGTCATCGACAATCGGGCCAGTTATACGGTTGAGGCTAAGTTCAGCACTTGGCTTTACCGCATCGCTCATAATTTGTTGATTGATGAACACAGAAAACACACATCTCGGGGTGAGCATTTAGTACTGGTTGATGAGGCGCATAATAATGAAAGTGAATCACCGGTAGTGCTTAGTTCAAGCCAAGACAATCACGAAAGCGAGATACATAATGACTGCTTGCAACGGGCCATTAAGCACTGTGTAGAGTTACTGGTACCACAGCAAAGAGACGCATTTTTGCTGCGCCATGAAGCTGGATTTAGTGCAAGCCAAGTATGTGAAATTGTTGAGGCAAAACCCGAAACCGTGAAAACAAGATTACGCTATGCCATGTCACAGTTAAGAGATTGTTTGCAACGCAAAGTAGATTCATCAGAAACAGGAGGCGCACGACAAGCATGAGCAAGCAATTAAGTGATAACGAACTCATCAAGCTTTATCAGCAAAATAACGACGCAATGCCGCCTAAAGATATCGATGACGCTATTTTAGCGCGTGCTGCAGATGCCGTTAGTGGTGAAAATGGAATTTTTGATAAAAAAGTACCTGGTAACAAAGGTTTAGAGAGTAAAGGGCGAGCGAATAAAGCGACAAAAACCTCAAGCAGGTGGTGGCAATACTCAGGACTCGCAGCCGCCATCGTCGCCGTAGCCGTGTTAGCGCCTTGGCAGTATTACCAAGATCCTATGTTAGTTTCAGTTGAATCAGCTGAAGTGCCTGCGATGCCAAAAGCGAAGCAAGCACAAGAAAGTGCCCCTCAAATTGAGCGAGTAGAGATACTTGCTGAAGACGTGCAAATGGAACGAATAGAAGTCACAGGCGCGAGAATTGAGCGCGCAGCGCCAGAGCAAAAAGCGCGAGCTGTTCAGGCTGTCTCACCAGTTATGTATGGCATTAATTTGTCTGAGCCAAACAATGAGCCAAACGCCATGTTTAAAGATATTTTGGCAAAGCTAGAAAACAAAGATGAAGCAGGCGCCCAAAGCGCATTAATTAAGCTACTTAAAGAGAAACCTGAATATCATGATGATATTCCAGAGCCATTAGAAGACTTATATCTAGCACTTGTAAAAAGTGGCAAAATTGAGCGCCCAGACACGTCGTCAAAATCAGACGACAAATCGAAAGATAAGAATTAAAGATTGTGGCTTTAATCGAAGAGCAAATATGTACGAAATTAAACAAGGTCAACTCAGTGATATATTGGCTATCGAAACCAATATCCCTGAGTTTGGCACACCAAAAACGCTAGAAGTCATAAACCAAAGGCTAGCAGATAAAACCTATTTACTGCTGGTGGCTTATCACAACGAGCAACCTGTGGGATATAAATTGGGTTATGCGCTGAGTGACACGGTTTTTTATAGTTGGTTAGGTGCAGTTATGCCTGAACATAGAGGGCATGGTCTTGCACAGAAAATGCTCAACGCGCAAGAAGCTTGGTTAAAAGCGCACAACTATCAAGCGGTGCAAGTGAAAACTATGAACCGCTTTCGAGCCATGCTCGCCATGTTAGTGAAAAACAACTACCACATCATTGATATTGAGCCCGGTGATACGTCACTCGACAACAAGATACGCTTTGAGAAAGTGTTTTAATCTTTACCGACTCGAACACTGTCTTCTAAGTTAAAAATCTAGATAAAAAGCTAAAAGGAAAGTAAAAACAATGCGGTTTATTTATGTGGTCGACCCCATGTGCGCATGGTGTTATGGCTTTGCGCCTGAGCTTGCGGCATTTTTAAAGCAGCACCCAGAGATTAAAGTTGACTGGATCATGGGCGGTCTCGCCCCTGATAATGACCAACCAATGGATGAAAGCCTGCGCACCGCAATCGCCGGCTATTGGCAGCAAATAGAGCAGCGTACGCAAGTGAGCTTTAATCATGACTACTGGCAGTTAAACACCCCTTATCGCTCTACCTATCCTGCGTGTCGCGCTGTGATTACAGCAGAAACCTTAAGCCCCAACAGTGCAGAGCTCATGGTTAAAGCCATTCAATCTGCGTATTACCAAAAAGCACAAAACCCGTCTTTACAACAAACGCTTGTTGAATGTGCAGTAGACATAGGTTTGGATGGTGCAGAGTTTGAAAAAGTGCTGTTATTGGCTGAAACTGAAAGTCAGTTACAGCAGCATTTGGGTTTGGTGCAACAGCTTAGAGTGAGCGGCTTTCCTGCGTTGTTTTATGTGAATGACAATAATGAAGCCTTTGCTTTGGCGTTGGGGTTTTGTGATGTGGGGGATTTAGAAGAAAGATTTGAGAAGTGCAAAAGCAACATTGCATAGCAAGGTTACTTTTGCATAAGTTGAGTTTTTTGTGTGTAGATACCATCTCTCCTAACCAGTCTCAAGTTTGATTTAAACAACTTGAGACTGATATTCAGTTTGATTCTTCACAACACCAAAGCAGATATGAGCAAGCTTTCTCATAGCTGCACCGATA
>NZ_JBMMUD010000013.1:0-66411 GCF_049257195.1 Pseudoalteromonas sp. SS15
CATGCCGAACTCAGAAGTGAAACGAAACAGCGTCGATGATAGTGTGGGCTTCCCATGTGAAAGTAGAACATCGCCAGGGCCTAATTAGAGAAAGCCCGATTCGAAAGAGTCGGGCTTTTTTGCTTTTATGGTGCTAAATCGTCCTGCACGGTGATGAGGTAATGCTCGGTGATAAAAAGATGAATTAGCGCAAGGTGAAGAGAGCAGCCTTCACAGTAGCCACTCTGTTCATTTTGAAACTCTTTTCACACGCGTAAATAACTAAACCCTCAACTTCAGTTAAACTAATTCAGTTCACCTTGCGCGAAAAGAATGTAAGCGCTGCGCGCTTGTCATAAACCTTTCGCACTATACTTGCGCAAAAGAAGCGCTCTCACTGCGTTCGCAGTCGCTAATTTTGCACGATAGCGCAAGGTGAAATGAGCAGCCTTCACCGAGCTTAATATAGACGCCCTCAACATCGGCTAAACTGGTTTATCTCACCTTGCGCAAAGCAAATGTACTCGCTTTGCTCGCTGTCATTAACTTTGCACCTAATTTGAAACAAGCTTAACTAATGGCTATGCTTAAGGGGTATTTTGAAAAGGTTAGATGTGTGTCGATATACTTAATTTATTTACTTGTTATGTTTGCTTTATTCGGCACATCAGCGAGTTATTTTGCGCGTTTTATTTATCGCTATTGGGTTCATAAAGATATGGATCAAATGCTGATCTATAAAGCTGGGGGGTGCGCCCTATTGATTATGACATTGTCAGCAATAGGGGCTTTGCTGTTTTAGTTACTTACTGTGAAGCTCTCACACTTGCTTTTAATACACAGAGATTGAATAGGAAGCACTTGCTTGCAAGTTTCATCAGGGGTTTGTCTTTCGTTGAGTATGCGCTCTTGTGCAGTTTCGGCATTAGCTAGGCGTTCCACTTCATTTTCATCAACATTCTTAGTCGAAAACACAACATAGTTACTTGGGCCACCACACGCAGCTCTCTCACCCACACCTATTACTTTACATTGAAAGCTCGCATCACAGCTTAGATCAGCTACATAAGCTTTCAGGGTGTTGCTCTCTTCGATCTGAGTACCTGTTGAGGACTGGCAGCCTGACAACATGAGCAGAGTTGATGTAACTAGGGCCAAAACTGTTTTCATGTATGTTCCTTTTATTGCGCGATATAAGTACTGTCGTTTAGTGTAACACACTTGTTATTGATACATTGTGTCGTCGGCTTAGTTAACATGGCGCAGATGCTTTGCATACCTGATTGCGCATTATAAAGACTCTCGTACTTTGTCAGTTTATCTGCAACAGTTTTGGCTGTCTCATCAGTTGTAGTTTTAGTTGAGTAAAGCATATAGTGGCTAGGACCACCACAAGCTCGGTTGCCAGCAGCTATTACCTTACATTGTGCATTGGAGTCACACTCATTGTTTTTCTCTATTGTGCTTATATCAGCTCTAAGAGAGTTTAAAGTTTCTTGAGATACCTTTTCTAAACCTAGCTCAGCTTTATCTACCTTTGGCAGCTCGGTTACTTTAGGTGCTGACGCAGGCTTATCTTCCGTTGTAGAGGTCACCTTTCCAGCGCTCTGTGGTTTTGCCTGTTCGGTATTATTCATTTCATCAGTTTGACCACAGGCTGATAAGACGAATAACACGGCTGTGAAAATAATGGCTTTTTGCATAACTCGTTTCGCTCTTTTTTCAATCAGTTTGCATCTTATTGAAAATTTATTCAAGCATAGTGAAAATGAACCGGTTATGTAGAACAATGACTTAATATATTAATAAAGCACTTTCTGTTTAGTTGCTTTACTCACGTTAAAATAGATTGTTGAACAGAGAAGGGATATCAACCGTTTATGGATTTGATGTGACTAAAATTCAGGCATAAAAAAACCGCTGTTAAGCGGTTTTAATACAAGTTAATGGCGGAGAAGGAGGGATTCGAACCCTCGATAGGGCTACAAACCCTATACTCCCTTAGCAGGGGAGCGCCTTCAGCCACTCGGCCACCTCTCCGGCGCAAACTTTAAATGTGGCGGAGAGATAGGGATTTGAACCCTAGATACGCTATTAACGTATGCCGGTTTTCAAGACCGGTGCTTTCAACCACTCAGCCATCTCTCCATGGGCAAAGATAATACTCAGCGATTATGCTGCTGTAAATAGCTTTTGATTTGTTTGCCTAAAAATTAACCTAAAATTAAAGAAAAAATTCTTTTTTTTAGCTTAGATAGCCACATCGGTTAAATTGTGTATAGTGAAATCAAAAAGATAAGCGCTTTAAACGGTTACTTATATTGAGCCATATGAGCCGTCGACAGTTTCTGAGCGCAGACCGCAAAAAGAGACTGCCAGCTAAAGCTTGGCTTTTTAATCTTTGATTTCTTTAAGCGAGGTTGCGTGTTGCTGCACGCCGCAGCTGTCTGGATCATGATGAGCTCCTAAGTTATGTAAGTGAGTAGTACTTGATTGAGTGTATTTTGCATTCGATTTGATTAATTTAAAAACAATAAAAATTGCTGTTTTCGGATAAGTTTTTCTAATGATTTTTGTTCTGATTTATGATTTTTGAATATTTATTCTTATCTTTTTTTCATGTTTTAAGGGCTTTCTCGGTACTTTGTGAATAATTATTTAATAAGCTAGGTTAATTAATTTTATGCTCGTTGTTGTAAAGCCAAGTGATTCGCCTTTTATAGAAGCGCAGGTTAAATGGTTAGAAGAAGAATGTGTAAAAAGAGGTCTCAAAAATCAGTGGTTTTTTACATCAGGATGTTTTGAAACTGATGTCACCGCTATTAAGCAAAAGCTGGCAGAAGTAGAAACGGTTGTTGCAGTTGGCGGCGATGGTACATTACATTTGGTCGCGAATGCATTGGCGAATTCACCTGTTTCGCTTGCTGTGCTGCCTGCTGGCACGGGTAACGATTTTGTTAGGCAGTTCGGTTATTCAGAGCAGCAATGGCGAGCCCTGGTTTTTTCTGAATCTTTTAGGTTATTAGATTTAGGTAAAGTCAATCATCGTTTTTTCATTAATGTTGCTGGTATAGGGTTTAATGCTGCAGTTGTAAAAGATATGAATACGTTCCAAACCCGTCATAAGCTGAGCTATATTTTTGCGGGCATTAAGCACTTACTTAGCTTTAAACATACTTCATCGCATGACCCCTCTCTGATGCGTGTATTTGCAAATGGTCAGTTTTTTGCTGCAGGCTTAAAAGTAGCGCCGAGTGCTAGGGTTGATAATGGCAAGCTATTAATGCTGCATTTTAGGGCTGAGTCTTTACTGAGTAGACTTTGGAGCTTTTTACTGATGCTAGTACATCAGCATGAAAAGTCATCTCATCTTGAGGTGAGTGAGTTGATGGAGTATGAAATCTCTGATCCTGATCTGTTAGTTGAAGCTGATGGCGAAATGATAGGAGAGACACCCGCAGTCGTTAAAGTCTGTCGAGGGGCACTTAAAATGAGGCTATAAAAAGAGCTGACATTAGTCAGCTCATAAAGGGAGATAATTAATACTGTAATCTAATAATGCTTATTTAGATTTAAAGTTGAAAAGCTGATAGCCATTCATTGCTGGGATCTGCGCAACTAAATTAGTTTCTGCATGTGCAATACCTTCAAATTTATCGCATAAGCCATTTGCTTGTTCTTCAATTTGCTTTGCTTGTAACTGCACTTTTTCTTCAATTTGTTTGCCCATGTTTTCCATGCGCGTTTCAAAGCTTTCCATGTCGCCGCCTGAGCTGACCATTTCAGAGCCGACCATCATTAAGATACTACCGATTGATTCCATCATGGCTGACTCGACGGCTTCTTCTATGTGAGTTTCAAAGTGATTATCAAAATTTTCTCCGAACTCATGAAAGGTCTTTTCGCCCATGACAAATGCACCTTGTTGATAGAAGGTATCACTGATCTCAACGTGTAGTTCATCCATCAGACCGTTAAGAGACTCTAGTCCTTGTAGGTTGAACGCTTGCGCTACTTCATCCAATGCAACACCAGCAAGCTTTACGCCGTCAAGAGCGATATTTGCCACTTGTGGTAGTTGTACCCTGAGTGAATCTGCATAATTCGCTAGGGCTGTTTTTTGATCGTAGGTTAGGGTGATTGCTTGTCCATCAACATAAAGCTCACCATAGCTGTCAATCGTTAGTTGTTTATTATTCTCTGCAGTGATCTGTAGTTGATTCGGCGTGATGCGAACATCATTCTGGAAATCGACTTGGCACTGGTCGCTGCTAATTTGAATACCGTGATCCTCATGTGCGATTGCTGAAGTACTTAAAATTAGCGTTGTTGCTAGCATAAACTTTTTCATAATTATCATTCCTATTGATAGACTCGATGATTACTTATCAAGATGAATGCCAAAAATTAAAGTTATTTAAATTCATATTGTTACGTGTTTTTGTTTTCTTTTTGTAAGTGTGTTTATAGCTGAAATAAAAATAAAAGTGGTTTATTTAACCAATTATTACGATTTTTAACATTGAGGTCTCCATGCTAAGTCGCATCGTAAAGTTTGCAAACCTTAAAAATCGAGCTAATTATTAATTCAGTATTGTGCTTATAGTCATGAGGTTGTCACCATGCGTAATTCCTTTTCTGAAGATGCGCCTATTGATGATGAGTTTGGTGCGGAGTTAGATGATTTAAATACAGAGTCTTCTAGCATTCAAAAGCGCCGTGCTCGAAAAAGGTTAGAAGATTATTTTGAACAAAAGCGCTTACGCGAATGCTTAGGTGATGATGAGTTTGGAGATATTGATTAAACAAAGCGCACTGTTTGTAGCTAGTTTCTCCGCTTAGATCAAAGTCAGTGCTGAAAGTAACTCTGCGTTAAATCTCAACTATCTAGACACGCTCCCGCAGTACGTCATAATGGTGCGCATGGCATAAAATAGTTTGAGATTAATATGGGCAAAGTTAAGGTTTGGGATGGCTTTATTCGAGGCTTTCACTGGTTGTTGGTTATTGCGTTAGGTGTGCTGTATATCAGTGGTGAAGAAGGCTGGTTAGAGTTACACTTTGTGACTGGTTATGTGTTGTTAGCACTGATGTTAGCCCGATTAATTTGGGGTGTAATTGGTAGTGAAACAGCTAGGCTAAGCAAGTTGATTAATCATCCGACAAAGGTTGTTAATGCATTAAAAGGCAAAGAAGACAGAGTAGGTCACAATGCTGCAGGCAGTCTGATGGTTGTGCTGTTTTTTGTGTTGATCCTTCTACAACTCGTCACAGGGTTATTTACCACAGATGATATTCTTGTGGATGGCCCTTTGGTACAGTATGTCAGTTATGATCTTGTTGAGTTAGCAGGGTCAATACACCACAGTAATATCGATTTTATAATTGCCGCAATTGTATTACATATTTTGGCTATCATTGCCTATCGTTTTAAAGGTAAAAACCTCATCAAAACGCTTTTAACAGGCACAGCAGAATCAAGCTTGCAACAACCAAAAATGAAGGCTGGCTGGATCGCTTATATCATCTTTGCTCTGTTAGCGGCGGCGTTAATTTTCTTATGGGGCGTGGAACCTTTAAATCAATTAATTGCATAAGCCAAAACTTGAATGAATAAAAAACCCGATAAACTCAGTTTATCGGGTTTTTGCATTCTTATGTGGTGAGCTTCTTAATCACTTAATCGGTTTAAACCATTCAATGCAGCTACACGATAGGCTTCAGCCATGGTTGGATAGTTAAAGGTGGTATTAACAAAGTACTCGATGTTATTTCCCGGGCCTTTTTGTTCCATGATTGCCTGGCCGATATGAACGATTTCTGAGGCACGCTCACCGAAGCAGTGAACACCTAAGATCTCTTTAGTTTCCGAGTGGAATAACAGCTTCAAGCTACCTACTTGTGTGCCTGTGATCTGCGCACGTGCAAGGTGTTTAAACTGTGCTCTACCGACTTCGTAAGGAATTTTAGCTGCTGTTAGCTCTTGCTCTGTTTTGCCCACCGAACTCATTTCAGGAATGGTATAAATACCTGCAGGAATGTCATTGATCAGCTTCTCGCTACAACCACCTGAAACAATGGCTTTGGCTGCGATACGGCCCTGGTCGAATGCGGCACTGGCTAAACTTGGATAACCAATCACATCACCAACAGCATAAATGTTATCGATTTCTGTTTGGTAGCTATCGTTTACTTTTAATTGTCCACGGCCATCGGCTTTTAGGCCTACAGCGGCAAGATTAAGCTTATCTGTATTACCGGTTCTACCATTGGCAAATAAAATGCAATCGGCACGTACGCGCTTACCTGATTGCAGATGCAGCACGACGCCATGCTCATGTGGTTCAACTTTGGCAAACTCTTCATTATGGCGAATAACAATGCCGCTATTCCAGAAGTGGTAACTTAGCGCATCAGAGATCTCTGCATCCATAAATGCCAGTAATCTATCGCGGGTATTGATCAAATCAACTTTTGCACCTAGACCTTTAAAGATAGAAGCATACTCACAGCCAATAACACCGGCACCATAGATTAAAACGCGCTGAGGGTCATGCTCTAGGCTTAAAATGGTGTCACTGTCATATATTCTAGGATGAGAGAAATCGACACCAGGTGGACGATATGGGCGTGAGCCTGTGGCAATCACAATAATCGGTGCCGTGATCACTTCATAAGATCCATCTGCATGTGTCACTTTAATTGAGTAACGGTCAATGAAGCTGGCATCACCTTGAAATAACTCAATGCGGTTTCTGTCATAAAAGCTACTGCGCAGGTTTGACTGCTTAGAGATCACATTACTGGCATGGTTAAGAATATCGCCAAAGGTTAAACGCTGCGGTTTTTCAGTGAGGCTGAAAAGTGGGTTTTGCTTATATTCAATTAAGCGACTAACAGAGTGTCTGAGTGCTTTTGAAGGAATAGTGCCCCAGTGAACGCAGCCACCACCAACCGCTTTATGGCGTTCGATAACAGCAACTCGTTTGTGGCTTTTAGATAGGTTCATGGCGGCACCTTCACCGCCAGGACCTGAACCTATGATAATGGCGTCATACATAAATGACGCCGGCTTGTCTGTATT
Organism: Pseudoalteromonas sp. SS15; assembly: GCF_049257195.1. Lineage (NCBI taxonomy): Bacteria > Pseudomonadati > Pseudomonadota > Gammaproteobacteria > Alteromonadales > Pseudoalteromonadaceae > Pseudoalteromonas > Pseudoalteromonas sp. SS15. The sequence continues at coordinate 7,064 of NZ_JBMMUD010000013.1, forward strand.
TGATTCTGCTTTTTGTTTGGCCACAGCCCCTCCTCAACTTGCGAGTTGGCTATCACCGTTAGGCGTTCGATAATAGCCTTGCATTTAGTGCTAACCATGCTTGTTTTTGCGTTTGCCAAGCAGCTTCAAGTTCTTTGTATTGCTTGGCAATTGCCGAAGTATCACATTGCTCACGCATGGAATCAGCTTTTGCTTCTAATAACTGCTTTTGTGCCGCACAAAAGGTTTGTAACTTTTTTAGAAGCAAATCATATTCTTGTTGTAACAATGTAAGCTGATCTTGGGCTAAAGGCAATTTTGCCAGCTTAACTTTAGTCTTAAGTAACAAGGTTTCAGCTTTGGCTTTTTCGATACGCTCGACTGGTGTGCGTTTGAGTTTGCTGGCAAGGCCGACTGCCGCAAATGCACGGATCATCCATTTTGTTGGGTCGTAGTGGTACCAACGAATGCCATTGCGATAGTCACTGGCAAAAATATGGTGGAAATTGTGATAGCCCTCACCGTAGGTGAACAATGCTAAAAAGCCATTATCACGGGCGGTATTTTTCTCTGTATATGGGCGAGAGCCCCAAATATGCGCCAGTGAGTTGATAAAGAAAGTAAAGTGCTGACTTAATACCAGTCTTAACACACCCGCTAATAGCAACATACCAATAATGTCACCAAAAAGTGCACCTAGCAGTAATGGAATACCCACATTCGTTAGTAACACAAGTTTCATGTAATGACGGTGTTGAAACATCACGATAGGGTTGCGTTGTAAGTCTCTGGCATTGCTGTAATCGCCATAGTTTTTACCCTGGTAGTCTCGCAACATCCAACCAATGTGGCTATACCAAAAGCCATTGGTTGCGGCATATGGGTCTTTGATAGGATCATCGACTTGACCATGGTGAACACGGTGGTCGCTACTCCAGTGCAATGCACTATTTTGCAGTGCGAATGCACCGCCTAGTGCAAATACCCATTGCACTGCTGGGTGAGCTTCATATGTTTTGTGCGCCCATAAGCGGTGGTAACCCGCGGTGATTGATAAACCGGCATAAAACATACAGGCAACAAAAGCTATCCAAGTGCTGGTTTCAAAGCCATGGGTTATTCCATACCACGGCACTAGGGTAATGGCTGCCAAAAATGACAGGGCAAAAAATAAAACATTTGTCCAAATGAGAGGGGGTTTTTTCATCTTAAAAAATCTCAGCGTACACTTGTACGCTAAAATAGTATTTCATTCTCATCACGTCAAGTATTAGACTGCACAAGTTATCGATAAACTCTAGGGAGAAAATATGTCAGGTGTTCGTGCACAACAAAAACAAAAAACCCGACAAGCCTTGATTGTAGCTGCATTTAACCAGCTCAGTGCGGAACATAGTTTTTCTAATTTGAGTTTAAGAGAAGTGGCAAGAGAAGCGGGTATTGCACCGACTTCGTTTTACCGACACTTTAAGGACATGAATGAACTCGGTTTAACCATGGTTGATGAAGCGGGCTTAACATTACGCCAACTGATGCGACAAGCACGCCGTCGAATAGCAAGTGGTGGCAGTGTGATCAATACCTCTGTGCTGACTTTTATGGAGTTCATCGACACCTCGAGTAACCAATTTAGATTGTTGTTACGAGAGCGTTCAGGCACATCAAAAGCATTTCGTGCTGCAGTCGCTCGTGAAATTCAGCATTTTATTTTAGAGCTTGCGCATTACTTAGAAGCTGAAACCCCATGCGATGCGAATCATGCTTATATGCAAGCTGAAGCGATGGTTACCTTGGTATTTAATGCTGGTGCAGATGCACTAGATCAAGACACACAGCAACGAGAAGAATTAACCGAACGCCTGATTTGGCAGTTGCGTTATATCGCCAAGGGCGCGAACCATTACGGCACACATCAAGTAAATTCAAAGCCTTCATAAAAAAATCATATAAAAATTAATCTACTCGATTGTTTACTGTTCAAATTTAAAAAGACCCTTAACTTTTATGTTTAAGGGTTTTTTTATTCCCCTGCATATCTTCATCTGCTTTTTTGTTTCTTTCTTGATTCTGTTTTTGCTGGTTTGTTGAATTGTTTATGCTTGATCTTATGTGTTGTGGCATGTTAAAAATCGCATCAGTTACAGCATAAATACAAAACATGCAGATTTAAAAATGAAAAAGTTCACACAATTGTCACTGCTATTAAACCTCTTACTGATCAAGTATCGGTGCGGGGCGGTGTGCGTGTGAAATGCAGCATAACGAAAACCCCGCACATTGCGGGGTTTTTTGTTTGTACGCTGTTATCTAATGACTGATTAAAACTATTTGCTTATAGCGATGGTGTTCAAAGGGCGATACAAAGGGGTGAGGAGCTAAGGTATGAATGATAAGGTTTGGATTTTTGATACAACATTAAGAGACGGTGAGCAGGCGCTAAAGGCGAGCTTAACTGAAGATGATAAAGTACAGCTTGCACATGCCATTAGCCGCCTTAATGTGGATGTCATGGAAGTCGGCTTCCCGGTTTCAAGCCCTGCAGATTTTCGGGCAGTACAGCGCATCGCCACTGAAATTAAAGGCCCTGCGATTTGTGGTTTAGCCCGCGCTGTGGCAAAAGACATCGAAGCCTGTGGTGAAGCATTGCGACCTGCAGAGCAAAGTCGTATTCATACCTTCATTGCAACCAGCCCTTTACACCTTGAACACAAGTTACGTATGAGCCTAGATGATGCGACTGCGATGGCGGTGAAATCAATCAAGCTAGCTCGCAATTACACCGATGACGTGGAGTTTTCGTGTGAAGATGCCGGCCGTACTCCGCATTGGGATTTATGTCGCATTGTTGAGCAAGCGATTAAAGCGGGCGCTTCAACCATCAACTTACCTGATACCGTGGGCTATGTGACGCCTGACGAGTATGCCGCGATGATCCACCATTTAATGAATAACGTGCCAAATATCGACCAAGCGCGTTTAAGTGTGCATTGTCATAACGATTTAGGTTTGGCGGTGGCAAACTCGATTGCTGCAGTGCAAGCCGGTGCGCGACAAATCGAATGTACGATTAATGGTATTGGTGAGCGAGCGGGTAACTGTTCGTTAGAAGAAGTGGCGATGATTATGAAGATGCGTCACGACCATTTAGGTGTTTACACCGATATTCGCAGCGAAGAGATTTACCGTGCGTCGCGCCAAGTTGAAACCATTTGCAATATGCCTGTGCAGCCGAATAAGGCTATTGTCGGTGAAAACGCCTTTGCGCACAGCTCAGGCATTCACCAAGATGGTGTGTTAAAAGCACAAAACACCTACGAGATCATGGCCCCAGAAACCGTGGGTGTACCAAACAACCAATTAAATATGACCTCGCGTTCAGGTCGCCATGTCATTGAGCATCGCTTAGAAGAATTAGGCTATCAAAAGTCTGACTATGACATGGATAGCTTATATGACAGCTTCTTAGCGCTAGCGGACCAAAAAGGCACAGTCTATGACTATGACCTAGAAGCCATGATCTACTTTAATCAGATCAGTGATAAAGACGAAACTTACCAACTTGAGTTTGTAAACTCAGCGTCAAACTCTCAATCAGTCGCCAGCTCGACTATTGGCATGACAGTTGGTGGGCAATCAAGGCAAGAAGCTGCCACGGGCAATGGCCCGGTCGAAGCCTCATTCAAAGCCATTGAACGTATTACGGGCATGGCGGTTGAAGTGATTGAATACAACCTAGATGCCACAGGCCAAGGTGCAAGCTCACTTGGCCAGGTAAATATTATTGCTAAATACGATGGTCGCCAATATCACGGCGCCGGCCTTGCTGCCGACATCGTAGAAGCCTCAGTACGCGCCATGATCCGCGTATATAACTTAATTGACAGAGCACAAAAAGTGTCTGACTTAAAACAACAAAGGAAAGCAGGATGAGCCAACAAAGTTACCAAGTCGCCGTTTTAGCTGGAGATGGCATCGGCCCTGAAGTCATGTCTGCCGCCGAGCAAGTATTAGATGCGGTTAGCGCGAAGTTTAATTTTACGCTACAACGTGAGCACCATGCCATTGGTGGTGCTGCCATTGATGAATTTGGTGCTGCGCTTCCTGACTCTACTTTAGCGGCATGTGAAAAAGCGGATGCCATTTTATTTGGCTCAGTAGGTGGCCCTAAGTGGGAGCACTTACCACCGAACGAACAGCCAGAGCGAGCATCTTTACTACCCCTTCGTAAGCACTTTGGTTTGTTCTGTAACTTGCGTCCCGCACAGCTATTACCTGCACTGAGCGCCGCGTCTCCTCTTCGAGCGGATATCAGTGCGCAAGGTTTTGATATTTTATGTGTGCGCGAGTTAACAGGCGGTATTTATTTTGGTGAAAAAGGCCGAGAAGGCGAGGGTGCGAGTGAAGCTGCATTCGACACACAACGTTATTCTCGTGCTGAAATTGAGCGCATCGCGCGTTTTGCTTTCGAAGCAGCGAGACTTCGCAGTAACCATGTTACTTCAGTTGATAAAGCTAATGTATTGGCATCAAGCGTACTATGGCGCGAAGTTGTCACCGAAGTCAGCAAAGACTACCCAGAAGTAACGCTTGATTATATTTATGTAGACAATGCAGCAATGCAGCTTGTGAAGCAACCAAGCCAGTTTGATGTGTTACTTTGCGACAACCTGTTTGGCGATATCTTGTCAGACGAATGCGCGATGATCACAGGCTCTATGGGCTTATTACCATCGGCCAGTTTAAACCAATCAGGCTTTGGTTTATATGAGCCTGCAGGTGGCTCGGCGCCAGATATTGCAGGTAAGGGCATTGCAAATCCGATTGCACAAATTCTGAGTGCGGCCTTAATGCTTCGTTATTCTTTAGGGCAAGATGAAGCGGCACGCACAATTGAGAAGGCTGTGGCAGAAGCCGTTGCTGCAGGTGTTGGCACGCCAGATATCTACCCTCAAGGCGGTTACACCACACAAGACGTAGCACAAGCAATCGTTTCACGTATTTAATTTTGGCTGATGGCTGCACCGTCATGCAGCCAAGATAAGAGGATGTAGCAAGTGGCTCAGACCTTATACGATAAAATTTGGCAATCTCATGTGGTTGCACAAATCAACGAACAAACCGATTTACTTTATATTGATCGTCACTTAGTACATGAAGTGACCTCACCACAGGCATTTGCGGGACTGCGCGAGAATAACCGCAAAGTACGTTGCCCGGAGAAAACTTTTGCGACCATGGATCATAACGTTTCGACTAAGAGTCGTTCGTTAGATGCCGCAAGTGAAGTATCGAAAAACCAATTAATGGCGCTTGCGCAAAACTGTAAAGACTTTGGTATTGAGTTGTATGACTTAAACTCGATTAACCAAGGGATTGTGCATGTCATGGGTCCTGAACAGGGGATCACCTTACCGGGGACTACAATTGTATGTGGTGATAGCCATACCTCAACACACGGTGCATTTGGTGCCTTAGCGCATGGTATTGGCACGTCTGAAGTAGAGCACGTATTAGCAACGCAAACACTACAGCAGAAAAAAGCCAAATCATTGAAGATCCAAATTAATGGTGTGCTGCGTCCAACCGTGACCTCAAAAGATTTAATTCTAGCTGTGATTGGCAAGCTAGGCACCGCTGGTGGCACGGGCTATGTGGCAGAGTTTTGTGGCGAAGGCATCGAAGCGCTATCAATGGAAGCGCGCATGACGCTGTGTAATATGAGCATCGAAATGGGTGCCAAAGCGGGTTTAATCGCGCCAGACGAGACGACGTTTGCCTATCTAGAAGGGCGTCCGTTCGCACCCAAAGGGGATGATTTCAAAGCCGCCGTTGAATATTGGCAGACACTGAAGTCAGACGAAAACGCACACTTTGATTTAGTGGTTGAGTTAGACGCACAAGATATTCAGCCACAAGTGACTTGGGGCACAAGCCCAGAGCAAGTTATTGGCATTGATGAGCGAGTACCAAACCCAGACGAAGAAGCAGATTTAATCAAAGCTGATGCCATGCGTGCAGCGTTGAAGTATATGGGTCTTGAAGCGGGCCAGAAGTTATCTGATGCAAAAGTCGATACCGTATTTATCGGTTCTTGTACTAACAGCCGCATTGAAGATTTGCGTGCAGCCGCTGAAATTGTCAATGGCAAGCAGGTTGCGACTGGCGTTGAAGCTTTGATAGTACCGGGTTCAGGCCTAGTAAAACAGCAGGCAGAACAAGAAGGCTTAGCGGATATTTTCAAAGCGGCAGGGTTTGAATGGCGTGAGCCAGGTTGCTCTATGTGTCTTGCAATGAACGATGACAAGTTGGGCGCTGAAAAGCGCTGTGCTTCGACCTCTAACCGTAACTTTGAAGGTCGTCAGGGCCGCGGTGGTCGAACTCACTTAGTGAGTCCTGCGATGGCGGCAGCAGCGGCGATAGCCGGTCACTTTACAGATATTAGAGGAGCGGTGTAATGGCGGTTTATCATCAAGGTTTATTGGCACCTTTAGACAAAAATAACGTCGATACCGATCAAATCATTCCAAAGCAGTTTTTAACTTCAACCAGTCGTGACGGCTTTGATAAAGCACTGTTTTATGACTGGCGCTATTTAGATGATGGCAGTGCGAATCCTGACTTTGTGTTAAACGCTGACTGTTACCAAGGGGCTTCGGTATTATTAACGCGTGATAACTTTGGTTGTGGCTCATCTCGTGAGCATGCCCCTTGGGCATTAAAGCAGTATGGATTTACTGTGATCTTGGCGCAAAGTTTTGCAGATATTTTCTTTAACAACTGTGGTAATAACCAGATGTTGTGTATCGCACTATCGGCAGACACATTAGATAGCCTGTTTGCGATTGCCGAGCAGCATCAAGATATTCAGGTTGAAATCGATTTAGAAAATCAGCAGATCCGCAGTCAGTATTTCGATGCCATCAACTTTGATGTACGTTCAGATATCAAAGCGCGTTTATTAAGTGGCTTAGATTTTATTGGTGAGACTGAGCAATTGAATACACAAATCGATGCGTTTGAAGCTAACTTAGCCGCTGATCGCCCTTGGCAATAAAACTAACAACTCAGCGTTAATCGCGTTTCTTTGCATCTAACCAGAGAGCTGACTACTCTCTGGTTTTTCTTTTTTAGGACAAGCATAATGAAAAAAAGCCTAGCCGTTCTTGCGCTACTTGTTAGTGGTTCAGCCATCGCGCGTCCAGCGCCGCTGGTATCAATTCCAACCCATGATGCATTCTTCGATAAAATTGCAGCGCATTGTGGTAAAGCGTATCAAGGTAAAGTAACCCTGGATAACCAAGGCCCGAGCAAGTTTAATGAATCCAAGCTTGTGATGCACGTGCGTCGTTGCAGTGAAAAAGAACTGCAAGTGCCTTTTCATGTGGGTAAAGATGCATCTCGTACTTGGATCATCACTAAAACAGGCAGTGGTTTGAGTTTGAAGCACGACCACCGTTTAGAAAATGGCGATGATGATCCGTCAACCATGTATGGCGGCCATACCGTTGATGCAGGCTTTGCAAACGTGCAGTCTTTCCCAGCTGATCAGTATTCAAAAGAGTTGTTTGTTAGCCAAGGTATTCCTCAATCAATAGGCAACACGTGGCAAATGTACATTTATGACGATCAGTTTACTTACCGTTTAGTGCGTGAAGGTCGCGAGTTTAGAGTTGATTTTGATTTAACGAAACCGATCGCACCACCAAAAGCACCTTGGGGTTATAAAGACTAGTCTTAATTCGCTTTTTGACACTATTGCGACTAGCTTTAGAACTATCGTGATGGTGTCGAATGATTCGGCATCAGCCAACATGAGGTTAGTTATGTCGATCACCGAAAGGCAAAAAAAGCTAGTACAACGTAGCTTTGTGCAAATAGAGCCCCATGCAGAAGAAGCTGCAGCGCTTTTCTATCAAACCCTCTTTCAATATGATCCGTCACTCAAGCAGCTATTTAAAAGTGATATTAAAAGCCAAGGGCAAAAGTTAATGATGACCTTGCGCGTAGCAGTGAGGGGGCTTGATGACATAAATGCGCTGGTGCCCGTACTTCATCAATTGGCTGAGCGGCATGTGGGGTATGGGGTGCAGGCCAAAGACTTTACTCCGGTAGGCAATGCGCTTTTATATACTTTAAAAATGGGGTTAGGGGATGCTTGGACACCTGAGTTGCGCCAAGCATGGGTTGATACGTTTCGAATGATTGCAACCGTGATGAAGGCGCATACGTTTAATAGCTAAGCGCAGTAAAGTTTTTTATCTAGGCACGCATTTTACTTCGGCTTGCAGGTCTGGTTGATAAGCACGGGGGTGAGTCGGTAACCTTTCAAAGTCTTGCACACCTTTTTGTAAGGTCAGCTGCGCATTCATGCCTTGGCAAAGCTTTTCTGAATGTCTTAATAAAAATACGCTCTGCCGGGTGAAGTGTGCGTAATCATCTGAGCGGATCTTTAAGAAGTAGTGGTCATCGCTGAATTTAGTTTGTTCGTAATGGATTTTGTGATCAAAGTCATATACTTTTTCAGGCTTACCTAATGGTGTCGGCGTGTGATGACAAGCGGTGAGTAGTCCAGCTAATGCCCCAAAAGCCAATAATTTAATCCATTGTATTTTCATAACAGCCCCAAAGTTGATGAGTTGGCGAGGTCCATACGCCTCTAAAAGCAGGTTATTCTACCATGGGTTGGCAAGAAACGCTTTTTAGTAATACAAATTGCGCAGTCTTAGGGTAGAAAAGCACACAGCCTGTTTCTCTTAGTTGTAGCACAAATCGCTGAACAGTCAGTGAATGTGCACCGAGAATAGGGTTTCCTGCATCATCAGTTGAGCGGCCATGTTCTAGCAATAATTCGTTATTGTTCAGGAAAACCGTATCAGACAACAGCGGTGCGACTCCGCCTTTTAGTGAAACGATGGCTTGCTGTAATTCCGCTTTCATGGTCGGGGTGGTATGTTTTATAACCGCAGGAATAGGTTTTATCGGTTGGGTGTGTGTACACCCAACCAACAATGTTACACCCAAAAGTAGGGTAACGAGTCTGCAGTGCATTACTGCTCTTTCACCTTGATATCAACCATGCTATTGCGCATTGGGTGGAATGGCTGAGCGATATTAAGGCTGTCATCTAACACTGTTTTCTGCATACTTGGCGCACGGTTAGCGGTTTCTTTTGCCGCAACAGGACAAGCGCCAGTTTCAATATGTGTTAGCGCCGCAGCTAGCATACCTTCTTGCTTGTCACCAAGCTGTTTTGAGAAGTCATCGGCGACATTACAGCCTGGCACTCTCGCTGATAGGCCTGCTTCAGAGTTTTCGTTTTCAACTGGGATAAATCCGTCAGCGTAGTCACCGAACTCTTTGGCGTTTGCGCCCTTAAATTGTACTGTATAGTAGACTTCGCCACAGTTTGGAGTCGGGGTGAAGCCATATGGTTTACCACAGGTTTGTCCACCAATCAGTACCACATTCACATCGATACCGCGCAAGCCATTGATCAATGACTCACTGGCAGAACAAGTGCCTGCACTTGAAAGTATATATACAGTATCTAGGCTTACACTTGGTAAGATTTGATTAGTGTATACGCTCGCGTTCCAATCAATTTTGCGATTTTCAAACGTATAATAATCTTCTTCAGTGCTAGCCGCTTCAATTTTGTCATTGCGCAGCGTACGACTGAACACCTTTGCATTATTTTGCGCGCTCTTAGCAGCTCCGTTATTTTCACTTGCTCGTGTTTGCTCTTCACCGGCTACCATGTAACCAAGCTGAGCAGACATCACAACTAAGCCACCACCGTTGTAGCGCATGTCGAGTACAAGCTCATTGATGTTTTCATTTGAAAACTGCTGGAATGCTGTAACGAGCGGATCTTGACCAACAGAAATAAATTGGTTGAATTGTACATAACCTACTTTTTTGTCAGCGTGCTGTATCACTTGTGCATTTTGAACAGGGGTTGATTGCACATCACCTGCCGTCATTACAATCTCGATAGGATTCTCTTCACCTTCACGCTGAATAGTAAAGGTGTGTTCTTCACCAGCTTTAGGCAGTAAACCTGCATTTAGTTTATCTACACCAGCCGAATCAGAGGTATTTATATCTGTACCATTAATGGCTATAACCGTGTCACCTCGAAGCAGGCCTGCTTTGTCAGCTGGAGAACCGTCTTGTGTGAAAGCAGCTCTAAGCACGCGAGGCGGGGTGGTACTAATGAACGCCCATCTTACGCCATAACCTGATACCACGCCCGATTGCGCTTCTTTTTTAAAGTCATCGTAACTTTCAGAATAATGGAATTGGTCTTTTGCCTTGCCTGAGTCGGTAATCGCGGTCGTTTTTAACTGTGCGAAATACTCACCGACTGAATCAAATGATTTAGGGTCGTTGTCTTCTACTTCGTCATACCAAAGATAAGTTTCGTTGGTATATGAGCGTAAGAACATTTTTTCATGCATTTCAGTCCCTGCTTTATCAGGGTAAGGTGCGTTTTCGTATGGGTCAGTGCCAACGCGAGGCGTTTTACATTGATTAACAAAACTGCTCGAGGGATCGTACTTATTTAGCGTCCAAGTAGGCTCTGTTACTGTTCCACCAGTGCTGCCTGTGTTTGTTGAGGGCGTTGTAGGTGTTGCTGTTTGTTGATTTTCGTTATTTGAGCTACCACCGCCACAACCAACCAATACTGTTGCAGATAAAGCAAGCGCAATGCTGAAGCTTAATGTATTTAGTTTCATAATATATTCCTATCACATCGTGTGTGATCAAAATACCAACAAGTGTTTGTAAACACAATTGGTACAACTTGATAAAGCAAATTTAATGCTAATTGTACCCGTACTTTTTTTGCCAAGTTGTAAATAATTGTTGCTGCTTTTTAGATAACTTCAACCCATAAGTGCTTTGCATATAAAAGTAAGCATCCGCAATGCGCTTTTTGGCAAAATCAGGCGGCTCTACTGTGCGGGCTTTAAAATTGACTTTAACAGGGCAATCGCCATGCTTTAATGCAGTATTAAGCAACATACCAAAACGATAATTACTTCTGTCACCGTTTATTTCACCAATAGCAGGTGCTAAATTGTTAATATCTGCTTCCATTTTGCGAAATTTAGCACTGACTTTTCGGCAATTTTTCCTACCACCATCTTGCCAGCACTGTAGCTGGTGGCCAAACTCCCAAGCCGACACAATGTGCTCCCATTCAATACGAGTGGCACGGCTATTTGGTTTGCCTGCATGGGTATAGGGTTTTCTTGGTTCATAACCACAACTGTTAGCATCAGGGATGAGCTTTTTACCTTGGCGCTTGATCTTACAGCCGCAGTAAAGCGTTGTGGCATCTTTAGGTAGGGTTTTATTGAGGTATTTTTTTGCTTGTGAAAAGCTTGAAAACTCTTTGCCAAAAGTTGGCGGGCTCAGCAATAGCAAAGCCATTAACGCGAATAGCGGGCGCATTTCTCTCACCTAAGTGGACTACAGAAAAATGCACTATATCACCGCAATAAAGGCTTTGAAATTATCTTATTGATTGCAATAGCCTTATTAAAATAATGCTTTAGTTTGTTAGGGCAGAAGATATATTAAGTTGCTTTGTTTCTGCGCTTTCGCCAAGGCGGAGCTTGGAATAATAAGAACATGCCAGAAAGACAAAACAGCACACTGACAACAGAAAAGCTAATGAGCAGCGGGTTATTAAAGTCTTCTCGTTCGTCATAGTCCATAATGTGTAGCATCCAGAAAAAATCGAAAATACGCCAAATGGTGCTTCTTACTGTAATGATTTGCCCGCTTTGCGCCTCTAAATAGAGTGTTGTACTACACCAGTCGTTGTAAGTAACAGACCAGACGTTTTCTTTGTAGCCGATTTCTCTTGGGCCTTTAGCTAACAATTGAACAGCACTGATTTCGCCATTGCCTAAATAGTGAGCGTCGGCTTGCTGTTTGATCAAAGCTTCGCTTGGTGCAGTTAATGGTTTACCAGTAATACCGTTAAACCAAGTCGTTTTATCACCCTGCACTTTAATAACGGGTATATCTAATAGGTGCTTGAACGCAATACTTGAAAGTGCACCTTGGTTTTTTGTAATGAGATTCAAATCTGCAGAGTAATCGGCTCGTTTAAATGGGTTATCGAGCTGACGGTGAGCTAAGTGTTTGCCATGTACTTTTTCAAGCGGAATGGCGCTCATGACAAACCCGCCTAATAACCAAGCGAATATTTGAATAGCGAGTAGGTAGCCAAGCCGTTTGTGTATTTTTCGAATGGGTTTAAATGCTGTTTTTGTCATTATTTTTATCCAAGCAAATGAGAAAAGTGCTCAGTGTACCTAAAAAGGCTTTTCTGTCACTGCGACAAATTGTCTCAGCCTAAAAGTCGTATTAAATCTGGTTTTTCGATGTTGAACAAGATTTGTTCAGTTTTAAAATGCGTTAGCGGTAGCAACCATTCGGTGAGTTAGTTACACTTGTCTATATTAAGTATCGCTTTGTTACACCTTAAAAAATATAGCTTAAAAAGAGAACAGTCATAATGTCAGAAATCCAATTCTTAAATGTAGACCTAGAGCTTGAATCAAAACAGGATATTAGTGCCTTGGTAGACGATTTAAAGAAGAACGCTATGGTGCTGCACTATGATAAAGACGACTATCGTCATTTAGCGCGCATTGAAGCCAACGCTGATGTGGTAAGTCCTGATAAAGCGATTAATCATTTATGCGAGCTAATAGAGTCTTGCTCTAAAAGCGCGCTTAAGCAATGGTTATCTTGTTCTAAGCGTACTTTTGATATTGGTTTTAATTCAGGCGCTGCCCCTAAGTGTTTTTCTCAGCCAATTAGTGCCGATACATTACTGAGAATTTCGGCGATTGGTGCGGGGATCGAAATCACCATTTACCCAGTTGAAGGTTAAGCTAGGGCGTGTTTATCTTTGAGGTATGAATTTTGTTCAAATCAAAGGCTTTCAATACACGAAATGAGCTACGAAGCATAATGGGTTATGTGAGTGGCGAATGACAAAGTAGTGGAAGCCTTTGGTTGAACTCTCCGAGCAGCGCGAGTTGGTCATTTATTCGGCGTTATCGGCTGACTTACATAGAACAACTATGCTACGTAGCCTCTGCCTGGCCTAAATACCCAACTCACTGCTGCAAAAACAAACAGCAAAGGTCAACACGCCCTTGAATTTAACAAAAAACGCGATTTTGGGTTTCCAAGATCGCGTTTTTTTGTTTTTGAGCAAAGTTTTCTTAAAACTGTTTTTAATGGTGTTTTTGCTCTTTGATAACCAAATGGAATAACAAAGCAGATCTAATTCTTTATCCTTGGCAACGCAAATCAGTATGCTTCAGCCTTAGAAAACCTTACTTCGAGTAGAAGTATTTCAGCAAGCAAACTAAGCAGACGGTTTAGGGTTAGGGGATAGATTCCATGTTGTTAAGTCAACTTAGTGCCGCGGCAAGCCCGCTGACACAAGAGCAAGTGCAAAAATTACAAGGTTTAGTGGCCGAGCTAAACCCAATTCAGCAAGCCTGGGTAAGTGGTTACCTAGCTGCAAATGCAAATACAGCTGCATTAAGCGGTGTAGTGGGCGGTCAAGCGCCTGCTGCAGGCGAAGCGGCTGCACTCACCATTCTATATGGTTCGCAAACTGGTAATGCCAAAGGCGTTGCTAACCAGCTAAAAGCGGCTGCAGAGGCGAAAGGCCTAGCGGTTAAGCTGGTGAACATGGCTGACTATAAACCTGCTCAACTTAAGAAAGAAAAGTTTATTGCTGTTGCTGTTTCTACTTATGGTGAGGGTGAGCCACCAGAAGACGCTGAAAACCTACACGCGTTCTTAGCATCGAAAAAAGCACCTAAACTAGATGGCGTTAAAGTAGCGGTTATCGGCTTAGGTGATTCAAGCTACGAATTCTTCTGCCAAACGGCGATTGATTTTGAAGAGCGCTTTAAAGCACTAGGCGCAGAAACGGTTGTTGCTCGCACTGACTTAGACGTTGATTATGAAGAGCAAGCAGCAGCTTGGATCGGTGGTGCGGTTGATGCGTTCGAGCCTGAGCTAAAAGCACAATCACAAGGTTCAGCTCAGGTTATTCCTATGGCTGGCTTCGGTGCGGCACCAGCGCAAAGTCAATACACTAAGCAAAACCCATTTGCGGCTGAGCTAAGTGTGGTACAAAAGATCACAGGTCGCGATTCAACGAAAGACGTACGCCACATTGAAATCTCACTAGAAGGCTCTGATATCACGTATCTTCCAGGTGATTCTTTAGGTGTTTATTTCTTAAATGACGAAACACTTGTTGATGAAACGCTGGCACTATTAAACATTGATGGCGCGACTGAAATCACATTAGGTGAAGAAACGTTATCAATTCGTACAGCGTTAATTGAAAAACTAGAGCTAACTCAGTCTTACCCTGGTTTTGTTGAAAAGTACGCACAATCGACAAATAACGCAGAGCTTTTAAAGCTAGTTGAAGACAAAGCAGCAATGCGTGAATACATCGAAGCACGTCAAATCTTCGATATCATTAAGCAAAACCCAAGCGATATCAGCGCACAAGATTTAGCAAATAGCCTACGTAAGCTACAAGCGCGTTTATATTCAATTGCGTCAAGCCAAGCTGAAGTGGAAGAAGAAGTACACTTAACGGTTGGTTTAGTCGAGTTTGATGCCTTTGGTGAAAAACACTTTGGCGGTTGTTCTGGCTACCTAGCAAACCGCGCTGAAGAAGGCGTACAAGTTAAAGTATTTAGTGAGCATAACGACAACTTCCGTTTACCAAGTGATGATAACACGCCAGTTATCATGGTAGGCCCAGGTACAGGTATTGCGCCTTTCCGTGCATTCTTACAAGAGCGTGATGCACGCGGTGCAGAGGGTGAAAACTGGTTGTTCTTCGGTAACCCGCACTTTACCCAAGATTTCTTATACCAAGTAGAGATCCAAGGTTATGTGAAGTCTGGCCTGCTAAATAAAGTAGACCTAGCATTTAGCCGCGACCAAGCAGAAAAAGTATACGTGCAAGACCGTCTTCGCGAGAAAGGCGAAGAAGTATTTGCATGGTTAGAAAAAGGTGCACATTTCTATATTTGTGGTGATGCAAACCGCATGGCGAAAGACGTTCACCAAGCACTTATCGACATTATTAAAGCCCATGGTGGCAAAGATGACGAGCAAGCTGAGAGCTACCTAAAAGCGCTTCGCAGCAACAACCGTTATCAAAAAGACGTGTACTAGTAGCAAGTGCTAGTACACCACACTGACCGTCACAGTAGAATTTTAGGATAGGCCATGAGCACAGATTACAAACCTAACAGCAAGCTAGACCCAAATGCTAAGTTTGCTGATAACGAAAGACTAAAAACACAAAGTAACTTTTTACGCGGTACCATTGAAGCGGATTTAAAAGACCAACTTACCGGTGGCTTTACAGCGGATAACTTCCAGCTAATTCGTTTCCACGGTATGTACCAGCAAGACGACCGTGATATTCGCCCAGAGCGTACTAAGCAAAAACTAGAGCCAATGCACAACGTGATGCTTCGCGCCCGTATGCCAGGCGGTATTATTACCCCTAAGCAGTGGTTAGCGATTGATGAGTTTGCTGGCGATAAAACCATTTACGGCAGCATTCGTTTAACAACGCGTCAAACATTCCAGTTCCACGGTGTGTTAAAGCCGGGCATTAAAGAAATGCACCAAATGCTAAACAGCGTTGGCATTGACTCTATCGCGACTGCCGGTGACGTTAACCGTAACGTACTATGTACGACTAACCCTGTTGAGTCTGAGTTACACCAAGAAGCTTACGAGTGGGCTGCAAAGATTTCTGAGCACCTATTACCGCACACTAAAGCGTACGCTGAAATTTGGTTAAACGGTGAAAAGACTGAAACAACAGAAGAGCCAATTTTAGGGTCTACTTACTTACCACGTAAGTTCAAAACGACGGTGACGATTCCACCAAACAACGAAGTAGACGTTCACGCGAACGACCTTAACTTTGTTGCCATTGCTGATAACGGCAAACTAGTTGGTTTTAACGTGCTTGTTGGTGGCGGTCTTGCGATGACCCACGGTGATGTAAACACTTACCCGCGCAAAGCTGATGACCTAGGCTTCATTCCGCTTGAGCACACGCTAAAAATTGCAGAGCACGTGGTATCAGTGCAGCGTGACTGGGGTAACCGTGTTAACCGTAAGAACGCAAAAACGAAATATACCCTTGATACTTTCGGTACAGATGCGTTTAAAGCAGAAGTAGAAAACCGCGCTGGCGTTAAATTTGAAGAAAGCCGCCCGTATGAGTTCACTCACCGTGGTGACCGCATCGGTTGGGTAGAAGGTATTGATGGTAAGCACCACTTAACGCTATTTATCCAAAGCGGTCGTATTCTTGATTACCCAGGTCAACCGCTGAAAACGGGTTGTCGTAAGATTGCAGAAATTCACCAAGGTGACTTCCGCATGACGGCGAACCAAAACTTAATTGTTGCCGGTGTGCCAGCTGATCAAAAAGACATCATTGAGAAAATCGCGCGTGAGCACGGCTTAATTGACGACTCACACTCAGAGCAACGCTTTAACTCAATGGCATGTGTGGCGCTACCTACGTGTCCACTTGCGATGGCTGAAGCAGAGCGTTACCTACCAGAGCTTATCGAGAAAACAGAAGCTATTTTAGCTAAGCACGAAATCCCGAATGACGACATCATTATGCGTGTTGTTGGCTGTCCGAATGGCTGTGGTCGTGCGATGTTGGCTGAAATTGGTTTTGTAGGTAAAGGTCCTGGTAAGTACAACGTTTATCTAGGTGGTAACCGTGAAGGTACGCGCGTACCTAAGCTTTACCTAGAAAACGTAGGTGAAGATGTGTACCTACCAGCATTAGACGAATTAATTGGCCAGTGGGCTAAAGAGCGTAACGAAGGCGAGTGTTTTGGTGATTTCGCTATCCGCAAGGAAATCGTTGCCGAAGTGAAAGTTTCTAAAACAGACTTCCACGCTTAAAAAATCATTGAGTTGGCAGGCATGCCTGCCAACCTAGGAACAAGCATGAGTAATTTTAAACAATTATTAGAGTTAGAAGGCGAAGCGCAAAAAGCGTTACTTGCCGAAGCGAATGCTTTGTTAGAGCCAATGACACCGCAACAGCGTGTGGCATGGGCGCTTGAAAACTTGCCTGATACGGCATTTTTATCTTCAAGCTTTGGTATTCAAGCGGCAGTTATGTTGCATTTGGTTTCAACTGAAAAGTCAGATATTCCAGTGGTTTTAACTGATACTGGCTACCTGTTTCCAGAAACCTACCAGTTTGTCGATTACTTAACAGAGCGTTTAGACTTAAATCTAAAAGTATATCGTTCACCAATGAGTCCAGCTTGGCAAGAAGCTAAGTACGGTAAACTTTGGGAGCAAGGTCAAGAAGGTATTAAGCAATACAACACCTTAAACAAGGTGGAGCCAATGACCCGTGCTATCGAAGAAATTGGTGCAAAAACCTGGTTCAGTGGTTTACGTCGTGATCAGGCATCAAGCCGTGCCGACAAGCAAGTACTTGAGATCAGCCGAGGTACTGTAAAAGTGTATCCGATCATCGAGTGGAGCAACCGCGACGTGTATATGTATTTAACCAAGCATGACCTACCTTATCACCCACTTTGGGACGAAGGGTATGTATCTATGGGTGATGTGCATACTACTCGTAAGTTAGAGCCAGGTATGACAGAAGAAGAAACGCGCTTCTTCGGCCTTAATCGTGAGTGTGGCCTGCACATTGACGGTGACGGTATCTAAAAACTCTTATCGAAAAGTTCTTATTTAACCTGAGTTCAGGTTATTTATATGGCGAATTGTTAGAAGCTAGTCTAAACATACAGCCATTAATAATTTTGCCTTGATGTAAATAAAAAGCACAGGTCTCAAAGCCTGTGCTTTTTTATTCCACATTTCCTCTGTAATATTCCTTTTAGCAAACTAAAATAATAAAGAGTCGATACGACGGAGTGTTCTCGTGGGTTATAAAGCATATATGATGATTATGGTGATGCTGATTGGTGTGGCATCATTGTTTGTAATTAAGCGTCCTGATGGCCAACCATATCTGTCTATCGATGCGATTTTCAATAAAGTTGAAAACGATACGCAAAGCTTATTAGATGAATCTAAGCGGCATTTAAATAAAGCAGTAGATTACGCTAAACAAGCCACCAGTGATGACAGTAAGGCAACAAAACAGCCGACCATTTATAAATGGCAAGATGAAAATGGGAACTGGATTTATTCAGACCAACCTAACCCAAAAGGCAACAGCCAAACTCACCAGCTTGATCCCAGCAAAGTCACCATCATGGCCGCTGAAGACACGTCCATTTTATATAAAGATCAGCAAACCGCTGAGAGTGAGTCACTCAAAGCCAACGCGATGAACCCGCAAGATGTCAAAGAGCTGATGAAAAACACCAAAAATATTCAAAAGCTAATGGACGACAGACAAAAGCAGCTCGATGCCGTGACAGAAGGCAAACCTGAGAAGGGGAATTAACCTGAGTTCAGGCTCAGTCTTATTAGAGGCGAAGTGATTTTTTAAACTAGCTCCGCCTATGTTGGATCTGTAAGAAGTCTGACTACTTTAGCTTTTTCCGCTTACCCTCTAACGTGCCGCGCTCGTGCTTACCATTTTCAATAAATAACACTTCACCATATTTGCCTTTCTTGATACTGCTGTCGATGGCAATTACTTTGCCATTAAAGCGAGTTTCTATTTTTTTCTGAGAAGTGTGGCCAACAACAATATGGTTCACATCGAAATGCTTTAATAATAAATCCAACTCATCAGCGGTTGCACCGTCGTCTTTAAAGTAGCCGCGATACCAAATAGGACCATGGGTTTTATGTAGGTAACGGGCAAAGCCTTCACGTTTCTTCGGCAGTTCCTTTTCAACAAGGTGTGACTTAAAGGTTTTGTTTATGGTGTCTAAAGTAACTTTATCTTCAGCGAGCTGGGGATGAAAACCACCATGGGCATATAAGTGGTCGTTGATTTTTACCAGCACAGGCTTACTACGCAGCCAACGACCTAAAATGGTATCTTTATTAAATAACTGGTCGAAAGGTGTATCTAGCAGCTTTTCTGCTTTGACATATTTAGGGTGCAAATAACGCAAGTCGCCATTTAATACCATGACTTCATGGTTACCTAACAGCAGATGAATTTTACCGCCGGCTTGCTCGGCTTGCTTTTCTAGGTCGTGAATAAACCAAAGTATTTCAGTTACCTTGTCGCCACGGTCAAAAATATCACCTGTGATAACAAAATGGCCATCACCGAACGCCCACTGGTTTTGTGCGTTAATGATGCCATTATTTTTAAGTAGAGTGAGCATCAGCTCATACTGTCCGTGTAAGTCACTGAGGGCCGCTACGCGTTTAACACCTTGGAACTCAATTAACTGCTCATCAAAAGTTAGCTGTGCAGTATTTGCCGTTAAGCCGCAATCAGTAAACCCATAGGGCAGGGAGACCCCTTCTAGGTTCACTTGCTTGCGTTTAACTTGGTCATTGCAAATCCAATTGACTGTTAATGCACTGGCGTGCACGTCAATGTATGGACCGTCAGAAATGACTTCTTTGCTGGTCGATTCTGCAGCGCTGATTTGTGAAGCAAATATCAGTGAGGCACACAGTGTGATGCGAAAGCGGCTTCTTATCATTATTTTTATCCTGTTCAAATTGACGAGTGTCAGTTTGCTTCTTAGAAAAGAACAGCCTTGATTACACGCTCTTTGAGGCTATCAAGGCTGCTGTTCTAACGCTAAAAATTAAAACTTAATTTCTGCGCCTAAGTAGCCAAAGCGACCCATACCTGTGCCATATCGGCTATAGAAGTTACCACGACCGCCCGGCATAAAGTCACCCTTGTCATCTAGTAGGTTGTTAATACCACCAAACACGCGTAACTCTACGTCAGCTGCCAAGTCTGTATTATATGATACAGATACATCGTGACGCATATAGCTACCATACTTGTGATATGCCAGCGCTTCAGGGCTAGCGATACAGCCATTGTCTTCTTCAGTTGATGCACAGCGCTCAGCATTTCGCTCTAGTGCAGCGGTGTATTCTCGCTCACGGCTTAGGCTATCAGTGAACGAGCCCAAGTATTTAATCGCGTAGCGTACACGCCACTCATCTAAACGCCAAGCTACAGAGGCTGATAGCTTGTCTTTTGAGCTACCATAGCCTGCAT
The DNA here is from genome assembly GCF_049257195.1 of Pseudoalteromonas sp. SS15. Lineage (NCBI taxonomy): Bacteria > Pseudomonadati > Pseudomonadota > Gammaproteobacteria > Alteromonadales > Pseudoalteromonadaceae > Pseudoalteromonas > Pseudoalteromonas sp. SS15. Next base: position 27,303 of record NZ_JBMMUD010000013.1, read on the forward strand.
AATCATCGGTCTCAAGGCCGTCTAAGCCAAGGTAAGTGGTTGAGCTTTCAAGAATGTGGTTATAGTCCGCTTTAAAAGATAGGCGACCTAAGCTTTCAAAGTCGTATTTGTATTCGATGGCGACATCGATACCACGGCTGCTGACTTCGTCTAAGTTATCTTCACGTTGTACGATTTCGGTAATGTTACCCTCATCATCACGGCTGATTTCGTTACAGAATGGATTGCTACTGCCAAATGCGGCACTTGAATCGTAACACTCTTGTAAGATGCGCTCATTAGAGATCACTGAGATAGCACCTTCAATGGCAATATCATAATAATCAACGGCAATTTGCAGGTCTTCAATGGCACTTGGCGCCATAGTAAAACCAAATGTGAAGGTGTCAGCCGTTTCTTCTCTTAGGTTAGCATTACCCGCATTAGGTGAATATTTACTACCTGAGCTTGGGTCGAATTCAAAGTCTGGATCTTCAGCGAGTAAAGCCGCGAACACAGGATCTTGACGACACTTATCATGCCCCGCATTGGTTGAAGTGGCTGTTAGGCCGTCACAAATGTCAGTAAAGCTATCGTAGTCACCGCGAGCAGGAGACATCAGCTCAGTGATAGTTGGTGCACGTTGCGCACGGGCAAAGTTAGTACGAATAGTCAGATCTTCAATGGGTTGCCACAAAACGCCTAACTTATAGCTTGGCACTGTGCCTACGGCATCAATGCTGTATTTCGCTAAACGTAGCGAGGTTTCGAGAGAGAGGTTTTTCGCTAGTGGTGCATCTTTAAGTAGTGGCACATCAAATTCAGCAAAGCTCTCGTAGACATCGATTGAGCCTTCAAATTGCGGCACAACATTAAAGGTAATACCGCCTTCGCGCATACCAATGCTGGTTTGTAAATCTTGTTTATCTTTACGATATTCACCACCAAATACCGCCGATACAGCACCGGCTGGTAGCTCGAACAGCTCACCGGTCATGTAACCAACAATGTTGGTTTGATCAATATAAGTATTGATTTCTGGGTTTACGCGGATCCAATCTGCCATTTCAGGAGTGATAGAGCCCTCACCAAATAGATTGATTGGCACACAGCCTGCTGCACGCGCTGCTTCGTCCTTACATTGAATAGTGCCATCGGCGAGTTTTTCAGCATTTAGGGCATAGCTTAGTTTACGCACATCGAGTTCGTTATAGCGCAATTGCTCTTGATGGAATTTACCTAGACCGACTGACACATCCCAATCCCACTCTCCGTCGAATGCTGTGCCTTTCAAGCCAGCCCATGAACGTATGGTGGTACGTGTGTTATCGGTGGCAATATTACCGACTTCATTGAAGCGTCTGTCCCAATAAATACGATCTTTGTATGGTTCGCTATCCAGAATGGCTTGTGGAACGAATGGGTTATCAATAGGGATGTAGCCCGGTCTAATAAGACCTAAACGCTCACCGGTTTCTGGATTATACACAGTCTGACTTGCACCTTCGTATTCGTCTTCAGGCGACTTGTCGTTGAATGATTCATCGATACTGAGTTGCACCTGACCATAAAAGCTCACGTCATCGGTTAGCTCATAGTCGACCTTGCCCGCGATAGAAAAGCTGTCATTTGGCACTTTTAACATCACATATTGTTGTGTGTTAATACCGTAAATTTCTTCGTTGTCTTTCCAGTCGTCGCGCAGTGTTTGGCCGTCATACCAGAATTGTTTGTCGTTGCGTGAGTTTTCTAAGAATACCCCACCAGGAATACCGTCGCTCTTGCTTACCCAGTCTGCCTGAGTGATGTCGCGCATACACTGGTAACCTGTTGCGGTCTGCATTTGGTTACACATTTCGCTTTCACTGTAGCGGTATGCGTCTTCAATTTGAGCACGGTCACGGTCGAAGAAGCTCATACCAAATTGGCGATCCCAGTTTGCACTGACAAAAGCATAACCACGGCCATCATCAAAGCTACTACCTAAATCAAAATCTAGCGTGAACTCTTTGCCTCCGCCATCAAATGACTCACCGGTACGCGCCTTAAATGTTGCGCCTTCTTTGTCAGTTTGTGTGATGATATTTACTACACCGGCAACCGCATCGGCACCATAAGTTGCTGATGCACCGCCACTGATAACTTCAATACGCTGCACCATACCGCTTGGAATAGTACTTAAGCTGACCACGTTACCGCTGTAACTGTTTGATACGACGCGGCGGCCATCGATTAGGGTAAGCGTTCTATCTGAGCCTAAGCCTCGCAGGCTGATAGACGAGATACCCGTCGACGCAACACTCGATTGGCTGGTGGTGTTACTGATAGAGGCATTAATTGAAGGGATATTGTCGACTAGAATTTCAGACAGAGAGCCTAAGCCAGTATCTGAAATTGCATCTTTATTCATAGTCACCAGCGGTGTGGCGACACTAAAACTATCTCGTTTAATACGTGAACCAGTGACGACAATTTTCTCAACTTTCTCTTCTTCCTGTTCTATTGTCGTTTGGTTTTGTTTTACTTTTACGGCATCTAAATCATTTTGCTGTGCATGGGTGCTGAATACGGCACCAAATAGAGCGGCTTGCACGGCAACGCAAAGTTGCTTCTTGTTCATGGTTGTTCCCGTTTTGATGAGTTAACTTGTTAAAGTGATGTCTGTTTTTGTGTTGTGTTTCTTATACCTTGATAATCAAGGACACATGAGACTTGATAAATTGCCCACCTAACTCAACCTCGAGAACATCCGATTTATCTCTTTTTTATATCTTTTTATTACTTTTCAGTACCTTGTAAATTGTTAAGTAAAATTATTTGTTGCAATTAAATAACACTTGCTACTCCCTGTTTTTCATAAATAAGGTAAGATAAAACTATTCATCCGCACTGAATAAATATGAATAAAAAGTAGCGGCTGTTAGTAAAGTGGTTAAGTAGAGCGAATAGCATGCAGTATGAAAAGTCGTTTCAGTTGGGTCCGTATCAGGTGTTTATTGATGAGCACTTGGTGATGCTGAATGGCGAAAAGGTGGCGGCTCAACCAAAAGTGATGGAGCTATTACAAGTTCTAGTGCAACGATACCCTGAAGTTGTGAGTCGCAATGAGCTGATTGAAGGGGTATGGCAAGGTAATGAAATCATTGGTGAAAAAGCCCTCACCAATACAATTTGGCAGCTTAGACAATTGTTTGCTCATCCAAGTGCGCCCCTTGATGTTATCGAAACGATCCGTAAAAAGGGCTACAAGCTGACACTAACACCTGAGCCCCTGAGCTTATCCTCAGAAACAGCTAAACCAGCGTCACCGATTGAGAAAAAGTCTTATAAGTATCAAGTTGCTTTTGGCTTAGTGTGCATCATGATGGTTTTAGTGGTTTGGTCCCTCTTGAAGGCTCCTATTGAACGGCCTGCAAAGTCAGCCTCTCAAATAGATGAAATCACGAAAATGCCGGGCAGTGAATTGCGCCCGAGCCCTTCACCAGACGGTAAACAGTTAGCGTTTATTTGGCAGCAGGGGCAAGTCAGTCAGCTTTATTTAAAAGACTTAACCCACCCGAATGTGCCTATTACGCAACTGACTTTTTCAGATAAAAGGCCTTGGAAAGCAGTCTGGAGTCCCGATCAACAATATTTATATTTTGCCCAGAAGAACAGCCAAGTGTGTGAAATTGTTCGGCTCTCTTTAGCCGATCTAGAGCAGCTGGTTTTAACCAGCTGTCCGCCAGATTCAGGCTATAACTACATTGCGATCAGCCCTGACGGTAAAACCTTAGCGTTTAATGGTAAAGCGCCTTTGGCGTCGCAAGATGGCATTTATTTACTTGATTTAAGCAAAGACGACGCAACACCAGAGCGACTGAGTTGTGATAGTGAATGCGACCTGAGAGATCGAGATGTGGCTTTTTCGCCAGATGGGCAGTATTTAGCGATCACACAGCGTAAAAGCACCTCAGAAGAGCGTTTGAGTCTTTATCATCTAGATAAAAAGCAGTTTCAAGTGCTGGACTCAAGTCATGCAGACATTGTTGGTATGAGCTTTCATCCTAATGGTCAATACCTGGTATATGGTGCGCAGTCTGCGGATAAACGTCGTGGCTATGTCATTGACTTAGAAACTAAAGCGCAAACCAAGTTGACTCCGAGAGGTTTTAGTTACCCCCATTTTGATGACTCTGGGAACTTGTATTATCAGAAACGTCGAGAGAATTATTTTATCGCCAGTTTTGCATTAGACAGTGAAGTGATGTCTATGCCATCGCCGCTGATTGAATCTCACTATTCAAACCAGTATCCGTCTTTATCGCGTGCCCATGAAAAGCTGGCATTTTTATCAAATGAATCTGGGTATTATGAGCTATGGCTGGCGAACTTAGATGGCACGAGTCGAGAACAAATCACCCAGTTACATCGTAACCTACGCTACCCAAGTTGGTCTCTGCAAGGTGATAAACTACTCGTCGTGAGTTCAGATGAAGCCGATGGCCACGACAAGCTCTATGTGTTCGATTATGGCTCGAAGCAATTACGCCGCCTTGACTTGTCTTTTGGCAAAATAGGCCGACCGTTCTGGCATGGTAACGGGCAAGATATTGTTATTCGCCAATCAACGGATGATGGGTGGCAACTTTTTCGCTTAAATGTTGAAACCATGGCACTTTCAGGTCTGTTAACTAAACCAGCCCGATCCGGGCAGTATATTTCTGAGCATGAACTGCTGTTTGTTAATGGTAAAGGCTTGTGGATAAAGCAAGGTGAGAAGCAGGCGTTGTTAATTGCAAAAGCGCAATTTAATACCCGATATGCTTGGTTAGCGACGCAAGAAAAGGTTTTCTATAAGCACTTAGGCGATGACTATAATTTTATTCATGCTTATGATTTAAATAGTAAAACTACTGAGAAGTTATTGCGATTGCCTAAATCGAGTTTTAGTAAAGCGGCTCCGTTTGTCTTTGATGAGACAACACAATCGTTGCTATTTACTCAGAGTTTAACACCGCAATCAGACATCAATCGTCTAAGCCAATTAAAGTAAAAGCACACAGTCAGTGAATGTGTGCTTGTGGTTAAATAAGCTTTAGCTTACTTGCACATGCCTTGTTTACATTGATCCAAAAAGTGTTGATAAACACCTTGACTGGTTGCGCACGCTGAACCACCGCCAATACGTGAACAAAAACGGCCTTGCTCTTGTTTTGCCCAGTATTCACAATAACTCTGGCAGTCAAAATAGGCAGCTGCACCCACAGACGTTGTAGCAGCAAAGCTTAATGCCGCTACTGCGACGAGTTTCATCATTTTAGACATGATATTTCCTTGTTTTAATAAACGATAAAAAGGGGGCTTCTCCCCCCATTGATGTGATTTATTGCTGACAGTTCGGATCGTTACCGATCAGTTGCCATACTTGTGAAGAGCCCGGTTTTTCATCTAGCGTCCACCACTTCGCTTCGTACACTTTGCCGTTATAAGTTACACGATCAGGTTTACGATAAACGGTATTGGCATCCCAAGAGCCTGCACATACTGGAATGTCAGCTGCTTTTGCAGAAATAGTGCCTGAGTGATTGGTGTTGCTGCCTGCTTCTGTAAATTCAAAGGTCACGCCAGCAGTACCAGACTGAGTAGCTGTGAATTCAACATTAACACTACAGTTGCCATTCTGGCTCAGTGTGCGGTTGCTACAAGTATCAGAAGTCACAACCAAACCACTTATTACACCACTGCCGCGCACTGTAACCGCATTAAGTGCAGCTGCCTCACTGCCTGTATTGCTGATGTTAAAGCGGTGCGAAACAACTTCATATAATGTGAAGTCAGCCAAGGTTTGGCTTTGCTTATAAACTAGGTTTGAGCCGCCGCCAGCAGATTTAATTTCGTCGATCCAACCACTCAGTGCTGCCACATCGGCATATACACCGTATTTGCTTGGACGCGCACAGCCTATACCCCAACTGACTGTACCTAGTTGTACAATCTCGCCACCGCGGTTGATCACGATAGGGCCGCCACTGTCGCCACTACATGAATCTTTTTGACCTTGCGGGTAGCCTGCACAAAATGCGACGCTGCCTACATTGGCATAGTTACCACCTGATTGATTACAGATAGCATCAGAAACAAGAGGTACGTCGACTTCTTGAATGAATGAAGGACGGCTACCGCCTTCTGATAAACGACCTAACCCGGCAACAGATAATAAGTCACCGCTGCGGGCGTATTGGCTTAGAGAGCCTGAAGCGAGACGCACTGCTTGGCCTTGTGTTGGCGTGCGCTCAAGTTTTAATAGTGCGATGTCATAGTTCAATGTGCTGCGGTTATATTGCGGGTGCACGTATTTTTCTACAACGCCAATGCGGTCGCCATCTGTGCCACCGAGTCTAAAACCTGCCACTTTTACATCAATAAAGCGGGCTGCTTTACTGCTGACACAGTGCGCGGCAGTCAGTACGTAGCCATCACCAATGTAGCTACCGCCACAAAAAGCGGTTGTGCCATTCGAGTTCAAGATTTGCGTGTAGAACTGCCAGTTCGCCGTGTTCGCAGGACCACCGCCAACAATTTGAGGGGTGATTTCAGCATCATCTTGCTCAGGAATAAATGGCAAGATGTCGCTTTGTGCTTGGGCTGCAAATGCACTTGAAAGCGCAATGGCTAAACTTGTTGTTAATAGGTTGAGTTTTTTCACAACGGGTGTCCTTGTTGTTTTTTTAATCGAGTGGTGATTATGGGTACTGATAGATTAAATGCAAATAAAATGTTAATGATAATTTTTCATATTGACGTGAAGTTTGAGTTTTGAGCTTATAAATAGGGGGGGGTGGTGGTTGTTTTAAAAATAAATATTAAGAGGTCAGATTTCTATTTATTTACACTTTGGTAACTTTTAGGGTTTTGTGGTGTTTCTACATCCGTGTAGAGGGGGGATCCTTTAGGCTATTCTGCGTATTGGAATGATGATCACCAATCCTCCAAATGCACACTCAATTTAGAGGACTGATGTAGCGCCGATTACTGCTCTGAGTCGAGCGCCTTAAACTCTTTTTGCGAGATTTTACCGTCGCCATCAGCGTCTAGGCGGTCAAAAAGCTGCGTTAAGGTGTTTGATACTTTTGCTTCTTTTTGACTGATATAGCCATCACTATCTGTATCAAAGTCACTGAAAGAAGCGGCGAATGCGTGTGCACTGATCAAAGTTGCAGCAGCGATAATAGATAAATTAACCATAGTTTTCATAGTCTTGATCCTTAATGTGATTATTGCTTAAAGTTTTTGAATTCAGCTTCAGAAAGCTCGCCGTTTTTGTTTTTATCAAGTTGATAGAACTGTGCAGCTACTTTTGGAACCGCCTTTGCTTCAGTTTGCGAAATAACGCCATCTTTGTTGGCATCGACGCTTGAGAATTGCACGTCGCTTGCAAGTGCAAAGGCACTGATGAAAAGTGAAGTTGTCATAAGTAATGTTTTTGAAAGCGTCATAATGAGCTCCTAATTTTTAAAAATGTAAGAAAAGGGTGATAAAGCTAAAGCGAATTAGCCTTCAAATTTACCGAACTCGGTTTTACTCAGTTCGCCGTTGCCATCGCTATCTAATTTCTTGAACTGGTCGTTAAGGCGCGGATCTGCTCTTGCTTCAGTTTTGCTGATGCTGCCGTTACCATCTTTGTCGAACTGCTCAAAAGTGGTTGTCGCTAATGCACTGAAGCTGCTACCTACTAATGCGATGCTCGTTACAAGTAGTGCTGAATTAATATGTTTTTTCATCTTCATTTCCTTCTTTTGGACCACCTCGTTATTGAGTGTGGTGTTCGTCAATGTCGAAGTAGATAACTCAAAAACGGTGCCAAAAATAAAAAGCTTATAATTATCAGTTATTTATAATTTTTAATGGGGTTTTATTCAGAAGTGATTCAGTTGCAGTGTTGCTAAATAGCAACAGTTAAACGAGTTAGCTTTTTATTTGTCATTTAAAATCATGTATTTAGCTTGTTGCTTTTTTGCGACAAGCGAACTTTCGAAGGACGAGCACAATGGCTTCAGGGTTAAAAACTAGGTTCAGAGCGTGGCGCGTAATTTGTAAAAAATTAAAAATTTCTAGCTCTTTTGTACATCAGGCCGTTTTCGCAGTTGTCGTATCGACTTTGCCACTGATTGCATTGACCTTGTGGTTCTCGTCTTCTCTGCAGCAGTCTTCTTCAGAAATGCGTAACTTTTATAAGCTATCTCAACAAGTTGAGCGAGATTTTAAGGCTGTTTCGCAAGCCCTAAAAGCGCTACAAGACGCCGAGCAAAATAACCAAATATTACAAGACAGCCAGTTAACTCAAACTCTCGCAAATAAGTGGTTTGAAGTTGAAAATATGGCGGTGGCATTAAAAAAATATGCCCGCTCAGAGGGCTTTGTTGCCGATTTGCAACAGCTGCAACAGACCATGCAATTGCACACTAAATCAGACGATACTTTTGCCAGGACTTGGCGAGATTACTATCAATTGACCGACACGCTAAAGGCTGATTTAGCGCAAACGCAACAGCAACTCGATGCACATATTGCTCAGCAACAATGGTTGTTTTTTATTGGCTTGAGTGTACTGGTGCCCTTGTTGGCTGTGGTGAGTATTCGTTTATTAGTGAAAATTCGCAGCAAGTTATCGGCCATAGAAAAAGCCACTGATCAGCTAGGTGTCGGTGAATGGGAAAAACCTATCGCATTATCGGGCAGTGCCGAGTTGGCTAAATTAGGCGCGCGCTTAAACTGGTTAAGATTGAGTTTAAAAAGCCAACATGAAGAGCAAGATACCTTTTTGCGTCATGTCAGTCATGAGCTTAAAACCCCCCTTGCGTCCATGGTCGAAGGTACATCATTACTCAACGAGCAAGTGCTCGGGGCATTAAATGCGCAGCAAACTAGGGTGTTATCAATCATGGACAAAAGCGCTATGCAACTTAAAGCGCTGATTGAAGATTTATTGTTATTTAGCGGTACCGCTAAGCTGACCCAGCTAGAGCAAAACAAACCCTGCGGCGAATTAAAAGCTGAGTTGCAACAGTATTTTGCTGATTTACCCATGGCACAACATAAGCAACTGAACTGGCAATTAGACGATTTAGAACAATTAAGTGTGCCGTTTTTACCTTGCAAACTGGCACTGACACAAGTGATCAGTAATGCTCTGCGATTTGCTAAACACCATGTTGAAGTGTGCTTTAGCAAAGCTGCGGACGGTTATCAGTTTGTGGTAACCGATGACGGGCAAGGTTTTAATGAAGAGGCGGCCAGTCGAGCACTTGAACCATTTTATAAAGGCGCTGATCAGCAACACAACAACGAGGCACATATGCACAGTGGTTTAGGTTTATCAATTGCGCATGAATGCTGTAAAGCGATGTCAGGTGCGCTGATCATTCGCGCTCAACAAGGTGGTCATGTCACCATTAAATTTGGCCTAGGAGCGGCTTAGTATGAAACGATTTGTTTGGTTTATTTGTCCTTGGTTACTGACTGGTTGTGTACTGAGTAGTGATCCAAGTCCCGTTGAGCCTAAAGTGCCAGTGGTGCAACTGCCTAGTTATGCGCCCGTATCGGTATTGATGTCTTGGTACTTAGTAGCTTGTGAGAAGCAGTCCTTTCAGCACAACGATAGATATTTGCATGAATCGTATTTACATGACTTTTTTAACCGCTATTGCCGAGCAAAAAGTAGCACGAGCCGTTTGGCTGCGCTAAAGCGGGTGCAAAAACAAGCGCCTTGGCCAGAATCGTATCAACACTTTTTTGCGTTACTGAAAAGAGAAAACCAACACACTCAAAAGCTTGCTGGCGCATTGCATGTTCAGCAAAAAGCCGTAAAACGCTTAACCGCAGAATTGAACGAAGTGGCAACTCAATTAGATACCTTAAAAGCACAGCTCGCGCAGTTGCAACGCAAGCGTTTAGAGCAAAGCCTACAACCCTTAAACGATGAGGAGTAGAGGATGGCGAATACAAATTTATTGATTGTTGACGATGATGTCCACTTTGCAGAGTTGCTGTCATTGCGCTTAGAAAGCTTAGGGTATCAAGTACATTTAGCGCATCGTGCCACTCTTGCTCTGTCTATTTTGCAAAAGCACGCCATTGATGTCGTGCTCACCGACCTACGTATGGAGCACATGGATGGACTGGCACTATTTAATGAAGTTAATAAGCGCTTTAGCGCATTACCTGTGATCATCATGACCGCCCATGGCTCAATTGAAGAAGCCATTAAAGCGACCGAATCGGGCGTATCGGGTTTTTTAACTAAGCCAATCGACATCGCAGCATTAGAGCGCTTACTAGACGGGGTGTTAGAGCGGCGTTCAAGCGCTGAGAAAAAAGTCGGTGAGTTTCATGGTGTATTCTATGAAAGTGATTTAATGCACACGCTAGCCTATAAGTTAGAGGCGATTTCTCGCAGTCAGGCCAATATATTAATTCAAGGTGAAAGTGGCACGGGTAAAGAAGTTACTGCTCAGGCAATTCATAAAGCCAGTGCAGTGAGTGAGGGCCCGTTTATCGCCATTAACTGTGGCGCGATGCCCGCTAATTTATTGGAGTCAGAATTATTCGGTCATCAAAAAGGGGCTTTCACTGGCGCAACCAAAGATAAAGTGGGTTTGGCGCAATTGGCCGACAATGGCACCTTATTTCTAGATGAAATTGCCGATATGCCATTGGATCTGCAAGTGAAGCTTTTACGCGTATTACAAGAGCGCAAGATCAGACCGGTTGGTGCAGAGTTCGAAATTCCCATTAATGTGCGAATTTTAAGTGCCAGCCACAAAGATTTAAAAAAAGCGGTAGAAGCAGGCACATTTCGTGAAGATCTATATTATCGCCTTAATGTTATTTCTATTACCTTGCCAAGTTTAAAAGAGCGGCCAGAAGATATCCCTCTGTTAGCGAATCACTTTTTGGCAAAATTTGCCGACAAGTCATTTAGCCGCGATGCGATAGCAAGGCTAGTGCAATACCCTTGGCCGGGTAATATTCGACAATTACATAATGTGGTTGAGTATGCGGTGGCACTCACGCCGGGCAAGCTTATTTCGCTGCAAACGATTAATGAGGCTTTACCCGAAGAAACAGATGCCCCATTTATTGGTTTAAACGAAGCAAAAGTGCAGTTTGAGTACGAGTATTTGCAAAAAGCGCTCGCGATCACCCGAGGCAATGTAGCTGAGGCCGCGAAAATTGCTAAGCGCAATCGATCCGATTTTTATAAATTACTTAAAAAGCACAATATAGAGCCAAGTGCGGTTTGAGTAAGTAGCCTGTCAGGAAAAGCCGAATTGCTGCTGAGCAATGCGGCTTTTTAGCAGTTAAAGGCTACGGCCACACCAGACAATGCGACCCGCCACGCCGTGTTGCTCGGCGTTCTGACTATTAATTTGCCAGCTTGGGTAGGCGTCGTTATCTGATACCACAGCAATATGATCAGATTTTTGCTTTAAGCGCTTTGCCATTAAGCCATCTTGAGTTTGAATAACATACACGCCTTCACGACTGACTTGTTGCTGACTTAAGTCAACCAGCACCATGTCGCCATGCTCAAGGGTTGGCAGCATACTGTCACCGCGAATAGACACGAATGCCAAACGGTCACTGTGCACACCAAGCTGTGAGCTTAACCAGCGTTTATTCAACGCAAACTGTTCAGTGACATCTTCGCTGCCACCCATGCTACCAAAGCCCGCACTGGCCTCAACGTCGAGTTGTGGCACCATTAATAGTTCGTCTTGGCTAGATGAAAACGGTTTATCGACTGGTTGCTCGCCAGTTAATAGCCAGTTTAAGTCGATACTAAATAGGCTATAAAGATGTTCAAGATAGGTCATTGAAGGGCGACTTAAACCACGACAAATACGATAAATATGCGAAGGTGACTTGCCTGTTAAAATGGCAAATTGGCGTTTGTTTCCGCCAGCAAATTGCTCAACCAGCTCCATAAAACGACGAGAAAAAGCCGTGCTCATAATACATCACCTCAACATCTTTAATTTGGCCGAACAGCATAATCTCTGGCCTTACACTTGTATAGCCAAGTGCAGTGCAAATGCGGAATAAGTAGACAGGTTTGGGTTAATAATAAAGAAAGCGGCCTGAAACCGAGGTTAAAGGCCGCTTTGACTTGCTGGGTGTATTTACCCTTCCTTCTTGAAGAGTCAGCAGCGTTACCTACTCTCACTTACCCCAATCACTTAGCCTACTAAGCTCAAGGGGATAAGTTCGATTGCCGCCTTGCTGTCTCACCAATTAGTTTGGGTAACGCAAGTATTAGGAGTAAATTGGTTGTTTGGGCGCAGTTTCTTACGCTGCGCTTGCTTCATCTTGTGTTTCATCGCTGTGGCGAATGAGGTAATCAAAAGCCCCTAAGCTGGCGGTTGCCCCTGAGCCCATGGCGATAATAATTTGTTTGAATGCTGAATCAGTTACATCACCCGCGGCATACACGCCTGCCATGCTAGTAGCGCCGTATTTGTCGACTTCAATTTCACCAAAGCGGCTCAGTTGTACGTCGGTTTCTTTTAAAAATTCACTGTTCGGAATTAAGCCTATTTGTACAAAAATACCCGCTAAGTCGATTTGGTGCTGTTCACCCGATACGCGGTCGGTGTAGCTTAAGCCTGTTACACGTTGACCATCGCCAAGTACCTCGGTGGTTTGTGCATTCTTAATAATAGTGATATTCGACAAGCTGTTGGCTTTACGAATAAGCACCTCGTCGGCACGTAATGTGTCAGCAAATTCTAATACGGTGACGTGCGAGGTAATGTTTGCAAGGTCTATCGCCGCTTCGATACCTGAGTTACCACCACCGATCACCGCAACCGGTTTGCCTTTAAATAATGGGCCGTCACAGTGTGGGCAGTAAGCGACGCCTTTGCCTTTGTATTCTTGCTCGCCTGGTACATTCATATTTCTCCAGCGTGCACCCGTTGCCATGATCACTGACTTGGCTTTTAATGTCGCACCTGATTCAAGGGGCACTTCGATGTAGTCACCGCGAGAAATACCCGCGGCGCGTTGGCCTTTCATAATATCGACATCGTATTCTTTAACGTGCTCTTCAAGTTGTGCAACCAGCTTTGGCCCTTCAGTGGCTTTGACTGAAATAAAGTTCTCAATGGCGAGGGTATCGGCAACTTGGCCACCAAAACGCTCGGCGACAACACCGGTATTTAAGCCTTTTCGTGCGGCATAAATGGCTGCTGATGCACCTGCAGGGCCACCACCTACAACTAGTACGTCAAATGGGTCTTTTTCATTGAGCTTCTCGGCTTGTTTGGCCGCCGCGCCGGTGTCTAGTTTATTGAGAATATCGTTCAGCGATAGGGCGCCTTGTGAGAATTGCTCACCATTTAGATATACACTTGGTACAGCCATGATATTGCGTGCGTTCACTTCGTCTTGGAACAGTGCACCGTCTATCATAGTCGCTTTAATGTTGCTGTTTCTGGCCGCCATAGTATTAAGCGCTTGCACGACTTGCGGACAAGTTTGGCAGCTCAGAGATATATAGATTTCAAAGTTTAATGGTTCAGCAATACCATCAATGATGCTCAGCTCTTCTTCAGAGGCTTTGCTTGGGTGTCCACCTGTTTGTAACAGTGCCAATACCAGTGAGGTAAACTCATGACCCATAGGAATGCCCGCAAAATCGATTTGTGTATTACGATTGGGAGAGCGCACAGACATGTTCGGTGCACGAGTCGCATCACTTTGTTCAGAGACTGTGATGTGCGTGCTTAATGAACTTAAATCGTTTGCTAAGCTTTTTAATTCGTTTGATTTGTTGCTGTCATCTAGGGCAAGCACTAGCTCGATAGGATCGGTAATGGCAGCAAAGTGGCTTTGTAATTGCGTTTTAATGTTTTGGTCTAGCATGGTGATTGTCCTATTTATTTTTGCTTATTAAAGGCTGTTGCTGTAACAGCCTTTAATTAACTAAATTAATATCCTAGAGATTTCTTGCTGCACGCAGCCAAGACTGGTGCAGTGCGAAAGATGAAGGATAGTTAGATTTTGCCAACTAGGTCTAATGACGGCGCTAATGTCTCTTCACCCGGCTGCCAAGAAGCAGGACATACTTCACCGTCGTGGCTTGCAATGTACTGAGCTGCTTGTACTTTACGAACTAGCTCGCCAGCTGCGCGGCCGATACCAAGGTCGTGTGTTTCAACCACTTTGATTTCGCCTTCTGGGTTGATAACGAAAGTGCCGCGAAGTGCTAAACCTTCTTCTTCAATCATTACACCGAAGTTGCGTGTAATACGACCTGTTGGGTCACCAATCATCGGGAATTGGATTTTCTTAATTGTGTCTGACGCATCGTGCCATGCTTTGTGTGTGAAGTGCGTGTCAGTTGATACTGAGTAAACTTCAACGCCCATGTCTTGAAGCTGTGCGTAATGGTCAGCAAGGTCACCTAGTTCAGTCGGACATACAAATGTGAAGTCTGCTGGGTAGAAGAATACGATTGACCATTTACCTAGTAGGTCTTTTTCACTTACTTCAACGAAGTCGCCATTGTGGTAAGCCGTTGCATTGAATGGTTTGATTTGTGTGTTGATCAATGAAGTAGTCATAATGTTTACTCTCTTAGTTAGTTTGTAATTACTACGTTTGGGACATCCTGTTGCTGTGCCCCTTTGCTTGGCAACTAAGATAGTGGGTTTGACTAATTAAATAAAATGGATTGTTTTGATTAGTTCAATCGATTTTTGTGAATGTGGTTCGGAATGCTTTATGCCTCATTAACTTAAAGCTTTGAGTTTAAACTGATCAGAAAGAGCACATTGGTTTTCTTGATTTAATAAGGTGAGATATACTCCTTTTACTTGATTACTTGGCTCTAAAATAAAAACACAATAGCGATGAAAGTATTGTGTTTAGCTTTGAAGCCTAATTTCATTATTTTGCCAAAGTAACATGGCGTATAGCCTAGATGTCATCAACGTGAGGAAGCTCTGTCTACCATGAAAAAACTAAACATATTGCTGATTACTAAAAACTTTCATATGGGTGGTGCAGAGGTTCATGTGTGTGATCTCGCAAATCAGCTAGCAGAATCTGGACATCACGTTGTTCTGGTGTCAAACGCGGGGGGGCAAACAGAGCATTTGGTGCCTCAGGTTAAACATTATGCGCGAAAAGTGAATGACATTAATTATCTGAAAAACTTATTTTTTATTAAAAAGATAATTAAAGAGCAGCAAATTGATATCGTTCACGGCCATCAAAGATTAGGTATTTCACTCGCTGTTATGGCATCAAAGCTAACAGGCGCACCGAATGTTGCAACGATACATGGCCAGCTCAAATATGATATTCGTTCATTTATGATACGTCGTTGGGTTCAAAAATTAATTTGTGTGCGCTGCAATACCTATGAGCAAACTAAGAAATATCCAAAGCTACATAAAAATTCGTCGCTTATTTTAAATGGTGTACGTCCTTACCCTCTTAGCAAAAATAAAGAACCTTTTACTTTAATGTATGGAAGTCGTATCGATAAACGACACTTTGCGGTTTTGACTATGTTGATCAACGATGTCTTGCCTGAGTTATATCAACTAAATAATGACGTAAAACTACTTGTTTTCGGTGAAGGGAAGTTTTCGTCAGAATTAAAAGAACTAATAGAGCAAACTAACTCTTCATTAGGCAAGCAGGTAATTGACTTTAGAGGGTATACATCTGAGCTTGGTTTAGAATACCAGCAAGCTGGTCTCGCACTAGCCTGCGCTCGTTCCGCGATGGACGCATTATGTAATAATACGGCTGTATTGCCTGTCAATGTTCATAATCTTGGTGAGCCAATCACCACGAAAAACTTTTCGGCCTTGATGGCAAATAACTTTGAACCCACCACTTTTCCAGCACCTACACCTCAAGGTTTGATCCAACAAATTTCCAAATATCTTGAAAACCCGGCTTATTATCAGCAGCAAGTAGAGCTTTTACAGCAAGATATTTCTGCTAACTTAACCTTGCAAGGTGCTGTTGAGAAAACACTAAACTTGTATCAATCATCGTTAGTCTAAAGTAACAAAGCGTGTCTAGTACACAATAATGGATGGCACTGAGTCAGTATCATCCATATCGTTTTCTAGTCATTTTTAGTTTAAATCAGATGTTTTTGTTGTGAGCTTAATATTTTAAATTGTTTTAAAATCCGATAAACAATCTCTGTGCAGGCGATAACTGCCAGACCGATACAGCCATAAAATGTCACCTGATCTGGCCAAGTTGCCTCTATGGGTGACTTTTCTAGAATTTGGCAAAGTAGAATCGGGGCAATAAGCAAACCATACACAACAAACTGTGCCGGAAACTCAATTTCATCTTTCCAGTTATACTCTTCTGGTGTGAATCGAATGCCATCATTGAGTTGTTGCTGTTCAAGCTCGTACATTAGATCAACGGTTTTCGATTCAATTAGCCCTTGTTCATTACTTAACTCAATAATTAATGGGCCAGTTAGCTGGGAGACAACTTTGAACTTTATCTCAAGTTGTTCTTCATCTACTTGAATTAAGTGGCGACCATTTGATGAGATGTTCCTTTGCTCTGATACCTTTTCGCCATTCAGATATATAACCTCTTTGCCAAACATATTTGCTTCAATGGCAATGATATTATCTTGATAGTTAAATTCAGTATTAATTTTCATCGTTATTGTCCTTTTGAAATTCAATCAAATCACCAGGCTGACAGTCCAGTGCATCACAAATAGCCTCTAAGGTACTAAAGCGAATCGCTTTGGCTTTGCCACTTTTTAGCACGCTGAGGTTTTGCGGCGTAATGCCGACTCGTTCGGCAAGCTCGCTAGATTTCATTTTTCGTTTTGCGAGCATAACGTCTAAATTGATGATGATAGCCATTATTAAATCGTCAACGCTTGTTCTTCTTGGAGGTCTTGGGCGACCTTATTGTTGGCACAAAATACATGAAGGATGTATCCGGCAGTGGCGAGTACGATCTCAATATTGGCAAAGTAATCCATCATGCTGATATCAATATCGAAATAAATCATTTCAAGTACGATGCTCAGCAAAGGCTTAGCGATAAGTGCATAGAGTAAGATAACTCTGGCGATCAGTAGGTTGGTTTGTAAGCTGATAGCATTAAATACCTGCTGACCTTGCTCATAACTCTTGAGTAATCTAGAAAATACAAGTAGTAGCCCTAGCGCCACTAAGCCATCAGCGCCTAATTGCAGCGCATTTCTGACTTCAACATACAGGTTATCTTGTGGCTCTAGCCCTGTGATCAAAAAAACAATTGAGAGCAGTCCGAGAAAACTCCACATTGCCACTAGAAAGATTGAGCTTTTTAATTGCTTGCGCTCTCGCGCCATATATTTTTTGAATGCGTTCATGTTTTATCCTTAATAAGTTACTGTTATAGGTAAAGCATAAACGTGTTAAATTTGGAAAACAATAAAAACTTACCGAAAAACGATAAGTTTTTATTGTTTTATGTCTTATTAATTAGCTTTAACTTGTGATAAATCGATATTTGGATTGGTGATCCTATCGAATACTAGGCTTGCTCGACTAAGGGGAGGGCGATTTTGTAGTTGTCTGAAATCGCTTGGTTTAATGCTGCTTTCAGCCTGTTTGGCTATCTCAAAAGAAAACACATAAAAACCTTCTAAGCCCATTCTTAAATCACTAAAAATATAAGTCTGGCCTTGTTGGTAAACCCCGTATAGACCTTTGGTAAAATTTTGCAGCAAGGCAATACGTTGATCTTCGCTCAAGGTATCCAGGACATGATTTGCTGTTTTATGAAATCGAATATCTACCTCATCTACTGAATCAAAAACCGATGCATAAATCTCATAGTGGCCTTGCTCTGTGGTCGCTACGGCGCGCCAAAGCAAAGTATTAAATGGCGAAGGGGTACTTTCGAATTGTTTAAAAGTGATGTCTTGCTTGTCTAATGCCTCTAGTATTTTGCTGTCTATAAACCATTTAGCACTCAGGCTCCAAGTCAGATAAAGCGAGCTCAATACCAGCGCAGTGGAGTTAATTTTGCTTGCATAGGGTTGTGAGCGGGCAAAACACAGGGCAACAAACGCAACTAGCAAAGGTAGGCTATATAGGGGGTCGATAATAAACACACTGGAAATACCAAATGGATAATTACTTAATGGCCAAAGTAATTGCGTGCCGTATACCGTAAAGGTATCGAGTAGAGCATGGGTGCTCAGGATTAAAAATATGGCGATAGACCAGCGTGTCAGCGACACAGATTTTGCCCAGTGCATTTTTGCAATTAACCACGCAAATACAGGGCTAAGCAGTAATTGCACAATCAGCGAGTGGCTAAAGCTGCGATGATAAACAAAGTTTTCGACATCACCACCGAAGTTTATCAACACATCTAAGTCGGGCAGGGTGCCAAATGCCGCGCCTACGAGTAATGACTTACGACCAAGTTTATTGCCTAATGTCGCGTAGCCGACTGCGCTGCCGAGTAAAATTTGCGTGACTGAATCCAAGTTGTTACCCCCTCGAGGCATTTGCTTAAGCAATTAATATTAATAGTGCAATGGAGCGCAATACGATCTGTTTTAATTTAAATTATGCTTTTCTAGACGATATAAAAACTGCTTATAGCTAATGCCTAATAACTTAGCTGCTTGGGTTTTATTACCGCCTTCTCGGTTGAGTGCTTGCTGCAAACAGCCTCTCTCAAATTCATCCCAATTCAATCCCTCGCTTGGCAAGGTAAACAGTCCATTGTTTTGTGACGTGTTAGCCGTGTTGCTTAGGTTTTCTTTTAGCTCAGCTTCATCTTGTAACAGTACAAACTGTTCTAGAGTATTGGAGAGTTGTCGCACATTACCGGGCCAATTAAAGTTGAGGAGATGTTTTAGCAGTGCACTACTTAACTGGGGGGCTTCAATACCATACTGTTTACTAAAGCGTTTTAAGAAATGTTCGATTAATCGCGGAATATCTTCTTGTCGCTCACGCAGTGGTGGCATATGTAACGGCACCACATTTAAGCGGTAGTATAAATCTTCTCTGAATAAGCCATCTTGTACCATTTGCTGCAGGTTCTTATGACTTGCTGCAAGCACTCGGACATCAATATTATGCTCTTTGGTATCACCTACCGGCGTCACCACACCTTCTTGTAATAAGCGCAGTAGTTTGGTTTGTACATTGAGGCTCAGCTCTGCCACTTCATCTAAAAATATCGTGCCCTTGTTGGCCGCGGTAAATTTACCGAGTTTGTCTTGGTTCGCCCCTGTATAGGCGCCTTTAAGTGCACCAAAGAGCTCTGATTCGGCTAAGTTCTCAGGAATAGCGCCGCAGTTAATGGCGATAAATGCTTGTTTACTACGGTTTGAGAGTTGATGAAGCGCGCGCGCAGCAAGCTCCTTACCCGTGCCGCTTTCTCCACTAATTAGCACCGTGGCGCTGGTGGCACTGACGCGTTCTATTCTCTGGAAAACTTTCTGCATACAGGGAGCATGACCAATGATATCGACCAACTGATTTTGCTCGCTTATTTGCGAGCTGAGCTGCTGGTTGGCAAGACGTAACTGATTAGCCTTATTGGCTTTAGCGAGTGCTAGCAACAACTCTTGGCGCTGAAACGGCTTACTTAAATAATCGTCGGCGCCGAGCTCAATGGCTTCAACTGCGTGCTCAATTGATCCATAAGCGGTGGCGACGACAATGCCTATGTGTTTTTGTTGTGCGCGGACATATTTAATTAAGTCCATGCCCGACAGATTTCCTAGCTTCCAATCGGTAAAGATAAGTTCGATGTCTGCGTGATTTTTAAGGGTGATGATGGCATCTTCAACACTAAATGCGCTATAAACCTGATAGTTCGCAGCACTTAACATGGCGCTGATCAGGGTATTTTGAGCCTGGTCGTCTTCAACCAACAAGATAGGTTGTGGCTTAGTCATGAACTGCTCCTTCTTCAACCGATGACTGCGCTAGTTGCAAGGTAACACGTGCGCCATTTTGTGTGTTTTGTACTTGAATATCACCCTGATAGTAAAGTTCTGCTAAGCGTTTGGCTAAATATAACCCCATGCCTGCACCATCTGCCTTGCTGCTCACATGGGGGTTAAATAGCTGAGCAAGAATTTGTGCTTCAAAACCACCGCCATGATCTTCAACTTCCACAAATAACGTGTTTTGTGCTGAATAGGCTTTCACCTCAATCGCTTGAGGGTTTTGATTGGCTTGTTGCGCCTCAATGGCGTTAACTAACAGGGTGTGCAATATAGCGCGGATCTCCGATTCAGCACCTTGTATAGATAAGTTATCAGCTACTTGAATATTAAGGTCAAAATCAAGTTGGCCTACTTCGAGTTGAATATCTTGTAAAACGGCAGAAATTGGCACAGCTTGCGCTCTAGAAGAGTCCTGATTACTGAGCTGCAACAAAGCGCTGATACTCTTATTTAAATGCGCGATTTTATTATCCGCAATGGTTTTTAAGCTGTCCTTGAGTTGGCTGTCTTGGCTTTGCCAAAATTGCTCAAGCGTGAGACCCAAAGTATGTAATGGGTTTCGCAAAGAATGGGCGATAGCGCGACTGAGTTCGCCGAGTTCAGCCAATTGCTTTTGTTGTTGTAATTGTTTTTCGACCAGATTGAGTTGCTCGAGCTTGCTGCTGGTGGCATTAAAGCTGTCAATGCAGGTTGCAATTTCACCGACACCTTGCGCTGGCAGTTGAGTGCCGAGCTTACCGTCTGATAAATCATAGAAGCCTTGCTTGAGTGCAGTGATTGGTTGGGTAAGGCGGTGCACAAAGTACAGCATAAGCCCAATGGCAATCAGTGTTGATAAGGCGATGCTCCATAAAATGAGTGACGTAAATCTTTCAAAGCTTTGGCTTTGAGTTTGATCATTATGCTCTTTCATAATGACTTGCTTTATTTTGTTTTCGTCTTCGAAGTGAACAAATACCGAGTTCAGCTCATTCTGTAGCACTTCAGTTTTAATGTTTATTTGAGGTCTTACAGGATGGGCAGGTAAGGGACTCTCAGGTGGCTTGGGGGCACTTAATGGGGTATTAGGTTTAGGAGGCGGAGGTGGTAACGTGGGTGAATTGCTAATAGTGATCTGATCAGAGATGATGACTACTTTGGGAGCATCTGTGCCAAGACCCTGTACAATATTATTTATGTCTTCTCGAGCTTTGCCAATGAGTTGCTTAGTGATCACTTTAGATTGTTCTGTGATATCTGCACTGACTTGTGATTTGAAATGTAATACCAGCAAGGTTTGGCTCACTGCAAGTAAAAGAAATATCGCCAAAATGCCCAGAATAAAATAGCGCTTAATCGTCACACCTTCTCCCAATTAGATCTTTAAACCGCTTCTAAACCACTTATTACAAGATGCATTCCAAAGTGTTAAATCGCAAGTGGTTTATAAGTTCATGAAATTATGCAGATTAATCAGTGCTCTTTTTAGCTGTTAGATTTCATCAACTAAGCATTCCCGATATCCGCCTTTTCATATCCTGATATCAGGATATTTTTCATTGGCTTTTCCAAGCAATATTAGTAACGCCATGAAAATACTATAAAAAGTTATTTGGCATGCCTTTTTCTATAGCTAGGTCGATATTTTATTTCAGCGTGTATAAATCGCACCATAAGGAGAAGACCATGTTTTCAACCATTAAGTATAAAAAAGTCGCCCAAGCACTTGCCGCTGCAGGCCTTGTTTTTGCAGCCAGCAGCTACGCAACAGATACAGAAACACATCATGTGATTAAAGTTAAACAAATCAATGGTGATGTAAAAGTGATGGTGAGCGAAGGCCATAACAGCAATGTTCGAGTCATTAAACTTGATAAAGCGGAGTTAGGTAGTGATGTGCTAGCTGAAAAGTTGGCGGATTTAACCGTTGAAACACGTCAGAAGGTTGAAGAGGTGCTCGAACAAATCGACTTAAATGATAACAAAGTAACTATCTTTGCAGATAAGGTGGTCCAAAAGCTGGGTAAAGATGGCGAAGTAAACAAAGTGGTATTTGTACAACATAATAGTGAAGACTTTACACTTCACCTCCCACCAGAGCCACCGTTACCGCCAGGTGCACCAAAACCAGTTAAGCCAACTAAAGCGCCTAAAGTATTTAAGTTCTCGTTTGATGCAGACGGCGAAGGCGACCATGGGTTTAAGTTGATCACGTCATTACTGAAAGAAACCAAGTTAACACCAGAGCAAATTGATGAGCTACAAACTCTCTTAAATGAAAAGTATTAACTGAGTTTGCATAAAAAGAAACGGCCCAAAATGGGCCGTTTTTGTGTTTACTGGAGGGGGCTATCGGTTGTAGTGATGTACCAGCAAAGTTGGCTCTGCAAACTCACTTTCACCTAAATTGAAATACTCCAATGAGCGACGCATATTATGCGCTTGGTCGGCCATTTGCTTAGCGGCAGCCATGGTTTCTTCTGTGATGGCTGAGTTTTCTTGAATAAGATGAGTTAGACGTTGCACAACCGTATCGACTTCTCGAATAGCCTGTTGCTGAGTCATGGTCGATTGGTTGATCTTCACAATAGATTGGTTAACCTGCGCAACTGCACCAACAATTTGTTCTAGCTTTTGGCCCGAACTATTCGCCAATTCAGTGCCTTGTTCTACTTTGGCGTTCGAATTGGCAATGATGTCTTTGATCTGTCGAGCTGAAGATGCGCTACGACCAGCCAATTCGCGAACTTCATTGGCGACAACGGCAAACCCGCGACCATTATCACCGGCTCTCGCCGCTTCTACCGCAGCGTTAAGGGCGAGTAAGTTAGTTTGGAAAGCGATGCCGTCGATAACAGACACGATTTCATTAATGTCTTTGCTCGCCGTGTTAACTTCGTCAATGGCCAATACCGTATCGTGTGACAATGTGCCACCTTCTTTGGCAATAGCTTCGGCGCTTTCAGCGAGTTGCACCGCTACGCCAGATTGGTCAGCAACTTGACCAATTTCATCCAACATATTGCTGGTGCTGGCGCTGGCTTCTTCAAGGTTGGCTGCTTGCTCTTCGGTACGTGAGCTTATCTCGGTGTTGCTGTTAGCGATTTCGCCAGCACTTTGTGACACTTGATTTGCGGCAATCTGAATGCCTTGGATCACCTCTGTAAGTTTCGCAATGGTGCTATTCACATCATGCTTAAGGGTTAAGAACACCCCTTGGTAATCACTATTAATTGAGTGTGTTAAATTACCCTGAGCCACTGCGCTAAGCACTTGTGTCACTTCATTGATGGCATCAGAAATGGTATCGGTTGAACCATTAATGTCTTCTTTGAGTTGAAGTAGCTGGCCTTGTAGGTCTGACTCAATCTTCTGAGTGAAGTCACCTTCAGACATCGCCGCCATGACGCTTGCAAGCTCTTGAATCACTTGGTCCAGAGTTAATACCGAGCGATTGATGTCTTGTTTCAGGGTATTAAGCTGCCCCGTCATTGGAGAGTCAATTGTTCTGTCAAAGCGCCCATGGCTGATTGCCATCATCACCGCAGAAATTTCGCTCATCGCTTTATCTAGGCTGTTAATCGAGGCATTAATGTCTTGCTTAAGTTGGCCTAGCTCACCTTCAGCGTTACATTCAACGATATGTTTGAAATCACCTTTATTTACAGCAGCCATGACATTGCTGATATCACTAATGATTTCAGCTAGGTTGGCAACGCTGAAATTGATATCGTCTTTCAATGCTTCAAGCTGACCTTGCAGTGGTAAGTTAACACGCTTAGAGAAATCACCCTGACGAATAGCACCCATTACCATATTAATCTCGGCAACGGCACCATTGATGCTTTTTACAGAATCATTCACACTGACTTTTAGTTCGTTTAGCTTACCTTGTGCTTCAACTTGAATGGTGTCAGTGAAATTGCCTTTCGCGACATTGGCCATGGTTTCAACAATGGCATTCATGGTGCTATCGAGTGAGTTTAAAGAATAATTAATGTTGTCTTTAAGGTGCGCAAGGTCCCCTGACATAGGTGCTTGCAATTGCTTGTCGAATTGACCTTGAGACATAGCGCTGATGACATGGTTAATCTCACCAATCGCCACATCTAAACTATTTGCACAGTTATTGGTTGCTTGCTTAAGGGTGTTTAGTTCACCTTTACATTCAACCTTAATACGGTCATGGAATTTACCGTCAGCCATTTCATTAAGCACGCGATTCGATGCGCTAATTGAAGTTTGCAGTGCTTCTAACAGTGAATTAAACGCCACTGCACAGCGACCAATTTCGTCTTTAGAAGAAACAGGAGCACGAAGCGAGAAATCCCCTTCTTTTTCTACGCGACGCATCGTGGCCATGAGTTCATGCACTGGCTGTGTCAGTGAACGAGCAAAGAAAATAGCGACAGCGACAATAAAAGCGATGGCAACTGCCAGAATTCCTAACAGTACATTTCTTAATAATGTGACAGCTGAGAAAGCTTCTTGTTCGTCGATTTCAGCCAGTAACGCCCAATTATTGCCAAATACATCGATATTGCGATAAGCAGATAGCACAGGTTGGCCATTGTAATCGGTGATGACTTTTTCACCTTCTTGACCTGACATAGCTAATTCAAAGGCTTCGGTATCGACATTGCCTTTTGACGGGTATTTGAACGAGTTTACGACAGAGTGATTCTCAGGGTCTAAATAAGAGTCTGAACGCATTAAGCCATCAGGGCCAACGAGGTAGGTTTCGCCAGTTTCACCTAAGCCTTCACGCTCAGTCATGATACTATTTAATGCGTCGATTGATAACTGAAATACCAGTGTTGCTTGTGGCATACCATCATAGATAATTGGGGCCGCAATGAAACTGGCCGGTGCATTATAAGAAGGTAAATATTGCTTATAATCGACAAACGCAAAATCAGATTGGCTGAATAAGTCTTTGGCTTCATTAAATACTGAGGCGAGATTACTGTTTGCGTAAGGGCCGTTATTGAGTGACGTCGCGTAGTCTAACTCTTTGTAAACAGAATAAATAACATAGCCGCTTTGATTATCGATAATAAAGATATCGTAGAAGTCATAGACATTAGCTACTTCACTGAAAAAACTATGAAATTTTTGGTGTGCTAGGTCGTAGGCATCATTGTGACCGGTTGAGTCTAGTGCAGACTTTTCACCTAGCGGGTGCGGATTGTCAGCAATATAACGAGCCTGCAGCTCAAGTGCTTTCGGGCTAAGGCCATCTAAAATTGAGCTTGGTACAGAGGTATTTGGGTTTTCCGCCCTGAACTTGCTACTGAAATCTTGCTGATAGTAACGGGTTAAACTCTGTGGTTTGCTGTTTAATCCTTCAAGCTTATTGAAGCTAGCAATAAATGCTTTAGAGGCATCAGCGGTTTTTTGACTGATTGCCAGTGTATATAAATTATCTTTGACGCTTTCGAAATGCCTAGAAACCGCACTTTTTTTTATCTCACCCACTGCAGCGAGTTGTGAGTAGGCTTGTTGTTCTAGCGCGGTAGAAGCTTTATATAGCGCAATTGAAATGATTACCACGATAGGAACTAGGGCCACAGTTAAAAACGCGGCGATGAGTTTTCTGCTCAAATTCAATGAGCGGAAAGACGTCAATGGGCTGGTCATAGCGCATTCCTTTTTAAGATTATATCTTACTTGAGATGGTGACTAATATAGGTGCAAAGTTTAGAACAATTATTAGTTGCGTCTACAGTTATCGTCCGATTTTGTTGCAAATTTAGGTTATTTTTTTATGAATGTAAAAAAGGCCGCTGATTTGCGGCCTTTTGAAGTTTTTACACTACATCAAACTGTAATAATTAACCTGAGCTCAGGTTATTAATGCTTCCAGTGATATTTGTGTGCTTTTTCTTCCATATACGCTTCGGTTGCTGAGTGCATAGGTGCTTTGCTACCGTTCTCGAAGAAGAATGGCTGACGTTGACGGTTGTAGTTACCTACTTCGTTCATGGTTGCAGCATCATAGATACGGCCATTAAGTACTGTGTAAGCGACTTTTTCTGACTGACGAATATCGTTTAGAACGTCACCGTCGATGATCACTAAGTCGGCTAATTTGCCTTTTTCGATAGTACCAATGTCATTGTCTAGCGCTAGGTATTTAGCCCCGTCAATGGTACCACTACGTAGCGCTTCCCATGCTGTGAAGCCACCTTGTGCCATTGACCATAACTCCCAGTGCGCGCCTAAGCCTTCACGTTGACCGTGTGCACCAATGTGAACTGTAACGCCTTTATCGCGTAGTTGCTTCGCAGATTTAGCGGCATTGATGTGGTTATAGTGGTGCTCAGGTGCCGTAGGGCGACGAATTGAGCGTGGGTTAAGAATGTACTCAGGTACGAATGCTTTTAAGCGCTCGTTCTTCCATACTTCTGTTGTATCGTAGAAGTAATCTTCACCTTTAATACCACCGTAAGCGACGTTGAACGTTGGTGTAAAGCCCGCTTTAGTTTGGCTCCACATTTGTACAACGTCTGAGTAGATGTTTGGAATTGGTAGTGCGTGCTCAAGACCCGTGTGACCATCGATGATCATATTCATGTTCTGTTGGAACTTAGACCCGCCTTCAGGCACCACCATGATTTCCATTTCTTTCGCTGCTTCTAGCACTTGTTGACGTGTGTCACGACGAGGATGGTTGTAACTCTTCACCGAGATAGCACCCGCATCTTTTAGGCGCTTAACGTGGAATTTTGCATCTTCAAGATTGTTAATTGGCGTTTTATAACCCGGTGCATTACCTGCGTATAAAATACGACCTACAGAGTAAATACGTGGTGCAACCGTTAGACCAGCACGCTGAAGCTCAGCCATTGAGAACACTTCGTTTGAATCGTTCGATGGATCGTGGATGGTTGTGACACCAAAGCTTACGTTAGAGAACTGGTTCCAGTTCTGCTCAGGCTGTAAGTTACGGCTACCATAGCTGCCGTGCGCGTGTGCATCAACAAGGCCTGGGATCACAGTCTTACCTGAGATATCCATGACTTTTGCTTTGCTAGGAATGTTCACATCGCTGCGCGTACCTACTGCGATAATGCGGTTGTCTTCGATAAGTACCACACCGTCTTCGATAATTTCTTGCTCTTGGTCTGCGTTACGCATAGTAACGACTTTACCGCCAACTAGGGCTAATAGGCCTTCTGGCTTATCCGCTTTTTTCTCGAAGCTTAAGTCGATACCTTCAGCCGTTAGCTCGCTGACATCATCTGCTGCGCCTTCTAAGAACGCAAATGTATCAGTTAGCTTGCGCTGATAAAGGTTAGGACCAAACGCCCAAGTTAATGCGCTGCTGTCAGCTTTCCAGTTTAAGAAGTCACCAGAGTACTTAGACACTTGCTTAACAGGGAATGATTTAGTGCCCTTGTTAATTGACAGTGTTTTACCTGTGCTTGTGAATGGCGCTACAAAGGTATTGAAGTTTTCAATGAAGGCCACGTATTTGCCGTTTGGTGATACGCGGTAATCAAAGATGTACTCACCCTTGAAGTGTGAGCGCTCTTGCTGACCGTTTAAATCTACTGATTTAAGTTCACGGCTAGTTTCGCTGCTTGCAACATTGAAGAAGATGCGATCGCTGTCAGCGCCAAAGTGTGGATTGTCACCACGTTTGATGATGCGCTTTGCTTCACCGCCCTTAACGCTGGTTAAGTAAATGCCCGGTTCCATTGACCAGTCACCGCTGAGTAAGTAACCACCGGTTACTTTACGGTAAAGTACTTTTTTACCATCTGGTGAGAAGCTCGGGTTGATGTAGTGACCTGGCTCTTGCGTGATCACTTTGCCTTTACCACCTTTTGCAGATACCACGCGAACCGCGCCTAAATCTTGGTCATCCCAGCTTGTATAGACAATATATTTGCCATCACGAGAGAAGCTAGGGTAGAACTCAAAGTGGTCGTTTTGCTTAGTCACACGCTTTACTTTACCTGACGCGATGTCTTTGGTGTAAAGGTGACCAAGTGCTTGGAATAGGGCTGTTTTACCATCTGGAGAAATTTGTGACCAACGTGCCAGTTTCACTTTGAATGTGTCAGGGGCAACGTCTACGGCAAACTTCAGCGCTGGCGTGATTTGCTTTTCAGCCACAACACGCGTTGGGATCACTTGTGCTTGTTTGCTAGCAATATCTACTTTGTGGAATACACCACCTGACCAGAACACTAATGCTTTACCGTCTGGCGTGTAAGCAAATGCAGGCGTGTTACCTTGTGCACCGTTTGCTTCTTGTAAGTCACGGTCTAGGCCTGCAAAGATTTCAGTTTCGATACCCGACTTAAGATCTTTGATATACAGAGCACTTTGCATCTCTTTGCCATTCTCGATACGTTTTACAAACGCAAGCGATTTACCGTCAGGACTTGGCGTTGGACGAATTGCACCGCCTGAGCCACGGATCACAGTTTCTTCTTCACCGGTTGCTAAATCCCAAGAGCGGATCTCAAAGACTGATTCAAGTGCGTTCTTGTTGTACTGCCAGCGTACACCTGCCGTGGCATCAACTGAGTAGTAAATCTTCTTACCATCTTTTGAGAAAGCAGGTTCTGCAACGTTCTTCTGTGACTTCGCACCATGTAGACGCTCACGTACAACTACACCTTTACCACCAGAAATGTGGTACATACGAATTGAACCACCTGGAATAGTACGACCCGTTACTTGACCTTGCTTAACCGCAATATACTGCCCATCTGGCGACCAAGCTGGGTTATGAAGTAGGTTGTGAGACTCGCCAGAGACCTTACGCATGTTCTCGCCGTTCACATCCATAACCCATAGGTTTTCAGCGCCTTCACGGTCAGAGATAAATGCGATTTTAGATCCGTCTGGAGAGAATTTCGGTTGGAAGTTCCATGCTCTGTCATTGGTAATTGCAGTTGCTTTACCACCTGAAATAGGCATCACATAGATGTCGCCTAACATATCGAAGATAATGTTTTTGCCATCAGGACTAACGTCTAAGTTACTCCATGTCGTTTCGTTGGTGTCGATGGTGATAGTTTGCTTTTCACCTGGTGGGTTTAGTACATCCCACTTGTCTGATTTTTTAGCTTCAGTTTTTACAGCGGCCTTATCGGTTGCTTTACTATCAGCATTAGCAAGCGCAGGAGCACTTGCACCGAATACGGCTAAACTGACGGCCAGCGCCAGTGGTGTTTTAAGTAATGCCATAATGGTTCCCTTTGTTTTGTTATATGTGTGATATCCACACTTGTCATTAGCATGACGAATTTACTTCTAGGTGTCGACTCTGCGCGATAAAACGCCTTAATTCAGCGTTTGGGAGCGAACGAATTGCAAATATGCCGATAAGCTGTCTTGCCACAAGACCATGGCTTGGGTAAGTTCTTCGTGGGCAGATTTATCTTCTAGTAAACGGCGTTCGATGGTTTTTAGCATTTGCCCATAGCGATTAAAGCCTAATTGCAAGGCTGTACTCGCTTGGCGATGCAGCATTTTAATGCATTGGTCGTTGTCTATGTCTAACTGCTGCTGAATGCTAATTAATTTGTTGCGCGCAGAAAGCACGAATTCATTGTAAATAGAAGATACTTCATCTTCATTAAAGTTTTTCTGTAAAGAGCTCGCCGCGGTTTCATCGTATAGCACATCAGCCAGTTCAACACTGATGGTAGGCTCTTTCAGTGTCTGTGAATCACTGAGCGCTTGGCGTAGCTTCTCTTGTTTGATGGGTTTAGCAACAATGTCTTTGATCCCCAGCATCATATATTCTTTGATTTCATCCGGGCTTAAACTTGCAGTAAACGCGAGGAAAGGCGTGCGCTGATTTTTATGCTCTATTTTCTTCAATGACTTAAGTACTTCTTGACCGGTCAAATCGGGTAGGTTCATATCGAGTAGTACGGCATCAAACTGGTGGTGCTGGAGTAAATCGAGTGCTGACTGTCCTGTGGTCGCGAGCTTCACTTTGTGCTCATCTTCAGCCATAAACTCAATGGCAATTTTTTGGTTTAACTCTAAATCTTCGACTAATAAGATATTAAGCCCAGTCACGCAGTCTGTTTCTTGAAGGCGTTGTGGTACAAGGCTGAGCTCACCAATGGCAAGATTTAAACTAAAACTAAACACACTGCCTTTATTTAACTGACTGGCAATTTCGAGCTTTGAACCTAAACGTTCGAGTAAGCGTGCGGTAATCGCCAGTCCCAAGCCAGTACCGCCTTTTACTTTGCCTGCGCTACTTTGCACATAAGGCTGAGTTAGCTTTTCAATATCGTCATCTTCAATGCCAGGGCCTGAGTCGATCACACTGAATGTGACGGTATGTGCCATAGCGCTATCTTGTTCAAGGTGGACTTTGATTTTTACTGACCCTGAGTCGGTAAACTTAATAGCATTGCCGACGAGGTTAATGATAATTTGTCGAAGCTTTTGTTGGTCACAGTAATAACAAGCCTGTTCAGGCAGGTCGTAGTCGAGCTCAAACTTCAATTGTTTTTGTTCTGCTAATGGCGTGAGCAGCAAGCAGAGGTTATTTAACCAAGTCTTGAGCTCGATATCTTCTTCATAGAGTGACTCATCACTTTGCTCTAAACTGGCGTAATCAAGCACTTTATCAATGAGTAAATTAAGCGACTCTGCAGAATTAATAATGGCTTCGCAATAAGCTTTATTTTTTGGGCTCTTAGTGCGGCTTAATACCAGTTGTGCGCTGCCTAGAATACCGTTAAGTGGGGTGCGGATCTCATGGCTGACCGTAGATAAAAATAAGCCACGTATTTCTAAATCTTTTTGTGCTTTTTCAGTCAACGCATTTAGATGTAATTCACGTCGTTCATTACAAAGCAGGGCCATGCCAGTGGCATAGAAGATTGGAGAGAGCACGCCATTAATGAATACGGTGGTTGTGAACCAGGTGTCTTGCATAATGGTAAGGTGTGTGACCTCTCCCATCATAATTGAGCGGCCAATAAAAGCGATAAGCAGCAAACCAAGCACTATGGTATATACAATGGTGCCATTGGGGTAGCGTGGGCGGGCAAATCGCCAAAACATTGATAGCAGCAACACAATTTCAGCGATGTGCTGTAAGTCTGAAATCCAGATCCGCGCTCTTAAATTGTCGTCGACTATGCTGTAGTAGCCCAAAGCAACGAGTAAAACGCAGGTAAATGCTAAGAAACTCTTTAACTCCCAACCTTTATGCTCTAAGAATTGGCTGATCGCTAATACATGAATAATGGATGCGGCAAATAAAAGCGCATTACCAATGCCTATGGTTTGCCAATGCTCTAAATAACCATGAAGTGAAAAGCTCATAGTTGCCAGAAAAAGTACCAGCGGATAGAGGGTGTAAGTGGCAGTGCCGGGTATGTTTTTATTGGTTCGCCAAGTTAAGTAACATAACAAGGTCATCATGGCCATCATAGCGCCACTAGTAAAATAGAGGGTTTTGGGATCAAACATACGCGTCGAACTTATTAAGTAATGGCTCTAGCATAGAGGGAAGTTAGGAACAGGTAAAGAAAGAGGAAGCTAGGCTTCCTCTTTTGAGAATTGTTTTGTTAACGAATTTCGTCTGGGATATTTTGTTGCGCCCAAGACAATAATTCAATTCGGTTACGACATTTAGTCTTTCTGAATGCACTGTAAAGGTGTGTTTTAACTGTATGCGGGCTGATATTTAAATCTTCGGCGATTTCTTTGTTCTTCGCACCCTTACTCATCAGTGAAATGATGGCTTTTTCACGTTTGGTCAACTTAACCGGTTCAATATCGCCTTCAGTGAGTTTATGAAGTGCATCTTTATTAAATTGCAACATACGGTTAAGGGCATTACACATGATGTCACGACGATACCAAAGTTGGTTTTCCATCAGTAAACGGATCCCTTTCATCAGTACATCAGCGTTGTCTGTGGTGTAAAACACGCCGCGAATACCACTTAGCAATGCACGGTTTGCAAGTTCAGGGTTCTCGTCTAGATTAAATAGCACGATATCGCAATTTACTTTTAGCTTAACTAAATGTTCTTTTAGTTTGTTCCATGCATCGTTTTGTGCGGTTTCGATGAATAACAATCTTGTATCTTCTGGCACTTCAGTAATGTCTGTGCCGGTAGTAACTTCTAAACCTTGGGTTTTGAGTAAAGGTTGAAGGACATTAATGCCAATTGTATTAATTGGCTCTTTATCTAAAAGTAAAAAGGCGGTACTGCTCATTTTAAATGGACGCTCTCATTCAAATTATTGCTTTAATGCTAACACGCGACTCAGACCTTTTGTATGAGTTTGCTACTAAAAATATAGAAAATTTTGCTATATATACAAGCATTTTTGTTAAATAATGCGACTAATTGGCATTTTCAATTTTAACCAATTGATAATGTTATTATTTTGTTAGCCGCATTAATAGCTTATTCATTTACATTCATTAACGCAGAATTTTTTAAATTAATTCTTTTTTCTTATTTGTAAACGGCGGCCAGCCCATTTCTAAACCAGCCAGTACGTGTAAGTGAACATGAAAAACAGTTTGGCCCCCATGCTCATTACAATTCATCACGACACGATAACCATCTTCTGCAAAGCCATGCTCTTTTGCCAACTTTGCCGCCACCACGTAAAGTTGACCAATTAAATGGGCGTTAGTTTCATTGACATCATTGATGGTCGCGATGGGCGTTTTAGGGATCACCAGTACATGAAAGGGAGCCTGCGGATTAATGTCTCGAAAAGCCAGTGTGTGTTCATCTTCATAGATGATATCGGCAGGAATTTCTTTACTAATAATTTTGTCAAAAATGGTGGCTTGGGCCATGATCTATCCTAAAAGTATGTTGTTGCTATCTATCGGTTTATTAGACTGTTTTAGTATCTATACACTAATGACAAAGAAACTATGAACTGTCAAACTGCAAACGGTTAGATGATAAAAATTCAATGAGGGAGTGTGCAATGAGTCAAACTAAAGGCTTAATTTTAGCGATTTTGTTGGGGAGTTTTAACTTTGCAGTGCAGGCTGCAACACTGAGCTTTCCAGAAGAGCTGATCCCAATCACAGTCAATGGCAAGCAAGTTGAACATTCTTTGTTTAGTAAGAAACTCGACTTTGATTTGCCAATCGGTACTCACAAAGTACAGATAAAATATAGCGACCTATATGAGCTTGATTATGATGAACATCAAACCGTGTCATCAGCGCCTTTTTGGGTTGAAGTGAATATCACGCAAGATGGCCAATATCGTGTTGCTTTTGATAGGGCAAAAGATGCGGATGCTGCCGAGCAGTTTGCTAAATCACCAAGTGTATATGTAATAGCACCGAATAAATCTCAACAAGTGGCTGTCAAAGTTAAACCAAAAGCCGTGACCGCTCCCGCAGTGGTTGCAGCAACTGTTCAAACTGCAGCAACGCCAATGGCGATTACAACACAGATTGCACCTAAGAGTAGAAAACAGATTGAAGGGGTAACGCACCCAAGTGCAGAGCTCATGTTGCACTATTGGTGGCAACAGGCCGATGAAAAGCAGCGAGAGGCGTTTTTGAAAGCGGTTAAAGTGAATTAAACACGATTCAAGTGCATTTGTTAAATTGAGCTATAGAAAGCAAAAAGGGCCGTAGTCAGGCCCTTTTTGTTTATATATTTATACTGTGTTTATTTAAAAATCGCGTCCACAGTACCTTGTGCTAACGGGTGATAACCCGGACGTGCATTGTTATATACCTTTTGTGCCCAATCGCGTTTGCCGTGTTGCACAAGCGACTTATATAAAGGCACGATAAGCTTACGGCGGCCAATGCTAGTAAGGTGTTTATCCAACGCCGGATAAATAGCCTCATAACCATTACCCACTGCCAACATATACCAAGCAAATGCGCGCTCCGCGTTAGTTGAGTTGGTTAGGTTAAATGCTGCATCTAATTTAGCCATTTTGTCTAGGCTCAAATCACGCGGCAGGTTATTTAAGAAGTGCAACCACTCGTGCACTGTCCAAGCGTTTGTTGGTAAATCGGTTAAGCCTTTATCACCTTTTAACCAAGCTGCTGTTGCAGCATCGACTTTATTAAATGCATCGGAAGTTGGGTTTGGCGCATCTGCAGGTAAGCCAGGCTCATAGATCCATTCTTTGGCCTTTTCAAGAGACACGATACCAGGGTGCTTTTCTAGTAGATGCGTATTTAGGTATTCAACAAACTCGGCGGTTGTTAGAGACTTAAACGAATACTTTGCAAAGTAGCCTTTTACAAATTCGTCAAAGCGCGCACGACCGTACTTTTCTTCTAAGTAAATTAAGAATAGCTGACCTTTGATATAGGGTACTTTGCTGAACGCATCATCAGGATCGCGACCATTCAGCTTCAAATTAAGGCGTGTGTCAGGTGCTGGGATATTTTTAAGCTGTGCACGAAGGCCTGCTGCGTCTAGTGCTTGTTCCATTACCGCACGATCGCGGCCAAATACTTCTTCCATAATGCGGTTTTCAACATAAGAGGTGAAACCTTCATTTAGCCATAAGTCTTCCCACGTCGCGTTAGTCACTAGGTTGCCTGACCAAGAATGCGCAAGTTCGTGGGCGATTAGATTAACTAGGCTTTTGTCACCAGCAACAACGGTTGGGGTAATAAATGACAGGCGTGGATTTTCCATACCGCCAAACGGGAAGCTAGGTGGCAGCATCAGTAGGTCGTATCGACCCCATGCATATTCACCGTACATCACGTTGGTTTTGTCGATCATCGCCTGTGTGTCATTAAACTCTGCCACTGAGGCATCAAGAATTTGTGGCTCTGCGAAAATCGCAGTCTGGTGCGACATTTCTTTATATTCAAGGTTACCCGCACCAATCGCAATGAGGTAAGGTGGAATAGCCTGCGGCATATCAAACCAGTAGTCGCCATCTTTGACAAATGCTTCTGAGTTATCTGCACTCATGACAGCACGAACATCTTTTGGTGTTTGAATACGGGCAGTATAGGTTGTACGCATTGCTGGCGTGTCTTGCACTGGGATCCAGCTGCGCGCATGAATTGCTTGTGACTGACTGTACATAAACGGGTGTGTTTTACTGGCAGTTTGTACCGGTGTTAACCATTGTAGACCTGACGCTTGCGGTAAGCTGTTGTAGTAAATACGGGCTTTTTTAGCTTGTTCTTTAAAGTGAATGGTCAGCTTTGCGCCTTTTACGCCATTGCGTTGTGCGAGGGTGAAATCTGCTTTATGCCATTGGCCATTTTTACCTTGGTACATCACCTTATCTATTTCAAGGTCGCGTGTATCTAGAACTAGGGTGCGCGCTGATACGTTTTGCCAATCAAGGGTGTGCTCTACAAAGCCTTCTAGTTGTTTATCTGCAAAATCAACGTCTAGGTCTAAGTGTAGGTGGGTACTCACTACATCTTTTAGGTTTGCATAGGTATGTTCGTCGAACGCCTGTGTTGCCAATGCGCCGTGAGAGAAGCCTGCCAGCATTAAGCTTGCGGCTAAAGCAGTTTTTTTCATTGTTTATCCTTGCACGGATTGAGTAAACGAGCGGCATTTATATCATGCTTAAGGATAAGATCACATAGGTGCGTACAGGCAGAGCATAGGGTAAACTAGCCCGATTACTATATTATTTGTTAGGTTGAACGTGCCATCAGTCCAATCGCTCCATACTTTTGCTTTACCTGCCCACTGTGCAGCGCTCATAACCATTACTCATCCAGATAACCTCACTGAGCTCGACTTTTCTGAGCCTTGCTATGTAATGGGTGAGGGTAGCAATACGGTCTTTATTGAAGACTTTGCTGGCACAGTATTAAAAATTGCAAATAAAGGCATAATAGTGATAGAGCAGCAAGATGTTTGGCATGTTCGTGCTGCCGCAGGTGAGAACTGGCATCAACTGGTTATTCATTTACTCGAACTCGGCGTTTTTGGTTTTGAAAATCTGGCCTTAATCCCGGGGACGGTGGGCGCTGCTCCCGTACAAAACATTGGTGCTTATGGCGTTGAAGTTGGGCAGTTCATTAAATCGGTCAAAGGTTATGATATTGCCAAAGCCCAATTTGTAGAACTAGCGCAAGCTGAGTGTGGTTTTGCTTACCGAGAGTCTGTGTTTAAGCAGGCGTTAAAAGATACGTTTATTATTACCGAAGTGCTGTTTGAGCTACCTAAACAATGGCAGCCTGTACTTAGCTATGGACCCTTACAATCGCTTGATAAAAATACGGTCACTGCACAGCAGGTATTTAACAAGGTGATTGAAATACGACAAAGTAAACTCCCTGATCCGAAAAAGCTAGCCAATGCTGGTAGTTTTTTCAAAAACCCCATTGTGGGAAGCGAACAAGTGCAAACTTTGTTAAAGCAGTATCCTGATATGCCAAATTACCCAGCAGATGCTAAGCATACAAAATTGGCCGCTGGCTGGTTGATTGAACAAGCCGGGCTCAAGGGCTTTGAGTTAGGGGGCATTGCCGTGTATCACAAACAAGCATTAGTACTGGTTAATCAAGGTGCGGGTACAGCCTCAGATCTTAAAGCCATGATCCAACATATCCAACAAAGTGTGTGGCAAAAATTCAATGTACAACTAGAACATGAAGTGCGTGTGATTGCTGCAAATGGCAATGTGCAACTACAAGGTGTGCAAGCATGAGTTATAAAGGACCACAAGGGAACAAGCTGGCTATTTTAAAAGCCCTTAATAAGGGAGAGTTTGTGTCCGGGCAGCATTTAGGTGAAAGCTTAGATATTTCTCGCGCTGCGGTATCGAAACATATTAAGTCGCTACAAGAAATGGGCATCGACATCTTTAAGCTCAGTGGCAAAGGTTACAAACTTAACCATAGTGTTCCTTTGCTTAATGAATCAGCTGTAAATCAGTATTACCAAGCGCTGTCGGGGCAGCAAAAACAGCTTGAAGTGATGCCTATTATTGATTCAACCAATTCAGAATTAATGCGCCGTGTGCAAAATAAATTGCCGATTAATTCAGGGCAAGTGCTGGTCGCTGAAATGCAAGAAGCAGGGCGTGGCCGTCGCGGCCGTACTTGGCAATCTCCATTTGGTGCCAATCTGTATTACAGCTATTACTGGCGCTTAGACGATGGATTGCAAGCAGCGATGGGCGTGTCTATTGCGGTAGGTCTTGCGGTCTATGATGCATTAAAAGCGCTTTATGGCTTAGAAGTGGCGCTGAAGTGGCCCAACGATATTTATCTGAATCATAAAAAGCTAGCCGGCGTATTGGTCGAATTAGATGGTCAGGTTGAAGGGCCATGTCATTTAGTGATAGGTATAGGTATTAATTTACAAATGCCTGAAACGGCATCACAGCAAATCGATCAACCTTGGACAGACATAGCTTCCCACAGTCATGTTCTAGATAAAGATAAACTGGTAGCACATTTAACTTATGCCCTTGATGAAAGATTAGCGCAATATCAGGTGTCAGGTTTAACCGAGATGGTCTCGCAGTGGAATACATTAAACGCATTTGCTGGAGAAGTAGTCTGCCTTTCTACTGGACAAAGGCAATGGCGCGGTATTTGTGAAGGTATCGATGCGCAAGGTGGGATTGTGCTGCGCCAAGATGGTGAAGTGAAAAGCTATTACGGTGGAGAGATTTCATTGCGTAAGGAAATAATAGAATGAGATTGTTAGTCGATGTGGGTAATACCGCATTAAAAGTTGCCAGTGAAGTAAATAGCAACATCACCTTTATTGAAGAAGCCGATATTAATTGGCCTGCGGTTAAAGAAATCGCAATTGCGCAAGTTGGGCCCGATAAGTTGCTTGCAAATATAACGGCTAAAGCAAAGCAATTCAGCATTCCTTTATTACAAGCAAACGTGACAGCGCAGCTAGGTGCCGTTAAATGTGCTTATCCGCAATTTCAAAACCTCGGCATTGACCGTTGGTTGGGGGT
This sequence comes from Pseudoalteromonas sp. SS15, assembly GCF_049257195.1. Lineage (NCBI taxonomy): Bacteria > Pseudomonadati > Pseudomonadota > Gammaproteobacteria > Alteromonadales > Pseudoalteromonadaceae > Pseudoalteromonas > Pseudoalteromonas sp. SS15. The sequence goes on from NZ_JBMMUD010000013.1 coordinate 65,187, forward strand.
GGTTGCTTGTCATTATTTATACCCAAATAAACATTGTGTAGTGGTAGATTCGGGCACGGCAAGTAAAGTCGATGTGGTCACTAAATCTGGTGAGCATCTAGGTGGGTGGATTTTACCCGGTTTAGATATGATGATCGAAAGCTTAGTAAGCAACACGCAAAAGGTATTTTCAGATTCAGAAAGTTTATTCTTACCTGATCTTGGTAGAAACACGCCAAATGCTGTTAAGAATGGTGCCTTGATTGCCACCTTAGGTGCTGTTGAAGCGGGTATCGCACAATTAAAGAGTGATTTTGACGATATTCAGGTGATTTTTGCTGGTGGATATGGCGAGTTATTACAACTTCACTTTAAAAAGCCAAGTGTATATGTCGATGACCTGGTATTAAAAGGGTTGAGAAACTGGTGTGAATTCATACACAAATAGGTGTTTTTTGGCTTTTTTGTTGTAAATGTGAGCATTTGAACAAGAAACTTTGATTTTTTTTCAGATTCTTGTTGCATCGCCCCAAACCTTGCTCTAGAATCCTGCCCCGTACTAAAGCAGTGCCGACTTAGCTCAGTTGGTAGAGCAACTGACTTGTAATCAGTAGGTCATCCGTTCGACTCGGATAGTCGGCACCATTTATTTACCCTCACTATGAGGCGCTTTAGGCAAGAATTTTTGACGTGGAGGGGTTCCCGAGCGGCCAAAGGGATCAGACTGTAAATCTGACGGCTCTGCCTTCGCTGGTTCGAATCCAGCCCCCTCCACCACTTTATTCTTGACGGTTAGAGGTAGTTGAATAACAGGTTCCTAAAGCGGGCATCGTATAATGGCTATTACCTCAGCCTTCCAAGCTGATGATGCGGGTTCGATTCCCGCTGCCCGCTCCAGAGTTCTGGTGTGCTGATATAGCTCAGTCGGTAGAGCGCACCCTTGGTAAGGGTGAGGTCGGCAGTTCAAATCTGCCTATCAGCACCAGTCCAAGAATCTTCCAAAATACTTCCTTTGACTTGTCATAAAAATACTTAATAATTGAAGAATAATTTTAATCTGCATTTTGCGGGTTATTTTTATATGTAATCTAGATACACATAAATCTTACTTATAGGTTCCGTCATGGCAAAAGAAAAGTTTGAACGTTCGAAACCGCACGTAAACGTAGGTACAATCGGCCACGTTGACCACGGTAAAACAACTCTAACTGCAGCAATCACTAACGTACTTGCAAAAGTATACGGT
>NZ_JBMMUD010000014.1:0-59009 GCF_049257195.1 Pseudoalteromonas sp. SS15
ACCGTATACTTTTGCAAGTACGTTAGTGATTGCTGCAGTTAGAGTTGTTTTACCGTGGTCAACGTGGCCGATTGTACCTACGTTTACGTGCGGTTTCGAACGTTCAAACTTTTCTTTTGCCATCTTAAAAATTTCCTATAAAAGAAATTAAAGTCCGATCCAGTATGAATCGGACCGAACTAAAATTATCTTACAGCGCGAGCTGCAATTATTGCCTCTGTAACGTTTTTCGCCGCTTCAGCATACTTGGAGAATTCCATTGAGTATGATGCGCGACCCTGCGTTGCAGAGCGAAGATCAGTTGCATAACCGAACATTTCAGAAAGTGGTACTTGAGCATTGACTTGCTTCAAGCCGCCAAACGCTTCTTCCATACCTTCGATCATACCACGACGACGGTTTAAGTCGCCTACTACATCACCCATGTTCTCTTCTGGAGTGATTACTTCAACTTTCATAACAGGTTCTAGGATAACTGGATCTGCTTCCAGCGCACCATCACGGAAACCTATTGAACCTGCAATCTTAAAGGCCATTTCGTTAGAGTCAACATCGTGGAAAGAACCATCGAATAACGTTGCTTTAACACCAAGTAGCGGATAACCAGCCAAAACACCTTGGCGCATCTGCTCTTGAATACCTTTATCAACCGCTGGAATATATTCTTTCGGAACAGCGCCACCTACGATTTCGTTCACGAATTCGTAAGTAGGAGATTCGTCGTCCGTAATTTCCATTGGTTCAAGTTTAAGCCAAACATGACCGTATTGACCACGACCTCCTGATTGACGTACAAATTTACCTTCAGCTTCCACTGAAGCACGAATTGTTTCGCGGTATGCAACTTGAGGTTTACCCACGTTACACACAACACCAAATTCGCGTTTCATACGATCAACAATGATATCAAGGTGAAGCTCACCCATACCAGAGATGATGGTTTGGCCAGACTCTTCATCTGTTTCAACACGGAAAGATGGATCTTCTGCAGCTAGTTTACCTAGTGCAATACCCATTTTATCTTGGTCAGCTACAGTTTTCGGTTCAACCGCTACAGAAATTACCGGCTCAGGAAACTCCATTCGCTCTAAGGTAATCACTGAGTCACTCGAACAAAGCGTGTCACCCGTAGTGACATCTTTCAAACCGATTGCTGCTGCAATATCACCCGCTCGAACTTCTTTAATTTCTTCGCGAGAGTTAGCATGCATTTGTACAATACGGCCTAAACGCTCTTTTTTCGATTTAACAGGGTTATAAACTGCATCGCCCTGCTTCACTGTACCTGAATAAACTCTAAAGAAAGTCAATGTACCAACAAACGGGTCAGTTGCAATTTTAAATGCTAATGCAGAAAAAGGTGCATTGTCGTCTGCTGGTCGAGTTCCTTCGGTTTCGTCTTCGAGGATACCTTGGATCTCTTTTACTTCTGTAGGCGAAGGCATGTATTCAACAACCGAGTCAAGCACTGCTTGAACCCCTTTGTTCTTGAATGCACTTCCGCAAGTCATTGGCACGATTTCATTGGCCAGTGTGCGTTGACGTAGCGCAGCTTTAATCTCAGCTTCGCTTAAGTCACCTTCTTCAAGATATTTGTCCATTAGCTCTTCAGACGCTTCAGCAGCAGACTCAAGCATTTCTGCTCGCCATTCTTCTGCTAGGTCTTGAAGGTCTGCCGGGATCTCTTCATAAGTGAAAGTCGTCCCCTGGTCCGATTCGTTCCAGTTGATTGCTTTCATTTTGATTAGATCGATAACACCTTTAAATTCGTCTTCAGCCCCAATTGGTAACTGAATTGGCACAGGTGTCGCACCTAAACGGTTCTTCACCTGATCCACAACTGCTAGGAAGTCAGCCCCTGTGCGGTCCATTTTATTTACGAAGATCATACGAGGAACTTCGTATTTATTGGCCTGACGCCAGACTGTTTCCGTTTGTGGTTGTACACCTGATGAAGCACATAAAACCACGACTGCACCATCAAGTACACGTAATGAACGCTCTACTTCGATAGTGAAATCTACGTGTCCTGGTGTATCGATGATGTTAATACGATGCTCATCAAACTGAGCATCCATCCCTTTCCAGAAACACGTTGTGGCAGCAGAAGTAATGGTAATACCACGCTCCTGCTCCTGCTCCATCCAGTCCATAGTTGCAGCACCATCATGAACTTCACCGATCTTATGAGAAAGACCCGTGTAGAACAGAACTCGTTCTGTTGTGGTGGTTTTGCCTGCATCTACGTGAGCACAAATACCGATGTTACGGTAACGCTCAATAGGAGTTGTACGTGCCATAATATCCTCTTAAAAGGTGTTAGCAGACTACCAACGGTAGTGAGCGAATGCTTTGTTCGCTTCAGCCATACGGTGAACGTCTTCACGTTTCTTAACCGCAGTGCCTTTGTTGTCAGCTGCATCAAGCATCTCTTGAGCTAGACGAAGGCCCATTGACTTTTCGCCACGCTTACGAGAAGCGTCAACTAACCAACGCATACCTAATGCGTTACGACGTACTGGACGTACTTCAACTGGAACTTGGTATGTAGAACCACCAACACGGCGAGATTTAACCTCAACCGCTGGACGTACATTTTCAAGTGCAGCTTCAAAGATTTCTAGGTGCGACTTGCCTGATTTCTCAGCAGCCACGTCTAACGCACCGTAAACGATTTTTTCAGCAGTAGATTTCTTGCCGTCTAACATTACTACGTTAACGAATTTAGCAAGAAGTTCTGATCCGAACTTAGGATCTGGAAGAATTTTACGTTGACCTATAACGCGTCTTCTAGGCATTTTATTTCTCCGGTATCTTCAGGTTCGCTTTACTTCAGCGACTCCCAAAACAAAATATAAAAATTAAAAATTTAAGTGCTTGGCCTTACTAACGGAGAACCATTAGCCCTTAGGGCGTTTAGCACCGTACTTAGAACGACCTTGTTTACGGTCATTTACGCCTGCACAGTCAAGTGCACCACGAACAGTGTGGAAACGTACACCCGGTAAGTCTTTAACACGACCACCACGGATTAGGATAACACTGTGTTCTTGAAGGTTGTGACCTTCACCACCGATGTATGAAGTTACTTCGAAACCGTTAGTTAAACGTACACGCGCTACTTTACGTAATGCAGAGTTTGGTTTCTTAGGTGTTGTTGTATATACACGAGTACATACACCACGTTTCTGTGGACAAGCTTTAAGAGCAGCAGAGTTGCTCTTTGTAACCTTGCTACGACGTGGCTTACGCACTAGCTGGTTAATAGTTGCCATTAAATAGCTCCTGATTAATTACTACTGAAAAATGAAAAAATCTGCCCTATTTAAACATTCTTTTATTCGAACGAATAAATGGGTGGCGGAATTTTAATGAGCAAAGATTGAGCTGTCAACCAAAAAATAACGGGCAAGCCTGATTTCTCAGGCTTGCCCGTATTATATTTTGCTATTTAGTGGGAAGAATTACTCTTCGCCACCTAATAGATCAGCGTTCAGTGCATCAGTTAATGCTTGAGTTGCCTCTTCAGCACTTACTGTTTGCTCTTCAACTGGAAGCTCAACTTGCTTGCGACGGTTCATACGCTCTTGGTGATACGCGAAACCTGTACCGGCTGGGATCAGACGGCCTACGATTACGTTCTCTTTCAAGCCACGTAGCTCATCGCTCTTACCATTTACTGCTGCTTCCGTAAGAACACGAGTTGTTTCTTGGAATGATGCTGCAGAAATGAAAGATTCTGTTGCAAGAGACGCTTTCGTAATACCCATTAGCTGAATTTCATACTTAGCTGGGATCTTACCTTGCTTCTCTAAGTCACGGTTTGCAATGCTAACGCGCGCCACTTCAACTTGTTCACCAGCTAAGAACTCAGTATCACCACCGTCTAGGATGATGCACTTACGTAGCATTTGGCGAATGATCGTTTCGATGTGCTTATCGTTAATCTTTACACCCTGTAAGCGGTAAACTTCTTGTACTTCGTTAACGATGTAGTTAGATACATCAGTTACACCACGAAGACGAAGGATATCGTGCGGAGACTCTGGACCATCGGCGATAACTTCACCTTTAGAAACCATCTCACCTTCGAACACGTTAAGCTGACGCCATTTCGGGATCATCTCTTCGTATGCATCACCCTCTTCAGGTGTGATAACAAGACGTTTCTTGCCTTTTGTCTCTTTACCGAAGCTCACAACACCTGTGATTTCTGCAAGGATTGCAGGATCTTTTGGCTTACGCGCTTCGAATAAGTCAGCAACTCGAGGTAGACCACCCGTGATGTCACGAGTCTTCGAACCTTCTTGTGGAATACGCGCTAGAACCTGACCAGGTGCCGCTGTTGCGCCATCTGTGATTTCAATCGTTGTGAATGAAGGTAGACGGATCTCTTGAAGACCACGTTCTTCGTTCTCAATGATTAGCTTAGGCTCTTTCGCATTAACCTTAGATAGGTCTTTAACAACAACACGTGTTAAACCTGTAAGGTCATCAGTCTGCGCTTCTGTGTTGCTATCATCAATGTCAGAGAATGACACTTTTGATTCATGCTCAAGAATGATTGGGTGACTGTGCGGATCCCATGTTGCAACGATATCGTTACCTTTAACTTCTGCACCATCTTGTACAGAAAGTACAGCACCGTAAGGTACCTTATAACGCTCTTTCTCACGACCGTGATCATCAATGATAGTGATCTCAGTTGAACGTGAAGTGATAACAATCTTACCGTCAGTGTTTAATACATATTTTGCATTATGTAACTTCAGGCTACCGTTGTTTTTAACTTGTACGCTGTTTTCTGCTGACGCTCTTGATGCAGCACCACCGATGTGGAATGTACGCATCGTAAGCTGTGTACCCGGCTCACCGATTGACTGAGCAGCGATTACACCTACTGATTCACCTGCGTTGATGATATGACCACGTGCTAGGTCACGACCGTAACAGTTAGCACATACACCGTAGTCGTTATCACATGTGATAACTGAACGTACACGTACTTCGTCTACCGAGTGCTCTTCTAAAAGGTCACACAGTTTTTCGTCAAGCATGATGTTACGCTCAACAAGTACTTCGTCAGTACCTGGCTTTAAGATGTCTTCAGCAACAACACGACCTAATACACGCTCGCGAAGTGGCTCAACAACGTCACCACCTTCGATTAGCGGTTTCATTGTTAGACCATCTAACGTGCCACAATCGTCGTTTGTGATAACTAAGTCTTGTGCAACGTCTACTAGACGACGAGTTAGGTAACCCGAGTTCGCTGTCTTAAGTGCTGTATCGGCTAGACCTTTACGCGCACCGTGCGTCGAGATGAAGTACTGTAGTACGTTTAGACCTTCACGGAAGTTCGCCGTGATTGGTGTTTCGATGATTGAACCATCTGGACGTGCCATTAGACCACGCATACCCGCTAACTGACGGATCTGAGCGGCACTACCACGTGCACCTGAGTCGGCCATCATGAATACCGAGTTGAAAGAAGGTTGCTCTTCTTCTTCACCCTGTGCATTCACAACTGTATCTTTCGATAAGTTCGCCATCATTTCACGTGAAAGGTTTTCGTTAACACGTGACCAGATATCGATTACTTTGTTGTACTTTTCACCCGCAGTTACAAGACCTGATTGGAACTGTTGGTTAATTTCAGATACTTCCGCTTCAGCTGCTTCAATGATGCCCGCTTTCGTCGGTGGGATTACCATATCGTTAATACCGATAGATACACCTGACTTCATCGCGTAGTGGAAACCTGTGTACATCACTTGGTCAGCAAATACGACTGTGTCTTTAAGACCTAGACGACGGTAACACTCATTTAGAAGTGCAGAAATCTGCTTCTTACCTAATGCACGGTTAATAAGCTCAAATGGTAAGCCTTCAGGTGTGCTTAGAGAAAGGATCGCACGACCAACAGTTGTGTCTACAACAGAAGTCTGTTGAGAACGCTCACCAGTCTCTTCGTCGATAACAGTTTCTGTAATACGAACTTTAACGCGAGCATGAAGTTCAGCAACACCTGTACGGTATGCTTTTTCAGCTTCTTTCGCATCTTTAAATACAATGCCTTCACCTTTGGCATTGATGCGATCACGCGTCATGTAGTAAAGACCTAATACAACGTCCTGTGAAGGAACGATAATAGGCTCACCGTTCGCTGGTGATAGAATGTTGTTCGTTGACATCATTAGTGCACGAGCTTCTAACTGTGCTTCTAATGTTAACGGTACGTGTACCGCCATTTGGTCACCATCGAAGTCAGCGTTATACGCCGCACACACTAGTGGGTGTAGGTGGATTGCTTTACCTTCGATTAGTACAGGTTCAAACGCTTGGATACCAAGACGGTGAAGTGTTGGTGCACGGTTAAGTAGAACCGGATGCTCACGGATCACTTCGTCTAGTACGTCCCATACCTCTGGTACTTCACGCTCAACCATCTTCTTCGCAGCTTTGATGGTTGTCGCCATGCCGCGGCGCTCTAGCTTACCGTAGATGAATGGCTTGAATAGCTCAAGTGCCATCTTCTTAGGAAGGCCACACTGGTGAAGCTTAAGCGTAGGACCAACTGTGATTACAGAACGGCCTGAGTAGTCAACACGCTTACCTAGAAGGTTTTGACGGAAACGACCTTGCTTACCTTTGATCATGTCTGCAAGCGACTTAAGTGGACGCTTGTTAGAACCTGTGATCGCACGACCGCGACGACCGTTATCAAGTAGCGCATCAACCGCTTCTTGTAACATACGCTTTTCGTTACGTACGATGATATCTGGTGCAGCTAAGTCAAGTAGACGCTTAAGACGGTTGTTACGGTTAATAACACGACGGTAAAGGTCGTTCAGATCAGACGTTGCAAAACGACCGCCATCTAGTGGTACTAGAGGACGAAGATCTGGTGGAAGAACCGGAAGCACGCTCATGATCATCCACTCAGGGTTGTTACCTGATTGGTGGAAAGATTCCATAAGCTTAAGACGCTTAGTGATTTTCTTACGCTTAGTTTCAGAGTTGATTGTTGGTAACTCTTCACGCATTTCTGCGATAAGCTGACCTAGGTCTAGTTCTTTAAGTAGATCAAGTACAGCTTCTGCACCCATCTTAGCTTCGAACTCATCACCGTGTTCTTCAAGTGCATCAAGGTACTCTTCTTCGCCTAGTAGCTGACCGCGCTCTAGCGTTGTCATACCAGGCTCAGTTACTACGAATGATTCGAAGTAAAGTACGCGCTCAATGTCACGAAGTGTCATATCTAGCATTAGGCCGATACGAGACGGTAATGACTTAAGGAACCAAATGTGTGCAACTGGGCTAGCTAGCTCAATGTGACCCATACGGTCACGACGTACTTTAGTTAAAGTAACTTCTACGCCACACTTTTCACAAATAACACCACGGTGCTTTAAGCGCTTATATTTACCACATAAACACTCATAATCTTTTACTGGGCCGAAAATACGGGCACAGAATAAGCCGTCACGCTCAGGCTTGAACGTACGATAGTTAATTGTCTCAGGCTTTTTAACTTCACCGTAAGACCAAGAACGTACCATGTCTGGTGAAGCAAGACCGATGCGGATCGCATCAAATTCTTCGGTCTTATTTTGTTGCTTCAAAAACTTAAGTAAGTCTTTCACCTTAGCTCTCCTGTCGGAGTTAATCTCGAGGGCAAGCAATGCTTGCCCCTACATTCTTTCAGTCCGGGGAGCCGCAGCTTAGCTGCGGCTGTCGGATTAATTTTCTTCCAACTCGATGTTGATACCTAGTGAGCGGATTTCTTTCAACAATACGTTGAATGACTCTGGCATACCCGGTTCCATCTTGTGGTTACCGTCAACGATGTTCTTATACATCTTAGTACGACCATTTACGTCATCTGACTTAACTGTCAGCATCTCTTGAAGTGTATAGGCAGCACCGTATGCTTCTAATGCCCATACCTCCATCTCACCGAATCTCTGACCACCGAACTGTGCCTTACCACCCAGCGGCTGCTGAGTTACTAGGCTGTAAGAACCAGTAGAACGCGCGTGCATCTTGTCGTCTACTAAGTGGTTTAGTTTCAGCATGTACATGTAACCAACAGTTACTTGACGCTCAAACGCATCACCAGTACGACCATCATATAGCGTTACCTGACCGCTACGTGGGTAACCACCTAGCTCAAGAAGGTCTTTGATCTCTGATTCACGTGCACCATCAAATGCTGGAGTCGCGATAGGTAAACCACCTTTCAGGTTGTGCGCAAGACGACGAACTTCATCATCAGAGAAGCTAGCAATATCAACTTTCTGACGGCAATCACCTACTGCGTAAGCTTTTGCAATGAAATCGCGCATTTCGTGAATTTCACGCTGCTCTTTCATCATCTCTTCTAGCGTTTCACCGATACCACGTGCAGCCAGACCCATGTGTGTTTCTAAGATCTGACCGATGTTCATACGAGATGGTACACCCAGTGGGTTAAGTACGATATCTACAGTACGACCTTTGTCATCGTATGGCATATCTTCTACTGGTACGATTGTCGAGATAACACCCTTGTTACCGTGACGACCAGCCATCTTATCACCCGGTTGGATACGACGTTTAACAGCTAGGTATACTTTAACAATCTTAAGTACGCCTGGTGCTAAGTCATCACCTTGAGTGATCTTGCGACGTTTGTTTTCAAACTTCTTGTCGTACTCAGCTTTAAGCTCATCGTACTGTGCAGCAAGTTGCTCAAGATCAGCTTGTTGCTGCTCATCAGCTAGGCTCTGAGTTAGTAGCTTGTCAGTGCTTAATTCAGCTACTTTCTCTTCACTTAGACCCGCTTGTACAAGTAATGTGCGTACGCGTGTTAAAATACCGCCTTCAAGAATTCTGAACTCTTCGTTGAAGTCTTTCTTCGCTTCACGAAGCTGCATTTCTTCAACTTCTAACGCACGCTTGTCTTTTTCAACGCCGTCACGAGTGAATACTTGTACGTCAATAACTGTACCAGTTACAGAGTTTGGTACGCGTAGTGAGCTGTCTTTAACATCAGATGCTTTTTCACCGAAGATAGCACGTAGTAGCTTTTCTTCAGGAGTAAGTTGCGTTTCGCCTTTAGGTGTTACTTTACCTACAAGGATGTCGCCACCTTTAACTTCTGCACCGATGTAAACAACACCAGACTCATCCAGTTTACCAAGTGCAGACTCACCTACATTTGGAATATCAGCTGTGATCTCTTCAGGACCAAGCTTAGTATCACGTGCGATACACTGAAGTTCTTGAATATGGATTGTTGTTAGACGATCTTCTTTTACAACGTTCTCAGATAGTAAGATTGAATCCTCGAAGTTATAACCATTCCATGGCATGAATGCCACGCGAAGGTTTTGACCTAGTGCTAAGTCACCTAAGTCAGTCGAAGGACCATCTGCTAATACGTCACCACGTACAACCGGCTCACCAACCATACAAGTAGGTTTCTGGTTGATACACGTATTTTGGTTAGAACGTGTGTATTTAGTTAAGTTGTAAATGTCGATACCCGCTTCACCTGGGATGCGCTCTTCTTCATTTACGTTAACTACGATACGGCTTGCGTCAGCATACTTAACAACACCGCCACGCTTAGCAACGATTGTTACACCAGAATCTTTTGCTAGTGTACGCTCGATACCTGTACCTACTAACGGCTTATCAGCGCGTAGTGTTGGTACTGCTTGACGTTGCATGTTCGATCCCATTAGTGCACGGTTAGCATCATCGTGTTCTAGGAATGGGATTAGTGCTGCTGCAACTGAGATAACCTGCTGAGGTGATACGTCCATATATTGGATGTCATCACGACCCATAAATGTCGATTCACCTTTGTGACGACATGGGATTAACTCATCAATAAATTCATTGCTGTCGTTCAGGTTCGTGTTCGCCTGAGCGATTACGAATTGACCTTCTTCGATAGCTGATAGGTAATCAACTTCGTCGCTTACTACACCATCAACAACTTTACGGTATGGTGTTTCTAAGAAACCATAGTCGTTAGTACGTGCGTATGTAGAAAGTGAGTTGATCAGACCGATGTTTGGACCTTCAGGAGTTTCGATAGGACAAACACGACCGTAGTGTGTTACGTGTACGTCTCGAACTTCGAAGCCTGCACGTTCACGTGTAAGACCACCCGGACCTAATGCAGAAATACGACGCTTGTGCGTCACTTCTGAAAGCGGGTTGTTTTGGTCCATGAACTGTGACAGCTGTGAAGAGCCAAAGAATTCTTTAACTGCTGCTGAAATAGGTTTCGCGTTGATTAGGTCTTGAGGCATTACATTGTCAAGATCACCTAAGCTTAAACGCTCACGAACAGCACGTTCAACACGTACTAAACCAACACGGAATTGGTTTTCAGCCATTTCACCTACAGAACGGATACGACGGTTGCCTAGGTGGTCGATATCGTCCACTTCGCCTTTACCGTTACGAATATCGATCAATACTTTCATTACTGATACGATATCTTCCTTGCTCAGTGTACCTGGGCCTGTATCTGAATCATAACCTACACGGCTATTGAACTTCATACGACCTACAGTTGATAGGTCATAACGCTCTTCAGTGAAGAATAAGTTTTCGAATAAAGCTTCTGCAGCTTCTTTCGTTGGTGGCTCACCAGGGCGCATCATACGGTAGATTTCTACAAGTGCTTCTAAGCGGTTTGTAGAAGAATCGATACGTAATGTATCTGAAATGTATGCACCACTATCTACATCGTTGATGTAAAGTGTGTCAATTTTAGCGTGACCAGCTTTAACTAGCTCAGCCATTAGCTCTAGTGAAAGTTCAGCATTCGCTTCTGCGATGATTTCACCAGTAGACTCATCGATGTAGTTTTTCGCTACTACACGACCAATGATGTACTCATGTGGTACTTCAAGTTGTGTAATTTCTTTCTTTTCAAGAGTCTTGATATGACGAGCAGTAACACGACGACCGGCTTCAACGATCACGTCACCGTCTTTGTCTTTAATATCAAATGCAGCTGTTTCACCACGAAGACGTGAAGGAACAAGCTCCATTAATACTTTACCGTTAGCAACTTCGAACGTAGTCGTTTCGAAGAACATTGCTAAGATCTCTTCAGATGTAAACTCTAAAGCACGTAGAATGATAGACGCCGGTAACTTACGACGGCGGTCGATACGTACATAAAGGTTATCTTTTACATCAAATTCAAAGTCTAACCATGAACCACGGTAAGGAATAACACGTGCGTTATAAAGTACTTTACCTGAAGAGTGTGACTTACCACGGTCGTTATCAAAGAATACACCAGGTGAACGGTGTAGCTGAGAAACGATAACACGCTCTGTACCATTGATTACAAAAGTACCGGTATCGGTCATGAGCGGGATTTCGCCCATGTAAACTTCTTGCTCTTTAATGTCTTTAACTGTGCCTGGTGCTTCTTTATCCATTAGCACAAGACGTAATTTTACGCGAAGTGGAGCAGAATAAGTCACGCCGCGAATTTGACATTCTTTTACATCGAATACTGGCTCGCCAATACGGTAACTTACGTATTGGAGCTCAGAATTACCCGAGTAGCTTTTAATAGGGAAAACAGAGCGGAATGCAGCTTCCAGTCCATAGTCGCCTACAGCGTCAGGATTCAAGAATTTTTTGAACGATTCTAACTGTGTAGACAGTAAGAAAGGTATATCCAAAACTTGTGGACGTTTACCAAAATCCTTACGGATACGTTTCTTTTCAGAATAAGAGTAAGCCATGGGGTTCCTCAGCTTGCTGATCTTTGACCCAACCTGTTCTTGTAAGAACAGCATTACTGGCATCTAAGCCATGATAACAACATCTCATTGTTGCACTAAATGCCACTGCTATTAGCAAAAACTTAAGTTATTGAAATAAAAGTGAAATTTAGAGTTTTTTGCGTCTAGTAAATATGAACATACTAGAGCGCAAAAGGGCCGGTGATTAAATAATCACCAGCCCTTGCCTGATTGCTCAGGCAGCGAACCTAGCCGTAGCTAGATTACTTGATCTCAACTTCAGCACCAGCTTCTTCAAGATCTTTCTTAAGTGCTTCAGCTTCTTCTTTAGAAACAGCTTCTTTGATTGGCGCAGGAGCAGACTCAACAAGAGCTTTTGCTTCTTTAAGGCCAAGACCAGTTGCACCACGTACAGCTTTGATAGCAGCAACTTTGTTACCGCCAGCAGCAGCTAGGATTACGTCGAACTCAGTCTTTTCTTCAGCAGCTTCAGCTGGACCAGCAGCAACAACAGCAGCAGCTGCAGTTACGCCGAACTTTTCTTCCATTGCTTCAACTAGTTCAACAACTTCCATTACTGACATTTCAGCAATCGCGTCAAGGATTTGGTCTTTAGTTACAGACATTGTAAATTTCCTAATTAATTACGAACCCATGAGGTTCAAAAAAATTTTTAAATGAGAAAGAGAATAAAGGCTTAAAATTAAGCAGCTTCTTCAGCTTTCTTAACGCGAACTGCTTCAATTGTTTTACACAATTTGCCAGCAGACGCTTCTTTCATAGCGCTCATTAAGCGTGCAACAGCTTCGTCGTAAGTAGGTAGCTTAGCAAGCATATCTACGTCAACGATATTGCCTTCGAATGCAGCAGACTTAAGCTCGAATGCTTCGTTCTTTTTCGCGAAATCTGAGAAGATACGCGCAGCAGCACCAGGGTGCTCTGAAGAGAAAGCGATTAGGCTTGGGCCTACTAGAGACTCGTTAAGGCACTCATAGTCAGTACCTTCAACAGCACGTTTAGCTAGGGTGTTACGAACAACCTTCATCCAAACGCCTGCTTCACGAGCTTCTTTACGAAGAGCAGTGATAGCATCAACTGTCACACCACGAGAATCTGCAACTACTGCAGATAGAGCACCTTTGGCAACTTCATTAACTTCAGCAACAATTGCTTTCTTGTCTTGAAGGTTTAAAGCCATGGGTGTTACTCCTGGTTAATTAAAAACCTAATGGTTTTCAGTTCTACTCTTACCTCAACAAAAATGCTGAGGTGCTTTTTACGGCGAGAGCCAGAAGATTAGGAAAATCTAGCTGGGATTCACACCGTCTACGTAGGGATTATTAAGGCTTTCACCACCTACGGTCTTGGACGGAAACGCAATTTATCGTTTGATTGTAGACCAAATGGTTAACAATACTACGAAATTATGCGCTTCAACCCGAATTCTTTACTTCGCAGAGAACACATTCTCAACGAAATGGCGCAAAATTATAGTTCAAATTTTACGCCATGTAAATGCTAATTTCTAAATTACGCTACTTGCGTGTTTAGAGTAGCTTGGTCAACAGCAACACCTGCGCCCATAGTTGTTGAGATGCTTACTTTCTTCAAGTAAGTACCTTTCGCTTGAGAAGGTTTAGCCTTCTTAAGCGCAACAAGTAGTGCTTCAAGGTTTTGTTGTAGCTGTTCAGCAGTGAAGTCAACTTTACCGATAGTCGTGTGAACGATACCGTTCTTGTCGTTACGGTAACGAACCTGACCAGCTTTAGCATTTTTAACTGCTTCTGCAACGTTAGGCGTTACAGTACCAGTTTTAGGGTTAGGCATAAGACCACGTGGACCTAGGATTTGACCTAGTTGACCAACAACGCGCATTGCATCTGGAGAAGCAACAACAACGTCAAAGTTCATTTCGCCTTTCTTAACTTGCTCAGCAAGATCTTCCATACCTACTAAATCAGCACCCGCTTCTTTAGCAGCTTCAGCGTTTGCGCCAGCTGTGAATACAGCAACGCGAACGTCACGGCCAGTACCGTTTGGAAGTACAGTTGCACCACGAACGTTTTGGTCAGATTTACGTGCATCGATACCAAGGTTAACAGCAACGTCAACACTTTCAGTGAATTTAGCAGTAGCTAGTTCTTTAAGAAGAGCAACAGCTTCGTTGATTTCGTACTCTTTAGTTACGTCAACTTTTTCGCGGATTACGCGCATACGCTTAGTTAATTTAGCCATTCTCAATTACCCTTCTACATTCAAGCCCATTGCACGTGCAGAACCTGCAATCGTGCGTACAGCTGCGTCCATATCAGCAGCAGTAAGATCAGGACGTTTAGTCTCAACGATCTCTTCTAGTTGAGCACGTGTTACTGTACCCACTTTTTCAGTGTTAGGACGGCCAGAACCAGACTTGATGCCAGCTGCTTTCTTAAGAAGGTAAGAAGCAGGTGGAGTTTTCATGTCGAAAGTGAATGAACGGTCGTTGTAAACAGAGATGATTACAGGAACCGGAGCGCCTTTCTCGATAGACTCTGTACGTGCGTTGAACGCTTTACAGAATTCCATGATGTTTACACCGTGTTGACCTAGTGCAGGACCTACTGGAGGACTAGGATTAGCCATACCAGCAGCAACTTGTAGCTTGATTAGAGCTTCAACTTTCTTTGCCATTTTAAATAACCTCGTTAGTTGGGTCTTTGCCTTGTGCGCGCGAGGACGCGTACTCAAGCGGCTTCCCAAATTAAAAAAATCTGTGCTTTTGTTATACTAGATAACAAAAGGCCGCTGATTATAGATTAACCAGCGGCCTTTTTCAATCTCTTCGAAAAGAAATTATTTGTCTTTTTCTACCTGACCAAATTCTAGGTCAACTGGCGTAGAACGACCGAAGATAAGAACAGACACTTTTAAGCGGCTCTTCTCATAATCAACCTCTTCAACTACACCACTGAAGTCTGCAAATGGACCATCGTTTACGCGTACCACTTCACCCACTTCAAATAATGTTGCAGGCTTAGGCGCTTCAGCATTTTCTTGAATACGGTTAAGAATACGGTCAGCTTCTTTTTTGCTGATTGGTGCTGGACGATCAGACGTACCACCAATGAAACCCATTACACGTGGCGTGCTGTTTACTAAGTGCCAGCTCGCATCGTTCATGTCCATTTCAACTAGAACATAACCTGGGAAGAACTTACGCTCAGATTTGCGCTTTTGACCAGCACGCATTTCAACTACTTCTTCAGTAGGGACTAGTACTTCACCAAAGCTATCTTCTAAGCCTTCGATCTTAATGTGCTCAATGATTGTTTGAGCAACGCGCTTTTCGAAACCCGAAAACGCTTGAATTACGTACCAGCGTAATTTCTTTTCTTTGTTCTCATCCGACATGGGATCAGATCTCCAATCCAGTTAAAAAGCCAACAACACGGAATAAAATGCCGTCTAAACCCCAAAGGATTAACGCCATTACCACTGTTGCTAGCATTACGATAAAAGTTGTATGCGTTGTTTCTTGACGCGTTGGCCAAACAACCTTGCGTACTTCAATTCTAGACTCTTTTGCAAAAGCAATAAAAGTACGACCTTTTTCAGTAGTTGCCAGTAGACCTAAAGCGGCTGCTACTGCAACAACAACACCTACCGCACGCACTAACACAGATAGGTCAGCGTACATGTAATTACCTACAACTGCACCTAATAGCAATGCAATTGATACTAGCCACTTAACCGTATCCATCGAGTTTGACGGAGTTTCTACATTCGTGCTCATAAAAAATTTACCTTAAATACAGACACAACGACCCTGCATATGGCAGGGTAAATCCATTAATCCAAATCTACAAATAAGCGAGAGGTTCATTGAACGGCCACATTATTTTAGGTTTAGACTAGCTGTATGAATTGGCAGGGGCGGCAGGACTCGAACCCGCAACCATCGGTTTTGGAGACCGCTGTTCTACCAATTGGAACTACGCCCCTGCAAAGTGGAAGCCCATTATACTGACGAACAAAGCGAAAACAAGAGTAAAAGATGCGCAAATTTTAATTTTGTCAAATCTTGCGACAATCTCATGTTACCAATGGTCATAAATCAAACAGAAATACTCACGTATTTTAACGATTATGCCAGCTGTAACAGGTCTCCATGATGAAAATCACATAATAACCAGATTTGCTCAAATGGGTGGGTATCAGGAAAGCATAATTGTGCCTGCACGTTTTTAAAATCATCGTAATGCCAAATCGGACTGGCGTTGCGGATCAACAACCATGTCCGCTCTGATTGATAGCTTTTCTTGGCTTTTTGATTTAATAACCGTCCTAACGCCACTTTAAGTTGCTGCTCAGATGGCGTCTGTGACATCGCAGCTAGCTCTCGCTGCATCGATAACGATAGCGGTCTACCAAGAACTGCCATGGCCTCAGTTTCACTGGCATACAAATGCGCCACTTCAATGTCGAGTTTTTGATCGCCTTGATAACAGCTGACATCGGGTTTTCGTGGCTCATTATGCCAGATATGGCGCATAGGGGTGCCATACGCCTTTTCGTAACATTTTAAAAATAACTTGGCCGCTTCATGCTCAAGTTCTATTTTTTCTTGCTCGCTGTATCTATGCATCTAAAGTGTTATGAATATCTTTTAATAAGCCTGATGCGCCGAATCTGAATTGCGCTGGCGTCAAACTATCGCATTCGAGCTTTTGTTCAGCAAGTCGTAAGTAAGCACTCGCATCACTCACTGTTCTTACCCCACCGGCGGCTTTAAAGCCCACTTTTCGACCTGATGTTTTAATTGCATCAAGCATAATTTCAGTTGCTTCTAAAGTGGCATTAACAGGCACTTTGCCGGTGCTGGTTTTAATGAAATCTGCACCCGCCTCTATCGCTAGGATACTTGCTTTGCGAATAAGCTCAGGCGCTTTTAGCTCACCGCTTTCTATGATCACTTTGAGACAAGCATCATATTCGGTGCATAACAGCTTGCTCTTATGAACAAACAATTTTGTATTCTCAAGCTCGCCCTGTATCACTTCTTTATAGGGGATCACTAAATCAATTTCGTCAGCCCCGTCTAATAAAGCTTGTTTTGTTTCAGTAAGCACAGATTCTAATGACTGCTCACCATCATAAAAATTTGTCACTGTTGCAACTTTTACTGACTGCCAGTTTCTTCGTCTCAGTTCTTTTTTTACTAAACCAACAAATTGTGAATAAACGCAAATGGCAGCTGGCAGACCTATCTCAGGGCGCACACTATCTAGCAATGCCAATATAGACTGCTCTGTATCGTTTTCATTTAAAGATGTAAGGTCCATTAGGGACAGTGCTTGTGCTGCATCTTGTTGTATTGTCATGGTACTTTCCCGTATATGTGTAAGTCATTCACCATAATTAAGCGAATGTATTACCTCAATCCTAGGGCATTTGTCCGCTAAAGACTCTGCTCAAAATCAAATTTACCTGTTTAGCATATCTCATAACCAAACATAATAAGCTAAATTAGACAGCTAAAACTTAGCTCAAGGGCTTGTAAATAAAGCCTTAAACCAAATCAAACCCCCTTCTATAACTTTTAGTTATATAGACTAGGTTTTAATTATTTTTTCCTGTTTCAAAGCCGCTATATTCTGCTGCTCTGTAATGTTCTGCACGATAAAAATAGCAGAATGTGAGTATAACTAAGGGGCAAATGGTGCAGTACTTACCTATCTTTACCAAACTTGATAACAAACCGGTGCTGGTTGTCGGCGGCGGTGATGTTGCACTTCGTAAGGCGCGTGCGTTTTTAAAAGCACGTGCGGATGTAACGATTGTGGCCCCTGAGTTCTGCCATGAGTTACTCGAAGCCGAGCAAGATGGCGAAGTTACGCTCATTAAAGACTATTTTAATGAGTCTCACCTTGCAGGCAAAATGCTTGTTATTGCTGCTACGGATGTTGAGTCTGTTAATAACACCGTATTTGAATTGGCAAACCAGCATAATATTTTCGTCAACGTGGTAGACGACCAGCCTAAGTGCTCGTTTATTTTCCCGTCTATTGTTGACCGTGATCCAATCACCATTGCTATTTCAAGTGCGGGGACTGCGCCAGTTTTAGCTCGACGTTTACGAGAGAAGTTAGAAACCCTTATTCCACAACATATTGGCCCATTAGCTACCCTAGTAGGCAGTTTCAGAGATAAGGTAAAAGCACGCTTTAAGCATTTTGCCGATCGCCGTCAATTTTGGGAAAGCGTGTTCGATTCAAGCGTGGTGAGTAAAGTACAGGTAGGCAATACCGAAGCTGCGACCGAACAGCTACACGAAATGCTCGACGCTAAAGCTGAGCCAGAAGGCGAAGTATATGTAATTGGTGCAGGCCCCGGTGATCCTGAGCTACTAACACTCAAAGCGCTTCAACTTATGCAACAAGCTGATGTTGTGGTGTATGACTACCTCGTCTCTGATGAGATTATGGATTTAGTTCGTCGCGATGCAGATTTAATTTGTGTCGGTAAACGCCTTAACTACCACAGTGTTAAGCAAGAAGACACCAATCAGATGTTGGTCGACCTTGCGAAACAGGGCAAAAAAGTCTGCCGTATTAAAGGTGGCGATCCGTTTATTTACGGTCGTGGTGGTGAAGAAGTACAAGTACTGAAAGCCCATGATGTACGTTATCAAATCGTACCGGGCATTACAGCTGCAGCCGGGTGTAGCGCCTATGCAGGTATTCCTTTGACACATAGAGATCATGCACAGGCAATCCAGTTTGTAACAGGTCACTGTAAAAAAGACGGCCAAGAATTAGATTGGCAAGGGCTTGCTAAGCCTAATCAAACATTGGCAATTTACATGGGTGTGATCAAATCACCGCATATTCAGGCTAAGTTACTTGAACATGGCCGCAGTGCTAGCACCCCTGTGGCAATCGTTGAAAATGGTACCCGTAAGAATCAACGCGTGGTTAGAACCGAATTAGGTCAATTGGCCGAACAAATTGAGGCACATGAGATTGTCTCACCAGCACTACTGATTATCGGAGAAGTAGCTGCTTTACATGAAGAGTTAGCTTGGTTTGGGCAAAGTGCACAGATCAGCAGTTTTGCTCAGCCACTGACCGATGTGGCGTAACGATTTTATTTTTTAATTTTTAAGTAGGACGACGACAATGGCTTTAACACACCTTCAGCAATTAGAAGCTGAAAGTATAAAGATTATTCGCGAAGTCGCAGCCGAGTTTGAAAACCCAGTGATGCTTTACTCTATCGGTAAAGACTCATCGGTACTTCTACACTTAGCGCGTAAAGCATTCTTCCCAGCGAAAATTCCTTTCCCTTTACTACACGTAGACACAGATTGGAAATTCCGCGAGATGATCGAATTCCGTGACCGCTTAGCAAAAGAATATAACTTTGACTTAATCGTCCACAAAAACCCAGAAGGCATTGCCATGGGCGTGGGTCCGTTTACGCACGGTTCAGCTAAACACACTGACGTGATGAAAACACAAGGCTTAAAACAAGCACTAGACAAATACGGCTTTGATGCTGCTTTTGGTGGTGCGCGTCGTGACGAAGAAAAGTCACGAGCGAAAGAGCGTGTGTACTCATTCCGTGATAAGCACCACCGTTGGGACCCTAAAAACCAACGTCCTGAGCTTTGGAACACCTACAACGGTCAGGTTAACCCGGGCGAATCAATCCGTGTATTCCCACTGTCTAACTGGACTGAACTAGACATTTGGCAATACATCTACCAAGAAAATATCGAAATCGTGCCATTGTACCTTTCTGAAAAGCGTCCAGTTGTTGAGCGCGACGGTACGTTAATCATGGTTGATGATGAGCGTATGCCATTAAACGAAGGCGAAGTGCCTGAGATGAAATCTGTGCGTTTCCGTACATTAGGCTGTTACCCATTAACCGGTGCGGTTGAGTCAGAAGCAAACACACTGACTGGCATCATCGAAGAAATGTTGCTTTCTACCTCTTCTGAGCGTGAAGGCCGAGTAATTGACCATGATTCATCAGGCTCGATGGAGAAGAAAAAACGTGAGGGGTATTTCTAATGTCTACGGCAAATGAAGTAAGAGAATTAGGTATCGACGCTTATCTAGCGCGCCAACAAGACAAAAGCCTTTTACGCATGATGACTTGTGGTAGCGTAGATGACGGTAAATCAACGCTTATCGGTCGTCTATTACACGACAGCCACCAGATTTATGAAGATCAGCTTGCTGCACTTCATAAAGACAACGAAAAAGTGGGTAACGCTGGTGAAGAGCTAGACTTAGCACTGCTGGTTGACGGTCTACAAGCAGAGCGTGAGCAAGGTATTACCATTGATGTTGCGTATCGCTATTTCTCAACGGCGAAGCGTAAATTCATCATCGCAGATACACCAGGGCACGAGCAATACACACGTAACATGGTAACGGGCGCATCTACCAGTGACCTGGCTATCATCTTAGTTGATGCGCGCTACGGTGTGCAAATTCAAACTAAGCGTCATAGCTTTATCTGTGATTCATTAGGTATCAAGCAATTCGTTGTTGCCATCAACAAGATGGACATCGTGGACTTTGACGAAGCTGTATTTGAAAAAATCAAAGCTGACTACTTGAAATTTGCTGAGCAGTTAAACGTATCTGACATCAAGTTTGTGCCTATGTCAGCACTTAAAGGCGACAACGTCGTAACGCGTTCTGAGCACACACCGTATTACACAGATAAACCACTGCTTGAGCTACTTGAAGATTCTCCAGCAGCACAAGCGAACACAGACTTTGAAGCGCGCTTCCCTGTTCAGTATGTGGTTCGTCCAAATCTTGATTTCCGTGGCTTCCAGGGCACGTTAACATCGGGCTCATTAACGGTTGGTCAAGCGGTTAAGGTATTACCATCTGGCAAGCAATCTAGCATCAAAGAGCTCGTGACCTTTGATGGTAACTTAGAGCAAGCGCAAACAGGTCAAGCATTCACAATTACATTAAACGATGAAGTTGATGTAAGCCGTGGTGATGTGATCGTGCCTGCTGACTCAACAGCTGCTGTAACAAACCAAGTGCAAGCAAAACTTGTGTGGATGCACGAAGAGCCATTAGTGCTAGGTAAGAGTTATAACTTCAAGCTAGGTAGCAAAAACACTGCTGCTATCGTGAAGAAGATTGACCATACCATTGATGTAAACACCTTAGAGCAAGGTCAAGCTGATAGCCTACAGTTAAACGAAATTGCGATTGTGACGCTAGAGCTGACTGAAAGCATTGTGGCTGATGTATATCGCAACAACCACGAAACTGGCGCATTCATTCTGATCGACCGTTTATCAAACCTGACGATTGGTGCAGGTATGATCGAAGCGTTGCTTTCAGAGCAAGCAACGAAACACTCAGAGTTTAGCGACTTTGAAGTTGAGTTCAATGCCCTAGTTCGCAAGCACTTCCCGCACTGGCAAGCGCTTGATATTACCAAGCTTAAATAAGCTATTTATGCCTGTTATGTGGAGCTAAAGCTAGATGTACGAACAGATCATATTAACAGGCATTATGCTGGCATTGGTGGGTTGCCTCTTTGGCACTCGCCTAAATCCAGCTTGGTTATTTGTCGGTGCCATTGGCACCGGCTATTTAACTGGTCTCATTGAGTTAGAAGAGATGTTAGCCAACTATGCTAACCCGTCTCTTATTACCCTTATTTTGTTGATCTTGGTGTCGATTGCCATCGAGAAAACAACCCTAGTGCAAGGTCTTGCTCAATCGTTAGCAAAAGGCAGTCTTTCTAAATCAGTCATGAAGCTTGGCTTATCGACTGCGTTTTTATCGTCTTTTACTAATAATACCGCAGTGGTGGCGTCGTTAATTTCAGCGATAAAAGACAGCCCAACCCACTCGCCTTCCAAATTATTATTACCGCTGTCTTATACCGCCATTTTAGGGGGCACCTTAACCCTTATCGGCACCTCTACAAATTTAATCGTCAATGGTTTTGCCGTTGAAGCGGGCATGCAACCATTGGGCTTTTTTGATTTTACTTTAGTGGGCTTAGGCGCACTCAGTGTCGGCCTGATCACCATTATCGTGCTACTGAAGTATTTACCTGATCACGGTAAACAAGACCAAGAAGTGGTGCCTTTTTACCTTGAAGGCAAAGTCGAAGCAGGCTCAAAACTGATTGGCCGCACCGTAGAAGAAAACGGTCTGCGTGATTTAAAAGATTTATTCTTAGCTGAAATCATTCATGGTGACCGCCGTATTTGTGCCGTGACGCCTCAGCAAGTTATTCAACAAGGCGACACTTTATTGTTTGTTGGTGACATCAAATCAGTGCCTTTATTACAACGTTTTGATGGTTTGAAAATAGTCCATGACAAGCATGAAAAAGACGTCGAGCATTTAGTCGAGGTGGTGATCAGCCAATCGTCTCGCTTTGTCGGTAAAACTGTCAAAGAGGTGCGTTTCCGTGAGCAAGTTCACGCAGCCGTCATTGCTATCCGCCGTGGTCATGACCGCCTGCAAGGGGGTCTAGGGCAAGTGCGCTTGCAAGCGGGTGATTCCCTTATTTTAGCACCGGGCTCTGAGTTTTATCAGTTACCTAATTTAAAGCGTGAGTTTGTATATATTTCTGGCCTTGATTTACAAACCCACCTTAAGCCGAAAAAGTCTAATTTAGTATTAGCGGGTTTTGTGGCTGTTATCGGGTTAAGCATTTTTGATGTTGTGCCGCTGGTTAAAGGGTTGCTGGTATTCTTAATCGCGCTATTTTCAATGGGTGCAGTAAAAGTGACAGAGCTAAAGCGTCGCTTCCCGATTGAACTACTTGCAATTGTTGGAAGTGCAATAGGTTTGGCCAAACTCATGATAGACACCGGACTGGCATCACAAATATCCGATGCCCTGTTTTATCTACTTGGCGACTTCGGTCCATATGGCGCTTTTATCGCTATTTTTGTGATGACCGTCATTTTCACTGAGCTTATTACCAACAATGCAGCGGCAGCGCTTTCTTTCCCTGTGGCCTTTGCACTCGCCATTGGCTTTGATGTGAGCCCACTCCCCTTTGTAATGGCGGTGGCATTTGGTGCATCGGCGAGTTTTATTTCACCATTTGGCTATCAAACCAACCTCATGGTGTACAGTGCAGGTAACTACCGTATTAAAGACTATGTTACGGTCGGCTTACCGCTTTCAATTATTTATTCAATCACGGTGTTGACCTTAATACCGCTGGTTTTCCCTTTTTAAATAGGTGATGCAATGGATGAAAATATCGTTTGGCATAACTATGCCGTAAACAAGTCACAACGCAGCGAGCAAAAAGGTCACAAGCCAGTGATTTTATGGTTCACCGGCTTTTCAGGCTCAGGTAAAAGTACCGTTGCAGGCGCACTAGAAAGTGCCCTTCACCAGCAAGGTGTGCACACTTACCTACTCGATGGCGACAACGTGCGCCATGGTTTATGCAAAGACTTAGGCTTCAGCGATGCAGACCGCGTCGAAAATATTCGCCGTGTTGGTGAGCTAAGCAAGCTTATGGTAGACGCGGGGCTTGTGGTACTCACCGCGTTTATCTCACCATTCCAAGCTGAGCGCGACATGGTACGTAACCTTGTCGGTGACGGTGAATTCATCGAAGTCTTTTTAGATACACCGTTAGATGTCTGTGAGCAACGCGACCCGAAAGGCTTATACAAGAAAGCGCGCGCAGGTGAAATTAAACACTTCACTGGCATAGATTCAGATTACCAAGTGCCTGTTAATCCTGAGATCCGCATCGATACCAGCGCGAATAGTCTTGAACAATCAGTACAACAACTGGTAGCGTATCTGAAAGACAAGCAAGTAATTGGATAAGTAATGAATCAAACGGATCTGTTAGAAGAAATTTTACAACTGAGCGTTGAAGCAGGCGATGCTATTATGGGCATCTATGCGAAAGACTTTAACGTTGAGTACAAAGAAGATGAAAGTCCAGTCACCGATGCAGATCTGGCTGCACACAAAGTCATTGCAGCTGGCTTGCAACAACTTACCCCTGATATTCCGGTATTAAGTGAAGAGAGTGCTGGTATTGATTGGGCAACACGTCAAACTTGGAACCAATATTGGCTAGTTGACCCAATTGATGGCACCAAAGAGTTCATTAAAAAGAATGGCGAATTCACCGTTAATATCGCGCTTATCAAAGCGGGCAAGCCGATTTTAGGCGTAGTTCACGCCCCCGCTTTAAATGTGAGTTACCTTGCTGCAGAAGCCGTCGGTGCATTCAAGCAATGCGACGAAGCACGTATAGAACTCAAAGTCACAAAGAAAGCCAATACTGGTCTTATCAAAGTAGTTGGCTCTCGCTCACATCCATCGCCTGATTTAGCCGCTTATCTTGAGCAGTTTGATGATGTAGAAATGGTACCGAAAGGCAGCTCTCTAAAGCTTTGCTTAGTCGCAGAGGGCGAAGCAGATGTTTACCCGCGTTTAGGCCCAACGTCTGAATGGGATACAGGTGCAGGTCATGCTGTGGCTGAAATTGCAGGCGCGACCATTACTCAAGTTGATGGTTCAGCACTGACGTACAATCAAAAAGAAAGTTACCTAAATCCTTACTTTATCGTATCTAGATTAGAGGCTTAAACGTACTTGCTGAACTTGTACAAACTAAATAAAAAGCGAAGCACTTATAACAAGGCTTCGCTTTTTTCGTTGTATTAGACAACAATCCTATTGAATTCCGTACAGCACCTGCATCGCTTTATAGTCAACACCAAACGTTTGTTTAAACCAGCGGTTCACAAAGTCATTATTTGGTTCTATCTGAGCACATCGTAAAGCTTGTTCGGCGACAAATGACTGATTAACCATAGAGCAATACCTTTGCTGCCAAAGCTTATTTAGGTCACCACTAAAGTCAGCACTTAATTGCGTTAAATGCTGCTCAAACTTTTGCACCTGATTGAGATAATCAGCACTGAGCGGGACAACATCAGCTTCTGCAAACTCAATATTATGACTGCGAGTGAGATTATCGTAAGAGCCTGATTCACTGTTAGATAAGCGCAGTCCCAGCAAATTACCCGAATAGCTTACATTCACTGAATAGGTTTCTTGATGTTCCTTTAGCTGATAGGCGAATGCCTTTTCGACATCTGTCGCCAACTTATTATTTGCATCTTTTGGATCAGGCTTTAGCTCAGTCACTACATATCGCTTTTCAACCTGTCGGTAAGACGTTTGTTTACGATATTGCACTTTACCTTCCAAAGTAAGAGACAAAGTAGCAGAGCCTGTATTACTAAACCACGGACTAGACTGAAAGGCTTGCTCAAGCTCTGCCTGTGTATTATTCAACGCATAGCGATGAGCCTGTGCATTAGGTGTTTTAAAGCGTTCACGCTTACTCACTTTCAAACCAGTAAAACGAGATTTATCAGATTTATCTACTGTAAAGCTCACAGGCTGTTGCCAAAGAGCACAGTATCGTTGCGTCAACTCATGTAAATAAAAACGCTGACCTTGCACTTGCTTTGCAAGAGCTAAGCATTGCTGTTTACCGGCTTTATTTAAAGTGTCTCTGTATTGCTGTAATTCACCTGTAAGCTGAGCATTGGCAATTAAATTACGATACTCATGCTCAAACCACTTAAATGGATCTGGTTGCGATAAACCCGCAAGTTGCTTGGCTTCGGTTTTTAACCACCCTTCTACGGCTAGCACTTCTTCACGCTGTGTTGCTGCCTGCGCCCCCATAGTCTCAACATGCCATTGGTTTTGACTAGCCAACAATGACTCTAGTTTACTCGCTGCACCTCTATAGTTCGCGCCCAAGCGCAACATGCGTACTTCAATCAAGCCTCGGTCGATGATTTTACTGCGAGTTTCTGCAAGACGCTGTTTTGCTTCTACGTCTTCAGGGTCCTCTAAAAGCGCTTTTTCATAGAACTCTGCTGCTTGTTGGTACATACCTTTACCATACAGCTTGTCACCTTTCTCAACCAAACTGGTACAGGCCGAGAGCATCAGCGCTGCCACCAGCCCGATAGATATCTGTGATATTTTCATTCTCTTCCCTTTACTCTAGCCAAACTCATCGCTAAAAATCGTTCTTTGCATCGCAATATATATCAGCCTAAATTGAATGCCCAGTTTAACTGACTATGGCTAACCTTCGTTGAGCACACAATGAACTGGCATCATCTTTGTTCAATGGACGACTCATATAGTATCCCTGAGTTTGTTGACAATGTAATTTCACCAGCACATCTAATTGCTCAGACTGTTCAATGCCTTCTGCAGTCACAACCAAATTAAAACTCTTTGCAATTGCACAAATGGCTTCAATTAATTGTCTTGGTTTTTCGCCACTTTCTATCCCTTCGATAAATGCCCTATCTATCTTTAGACCATCAACGGGTAAATGATTTAAACGTGCTAAACTTGAGTAACCCGTACCAAAATCATCAATATAAATACCAAAGCCTTGCTCATGCAGTACTTCGAGCGGCTCAACCAGATTATCTTCGGTTGCCATCATCGCAGACTCGGTTAATTCAATTTTAAACTGCTCCGGCTGCAAGGCTGAGTGAGTGAATTGCTGGGTCAACCAAGCCATAAATTGCGGGCTCTGTAACTGTAAAGGCGAAACATTCACACTCATAAAAATATTGCTGCCACTATGTTGCTTCATAAACGCCATGGCTTTTGCAAACACCCATTGACCTAACATAGTGATCTTGGCGCACTCTTCAGCAATTGGAATGAACTCTGCTGGACTCACAAAACCCAAGCTGGGACTTTGCCACCTTAGTAAAGCTTCGAAACCTTTTAATATTTTGCCTCTTTGACAATAGATTGGCTGGAAGTTTAAAGACAACTCTTGATCTAAATTGATATCTTGAAGTGCACGCTCTATCTCAATTTTGCGCGCAGCCTGACATGCAATATCTCGGGTGTAGATATGAAACGCATTTTTGCCACGTTTCTTCGCCTCGTACATCGCAATATCGGCATCATGTAGCAGTTTTTCAGCTTTAATATTAGTGCAAGGGGTTGTGAATGTGCGTACACCGATACTGCCGCTTACGCTATGGGTATGCTGTTTATAAGTAAATGGCTTACGGATCTCTGACAACATATCTTCAAGTATGCCTTCGAGTGGTCTTTCTAAATTTTCTAAATCAAATAACACTGCAAACTCATCACCACCAAGACGAGCAATATCTGCAAAACTACCGAGCAACAGCTGCATACGACCCGCAAACTCCACCAGCAATTTATCACCCGCTAAATGCCCCAAGGTATCGTTGATGAGTTTGAACCTATCTAAGTCGATATAGAGTAAGATGAATGTCTTTCCTCTACTTTCTCTGGCTTCATCTACCAACTTCAGAAAAGCTAAACGATTTAGCAAGTCGGTCAAGCTGTCATGACGTGCCTTATACTTAAGCTGCTCATTAAATAGTTTATCTTGAGTGATATCGGTGATCCTGCCTTCGTACAGTACGGCATCAGGGTGATGTAACCAATGTCCGCTCTGTCTTAGCCAAATCGTACCATGCTGATCACTGCGTGCTAACCAATCTAACTCTTTATGCTGTTGTTTATCTACAACCACTTGCTGCCATAAAGCTTTTACTTCTTCATCAAGTATAAAGTCTTCTAGCGCAACCCCCTCTAACGATGCTGACTCACCCACGAGCAGCTGCTTAAAGGCAGGATTGGCTTCGATTATCTGACCTCGATGATTGAGTACAAATAACCCTTCTCGGCTATTCACGAACAAACTTTTATATTTTCGCTCTGCCACCACTTGCTGCTGTAGTGCTTGTAAGCGCTTGTCTGATTCTCGTAATACCTTTTGGTTCGCTTGATCTAAACTGGCGGTGCGCTCTATGACTAGGTTATTGATAGTCTGATTTCGGTTAGCGAGCGCTCTTAGCTGAAGCCATACTAAGATCCCGCAAATGCTGGCAACAAAAACAAAACCAATAATAATGAGCTGCCTACTCGTTAGGAAATTGGGGTTCAGCTGCTTCTTTGTATAAAGCTGTAACGTTAAAGTTCGACCATTAAAATCAATATCTCTAGACACTTTCGGCACTAGATCAGCGAGTTGATAAGTATCTTGCCAGTCACTGTTAAACACCACACGCTCATCAGCTAATACTCTCAGGTGCTGCTGAGTATTTTGATACACTTGGCTAAACAACCCCTCAAGCAATAGCGACAACTCAAAACTCAAACCAATGGCAGTTTGCAACCCAAACTCTTGAGGACGAGGTAAGATCAAACTCCACTTATTGCCGTCTTGCCAACTGAGAGTTTGCAAGGTTTGCGTATCAAACAGCATATGATTAAACGCTTCTTTCATCGCACAGCTTTCACCAAGTGTGTGTCCATAGTCAGCTAAAGGGGCAGCATTTACGATAGTGAAGAAACTATCTTCTGGTGAGGCTAGATCTGGCACTTGTACTCTAAAATCAAAAGAACCATTTTCTTGATATAACTTTTCAAGCCCTGCGACATCTGATGCTGTAATAGCATGATACACCTCTAAGCTGATCGGCAGTTCGCTATTAGATAACTGCGAGTGAGCAACTTGGTGAAACAGAGATTGCGTCGATGTTGCTGGTAAAAACGCATCTATGGCATAAATAAGGTGCCCTAATTGATCCAGCTTAGAGTTAAGTTGATACTCGTATTGAACGAGCTGTAAATCAGCACTTTGCGCTTCTTGTTTATGGTAATACTCGTTTACCACAGCACCAACATAGGCCATTAAAGAGATAAAGAGTCCACAATAAATCGTCCCGGACTGAAGCGGTGAACGGAGAAAAGAAATAAATCGGGTCACTATAGACATCGTATAAAAAAGCACTGTATCCTATATAGAACCGATAATAATTCTTATTTGCAATGAAGAAAAGCTTTCTTTTAATTTTATCCCTTTTTATGGGACAAACAACCGCTGTATACGCTCAATCACCGCAAATTAACATTTATTCATTTAGAAAGTATGAATTGATCAAGCCTGTATTGACCCAATTTGAAACCGAGTCCGGCATCAAGGTGAATCTAGTCAATGGTAAATCAAAGCGATTGCTTGCTCGTTTAAAACAGGATGGTGAAGCATCTCAAGCCGATGTGATTTTGAGCTCAGATCTAGCACAACTTCACAATCATAAGGATTTATTACAACCCATAGAAAACAGGCAAGCATGGCAAAATGTTTCTAGTGCACTGTATGATGAAAACGGCTACTGGATCAGCATCTCAATGCGTACCCGTGCATTATTCAGCCTGTCAGAGCAAACATCACAACCCATTCCAAATTCATTTGCACAGTTAAAGCAAACTGACTATCAAAGTGCGTTATGTATTCGAGATTGGCAACATAACTACAATGCAACCTTGGCCGCTGCACTGCTGACA
The DNA here is from genome assembly GCF_049257195.1 of Pseudoalteromonas sp. SS15. Lineage (NCBI taxonomy): Bacteria > Pseudomonadati > Pseudomonadota > Gammaproteobacteria > Alteromonadales > Pseudoalteromonadaceae > Pseudoalteromonas > Pseudoalteromonas sp. SS15. The sequence continues at coordinate 29,177 of NZ_JBMMUD010000014.1, forward strand.
ACAGATAATAAAAAAGACAGTGACTGGTTAAAGCTCGGTAATAAATTGTTAGCTAAACGACCAAGTGGCGGAGATCGCGATCAATTACGCGCCCTGGCCCAAGGGCATTGCAAACTGGCCTTCGCCAACCACTATTATTGGCACATGATGAAGCGCGCCGATAACAAGCGTGACCAAATGCTAGCGAAAAAGCTCAGCATTCATTTCTTACAAACCGAAGACGGCCTTACGCCAGTTTCTACCACTTCGGCCGCCATTGCTAAACACGCCCCGAACAAACAAAACGCGGAGCTATTTATCGCTTTCTTATTAACACAAAAAGCCCAAGAAATTTATGCGCAAAGCTTACACGAATTCCCGGTGTTGAATGACATGATGACCAGCCATGTGCCTTTTAAGCCCAACTTACCGGCCATAAAACAAGGCCTGCTGCGCTTAGCTGATGCCAATAAATTATTGGCAAAACACTAATCAGCAAATATCGCCTGCAGGTCACAATTGAATAAACTAAACGAATAGGTGCGGTGTCCTAATACTTCATAGGTCACCGCAGGTTTGTAGCCCTGCAATGTTCTCACTTGATGTTGTTTAGCTTGATAGGCCTGCTGTTGATATGTGCCATCATCAAAGTGTCTTCTGAGCGTCAAAAATGGCTCGCTAAACTCCCACTCTAACTTTAGGCCTTTTATATCAACAGGGCTATTCATCGCTGTCCATTGCCCGTTAGTTTTAATATTAATTTGAAAGTCTTGATCGCCACAATTATGGGCAAACAGCAACTCAGGCAATACCCGCTCCGAGTAAGCGCTAGGGAAATAAAGGCCTAGATTACCTTTTGTGTAATAGTGGCCAGTATGACTGAATACTTGGCTGTCAAACCTATCGAAGCCCAAACCTCTGACAATACGTTCAACATTTTGAATATAAGCCTCTGTTACATCACCCGGGAAATACAGTAAGTGTGGCGTGTTGTACTTATCAGGCGTAGTTAACTCAGTAAATTCATAGTTAATTTGCTGCTGCTCTAACTGTTGCTTTAATTGAAAGCGCTGTGTATCAGATAAACCTTCATGATAGATATGTACAACGGGCTGTTGGCAAGCTGAAAGCACTAACAAACCAATAACCGAGGTAGAAAGGTGTTTAAAATTCAATGGACTGGCTCCATGCCTATTTTTTAGGCCAGCCTACATAATATGTCTCTTAAATGTCAATTGCTGCGACTTAACCGCCCTAAGAATTACTTTTACTTAATATACCTTTGAGAGCCAAGTCTGAACTGAGTTACGCGGATATAAGACTTCTTTAAACAATTTATGCTGTTGATGCTCCAGACCCTTTTCATGACATGGTAACCCTGCCAACACTTTATTGTGATGGGCATTAAATCGTGCCACCAAACTTAGCCCGGTTTGACGCACGAGCGCTTTAGACTTCATCAAATGCACTCTGACATCCTCTGCGGTCATTAGCCCATTAGCATCTAGGTTCATTAATTCACGTCTTAGCTGACTTCTTACACCCATGCTCACCCTACTCCTAACTGTTTAAAAGCGATGCGCAAGTTACCTGTTATTTACTGCAGAAAAATGACAAGCGCAATAAAACTTAAGACCGAATGGCTCGCGAAAAAGTTTCGTCATTCGCCTCAACTAAGCGTTATACCAATCCTCTTAATTTAGTGAGCTATTTTGAGGCAAGGAAAGCTTGTCGATAACGAGGCAAAAATTTTGCTGTTTAGTTGTTCTAAATGAGAGATTTTTAACGAGGTTAGCGGCAGCTTTAGTCCCTCAAAATGATTAAGTATTATTGAGGATTGGTATTATACTGTCGCAAAGACGACTTTTAAGGTTAGCAATATGTCTGAATACGAACCTGAATACATTGAAATTGAACTAGAAGAAGAGCCTATAGAACTATGTAACCTACTCAAAGTGCTAGATTTAGCCGAAACAGGCGGGCAAGCAAAACAGTTGATCGCCGATGGTTATGTAGGCGTTAACATGGAACTATGCACTGTTAAGCGAAAAAAAATGTACTCAGGTGACAGCCTACATTTTAATGGTGAAGATTTTTTACTAACCTTGGCTGAGGGTGTTACACCTGCAGTAAAGGCAGAGCCTACACCGCCAATAGAAGAAGCCCCAGCTAAACGCAAACGTAGTCGTAGCCGTAAAAACAAAAAAGACAGCGATACAGGCCGCCGTCCTATCTCTTTTGGTTAACCAACTCTCGATAAGCAGGTAAGTTAAGATGGCCATTTGGTATCACCCAATCACACTTGAGCTATGCCAAAAACTGGATGCAGGTTTACATGGCAAAGGCTCCCTAATGAAAACCTTAGGGATCGAAATTTCTGAAATTGGTGATGACTACCTAGTTGCCACCATGCCTGCAACAGTCGGTCACCATAACCCAATAGGTATGGTACATGGCGGTGCAAATGTGGCGCTTGCAGAAACTGTCGCCAGTTACGCCGCTAATTTTGCTGTCGATTTTGAACAATTTTATTGTGTCGGCCAAGAGATCAACGCCAATCACCTTAAGGCGTCGCGTAACGGTACCTTAACGGCCATAGCGAAACCGCTACATTTGGGTAAACGTACCTCAGTATGGGAAGTTAAAATCACCAATGCAAAAGGCGAATTGTGCTGTATTTCACGTATGACAGCAGCAGTTATTGAGCGAGCAAACAAATTACCGGTTTAAACCGCCACTTAGCCATCTCAGCAACACATGACCTGTTTAATATTCTTTATTTGATTTAGCACAATAATAGACAGAGTAGTTTATCGCGCACTACGTTTTTACAAGTTAGGCTCTAATTATCTCCTTAGTGGAATATGTATTTGGAGCTCAGTTGTGACCGCTAAAGAACAAATAAAACTGCTAAAAGTCTTCATCGTAATTGGTTTATTCCTCATAGTGACAGGCCACTTTATTATCAGCAAAGAGTGGCTCGCGCATATGGGCCCACTAGGTTTCATCATAGGCGCAGCTTGCATTGCGATAGGCTTGATTTGCTCATTACCGACTAAGATTTATTTGACGATATTGCTAATGAAAAATGAAGAGCACTAATCACTGACAACGCATCGTTCTGCTTGTTAAACTCACAGCACATTAAGTTAAGAGCATGATGTTTTGGATAAAATAGAAACCTTAGTGATTGGTGCTGGCGTCGTCGGTTTAGCAATCGGTGCCGAGCTCAGTCAATCACAAAATGTCTTAGTGATTGAACAAAATGCACATTTTGGTGAGCACACTTCAAGCCGTAATAGCGAGGTCATCCACGCTGGTATTTATTACCCCGAAAATAGTTTAAAAGCGTCGCTCTGTGTGCAAGGTAAAGCACACCTTTACAAACACTGCCAAGCATTTCATGTGCCCGTCAAACCTATTGGTAAGGTATTAATTGCACAAAACCATGATGAAACAGAAAAGCTCGAAGCCATACGCCTACAAGCACTTAACAATGGCGTTGACGATTTAATCTGGCTTTCAAAGCAAGCACTATCAAACTATGCGCCAGACCTTAACCTATGCGAGGCACTCTACTCTCCTTCTACTGGTATTATTGATAGCCACCAGCTGATGTACTCTTTTATCACACAGATTGAACAAAATCAGAGTCTGTATGTTGCAAACACACGCTTTGTGAAAGCCGTACCGAATGAAAATGGGTTTGTGGTCTATTTACAATGTGATGGCGAAGAGATGCAGTTGCATTGTAAAAGCTTAATCAATACCGCAGGGCTATTCGCACAAGATGTCGCGCGCCATATCGAAAGCTTCAATCACGACTTAATTCCTGAGCTGCATTATTGCCGCGGACAATACTTTACCTATCAGGGTAAACACCCATTCAAGCACCTTATTTATCCCATACCTGAACAACATGGCCTTGGGATCCACGCGACCCTAGATATGGCTAATCAGCTCAAGTTTGGCCCTGATACCGAATTTATTGATAACCTGAATTATCAAACTGACGCGACACAAAAAGCCAAATTTGTATCGGCGATAAAACGCTACTGGCCCAACTTAGACGAAACCAAGCTGCACAGTGATTATGCAGGCATTCGCCCCAAGCTCACTTTAAGCGGTCAACAAGATTTCGTCATTCAAACCGAGCTGCAACATGGTATAACAGGTCTGGTAAATTTATTTGGTATTGAGTCCCCCGGCCTCACCGCCAGCATGGCCATTGCAAAACATGTCAAAAACACGCTGAAAACATAGAATTAAAATAAAAAAGCTTAATATTCATAAACATTCCTAAATATTCATGTTGGTATTTATGGATGAATTACCAAGAATAAGGCGTCAATTGCCACAACAACAGGAATCGGTTATGACACTCGGACAATATATCAAACAGCTGCGTACAGATATGGAATTAAGCCAACCGCAGTTTGCTGAACGTATGCAGGTAGAGCAAAGTTATTTATCAAAACTTGAGAATGATAAATCTACTCCCTCTAATGAGGTTTTTAGGCAATTGCTCAGTGCGCTATCAATGGATGTCGATGCATTTATGTCGGGTTTAAAAGACAAAGGCAATATGGCGTCACTAAGACAGATCCCCGATCTAGATAGCTGGTACGCCTCACAGCAAGTTACCTCTGAGCATAAGCAGCGCAGATTACTTTATAGCGCCATGCTATTGATTGCCCTAGGTTCTGCAGTCTTTTATGTCGGCTTTCAAAAAGTACTCTTACCAGAACGTTTATATGAATATCGCTCTGAAGGCGTTGTATTAACAGGCGAGCCTGAAGATATTTTCTCTGTCTGGCATCAATTTACTGACACTCCTGAACAAAGAGAAATTAAAAAGCGAGAAATACGTCAAAGAGAATCTATCAAGATCATACTCACCTATACCTATCAAGGAGTACTATTTACAACTTCAGATGGCGATAACAGAAGACTGTATAGACAGGTTGTTACTTCAGAGAGAGAGCAGACCCGCCTGGGCAATGTACTAATGCAATTCTTCGGCTTACTGAGCACTATAGCTGGCTTAGTGCTACTTATCATTGAGCCAAAACTTTCGCGTCAAAGCCGTTAGTTTTTATACGACTTTAAAGAAACGCTTACATACTTTAAATTGCACTTACTAAAACGATTTGGGATAGTAAAGAAAAACACAGCCAATATAGTATGAGCGTTTCTTCACACCTGTTATTTTTCTTCTCCTCACTGGGCGCATTCAATGGCCTGTTGTTAGCGCTGTTTCTACTTTTAAAGAAAGATAAGCAAGCGACTGATAATTGGTTGGCTATATTGCTGATTTTACTGAGTGTTAGAATTGGTAAGTCGGTGGCGTTTTACTTCACACCTACGTTGGATAAAAGCATTTTACAGCTAGGGTTGACTGCTTGCTTGCTGATTGGCCCTTGTATCCTTGCTTATGTTGCACAATCGACCTTAAAAAACTTATCAATGAAGCGACTCACAATAACATTAGGCTGCTTTACTATCGCAACAGTGATCACTGGCATACTCTTCCCTTATCAAGAATATCTAGAACTATGGCAATATTGGATCTACCGCGGTTCGAGTTACTTATGGCTGATTAGTTTAGTCGTAGCGTCTGTCATGTACGCTCGAAAAAACACCCACAAATTAGCGTTATCAAAGCACTTATTAACGCAACAACCTGTTGTCGTATTAGCGGGTAGTTGGCTAATTTGGACAGCCTATTTCACCGCCTCTTATACTTCTTACATTATGGGAGCATTAAGCTTTTCACTGGTGTTATATCTTACTCTACTATTGGCACTTAAATCTAAATGGCAGGAGAAGACTTCGACCACGCAAAACAAGTATCAAAATAATAAGCTCAGCACTGAACAAACTACCCGCTTCTCAAGCTTGCTAAATAATTTAATTGCGACTGAGTTGGTTTATTTAGACCCGCAACTAACTCTGCCGCGACTTGCAAAGCGCATGGGCATCACTCACACACAGCTCTCTCAATTACTCAACGATCACTACCAAATGAACTTTAAGCAGTTCATTAATACACAACGCATAACCAAAGCAAAAGAAAGCTTGAAAGCTTATCCTGATATGCCTGTAGAAGAAGTAGCAGAGCGATGTGGGTTCAGCGCGTCATCCACGTTTTATAGTACCTTCAAGCAACAAACGGGTATGACACCAAACCAATATCGAACTACTGAAATATAAGGTTGGACTCTTAAAATATAACCTAGCTTATTGTTATATATAAATATAATTTAACTTTGTGCAGACATTACTTATGGAGCACAAAGATGAAATGGCTATATCTAATTTTAATCACCACCTTTTTAAGCCCGACTATTGGTTGGGCTAATAATCGCCTAGCAGACAACTTAGCGGTAAAACAGGTTATTCAAAACTATCTTGACGGTACAAGTAACGCGGATCCAACATTAATAAAATCGGCTTTCCACCCGCAGGCACAGCTACTACTTAACCACAGTAAAAAACCTTTTTGGCAAGTATCAGCGTCTGAATACGCGAGTTGGTTTAGTGAAAAATCAAAGTCTAGAACTGGTCATTTATTATCGCTAAAAGTAGACGGTGATACAGCGGTCGCTAGAGCCAAAATCACCACTGACAAGCCAGTAAAACAGTATATTGATCAGTTCTTATTAAAACGATTTGATGACAAATGGCTAATCGTCAGTAAAACAGCCAGCCAAATTGAAGCGGAGGAAAACAAAAAGCAACTCAAGCTTGCAGCGGGTAAGCGCGTTCTGTTTATTGCCTCAAGTGCAGACTTTCATGGTAATTCAAATCTAGCAACAGGCACCAGCTTTTCAGAGCTAGTTCATGCCTACGATGTGTTTATCAAGGCTGGTTATCATGTCGACTTCGTAACCCCAAAAGGCGGTCAGCTGCCACTTGCTTATATCAATACCTCAGATCCTATGCATCGCACATATATCTATGACCGAGACTTTATGTATGCGTTGGCTAACACTTCAAAGCCAGAGCAAATCGATGCCAGTCAGTATTTAGCCGTGCACTATGTTGGTGGTGGTAATGCCATGTATCAAGTCGCTGAGAATAAAGCACTTCAAGAAATTTCAATGCAGGTATACGAACAAAACCAGGGCATAGTGTCATCGGTGTGTCATGGTACTGCAGGTATTGTGAATTTAAAATTGAGTAACGGCGAGTATTTAGTGTCAGGTAAAACCATCAGCGGTTACCCTATTGCTTTTGAAAGAACTGATGCCGCTTATTATCAAGAGTTTCCATTTGAAATCGAAACGCTCATAAAGCAAAGAGGTGGCGCATTCAAATATGGTGAACGCAATCAGTCTTATGTTGAAATCGATGGAAGAATAATAACAGGTACTAATTTTCAGTCATCTAAGGCTGTCGCAGAAGCTATGGTGAATGCATTAAATAAGTTGTAGTCCTAATACAAGTGCCATAACTATGGCACTTGATTTTTCGTCGTCTGAGAAACGTATTAGTTCCACACGCCTGAGCGTGAATACATATAATCAGCCGTCGCACACCAGTTTACATCAGCCCATGTGTAATCTTTATAATAGATCTTATCTACACATGCCTTCATGTAGCCTTCTTCAATTTGATAAACGTCAACGACACAAGTCGTGCCTGAGCACTTACTCGCACTTGAACGATCATAAATACCACTGAACGTCCATTCAACACGTGCTACTTCTTTTGAAGTATTCACTTTAAACGCAACTTTAGGTGAGAACTGCGGGTTTGACTCAGCTCCCCAACAACGGTTTTGCGTATAGTTATCGTACTTCATTGTATCTACATAGCAAGAAACAGAGTTAGCGAAGGTATTTGTTGAGAATAGGCCTACTACAAGCGCCATCAAAGCGATTAGTTTTTTCATCTTAATTATCCTTATTAATATTTTAATTTCACTCAATAATGAGCAAGGAATAACCTACCACCAAGAAAAACAAAAATAAACACTTTATTTACATTAATTAAACACCAAATAAACCTTACTCTTTCTCGGTGTTTATCTATTAATTTTAAAGCTACACTCTTTAAAATTAATTACATTGAGAGAAACTATCATGATCGAACAAGGCCAAGCTCTACCTAATGTTGTGTTAACAGAACTGACTGCTGAAGGCATGCAAAACCACCAAGTGACTGAGTTATTTGCAGATAAAAAAGTGGTTTTATTTGCCGTGCCAGGCGCTTTCACACCAACGTGTTCAGCGGCTCACCTACCTGGCTATGTGGTACTTGCTGATCAAATCAAAGCAAAAGGCGTTGATATTATTGCTTGTGTGTCTGTTAACGATGCATTCGTAATGAAAGCCTGGGGCGAAGCACATAATGCTAGCGAGTTAATGATGCTAGGTGATGGCGATGCGGCATTCACTAAAGCCATTGGTCTAGATAAAGAAACAGGCAGTTTTGGCGGTGTGCGCTCACAGCGTTATGCCATGATCATTGAAAATGGCGTGGTTACTGAGCTTGCAGTAGAAGCGGCAGGTGAATTTGAAGTATCAAAAGCGGAATCTATCTTAGAAAAACTGTAATGCGCTATTGAAGCAAAAAGCATGAGTAACAAAAATGGGCACGTATTTACGCGCCCATTTTTATTTATCTAATCGTTAATATCTAAAAATTAATCGAAAAATCATCCGCATCTAGATGGGCTGGAAAGCTTTTTCTAAATTGCTCAAGTTTCTCTTTGTTAAGTTCGGTGATCACAACTCCAGGCTTGTTATCTTCACTCTGAGCCAAAGGCTCACCAACAAAATCATAGGCAGCCGTACCACCATTATGCGCAATGCCATTACCATCCTCACCTACGCGATTACTGGCTAACACGTAACATTGGTTTTCAATGGCGCGCGCTTGTAACAAGGTATCCCAAATGCGGCGACGTGCTGCTGGCCAGTTAGCAACATTGACCATCACATCATAGTCGTTGCGATTACGTTGAAATACCGGGAAGCGTAAGTCATAACAAATTTGCGGCAACAATCTAAAACCTTTAATGGTGAAAACTTTACGAGAATCGCCTGCTCGCACAAAGTCACCTTCTTTGCCTAAGCAAAATAAATGGCGCTTATCATAAAATTCAAAGCTGCCATCAGGCCAGCACCAATAAAAACGATTGGCTTTCTTGCCCTGTTGCTCAACCAGTACAGAACCCGCAACCACTACATTATGCGCAGCCGCTTGCGTTTGCATCCAGTTAAAAACTGGCCCTTGCTCAGCTTCTGCAACATCTAGGTTAATCGCAAACCCTGTGGCAAACGTTTCAGGTAAGAGAATTAAATCAACCGACTCAATGTGCTGTAATTGCATCGTTAGGTTGTCTAGATTTTGCTGCGGCTGTAACCAGGCAATATCGCTTTGTACTAAGGCAACTTTTAAATTTTCTGAGTTTATAGCTGACATAACTTCTCCGCAGCTGCAATCAGGGTTGAGTCTTCTTTAGCAAAACACAAACGGATCACTTTGTCGTTTGGTGCTTGGTTATAGAATACACTTAACGGAATGGCAGCAACGCCCACGTCTTTGACAAGGTATTCGCAAAACGCCACATCGTTTAATTCTGAAATATCGCTATAGTCGAGAAGTAAGAAATAAGTGCCTTCGCTTGGCAAAATTTTAAAGCGACTCGGTGCAAGCGCTTCGATTAACAGGTCGCGCTTTTGCTGATAGAACGCGCTTAACTCGTCAATGTGCTCAGGCTGCTCGGCCATCGCATCGGCGATAGCCAACTGTGCTGGCGTGAAACTCGAGAAGTTGACATACTGATGGATTTTACGAAATTCCGTCATCAATGCAGCAGGCGCAACACAGTACCCCATCTTCCAACCTGTACAATGGAATGTTTTACCAAAACTCGACACCACAAAACTGCGGGCAAATAAACGCTCATCACGTAAAGCACTTAAATGCGCTTGCCCATCAAAGCAAATGTGCTCGTACACTTCATCGCTGATCAAATATAAGTCATGCTGTTCAAGTAAATGTTTTAACGCCTCAATATCTGCTTGCTTTAACGTCTTAGTGCTTGGGTTGTGGGGCGAGTTGATAATAATGGCTTTGGTTTTATCTGTAATTGCCTCAGCCACTTGCTGCCAGTCAATTTTATAATCTGGCGCGGTTAGCGAGATATGCACGGTTTTACCGCCTGCTAACTCAATTGCTGGCTTATAAGAGTCGTAAGCTGGGTCAAATACAATCACTTCATCTACAGGACTAACTAATGCCTGAATAGCCACATATAAAGCCTCGGTTGCACCCGATGTCACCGTAACAGAATGCTCTGCATTCACCGTCAGGCCATACTTGCGCTCAACCAATTGCGCGATTTGCTGTTGTAAAGCAGGGACACCACTCGATGGCGCGTATTGATTAAAACCACTTTGGCTGTAATGTGCCAATCGCTCTTTTAGCAGCGTTGGTGCATCAAATTCAGGAAAACCCTGAGATAAATTAAATGCTTGATACTGATTTGCCAAACCAGTCATTTGCGAGAATATACTCACGCCTAAATTAGGTAATTTACTTTGCACAAGGGCCCCTTTTTTGTTGATGGTGCTTTCGCACGAGCGATGCTATCATTGCCAAAAATAGATGTATAGCCGTCTAAAATTATTTTTGAGATTCTTTATTATGCAGAATAATGCCGCAAAAAGCGCACTGATAGAAGCGGGTCGTTGGGTAAGTCAAAAAGGCTGGGTACCCGCGACAGGTGGAAACTTCTCAATTAAAACAGAAACGGGCTTTGTTGTGACTGCCAGTGGTTACGATAAAGGCCACTTAGCACCTGAGCATTTCTTAGAACTTAATCAACAAGGCGAAATCACCGCAGGTAGTGGTAAGCCTTCAGCTGAAACAGCACTGCATTTAAAGCTGTATCAACTTCAGCCTGATACTGAATGTGTACTACATACTCACTCAGTCGCCGCAACTGTGCTATCACGCTTTATTAAAGGTGACACCTTGTCTATACAAGGCTATGAGATGCAAAAATCGTTACGCGGCATTAGCAGCCATGAAGACGCATTAAAGATTGCCATTTTCGACAATGACCAAGACATCGACAGACTGGCGGAGCTTGTTGCACAGCGCCATCAATCTGAGCCTGTAGTCCATGGCGTGTTGATCCGCGGTCATGGTTTATATGCCATGGGTAACAGTGTGGCAGAAACCCGTCGCCATATTGAAGGGCTAGAATTTTTATTCGCCTGTGAATTAGAACGCATTAAATTGGAGTCAGCTTAATGATCAAAGCCATCATCACCGATATTGAAGGCACCATTACTCGTATCTCATTTGTGAAAGACATTCTGTTCCCGTATGCCGCTCAACACCTTGCGCAATTTGTCGAGCAAAACCAAGACAAACCAGAAGTCGCTGAGCAAATACAGGCGGTAAAAACCGAAATCGCACAGCCTGACGCGCCATTGAGTACAGTCATTGATGCACTACTTGGCTGGATAGCCGAAGATAAAAAAATCACGCCACTCAAACAACTACAAGGTTTGATATGGCAAACGGGTTACCAACAAGGTGACTTTACCGGCCACATTTATCCTGATGCACAAAAATTTCTTGCTGAGCAAAAAGCCGCTGGGCGCGAGTTGTATGTGTATTCTTCGGGTTCAGTAAAAGCACAGCATTTGTTATTTGAATACTCTGATTTTGGCGATATTCGTCAGTTATTCAGTAGCTATTACGACACTAAAGTCGGTGGTAAAAAAGAACAAGCATCTTATAAAAATATCTTGGCGCAGATCCCTTTTGCGGCCAATGAAGTGGTATTTTTAAGCGATGTGTTAGCAGAGTTAGACGCAGCCAAAGCCGCAGGTATGCATACCTTACAGCTGTGGCGCGATGACCAAGCCCGTAGCGAAACACACCCATTTATCGAAGATTTTACACAATTTAATGAAGCGTTATTTGTATGAGCAATTTAACTATCTACCGTCATGATGAGCCTGCGCAAGCAATCTTCCAAAGCGCAGACTTTAAAGCCATTCAAACCGAGCTAAACAAAGCTGGCGTGTTATTTGAGCAATGGCAAGCAAATGCCGAAATTGCAGCCGAAAGTACACAAGAAGATATTATTTCAGCCTACGCGGATGACATTGCCCGCGTACAACAAGATGGTGGCTACCAAACCGTCGACGTTATCTCGTTAGCCAAAGGCAACCCAAATGCCGCCGAATTAAGACAAAAGTTTTTATTCGAGCATACTCACAGCGAAGATGAAGTGCGCTTCTTTGTAAAAGGTCAGGGGCTATTTTGTTTGCATTTAAACGAGCGCGTTTATCAAGTGCTATGCCAGCAAGGTGATTTAATTTCTGTACCAGCAAACACTCAACATTGGTTTGATATGGGTAGCGACCCAGAGTTTACCGCCATTCGCTTTTTCAATAACGAAGCGGGTTGGGTTGCACAAAGTACTGACAGCGACATTGCCACGCAATTTCCTATTTTAGATTAAACTCTTCCTCTGAAATAAATAAAAAAAGAGCGCTGGTGTTGATCGCATCGCTCTCTTTTTTCACTTTATTACGCTGTTTTTATCGAAATTTATAAATTCTTCAACGCACCTGCTGCTACTTGGGCTTGATCATAGACGCCAGTATTGAGCACCCAACCTGTCACGAGCTTTGCAGGGGTCACATCAAATGCAGGGTTAAATACTTGCGCATTGTTTGGCGCCCACTGGCAATCTCCAAAGCTACCACTGACCCCTGTTACCTCTGCCGCTGCACGTTGCTCAATAGGGATATGCTGACCATCAGGGCAATCAACATCTAGGGTGGTTGTAGGCGCAACGACATAAAACTCAACACCATGGAAATGCGCTAATACCGCCAAGTTGTAAGTCCCCACTTTATTGGCAAAGTCACCGTTTGCAGCAATGCGATCGGCACCAACAAAGATTTTATCTACCTTGCCTGCCGCCATTAGGCTCGCTGCCATATTGTCACAAATTAAAGTGTATGGAATTTGCCAGCTTTCAAGCTCAAACGCGGTTAAACGTCCGCCTTGTAATAATGGTCTGGTTTCATCTACCCAGACATGAATATCACCATGCTGTTGATGCGCGTGATAGATCACCCCAAGCGCCGTACCCACACCAGCGGTGGCCAACGCACCGGTATTACAATGGGTTAAAATCTGCTCACCGGGTTTCACAAGTTCAGCGCCCAGTTTCGCCATTGCACCACATAGCGCAACATCTTCATTGAATAAACGCTCAGCCGCTGTGACTAACGCATCGGCAAACGCTGTTTGCTTGAGGGCTTCACGCATCTGTTTCATACAGTGCATTAAGTTAACAGCAGTCGGTCGGGTGGCTTCTAACTCATCGATCGCTTGGGCTAAATCAGCTTGGCTCATACCTTGCTCAGCAAGATGCGCCACCAACAAAGTTGCAGCTAAGCCAATTAAAGGTGCGCCGCGCACTTTTAGCGACAAAATTAATGCTTGCATCTCAGACACACTATTACACAGGTGCCAATGTTGCTCATGCGGCAGAAGGTACTGATCTAAAACATATAGTTTTCCATCTTGATATTTAAGGCTGCGCGCCAGCAAATTTTGCATGTAAGTCACTCCAAAATGATAACCGCTAAATTTTACATAAAGACACAAAGAAGTATAGACATCTAAACATTTAAAAATATAGAATGCCACAATTATGTTCCACACATTGATAAAAGAGTATGGCTGACTACATTGCTTTTGATAACGCTCAAGCCCTGAATTATATCGAGCAGCTTGGCGAGTTTTTTGAACCAAACGCACAACTCACTTGTAACGAGTTTGGCGACGGTAATTTAAATTTAGTGTTTCGTATTGCGGATCAAAATGGCAACAGCATTATTCTTAAACAAGCCTTACCCTTTGCCCGCTGTGTGGGTGAATCTTGGCCGTTAACGCTAGATAGAGCACGTATTGAAGCGTCAGTTTTAAAAAAGCATGGGTTAGTGTGCGAGCAACATACCGCCAAAGTACTGCACACCAACGATGACCTTGCAGTTACTGTGCTTGAAGACTTGGGCCATATGGCCATTTTGCGTGGTGAATTAAACCAAGCAAAAACGTTTAACCGTTTAGGTTCAGATGTCGCCACTTATCTAGCAACGACCAGCTTTTATTATTCAGATTTTTATTTAAAGCCAGCTGATAAGAAAACCTTGGTTCAAGAGTTCACAAACCCTGAACTATGTTCAATAACAGAAGACTTGTTCTTTGATGACCCATATCGAGTGTCTGAACGCAATAACTACCCGGTCGAACTAGAAACCGATGTGCAACGTTTACGACAAAGCCCTCAATTACTTCGCCAAGTTGCGCAATTGAAAAGCTTATTCTTCTCTGCACCACAAAGCTTATTACATGGTGATGTACATACAGGCAGCATTTTTGTCGATCAGAACAGTACCAAATTAATCGACCCAGAATTTGGCTTTTTCGGTCCAATTGGCTTCGACTTAGGCTCATTCATCGGTAATCTACTGCTCAACTACTGCGCGCAAAATGGTCGTATTGAAGAAACCCCTAAGCGTCGTCAAATGCAGTCTTATCTATTGACCCAAATACAACTGTGTTTAAATGATTTTGAAAGTATTTGGCTAACATTAACAGCACAACATACCCGTGATTTATGTCTACAAGCATCTGGTTATGCTCAACAGTTTGTAGAGCAAATCATTCAAGACGCGTTAGGTTACGCAGGCACTGAATTAATTCGCAGAACCATAGGTCTTGCGCATGTAGTAGATATTGATGGTATTGAAGATGAAAGCGCGCGTCTGCAAGTGAAAAAGCAAACCTTATTACTCGGTGAGCAATTAATTTTGCATGCTGAAGAATGTGAAAACAAAGAGTCGGCTTACCAGCTGATTGTGAGCTTAATCCAGTAGCAATTTACTCGTTCTAAACAAGTAAAAAGCCTTAACGATTAAGTTAAGGCTTTTTTAATACAAATTCTAAAAGCTTATGCCATTAGCTTTTACTTGTGGTATTGACCACTGAACTCATGTACTGAGTTGATGAATACACCTGCGTTCTCAGGATCTACGTCTGGTGTAATACCATGACCTAGGTTGAATACGTGACCAGAGCCTTCACCATAGCTTGCTAGAATGTTTTGTACTTCTTCACGAATACGCTCAGGTGTACCGTGTAGCATTGCTGGATCCATGTTGCCCTGAAGCGCAACCTTATCACCAACACGACGACGTGCATCACCAATATCAATCGTCCAGTCTAGGCCTACCGCATCACAGCCAGTTGCAGCAATGGCTTCAATCCATTGGCCGCCATTCTTAGTGAATAACGTCACTGGCACTTTACGACCATCGTTTTCACGAATTAGACCATCAACAATCTTGTGCATGTATTGCAGTGAGAACTCTTTATAATCACGCGGGCTTAATACACCACCCCAAGAGTCAAAGATCATAAGCGATTGTGCACCTGCTTTAACCTGTGCGTTTAGGTAATCAATTACTGAATCAGCGACTTTATCTAGCAATAGGTGAAGTGTTTTTGGCTCAGCAAAAGCCATTTTTTTGATTTTGCCAAAGGTTTTGCTCGAACCACCTTCAACCATGTAAGTAGCTAGCGTCCAAGGAGAACCTGAGAAACCAATTAGTGGCACTTCACCTTTCAGCTCACGACGTATGGTGCTTACTGCGTTCATTACATAGCCAAGCTCGTCAGTCGGGTCGATATTAGGGATCTTTTGAACATCTGCTAAAGAGCTGATTGGGCGTTCAAATTTAGGGCCTTCACCAGTTTCGAAGTACAGACCTAAACCCATTGCATCTGGAATAGTTAAGATGTCGCTGAACAGAATTGCCGCGTCTAACGGGTAACGACGAAGTGGTTGTAAAGTAACTTCACATGCCAATTCTGCGTTTTTACACAAACTCATAAAGTCACCAGCTTGCGCACGTGTTGCGCGATACTCTGGTAAATAACGTCCAGCCTGACGCATCATCCATACTGGCGTTACATCAACAGGTTGTTTCATTAACGCACGTAAATAACGATCGTTTTTCAATTCGCTCATAGCGTATCTCGATTCCAAAGCCTAAAAAATTGCGCAAATTGTATCACTAATTATGCTTAGGCTCTATCTAAACGCCCTAGCAAAGTGAATTGTCATGATCTAGATTAAATCACCAATGCTTCAACCACTTATGGAAAGACAAGTAAAAAAATTAAAAAACATCTTGTTAAACTATTTGCAACAACAAAAAAAGCTTGGTATAACTTGCTCCGCGTTAAAAAAATAACAACAAAACACCTTTAATAATAAAAATAATTTTAAATTTTAATAATAATAAAAACTGCTAAACCTATTGATAAACCACCTTCGGGTGGTTTTTTTATGCCCACAACCACAAAAATTCTTAACCTATTAATTTCAACAACTTACAAGCAAACCTGAACAAATAATGAAAAAAATGGTTGACCTTTGAGCTAGATTTTCTTTTTATAGAGGAAACAACACGCTAAAGGAGTTCGCTATGTTATCAAGATTTGAAGAAGCCCAACAGAAATGGGGTGGTAGTCACAGCGTTATCGATGCATGGTTAACTGAGCGTCAGGAATTGTTATTACAGTTTTGTAAATTGGCTGGTTTCGCACCATATGACAAAAAAGATCATGCACTACCTGACCAAGTGCAGATCCAAAGCTTTTGTCAGATCATGATGGATTATTTATCCGCTGGTCATTTTGAAGTGTACGACAACATAGTACAGGCCTGTAAAGAAAAAGGCCCAAAGAGCGTCGCCTTGGCTAATGCGCTTTATCCTCGCATCTCAGAAACCACTGATGTCGCACTTGATTTCAATGACAAGTATGCAGAAGTAACCCAAGATAATATGTTAGCCGATTTTGACACTGACTTATCTAAGCTGGGTGAGATTTTAGAATTACGCTTTGAACTAGAAGATGAGTTAATCGAAAACTTCTACGCGAATCATACTGATTAGAACTGAATTAAGATAAACTTTAGACACAAAAAAGGGTTCCAATGGAACCCTTTTCTATTTTAAGCCTTTCGGTTTGAAAGACCTCATTCATCATACTTACTCAGCTGCTGCCGCTTTTTTCTCTTGCTGGATCTCAAGTAACTCAACTTCAAATACTAGCGTTGAGTTTGCTGGGATCTTACCAAGGTCACGTTCACCGTAAGCAAGCTCTGAAGGAATCGTGAATTTAAACTTAGAACCTTCGTGCATTAGCTGAAGACCTTCAGTCCAGCCTTTGATTACTTGTTGTAGACCAAATGTCGCAGGCTCGTTACGTGAGTATGAGCTATCGAACTCAGTACCATCAATTAAAGTACCTTTGTAATGTACTTTTACTACATCTGTTGCAACTGGCTTTTTACCGTCACCTTGAGTGATCACTTCATATTGAAGGCCAGACTCAGTCACTGTTACACCTTCTTTCTTAGCGTTGTCAGCTAAGTATTGAATGCCTTTTTCTTTGCTTTCTTTTGCTAACGCTTCTGCTCTTTCAGCTTGCTTAGCTCGAACCGTCGTATCAAGTGCAGTTAATACTTCACGAATTTTCGCTTCATCTAATTTTGCTTCACCCGCTAATGCATCTTTAAAACCACGCATTAGAAGTTCTTGATCCAGCTCTACACCGATCTCTTTTTTATCAGCAAGGTCTTTTTGTAAGAAATTACCAACAGACGCACCAATACCATAAGCTTGTTGTTGTAGTTCTGTTTCTAGTTTTACTTCTACTGGTTTTTGTTCAGCTTCTGCTTTTTGATTACACGCTGTTAGCGCCAATACCGACGCTGCAATTAAAGACAGTTTAATCGTCTGTTTCATTCTATTTCTCCGGCTCACTTATTGTGGCCTTGTCTATTTTACTTGAAAGGTTAAATTTATGTATCCACATTATCATTCATATGCTTCGATGCCAATCCTCATGCGGCTATCGTCATCCAAGCTTCACAACGCGACTTTCCGGCTTTGATGCGCTACTATCAATAAAAAGCGCCATTATATGGACATGAGCGCAAGTGTACCCTTTGTGAAACAGAGCGTTAAGGGAAAAAACTAAACTATGCAAAGTATTCGACTCTTTCTTACTACTATACTCTGTACCTTGCTGTTAGCGTGTACTCCTTCAGCAAAACAAGCGTCACATACCGTAGAGCATGCTGTGCGAGGCTCATTTGCAGCCGCTATCTCTGCAGACGGTCGATACTCTTTGATTTCGTCGGTCGAGCATGGCGTTAGCCTATGGGACAATCAAAGTCATGGCTTAAAATACCAATGGCAGCACTCAGCAGATCCCGAAAACCTAGTACATTCGCTCGCTATCGCCTATGACAACAGCTTTGCTGTAACTGCCGCCAACGATACATTTGCCGTTTGGAATATTCAAACCGGTAAAAACCAAGGCTATTATCAAATAAAAACAGCCACGATCCGCGATATCGCAATTAGCAATCAAGGCCGCTATGTAATGTATGGTCGCAGTGATAATGTCATCGTCCATCTCGACTTAGTCAACGGTAGACGCTTAGAGTTCCTCGGTCATCAAGAAAAAATCAATAGCATTGCGCTATCACCTAACGGCCATTTCGCGTTAAGTGGCGGTAATGATTACACCGCCTATTTTTGGGACACTAAAACTGGGCAAGTACTCCACCGATTTAATCATCCCAGTCGCGTCACCAAAGTGGCCCTCGATGCCAGTGGTCAATATGCCTTTACCGCCGACAGTTTAAAAAAAGCCAGTGTCTGGCAACTCACTTCAGGTGATCTCGTATCACAATTACAGTATATTGCTCGCCAGAAAATCTTTAGCGCCGTTCGCTTCAATGAAAGTGCAACGCTCATTGCCACAGGTTCACCGAATCGCGAATTATCGCTTTGGCGGGTGAATGACGGCCAGCAACTAGATACCTTTTTAGTGAAGCCAAGAGAAGGAAGCCGCCCAAAATCAGCGGTGGTATTTGATGTTGCTTTTACTGATAACGAGCGCAGTTTAACCACAGAGAGCTCTAGTGGTTTACTAGAAATATTTACCGATTTGGATACACAATGACAGAATTAGAAAACCGCGTGATGGAGTTAGAAGCAAAAGTTGCTTTTCAGGACGATACCATCGAAACACTTAACGATGAGCTTCGCACCCATCAAAAGCATTTAGCAAAAATGCAGCGACAATTAGAATTATTAGCACAAAAAATTAAAGAAGGGGGTGACAGTGGGTTAATGCCTCAGCATCAAGAGCCACCACCGCCGCATTACTAACCGAGTACCAGGTTAATAATAAATACGTTTAAGCCAGCGTTACTCTGGCTTAAATACACCAATTACTTGCTCAAATTGGCGTGTTGATGCTTGTACCGCATCTTTTGGTTGCGTCATCTTATGACCACACTCAACACATTCCACTTTTTCTACATCATGCTCTTTGTATAGCATCATGACATCTTGCTTATTACACTCAGGACATACTGCCCCAGCAATAAAGCGTTTCTTCTGTTTCATCTTCGTCTCGACCCGCGATTAAGTTATGCCCTATTCTATCTCAATACCCGATTTATACGAAACACGTTCACTCTGTTTACAGAAATAATACCGACCTTCAAATAGAAGATAGAGTTGAGCCCCACAAAGCACTTCATGCTATGATAGCCGCATTATTTATTGTTGCTGTAACACTATGATCCAACTGTCAGATATCGAGCTACTTCGCGGTGGCAAAACCCTACTTAAAAACGCCAGTGCAACACTTTTTCCAGAGCACAAAGTCGGCCTAGTCGGCGCCAACGGCTGTGGTAAATCCTCTTTGTTTGCATTGTTAAAAGGCGAACTACAGTTAGATTCGGGTGAGTTTCAATTCCCAAAAGATTGGTCTATTGCCTCGGTAAAACAAGAAACCCCGGCGCTTGAGATCAGTGCCCTTGACTATGTACTGCAAGGTCATCCTGAATATTACGCCTGCCGCATTGCACTGCGTGATGCAGAAGCGAGCGATGACGGTGCAAAACAAGCGCAAATACACCAACAGATTGAACACCTAAAAGGCTACAGCATTGAGGCCAAAGCCGGTGAACTTTTACACGGTCTAGGGTTCAGCAACGAACAAATCGATAACCCAGTCAGTGCTTTTTCGGGTGGTTGGCGTATGCGCTTAAACCTTGCTCAAGCACTTATTCGCGATGCAGATTTACTACTACTCGATGAGCCTACCAACCACTTAGATTTAGATGCAGTTTACTGGTTAGAACGCTTTTTACGTGCGTACACCGGCACACTGGTGCTGATCTCTCACGACCGTGAGTTTTTAGATGCGGTGGTGGACCAAATTTGGCACATTGATCGCAACCTTATTAATGTTTACAAAGGCCATTACTCTCAGTTCGAGCGTCAAAAAGCAGAACGCATGGCGCAGCAACAAGCCTTGTTCGACAAACAACAAGAGCAAATTGCTCACTTAGAAAAGTTCATCACTCGCTTTAAAGCCAAAGCCAGTAAAGCAAAACAAGCACAGAGCCGTGTTAAAGCCCTAGAGCGTATGGAAAAGCTTGCCCCGGCACATGCTGATTCACCATTCGATTTTGAATTTGCCGAGCCAAGTGCACTACCCAACCCATTGATGACGCTAGATAACGCGCAAGCAGGCTATGGCGACATCACTATCTTGCATCAGATAAAACTTAATCTAGTACCTGGCAGCCGCATTGCGCTTCTTGGTCGCAATGGTGCGGGTAAATCAACCCTGATCAAATTACTTGCAGGCGAATTGCAGCCACAATCTGGCGAAGTCTTTCAGCATCAGGGATTGAAAATAGGTTACTTCGCGCAACATCAGCTTGAATCATTAGATTTACAAGCGAGCGCTGTGACACATTTACAACGTCTTGCACCCGATGCACCGGAGCAGTCTCTACGTGACTTCTTAGGTGGCTTTGCCTTTAACGGTGACCGCGCTTTAGAACCAGTTGCCCCGTTTTCTGGCGGCGAAAAAGCCCGTTTAGTTCTAGCTATGTTGGTATTCCAAAAGCCAAACTTACTATTACTGGATGAGCCAACCAACCACTTAGATCTAGAAATGCGTCATGCCCTCGTTATGGCACTACAGGGCTTTGAAGGCGCGATGGTGACGGTATCGCACGATAGACACATGCTAAAAAATACCGCCGATGAATTTTATCTGGTAGATAACGGCAGCGTATCGCAATTTGGCTATGATTTAGATGAGTACTATCAATGGTTACTGAATGCCAATAAAGCCGACAGCAAAAAAGAGCAAGTCGAAGTTAAAGCGCATTCAAGCAGTAACCGTAAAGAAGTGAAACGCCTTGAAGCCGAGTTCAGAAAGTCAGTTCAACCTTTGAAGAAAGAAATCGATAAGCTTGAAAAGCAACTAGACAAGTTTTCAGAGCAGTTATCTGACGTTGAAAACCAGCTTGGCGACAACAATTTGTACAGTGATGAAAACAAAGCGAAGCTTACCGAGCTGCTTGGCAAACAAGCTGAATTAACACCAAAAGTGAACCAAATAGAAGAAGACTTATTAATGGCGCTTGAAGAGATGGAAGAGAAGCAAGCTGCATTTGAGGCAAGCCTCGCCTAATGTCTAGACTCACGCCCGATACATTTTGGCAATTTGCATGCGATATATATAGTAAAAATGGCGTGCAACCTTTGCTGCTCGAGCTACAAGACGAGCAGCAAAAAAACGTGAACCTATGTTTATTATTGATATTCCTCGACAGCCTAAAGCTACAACTAACACCGACTCAGTTTTCAGCGCTCGACAATGCCGCTGCGCTCAGTGATGCCCAGTTACTAAACCCACACCGCTTAACCCGAAAAAACCTAAAAAAACACCATTCGCAGCGAACTGAGTATGCGGTTATTCGAAAGCAATTACTCGAAAATGAGTTAGCCCTTGAGAAATTACAGCAAAGTTTATTATTAGACGTATTACCGAGTTCAATCAGCGTTAACAGCTGCGCTGACAACCTCGCTCTTTATTTATCTGAACAAGATAAAAACCGCCTTTTTCAGTGCCTTTAGCGGCAAAAAAGCATGATCAAGATCAAGCTCTGAACCTAAGCCTAGCTGACCAGAAAACAAACTTGATCTCGATCATATCAAGCCCTTCATCCCTCACCTATGATTACTTCATCGAGTGATTAGGAGGCCAAGGCCATGAACGTATTCTTTAGAGATTTTTTTAGCGACCCAGTGTTGTTTCTTTCATTTGGTATCTTGGGCACAGTGATTGTGCTATGCGCTTACTACGTTTATTACTTCATGAAGAAGATTAACGAGTCAGAAGCTCCTGAATAAATAGTTTTTATACTAATCCTCTTAATTAAGTGATTTATTTTGAGGCAAGGAAAGCTTGTCGAGAACAAGGCGAATATTTTGCTATTTAGTTATTCTAAATGATAAATGTTCAACGCAGTTAGCGGCAGCTTTAGTCCCTCAAAATGATTAAGTATTATTGAGGATTAGTATTAGTGGTCTTGCCTTTGACCCACTTTAAATAAAGGCATTTGTTCCCCGATAGAGACGAATTAAGCACGACGCACAAAGCACCTTACTAACCTAGTTAGTCGGGTGCTTTTTATTTTTGAAGCAGAAAGATTGTGTACAATATTTGGCACTTTCTCACCCATTCTCTGCTTTATCTCGACAGTTCTACTTATTTAACCCATCACGACTCTTTGCTACACTGCCTGCGAGTATGCAAATAAGAAGAATTATGAGTTATCAGTTTGAAAGTGCTTGGTGGATGTCGAATCGCCATGCACAAACTATCTTGCCCCGTTTTTTTAGACCTTTTCAGCGCGTTGATGTGGAATATGAAGAACTGACTACACCCGACGGTGATTTTTTAGAGTTAGCCTGGAGTCGCACAGGCAAAAAAGACTCACCTCTTGCCATTGTGCTACATGGTCTAGAAGGCAACCTAGATAGTTTTTATGCCAAAGGCATGCTAAAAGCCCTCACTCAGCAAGGCTTTGATACTGTGCTCATGCACTTTAGAAACTGCTCACGTTTACCTAATCGTTTGCCGCGCGCTTATCACAGCGGAGAAACCGGTGACTTACAGTTTTTAATTCAAACATTAAAAGCACGTTTAAACCCAAGCTCTTTATTTGCCGTTGGCTTTTCACTCGGTGGTAATGTACTTGCCAAATATTTAGGTGAACAAGGTAAGCAAAGTAACCTCAGCGGTGCTGCGGTTGTTTCTGCGCCCCATCATCTTTCTTCTTCGTGTCAGGTGATCAGAAAAAGCTGTTTTGGTTTATATCAAAAATACTTGTTAGACCGTTTAAAAAAGTCATCTGCCAGAAAATACCCACAGATCGGTGAAGCGATAAAGTTAAACAAGCAAGAATTAGCCGATATTAACGACTTGTGGCAGTTTGATAATCAATTAACAGCGCCACTACATGGCTTTGAGGGTGCTGAAGATTATTATGCACAAGCAAGTGCTCAGCCTTTCTTAAAGCATATTGCGACACCCACTTTGCTGATCCATGCCGAAGATGATCCTATGCTGTCTTTCGAGGCTGTGCCTAAAGCCGAGCAGGTCAGCGACCAAGTCACTTTGGCGGTGTCTAAAAAAGGCGGCCATGTCGGCTTTATTGGTGGTAAGAATCCGTTCAAACCTGAATTTTGGCTTGAAAAAGCCGTTCCCCATTATTTTCAATCGCTCCTTAAAGGTCAGAAGTAGATGCTCATTCCATATCAGCAACTTGATCCAAATACGCTTAATAATCTCATTGAACATTATGTACATCGCGAAGGCACCGACTATGGTGATGCTGAAGTAAACACTGAAACAAAAGTGAAGCAAGTGAAAGCTCAGCTCAAATCAGGTGAAGCCCTAATTGTGTTCTCTGAACTCCATGAGTCGGTCAATATCGTCTCAAAAGCCCAATTCAACGCCATGCAGAGTGAAGAATATACCGAAGGCTATGACACTGATTACGCGTAATCAGTGTCAATCTAAGCTAACGCAATAAAACACTTATTAAAACGCTGCAAAGCTCATTTGTTTTTTCAACGCAGAAGCTTGGCGGCGAGATATATCGACTTCTGAGCCATTACTCAGGGTCGCAGTTAACCCATAGTTGATACTCTCCTCTAGATGCACCACCGCATCCAAACGAATTATTTCGCTGCGACTTGCGCGCAAATACACACCAGGGTCAAGTTTTGCTTCTATTTTACTCAGCGAACTATGAATGTAAGACTTGCCAAATTCGGTGTAAATTGCCGCATGATTACCGACACTTTCAAAACGTAATATGTCTCTCAACAAGATGATTTTCATTTTGTCAGCAAATTTCACCATTAATTTAAAATCATCTTCAAGCTGTGTGCTTTCGGTTTCTGATAG
This sequence comes from Pseudoalteromonas sp. SS15, assembly GCF_049257195.1. Classification (NCBI taxonomy): domain Bacteria; kingdom Pseudomonadati; phylum Pseudomonadota; class Gammaproteobacteria; order Alteromonadales; family Pseudoalteromonadaceae; genus Pseudoalteromonas; species Pseudoalteromonas sp. SS15. The sequence continues at coordinate 53,582 of NZ_JBMMUD010000014.1, forward strand.
CAGACTTGTGAGCTTTTCAATGGCTTTTTCTAACCGCGCTGGGGCTGCGGGTTTTAGAAGATAGTCTACTGCATTGAGCGAAAAGGCATCCACGGCAAACTCGTTATAAGCTGTACAGAAAACGATAGGAATTTCACCTTTTAATTGCTCAGCGAGCTCAAGCCCTGTCCCACCCGGCATTTCAATATCTAAAAATATTGCGTCTGGCTCCAAATCATCGACCAAGGCTTTCCCCTCGATAATATTTTGCGCTTCACCCAGCACTTCTATTTGCTTATGCTTTTTTAATAAACGCTGTAACTCTGCACGCGCCAAAGGCTCATCGTCAATGATGAGCACTTTAATTGTTGCTTTAGGCTGCATGGGGCACCTCCATAACGGCTTTAAATTCCTGACGCTCTTGTGAAATCAATAGTTGTGCCTGTTGCCCAAACATAAGCTCTAATCGCGATTGAATATTTGCCAGCCCTAACTGGGTACCACTTTTAACTCTGCTTTCATCAAAAGGATTAATGACTTGTACCAGCACTTTACCTTCACGCTCTGATACATGGATCTGTAGTTCCCCTCCGTTAGGAAGATGTGCAATACCATGCTTTACCGCATTTTCAACGAGCGTAAGTAGAGACATGCTGGGCAAAGTTGCTTTAAGTAGATTCTGTGGACAATCAAAGTGTACTTTGAGCCGCTCACCAAATCTCACTTGCTCAATAGCTAGGTAGTTTTCACAAATTTGCCATTCATCCTCAACGCTGACATGTGTCCGTAAGTCTGTTGTTAGGTTATACCTAAACAATTCAGAAAGCTGCGTGACGATCTCTGCGGCTTTATCTTGGTCTTGGTAGATCATACCGCGAATAGTATTCAGCGAATTAAATAGAAAATGTGGATTTATCTGATTTTGTAAGCTGGCGAGTTGCTGCTCTTTTAACTGCGTTTTTAACATACGCTTTTCTCTTCTAGCAATCACGGCCAAATAACAGCCAGACCAAAGCCAATACATTGAACATTTGATAAAGATGGCGACCCACTCGATGCTCTTGTTTTCGTGAAAGTCAATTTTGCTACCCTGCACTTGCATAGAAACTTCTTCACCAGCCAAACCTGTCGGGGTGAAAGGCTGAACCACATATAAGTAAGAGAGGTGATAAAGCGATGCGGCCACCAAGCTCATTATCAATAAAAGTGATATTGTCGGTCTTTTCAAGCCGCGTTTACGAGCAAACCATCGACTGCCATTTCTGATAACAAAATGGCTAAACAAGATAAAAAAGCCTGAAGTAAGCAGCGCCCTGATAAAAAGGGAGCTTATCTGCTGACTCGTCAATTCACTAAAACCTATGGTCGCCAAAATACTGCTATTTAATGCCAAAATTACAACGAAAACAGCTAACTGGCACAGCCAATACTTCTTCATGGGTACAATACTCCTTGTTTCGATGCGATGAATTGTACCCATACGCGTTTTCATTACCAACTTAGAACTTTGAAAAAATTGAAATAAACAGTGAATCATTGTCACCGACACTGCTAAACCCCATACCTACTGAGTAAGCATCTTTCTTGGTTGATTCTACAGCGATGCGATACCCTAATTCGTTCTGATCGCCATTTCTATGAATTGTTGCGGCATTGAGCACCAAACTCTTTTTAAAGTTGTAACGAGCGCCTAAACGCGTAACGTCATAGCTGCGAGTAAAGCTTTGTGGTTGACCTGACACTTCTTGTTGTAACATCGCTGACTCTAAATAAACGTGCAACTTGTCAGAGTGAGCGAAATTCAAACCCAGAGTGATATCAGCCTGAGCAAGCTGAGCATCCTCATCACTGCGGTTTATTTGATAATGCATGCGGCCATAAAGATTTAAACGCTCATCATGTGCTGTTAGCAGGTTACCAAAGTTAGTCTGATAGCTTATGCCTAGGCCACTGCCTTCAAAAACATTATCAATTTCATTACTTTGCATACTGATATTGAAACCCTCCTTAAGCTCAAGTTTGGCCGCAGTTTCTACCTTTTCTGCTTGTAGTGTTTGAGTGTTTTCTGTTGCAATGGCTGCACTTGATACTGAACCTAAAATAGCTGCAATTAAAGTACGGCGGATTGTTTTAGCATTGAATTTAGACATGTTGTTTTCCTTAAATTTTAATTTGTTTAGGCTGTGTGCCTCTGTTGGGTATAACTATATGGAAAACACCCCATGGCAATTTGCGAAATGTGATAAGTGGTCAGAAAAGAGGATAAGCGGAGAATATACAGGACGAAGAAATTGTTGTTACAATCAAAGCACTTAAAACAATAAAAGACTGAGCCATGAAAGCAACTTTTACTCTTGCCGCACTCGCGTTAGCGGTTGCCAGTGCACACTTATCAGCAGCAGAAAAACAATACACCGCATCAGAGCGTGCCGAGCGTATTGCCAAACAAAGCATTCTAATCGATACCCACATTGATGTGCCTTACCGTATCGCCGACAAATGGGATGATGTCAGTAAGGCAACTGAAGGCGGTGACTTCGATTATCCTCGTGCGAAAAAAGGTGGTTTGAACGTACCATTTATGTCGATTTATATTCCTGCCAGCTTAGAGTTTGAAGGTAAGGGTAAAAGCTACCAATTAGCGAACCAATTAATTGATGGCATGGAGGCGCTGGTGTTCCGTGCACCAGACAAATTTGCCATCGCTTACTCATATAAAGATGCCTATACCCATTTTAAACTGGGTAAAATGTCGATTGCCATGGGTATGGAAAACGGCTCGCCGATGGAAGGCGACATGAAGAACCTAAAGCACTTCTATGACCGCGGTGTACGCTATATCACTTTGGCACATTCGCAGAGTAACCACATCTCAGATTCATCGTATGACGTGCGTAGAAAGTGGAAAGGCTTAAGCCCATTCGGTAAAGAGCTGGTAAAAGAGATGAATAATATCGGCATGCTGATCGATGTATCACACATTTCTGATGATGCGTTTTATCAGGTTATGGAGCTATCAAAAGTGCCTGTCATTGCATCACACTCTTCATTACGTAAATACACGCCAGGCTTTGAGCGTAATATGGATGACGACATGTTGTTAGCCCTGAAGAAAAATGGCGGCGTTATCCAGATTAACTTTGGTTCAAGCTTTGTGACTAGTGCATCGCGTGGTTGGTACGACAAACGTAACGCGGCTAAAAAAGAAGCCGAAGACAGTGGTAAAGCAACCACTGATTTCGCAGCAGCTTACCGTGCTAAAAACCCATTCCCGTTTGCAACATTAGAGCAAGTACTTGATCACATTGACCATGTAGTCAAACTTATCGGTATTGATTATGTTGGTATTGGCTCTGACTACGATGGCGTAGGTGACTCTCTACCTATCGGCTTAAAAGACGTATCAACTTATCCTAATCTAGTGCAAGGGTTATTAGACCGCGGCTATAACGAAGCGCAAATTAAGAAAATCTTAGGTGGCAACACCATGCGCGTATGGCGTCAAGCTGAAGAATACGCAGAGAAAGTCAGCGCGAAAGATTAGTGACAGAGCGCATAGAGAAATGAGCTTATTTAAAGCTCTTTATAGTACTTATTCAAAAGCAAAACCGAACTTCTGAAGTTCGGTTTCTTTTAACAACTGCTCCTAGCTTTACCTGAGGTTTACCTTACCTTAACCCACTTATTCGATGCTAAAAGCCCAAGTCCAAACGCTAATCCATTCATATGATCAACAGCGCTGTTTAAACTCATAGATAAGAGCCCAGCGATAAGGTAAAGAAGTAAACACGCAATACCAACTATTTGAAGAGGTCGCGTATTTTTCAAAAATAGCACCACACCGTTATTTTCTTTACTGCCTATTAGGCCCCAATACACAAGCAATAAACTAGATAACACATATGGTAAGTACCAGTTGTGCTCTAAACTGTTCTGAATAGCGAAAATGATCGACCCAATTAAAGACACCGCTAAAATACTAAAAATAGTCAACCATAAAATATTCTCCTCTTTCTCAGGGCCGCTCACCAAGAATAAGATTGCAATAGAGGAAAACAGTGTCGCTGTAATCAAGTCTTGTTTTAAGAAAGCAGATCCAAGCAACGCAAAAAGGAGGGTAAAAAATATTATTTTGAACTTATTGTTCATGGATAATTTAGTCACTATATAGAAAACCCTAAACTTCCATTTAGGGTTAAAGTAATTGAAACATAGAGGTATAAAAAGGCTGAATTAATTAATCTATGCCATATGGATCAATACATTCAAAGTCCCATTCATCGCCTATCGGCATAGGAATACATACCTTGCTTTGAGGTTCAATTACAGGTTCTTTTGGCAGTTCATTAACAGGAGCTGTACTTAAAAACAGTGCTGCAAAGAAGTTATAGATTGCTGTCATTTTAATTTTCCTTTTAATCAAATATCAATTTGCTAACAAATCGTTAGCAAATTCTATGTTTGCATAATCGGTTCAAGAAAACAACAGTACCTAAGTTAATACATAAAATGTACAAAGGTTTAATGACAAGCACGCAGTGCTTCATTCCTTTTGCGCAAGAGTAGTGCAAAAGTTTAATGACAGAGTGCGCAGCACTCTCATTCCTTTTCCGTAAGGGCGATGACTGACCGAAACGAAGCTTCGCAGCAGGAAGAGGTGAGCGCATGGATGCGCGATGGAACCCAGCTTCATGGATGAATTACAACTTAGAACTAGCCTGAAGTAAGTTTCACCGCTACTCAAGCTTCTAAATCTTATAGCCTAAAAACAAAAAACCCGAGCCTAAGCTCGGGTTTTTTTAATGCTTTGTGGCATTAACTAAAGTCGATATTACTCAACGATAGTTGCTACAACACCAGCACCTATCAGGTAAAGTGCGCCACCTTCATAGGCTGCACTATATTTCAAGCATTAAAAAAGGCCACCGAAGTGACCTTTTTCACAGTGTTACTGCAATCTGTAGATTATTCTACGATTGTAGCTACAACACCAGCACCAACTGTACGGCCACCTTCACGGATCGCGAAACGTAGACCTTCGTCCATCGCGATTGGAACGATTAGCTCAACAGTCATCTTGATGTTGTCACCAGGCATTACCATTTCTACGCCTTCTGGTAACTCTACGTTACCTGTTACGTCAGTTGTACGGAAGTAGAACTGTGGACGGTAACCTTTGAAGAATGGAGTATGACGGCCACCTTCATCTTTAGATAGTACGTATACTTCTGAAGTGAACTTCGTGTGTGGGTTGATTGAACCAGGCTTACATAGAACCTGACCACGCTCAACTTCGTCACGCTTAGTACCACGTAGAAGTGCACCGATGTTCTCACCAGCACGACCTTCGTCTAGAAGCTTACGGAACATTTCAACACCCGTACAAGTTGTCTTCGTAGTTTCTTTGATACCTACGATTTCAACTTCGTCGTTCACGTTGATGATACCA
>NZ_JBMMUD010000015.1:0-53060 GCF_049257195.1 Pseudoalteromonas sp. SS15
TCTGTTCATTTTGAAACTCTTTTCACACGCGTAAATAACTAAACCCTCAACTTCAGTTAAACTAATTCAGTTCACCTTGCGCGAAAAGAATGTAAGCGCTGCGCGCTTGTCATAAACCTTTCGTACTATACTTGCGCAAAAGAAGCGCACTCACTGCGTTCGCTGTCGCTAATTTTGCACCATATTTGAACTTTTATTGAATAATAAAATTAAATAACTCGGTCATCTGTGTGTATGCTTAACTTATATATCTAGAGGTTGCTATACACTAAGGGTATACGCACTCAAAAATATGGAACATTTAGATGAAATACAGCAAACTGAAGTTTCTCTTTAGCTTAGCTTTATGCTTTGTAACACACTCTCAGGCATTTGAAGTTATAGTCAAAGACAAAGCAGGCAACCCTTTGACTAATGCTGTGGTGTGGCTTGAGGGCGACTTATATAAGCCTAAAGCAGAACAAGCTGCTGATATGTTTAGTATGGGGCAAAAAAATAGAGCTTTTACGCCACATATCTTGGTTGTACCAACTGGCGCTAAAATAGAATTTCCTAACTTCGACTCTATCTTGCATCATGTTTACTCCTTTTCGAAGCCAAATCCATTTGAATTAAAATTATATAAAGAAACGCCTAAATCAGAGATTGTCTTCGAAAATAATGGTGTTGTTGAGTTAGGGTGTAACATTCATGACTGGATGTTAGGCTATATATTGGTTATCGATTCTGGCTACTACGCACTGACGGACAAGCAAGGTCGAGCAAATATTGCATTATCTCCCTCTCAAATTGGTAAAGCACAATTACATGTTTGGCATGAACGTTTTGAGAAGCTAGAGGCAAGTGAGCAAGTAGAAGTACAGCTGAGTTCTCATTCTCAAAAAGAAACCTATAAAGTAAAGCAATCTCTTATGGAAGCTTTCGACTTTGCAGTGGATGAAAGTGATGGTTATGAATAAAGTTATTTCTGGACTGCTAGGTTTAAGTTTTTCTTCGGTTACTGTTGCAAGCAGTATTCAAACAAAGTTTGAGGGGAAGATCGACGCAAGTTATGACTCGGGCTCCGACTCCGTGAGCTGGTTAGATAAGGGCTGGGGTACAACTCGATTTGGTAAACACGATGATAAACTCTCAATATCTCGTGCAGTTTTAACAGGTCGAATAGATTTTGCAAATAGTTGGTCCCTCTTTGGTGTGGCACAATATGTTCCAAGTCCAAAAGCCGCTTTAGGCTTTACCGAAGCCTATCTTCAGTATCAACCGATTGCTAAGCGGTATCAAGTATCAGTTAAAACTGGTGCTTTTTATCCAAAAATGTCTCTTGAAAACACGGGGTTTGCATGGTCATCACCTTATACATATAACTATTCGGCTTTGAATGCTTGGTTAGGTGAAGAAGTTAGAGCCATTGGCTCTGAATTAACAATAAAGCGCCCAGCTAGAAGGTTTAGAAGCAAGTACGATGTAAGTTTTCATACAGCTATTTTCAAAGGAAATGATCCTGCAGGAACCTTGATTGCTTGGCGAGGTTTACTTCCTCATGACAGACAAACACATTTAAATGAACGAATAGGTTTTGCATCTCTGTATTCATTGCAGAAGCCACAGCTTGCAAAACAATGGCAGTACTCAGATCCGTTTCATGAAATAGATGGTCGCTTTGGTTTTTATGCAGGTGTTCATTTAGACTATTTGAGAAAGCATAGCCTTAGAGTTTACTGGTATGACAATAATGGTGACCCTGCAGCGATAAATGAAGGAATTGGTCAATATGCTTGGGATACCAGCTTCTTATCAGTAGCTTGGAAAAGTAAGCTTTCCAGTCAAACACATCTTTTGATGCAAGCAATGTCAGGCTCAACGACAATGGGCCCAGGTAGAGGTGTTGATAATGATTTTCGTAGCTGGTTCGTTTTATTTAGCCATAAATGGACAACATATCGATTCTCGGCTCGCTTTGAAAAGTCTGAGGTTGCTGATAAGGATCATTGGGTATTTGATCCGAATGCCAGTGACAACCAAGCGCTCACGTTACATATCAATCGTTCTATAAATGATAATTTGAAGCTTGGTATAGAGTGGTTATATTCAGATAGTTGGTTGAGTTATCGATATAAAAGTGGATTACCACTAAATGTAACTGATAAAGTTTGGCGCGTTGCGCTAAGTTATAAGTTTTAATTTTAAAGGAAGCACGGAATACTTATCTAATTAAGTATTCCGTGCTTTTTATTAGTCTTTAAATGACTTGTGGCAATCCTTACAGCCTTTAGCCCAATTTCTAAATGCAGGGCCGATTTCTTTTTTATCCCCTGATTGAGCTGCTACAGCAAGTGCCTTAGCATACTTTGCAAATTGTTCCGCTTTTTTGTCAAACGTTGCGCGGTCAGACCAAGTAGCAGGTAAAGCGCCGGTATCGCCTTTTTGTGAATCTGCAGTAAATGCTTCCCATGGCATACTTGAAAGAGCTGCTGCACTATCAGCTCTCTGCTGAAAGCGTTTTGCATCAAAAGGTACTTTACCTTTTAACATGTCACCCATATCGCCAATTTGATAACGAATAAGCTGAAAGGTTGCTTTGCGATATTCAATCGCGTCTTCTGGTTTTTCAAACATAGATTGTGCATTTGCTTGTAAAGAAAATGCACCAACTAAAGCTGCTGCTAAAAGAAGAGTTTTTTTCATGATTTGCCCCAAAAAATTAGAATCCATTCTTTTTACGTAAAACAACTTAAAAACGCAAGTCGAACATGGTGAGTGGTTAAAGATGTTCAAAAATGCTGAAAAGTGCAACCATATTAACTTTATGAACGTTTTGTTTACGTTTATTTACCATTTTATGTCGTTATTTAAGTTTATGAAATATTGAGTTTTTTTGCCCAGCGTTAGTCTCTTTGCTCTACTTGTTACCAGTGTACCTATAAATGTTTTGCTTGGATTAATGTATTGTTGTCACAATGGAAACATTTAAGAAATTGTGTCCACTTACAAAATAAGAATGAAGGGTAGTTATGTCTAATCAATTTATCAAAGCCACAGCTGTTGCATCGGCTGTATCAGGCGTTTTGTTTGCAGCAAATGCATCAGCAATTGATACAAAAGCATTATTGGAGCATCGTCAAAGTTTGCTTCAAAACGAACAAGAATTTAAAGCTGAGCAACTGCATGAAGTAAATGCTTACATGGTTGTTTTGAAAGCAGAAAGTGCGTCTGATTTATTAGATCAAGGTCGATACTCAGTAGCTGCAGCGCAGCAGGCTGCAATTTCGATTGAAGAAGTGCAAGCACAGGTTTTATCAACGCTTTCAAGCTTCGACCCTGGTGCAAAAGTGATCGCCAAGACAAAGATCTTAGCAGCGACTTTGATTGTTGATGCGGATGAGGTTGCACTAGAGTCTCTTAAGAATCACCCATTAGTTGAGAAAATCTTACCTGTACTTGATAACGAAATTCAGGTTGCAGATGTTAACAAATATATTTCAGCTGATATTGTTAATACAGAAAAAGGCTTTACAGGTAGTTCACAATCAGTGGCTGTACTAGATACAGGTATTGATTACACGCACAAAATTTTAGGTGGTGAAGGTACACTTGAAGCTTATAGTGCTGCTGCGGCTGACCAAACTTCAGTAACATGGCCACAGGGCCAAGTTGTTGGCGGTTATGATGCATTTCGAGGTGATGCGGATCCGATTGAAAATGACCCTCGTTTTGATGCAACAACTGGCACACCAAATGCGACTAACCATGGTACTAACGTGGCGCACTCGGTAACGGGTATTGCACCAGGTGTTGAACTATACGCTTACACTGTGTGTGGTGATAGAACGCAAAACTGTTCAGGTGCAGCACAAATCTTAGCACTTGAAAAAGCAATGGATCCAAATGGTGATGGCAACATCAGTGACCGCGTTGACGTTATTAACATGTCACTAGGTGGTGATTATGGTTCAACGCATACGCAAAGTGGCACGCAATACCTAATTCACAAAGCGGTTAAACTAGGTACTAACTTGGTTATTTCTGCAGGTAACGATGCTGATCACCCATTCATCGTTGGTGGTCCAAGTACAACACCAAATGCCCTTTCAGTTGGTGCAATGACTCACCCTGTTGAGCAGATTGTGACTTCAAAAAGGGAAGCGTCGTTAAACGGTAGTGCTGTGGCATTTGGAACAGCATCATTTGGTGAGCAAGGACCGCTAAGCTTCACAAGTGAAGGTAAAGAATTTATCTACCCTGACGCAAACCAAGAAGCATGTGTTGAATTTGCTGAAGGTACAGATTTTACTGGTAAAGTTGTACTGGTAGATCGTGGTGGTTGTGGTTTCTCTGACAAAGTACTTAACGCTCAAAAAGCGGGTGCAAGTTTTGTTATTGTTGTAAATAACAAGGCAAATGACGGTGCATTCGGTATGGCTGCATCACCAGGTGCGGAAGCAGTTACTATCCGTTCGTTCATGCTATCACTTGAAGATGGTCAAGTCGTTAAAGATGCGATTGCAAATGGTCGAGCTTTTGACCTGACTGTTGATATTGAAGAAACAAATATTGCAGGTAATGCAGTAGCTGGTTTCTCATCTCGTGGTCCTTCAATGGATGGCTTATTAAAGCCAGAAATTACAGCTCCAGGCTCTGAAATTGTACTTGCAAAACCAGGTTCAGTTGAAAGTGATCCAGCTGCGATTGGCACATCAACAATGAAAAACTCAGGTACTTCATTCTCTGGCCCTATCGTTGCAGGTGCAGTAGCGCTGGTACGTGATGCACGTCCATACATGAATGCTGAAGAAGTAAAAGCAGTACTAATGAATACCGCCGACCTAAACGTTTACGAAGAAGCGTTAGCGCTAAATGAAGACGCTAAGTTAGCGCCAATCAGCCGAATTGGTGCGGGTCTAGTAGATGTAAATAAAGCAATTGAATCTCCTGTTGCTGCGTGGGTACATCATGCAGACTTTGATACCAACCAAGCTGCACTTTCATTTGGTTTACTATCAGTATCTGAATCATCATCTTACACAAAGACAGTACAAGTGAAGAACTTCTCTTCAGAAGCGAAAACTTACAGCCTTCGCGCTGAAGCTCGTTATGCAGATGATAGTGAAACAGGCGCATTCTCTTGGGACCTTCCTGAAGAAATTACTGTGCCAGCTGGTCAAACAATTTCTTTTGATGCAACTTTGAATATCGACCCTATGAAGTTAAAAGAGTGGGCATTCGACAGTACAACAATGAGAAGATTATCGTCTGAGACAGATGCTGAGTTTGCAACTCGCCGTGATGCTGAATATCAACAACGACGTGATGCTTTAACAGCAATTGAGTATGATGGTGCAATTGTATTTAATGACATCTCATCTAGCGAAGATCATGATCTACATTTAGTATTCCATGCGATGCCTAAAGCATTAGAAACGCTTGAAATGAAGTATGAATTCGTTGAAGGTGAAAAGCAGTTAGTTGTATATAATACGAGCGCACATGATATCGAACTAAATGCTGATAATTTAATTGCATCAGAAGACCCTGAGCATTCGTTGGCGATGGATATTATCTCTACATCGATGAACGTTTACGGTGGCATTGCGAGCTGTCCTGACGGTGGCCGTGCAATTACAGCAACAATGCAGCTACGTGATCCAGTGCAGCATCTAAGAAAAGGTGACTATGGTATCCACTTTGATATCAATAACGATGGTATGGATGACTGGGTATTCTATAACTTCACTGACTTTAACAGCAGAGGCACTGGTGTAACTGGTAGTATGAGAGGTGTTTCAGGAGCGGTGAACCCTGATGGCTCAATCAGCTGGCGTTATTATGTTGATATCCACCATGAAGTGGGTTCAGACACCATCACTTACTCATCATGTGACTTCTTTGTTGGGTTTGGTGACCAAACTGTTGATGTTAATGGTACGCCAACAGTTGTAAGCCCTGTAGGTCAAAATATTCGCGTAACCGCAACGGTTGGTCCTGACAACGGTTATTCTTTAGGCGGCCCACTATTAACAACTGATACTTTGGAAGGTACTGTTACTTATCAATCTTCACGTGTTTCAATGGAAGATATGGAAGGTGAAGACGTTAATAAAATTGTTGCCGGTGGTAAAGTAACTATTCAAAGTGATAGTCCATTTGTATTAAGTCGAACAGATTTACAAAAAGCAGTTGTTGTTGTTGAGCAAGCTGTGCTTGATGAGCAAAGCAGAGTTACACCTCTTGTAATCGATGCGATGTCTTTTGATGTCAGTGAAGATGCTGAAAATGGTACTGTGATTGGTCAGCTTTCATTGGTTGAGCAAGAAGATGCATTAGAGCTGTCAGAGTACTTTGTTCGCAGTCAGTCTAACGAAGGTATTAATATCACTAAAGATGGTGAAATTGTTGTAGCAAATAGCGCATTCTTAGATTATGACCAAGGCGTTACTGAGGTTGAGTTGAAAGTAGTTGCCATTGATGTTGCAGGTAACGTTTCAGAAGAAACTTCAATTTATATTAACGTTCAGAATGTTGCCGATACAGTTGCTGAGCAAACGCCTATGATTGCAGCTGAACAAATTTTTGAAGTAAATGAAAATGCAGCTATGGATACTGTTGTTGGTCAACTTGTTGTAATGGACCAAGACGATAACATTGAAAGCTTTGAAGTATCAGGCTCAGACGTTTTTGCTATCGAAGCTGATGGCTCTATCGTTGTGAAAGGCGAAGTTGATTTTGACCAAGCCGCTGAAGTGATGCTTGAAGTAGTTGCAGTTGATGCCGATGGTAACAAGTCTGAAAGCGTAAGTGTTAAGATTGTTATCAATGAAGATATGTCCGAGAATGTGCCAGTTATTGCTCCAAATCAAGTTTTCACTGCTTTTGAAAGTGCAGAAGTAGGCAGCACTATTGGGGTGTTAAGTTTTGCTGATAGTGATAACGACATTGTTGAGTTTAAAGTCTCTGGTACAGCTATGGTAAATGTCGATGTAGAAGGTAACATTGTTGTTGCAGCTGAATTTGATTATGAGTTTGATAAAAAAATTACGTTCACTGTAATAGCTATTGATGCTAGAGGTAACGAGTCAGTAGCAGTACCTGTTGATATTCGTGTAATGCAAGAACATGTTCCAAACATTGAACCTAATCAGGTGTTTACTGTTTTTGAGAGCGCAGAAGTTGGTAGTTCTGTAGGTCAGTTAAGCTTTGTTGATAGCGATAATGATATCGTTGAGTTCGAAGTTACTGATACAGCATTAGTTAATGTTGACTCTGAGGGGCGTATAATAGTAGCAGAGTCGTTTGACTATGAATTTAATAAAACGATTACATTCTCAGTCATTGCAATCGATGCAAGAGGAAACAAGTCTGCTGCAGTACCTGTTGATATTCGCGTAATGCAAGAACATGTTCCAAACATTGAACCTAATCAGGTGTTTACTGTTTTTGAGAGCGCAGAAGTTGGTAGTTCTGTAGGTCAGTTAAGCTTTGTTGATAGCGATAATGATATCGTTGAGTTCGAAGTTACTGATACAGCATTAGTTAATGTTGACTCTGAGGGGCGTATAATAGTAGCAGAGTCGTTTGACTATGAATTTAATAAAACGATTACATTCTCAGTCATTGCAATCGATGCAAGAGGAAACAAGTCTGCTGCAGTACCTGTTGATATTCGCGTAATGCAAGAGCATGTTCCAAGCATTGAGCCAAATCAGGTTTTTACAATACTTGAAAATGTAAGAGTAGGTTATCAAGTCGGTCAATTACAGTTCTTAGACAGTGATAATGATGTGGTTAGCTTTGAAGTCTCTGGTACAGCTTTGCTAGAGGTTGATGAGCAAGGTAATATCTTAACTACGTCAGCTCTAGACTATGAATATGATCGTAAGATTACTTTCACAGTAACCGCGGTTGATGCGCACGGTAACCGTTCTGATGCTGAAACAGTTGAAGTTAGAGTAAACAAAGTTGAGCCTGTAGATGTCTCTAGTGGCTCAAGTGGTTCACTAGCTTGGTTAGCACTACTAGCAGCACCATTTGCAGCACTTCGTCGCCGTAAGCAGAAGTAATGTGAATAGATTAGCTGCTTGAATCTCAGCTAATTACTAAAAAACCCAGTCTTTAATTTGACTGGGTTTTTTTATTGTATTTTTAAACTCGCAAACTCGCAAACTCGCAAACTCGCAAACTCACAAACTCACAAACTCACAAACTCACAAACTCACAAACTCACAAACTCACAAACTCACAAACTCACAAACTCGCAAACTCGCAAACTCACAAACTCACAAACTCGTTATTGAATATCTTTAAAAATCATGCCTCTGCGCATACTGCGTGTTGCTAAAAATACTTCTGCAAGCAGCGCTAAAAATGCGCCAATCAATAAAATCATCGCACCGATAAAACAACTCGAAATAGTGACACTTAACGGCATAGTGTATAGGTGCGAGATAAACATCATCATAACTACGGCGCAGACGAGTAGGGCGCTGAGTACACTCATACTAAAAGCGATGTGAATGCAGCGGGAGCGTTTTAATAACGCGCGCATTTCTTGCGTTAGAGAAGATGCTAGGGAGTCGTCTTGGTTGTTATTAAGTTTTCTATCTAACAGTCTTGCTCTGTCGGTAATACGCGCTAAACGGTTAGATAAAACCCCAAGCGTTGCGGCAATACCTGTAATTAAGAAAACCGGCGCAACCGCAGTTTGAATAACTTTAGCAATTGTTAGAATGTGAACTGGATCTTGTGACATATAACCTCTTTATTGAGAGCGTTTAGTGTAAATCAGCTATTGGCTATTTGACGCTTTTAACTCATTACCAAATGACTTTCTCAATAACATTGGCTTGTTCGCCAATCAGTGTTTTCACTACTTTATTCTGTTCGTCTAATAAGATTAGGCGTGGAATGCCTTTATTTGCGTAGTGCTGATAAATGGCGCGTTCTGGGTCGGCAATTAGGGCAAAAGGTAACTCAAATTCTTGATTGAACTTAGCCATTGATTCAGGGCTTTCTTCGCGACCAATACCGATAATTTGTATATCCTGATTGGTAATAAGCGGTGATGCTTTTAGCTCACGCAGCGTGCGTTTTGAGTCAGAGCACCAAGTTGCAAATAAGATAACCAATTTCTTTTTATCATTTAAGGTGACTGGTTTACCGTTAATATCGCTAAAACTAGTGTGTTTAAAATCATCACCTTGTACCACGTAGGTTTCATAACCCTTAGGGTGAGGCTCAATGCTTTGTGTTGCGGCGCAGCCGTTTAAGGTCAGCGCAATAGATGCAATGAGTACGCTCTTTTTAAAGTATTTGAACATCAGGTTTAAATCCTTGTTGTTATTTTATTCTCAGCATAGTTACTCGGTTTTCACGCTTACATTAACCGCTATTTGATAGGATAATGCAACGCTATATGTGATGACATGAACGCTTTATTGAATGTGGATTTATCTTAGTCTGTTTGCCTCGGCATTTTTATCAGCCACGCTGTTGCCCGGTTCGTCTGAAGTGGTGCTTTCTGGGCTGGTGGTCAAACAGCAAGGCTTGCTTTGGTTGCTTTGGTTATCAGCGACCGTGGGTAATGTATTGGGCAGTTGTGTCAATTATTGGCTGGGCTTAAAAATGATGGCGTTTCAAGACAGGCGCTGGTTCCCGATTAATGCAGAGCAAATAGCGAAAGGCCAACGGGTGTTTGATAAATATGGCGTGTATAGCTTGCTGTTTGCTTGGCTGCCAGTAGTCGGCGATCCACTAACATTATTGGGTGGGGTTTTTAAAGTTAGGCCTTCATTATTTGTGTTACTGGTGAGTATCGGTAAAGCGTTGCGTTATGGCTTTATTATTGCGGTCGCATTGGGAATAGAGCGGCTGATATAGCCGCACTTAAATTGAATAACTGTTAGCTTTTACGCCAATCTAATGTCAAAGAGACCGAATCTGCAAAGCGCAAAGCATGGGGTTTATCGACACGCACTTTTGCATAAGTGACTGATTCATGTTCGTGACAGATCTCTAAAATGTCAGCAACCAGTTTTTCAAGTAGTAAAAAGTGGCCAGTTTCGACTTGGCTTATTACCGCTTTGGTGATGGTTTTATAGTTCAGCGCATGCTCAACAATATCACCGTTGATACAGGCGCTATCAGCGGGGTAATGAATTTCTATATTCAGTACCACATCTTGTTTTTTCTCACGCTCTTCTTGGTTAAAACCAATATAAGTGCGCAGCCTTAAATTGGTGATATTAATAATCGCGTTTTGCATTCACTGCTCCTTAGTTTTTTACTAGCTGTAAAAACTCATTGCGGGTTTTAGGGTCGTGTCTAAAGTTACCCAGCATCACTGAAGTACGCATTTTTGAGTTTTGTTTTTCAACGCCGCGCATCATCATGCACATGTGTTTTGCTTCAACAATGACACCGACGCCTTTTGCGCCCGTTACTTCTTCAACTGCTTTGGCGATTTGATGAGTAAGCTGCTCTTGAATTTGAAAGCGACGCGCGAACATATCAACAATGCGTGCAAACTTAGATAGGCCGAGCACTTTGCCATCAGGAATATAAGCAATATGGCACTTACCTACAAAGGGTAGTAAGTGGTGCTCACACATAGAATAAAGCTCGATATCTTGAATCAGCACCATGTCATCGGCATCTGAGCTAAACACGGCATTATTGGTTATCTCATCTAAAGTCTCACGATAGCCTTTGGTTAGAAACTCCATTGCTTTGGCGGCGCGTTTTGGGGTGTCTAACAAACCTTCACGCTCTGGGTTTTCACCTACCGCAGTTAAGATTTCGTGATAACTTTTCTTTAAATCGTCATGCATACTCTGTCTCTTTATTTTAAGTGGCGTCCGCCATCAACTGCTAGGGTGCGGCCTGTGATGTAGTTACTGCTTAATAATAGCTCAACGCTATTGATGATCTCACGGCAGCCAGGCTCGATGCCCATCAAGGATTTTTTCAATGTTTTTGCTTTATACGCGTCGTCATCGTGTTCATTAAAAATGATCAAACTCGGCGCGATTGAGTTTACTTTAACACGCGGTGCAAACTTCGCAGAGAAAGACTTAGTTAAGTTGTCTAAAGCTGCTTTGCTTGCAGCATAAGCAATATGTTTCGGGCTGCCTGTCTCAACAACGTAATCGGTTAGGTGAATAATATCGGTAATGTCGTCAGAGTTTTGTAACAGCGTGCCCAGTGCCATGTTCAATAAGTAAGGCACTTTGGCATGAATGTGCATCATGCGGTCAAATAAGTTGGCATAGTCGTCACAACTGGCTTCACAATCCCAGCTTGATGCGTTGTGGATCACAGCGCGAAGGCTGGGAGCGATCGAAGTTACTTGATTGACCAACTCGGTAACGGCATCGGGCTTATCGAAATCGCATTGAATACAAGTAACGCCTTGTGCTTCGAGTTTATCAATACATGCGTGACGGGTGCGATAAGTCATTATTACGGGTTGGGCTTGAGCAACAAAGTGTTCTGTGAGTGCTAAGCCAATGCGCTGGGCGCCACCGGTAATAAGTATGGGTGCTGTCATATAAGCCCTATCTTGATTGTTAAAGTTTTTCTATTTAACCAGTGTATACGCTTTTTTTATTTTGATCGATCAAGCGCTTGCGTCAACTTAGATTAACGCTCCTAAAAATGTGAACTTAAAGTATACAACTTGGGTATAATTGACAGCGTTGTCTACGGAGGTCGGATGTTAGCAAGAGTTACGCAAAAGTCAGTTTGGCCGTTTTGGTTTACTGCCGGAGTTTATGCCACCTTGTTATTGTTACAAGGCGCAAAGCCTGCGTTGATGCAGGTTTATCAAGAATTTGAGATTGCTTTAACTATGGCGTTAGGGTCTTTTGTAGCAGGTGGCACAGCCTTGGGAGGTGGTGCGGTAGCATTTCCGATCATGACCAAGGTACTTGATATTGAACCGGCCACAGCTAAAGTGTTTTCTTTGGCGATACAAAGCTTTGGCATGACCGCGGCGAGCTTAACCATTATCTGTCGAGGCATTCCTTATTATCGCAATGTGGTGCTGCTTGCCCTGCCAATGGCATCACTGGGTGTGATTTTAAGTTTACTGTATGTTGCCCAGGTTGTGCCTAGGTTGTGGGTTAAGTCGGTATTTAGTGTGTTGTTGCTGTGCTTTGCCGTGACCATGCTGGTTAGATGGTGGCGTAAGGCTCACCATGAGCAAAGTATTGATGACATTCACCCTCATCCACAGCGCTTAATGCTGGTGGCCTTTATTGGCGGACTTGCCAGTGGCTTGGTGGGCTCAGGGGCTGATATCGCCTTATTTGCGCTGTTATTGCTTTGCTATAAAGCCGATGTGAAAAAAGCGACGGCGACATCGGTTTTAGTGATGGCATTTACCTCAGTGATCGGCAGTCTTATTAATGTGGTTTATTTACAGCAGATCACGCCAGAAATTCATAGCTACTTACTTGCTGCTATTCCTGTGGTGGTAATAGGTGCACCACTTGGGGCATATGTATGTGCAAAAGTAAAAGTGGGTTATGTGGTAATGTTTTTGCTGAGTTTAATCGTGCTCGAGGCGGGTATGACAGGTTATGAGCTAGTTAGCTCATAACCTAATTTTCTTTATTGCCTAAAAAAACGAACTTACCTGAGCTCAGGTTACTTATACTGCGTCGTAAACGGTAGGAATAGGCTGGCGCTTATGCTGCGTGCGTAGGTAAATCGCAATCAGCTTGTCAGCCACTTCAGCGTCTACGTCTTTACCTTCCAAGAAGTCATCAATTTGCTCGTAGCTCAAACCTAACGCGTCTTCGTCTTTTAGACCTGGCTTATCACATTCAAGATCGGCTGTCGGTGCTTTTTCTACTAAAGCAGCTGGTGCGCCAAGCTTGCTGGCTAATGCGCGAACTTGGCGCTTAGATAGACCAAATAAAGGCGCAAGGTCACAGGCACCGTCACCAAATTTAGTATAAAAACCAGTGATGTTTTCAGCGCTGTGATCAGTACCAACCACTAAACCTTGCGTAAGACCGGCAATCTCATATTGCGCAACCATACGCTGACGTGCTTTCACATTCCCTTTTACAAAGTCCACATGGCTGTCACTAGGTAAAGCGGTATCGCTATCAGACATGGCTAGTAGAGCTTGAGCATGCAGTGCATCTGCTGCATCTTTAATATTCACAGTTAGACGTTTGCTTGGCTTGATAAACTCAAGAGCTAATTGCGCTTCGTCTTCATCCGCTTGCACACCATAAGGTAAGCGCATCGCAATAAACTGATACTCAGTGGTGTTTAACTCGTTATTAAGCTCGTCAACGGCAAGCTGACATAAGCGACCACAAGTTGAAGAATCTACGCCACCACTAATACCCAATACCAGCGACTTACAATGTGCACTGACAAGACGTTGTTTGATGAAGTTAATGCGACGGGTGATTTCAAAGTCGACGTCGATGTTAGGCTGAACGCGCATTTCGGCTAAAATGGCTTGGCGCATGATGATTCCTCTGTGAGTTCTGGTTTATTGAGTGCAAGCTCTATTATGTTGTGATATTTGCTGAATTTAAAGGGCTATTTCTTACATTTAAAGTCCTAAATGCTGTTTTATCTTGGCTAATTCTTGCTTAAGTTGCTGCACTTCTTCTAATAAGCTATTTAGGTCTGACTCAGCCAATGGCTCAGCCCCTGCACTGGCCAGCTCAGCTTCTGTGCTCGATATAAACAGGTGTTGATAACGACTTTCGCGTTTACCCGGCTGTCTTGGTAGTTGCTGAACAAGACTTTGCTGTTGGAGATCTTGTAATACTTGTTCAACCTCACTGACCTGAGCAAAGTTCGCTAGGCGATTGGTACGACTGCGAAGTTCACCGGGAGTTTGTGGGCCACGTAAGAGTAAGACACACACAACCGCGAGTTGTTGTTCACTAAACTGTAAATCACCGAACTCGGTATTGCAGAAACGATGGCGGTATTTGTCGACTCGACCCGAAACAGCTTCATCTCGAACCACTATTCTTTTAGCAATTAAACCATCAACGGTATCTAAGACTTCAGCTTCGCTTAACTCTAAAACCGGCTCACGATTCGATTTTTGATTGCAACCCGTCGTCAGAGAATTTAAAGATAGAGGATATTGGTCTGGGGTAGTGATTTCTTTTTCTAGCAACACACCAATAATACGTTGTTCAATTTGATTCAATTCCATCGCCAAGCTCCTTAATTAGGCTATTTCTCAAATGTACGTTAAGGCGAATTAATATACCAGTAATACCTTGCCACAAAATAGATCACTTAATTAAGAGGATTGGTATAAGAATAGATAAAGAATTGATTTAGTTGGTTATCAGAGAGGAACAAGATTGAAAAGCTGGGTGTAACATGAACATAATGCAGTTTCGCTGACACAATAGCGTCACTTATTTATGGCTAGTATAAAAATAATAAAGCACAAGGAGACACCGCAATGTTAAGTTGGCTCAAGCGTGGATTATCTGGGTTGTTGATCCTCATTTTAATTCTTACCGCAGGCTTATATGGCTTGCTATCGCTCAGCCTACCGGCATTAGACGGTAAAGGCACTTCTGATGCCATTTCAAAGCCCGTTACACTGGCAAGAGACACATTAGGGCAAGCGGTGATCACTGCGAAAACCCGCCAAGATGCCGCCTATGCATTGGGGTTTGCTCATGGTCAAGACCGCTTCTTCCAAATGGATTTATTACGGCGTAACGCTGCGGGAGAGTTAAGTGAGTTATTTGGTAAAGGCGCGCTCGAGCTTGATAAGAAAATGCGCTTTCATCAGTTACGTGCTCGCAGCCAAGAAATTCTTAAGTTATTACCCGAAACCGATCAGCAACTACTGGCAACTTACACGCAAGGGGTTAACGAAGGTAGAACTCAGGCAGGCATCGCAAGCTTTGAATATCTATTAAGTGGTGCGGAGGCAAAGCCTTGGTTAAGCGAAGATAGCTTACTGGTGATTTTTAGCATGTATCTCGACTTACAAGCTGGCACCTATTTTAGAGATGAAGCATTAATTCATTTAGATAAGCTGTACGGTGAGCAAATGCGCGAGTTCATCTTGCAGCCGAGCCAGTATCAGGCGGCACTCGATGGCTCAAAGCTGCCACAAGGGCGAGTTGCCATTCCAGAGCCAATCAGTCGTGAAGCAATATCACAAGTAACCCATATCAAAGAGCAAGACCATTACGGCAGTAACAACTGGGCGGTAACTGGCGCGTTAACCAAAACCGGAAAAGCCATGCTGTCAGATGACATGCATTTGGGTTTGAATGTGCCGTCAATTTGGTATCGTGCACAATTAAATTATCGCCACCAAGGCGAAAAATACCAGGTGACAGGGGTGACGCTACCGGGCGCGCCAGCCGTTGTTGTCGGTAGTAATGATCATATTGCATGGGGGTTCACCAACGGTTATTTAGATACCGCGGATTGGATAGCCCTAACAGCGCAAGATAAAACATGGCAAGTAAATGAGCGCATTGCATTACCAAACGGTGAGCATGCGGTGTATGAGCTGACCATGTCTAATTACGGCCCAGTAAAAGAAATCCAAGGTGAGCAATATGCATTGAGTTGGGTGGCACACCAGTCTTATGCAGTAAACCTAGAGTTACTAAGGTTTGAGCGCACGAAATCGGTTGAAGAAGCATTAGCACTGGCGCCGCATGTGGGTATTCCAGTTCAAAATTTAATGGTGGTAGACGACAAAGGCAATGCTGCATGGAAACCAATGGGCGCTGTGCCAGCGCGCACAAATCCGGCAGACATTGCACAATCCAGTGAGCACTACGCCAAGCTTTGGCAATTTAATGAAGTACAGCGTCCACAAGTGGTGAATCCACAAAGCGGTAAACTTTGGACCGGTAATTCTCGAGTGGTCTCGGCTGTTGCTCATCAACGCTTTGGTGATGGCGGTTATGCTTTGGGGGCACGTTCAGCACAGATCAGAGATCGATTATTAGAGAAGTCACAATTTAGCGAAAAAGATTTTTATGCCATTCAGCTCGATAATGAAGCGCGCTTCTTAACGCCATGGCATAAGCAATTATCGGCGCTATTACGACAAGACACCGAAACCCAGTTTAAGTATCAAATCGACTTAAGCTGGCTAGATGATTGGCAGCAGTGCGCTTGCGCAGAATCAGTGGGTTACACCTTAGTGCGCTATTATCGTGACAGCCTCATTGATACCGTGTTTGTGTCGGTTGAGCGCAACATGAAAAAGTCAGGCAGCAGCTTAAGCGCACTGAAAAATTATTTAGAGCCGGCACTTTGGCAATTGATCAATGCCCAACCTGAATCTTGGTTACATGGCCATGATAATTGGCAAGCGTTGCAACTGGCAGCTTACGAACAAGCAAAGCAAAAATTGGCCGCAGAGTTTGGTCCAAATATGGCTGCTTGGAAATGGGGTGAAGTGAATGCATTACAAATTCAACATCCGTTTAGCAAGCAACTGCCAATATTGAGCCATTTCTTAAACATGCCCAAATACGACGGCTTTGGCGATAGCTATATGCCAGCGGTACAACGTCCTGAGTTTGGCGCGTCACAACGTTTTATTGTGCAACCCGGTGAGTTAGAAAAAGCCATTATGACCGTGGCTGGTGGACAAAGTGGTCACCCACTTTCACCTTTCTATCGCAGTGGCTTTGATGAGTATGCAGAAGGCGATAATACGCCGTTATTTCCACAAGTTTTAACCCACGAAATCACGTTCACACCACAGCCATAAACAGTGAGGGGTTATATTTTTATCACTTTATTGTGTTATAAATAGGCACAGTACTGGACGAAAATTAAAAAAGGTGAAGCATGGAACACAATAACTTACCTGACATCAGCACAAACTTTTTTAAGAAAAAGGGCTTGTTTGGTGGTGCTGCGGCGGCAATCGGTTTGCTGATTGTTGCGAATGGTGCGTTTTATACCGTTGACGAAGGGCATGTGGGTATTATCAAACGCTTTGGTGAAGCCACCGAGCAAGTTAACCCGGGTCTGCACACTAAGGTACCCATTGTCGATAGTGTTGAGATGTTGGAGATCCGTACACGCAAAAATGTCGAGAAATTACGTGCCGCGACTCATGAACAAATGCCAGTAACCGCAGAGGTATCAATTAACTGGACGGTGATCCGTGCAGAAGCGTTCGACTTATTTAAAAGTTATGGTGGCTTAACGCAATTTGAGAACCGTATTCTCGACCCTAAACTTCGTTCAGCAACGAAAGATGCTTTGGCAAGATATAAGGCCGAAGAGCTTATTCAAAATCGCTCTCAGGTCATTGCTCGTATCGAAGAGTTATTACTGGAAGAAATGAAAGACTATCCGGTGAAATTAGACTCAGCGCAAATTGAAAATTTAGAGCTTCCGCAAAAGTACATTCAGTCTATCGAAACCAAGCAGACAGAAAAGAACCTTGCTGCAGCCGAAAAGCACCGTTTAGAGCGCCAAAAGTTAGAAGCACAGCGTGAAGTTAATACGGCACTGGCACAACGTGATGCGGCCAAGGCAAAAGCAGACGGCCAAGCATACGCAATTAAAGTAGAAGCCCAAGCCGAAGCTGAAGCCATTAAATTAAAAGGTTTAGCAGAAGCCGAGGCGATACTGAAAAAAGCAGAAGCGATTAAGAATAACGCAACCCTAGTTGACTATATGCGTGCTCAGCAATGGAATGGGCAAATGCCAACAACCATGATGGGCGAAGGGCAAAGCGTACTTTGGAATATGAATAAGAAGAACTAACTTTTTGTTATTAACAAAGCAGTTTGGTTAGGTCATCATCACTAATATGGCTGCAACAGCTATTAAGCCTAGCCCGAGTCCATCACGTTTCTTTACCGGTTCTTTTAACCAGAAAATAGACAGCAAAATGGTAAAAAACACTTCAACTTGCCCAAGTGTTTTCACATAAGCAACGTGTTGTAAGCTCATGGCACTAAACCAACCAATTGAGCCAATACAGCTAGTAAAACTGATCGCACAAGTCAGCGGTTTATGGCTGAGTAAAGTGCGCCAAGTGTGTGATTCTTTAATGCTGATATACGCCGATAGCATCACAGTCTGGGTGAGTAATACAAAGAGTAATACCCAAGCGGCACTGTGTGGAAAAGGTAACCCTGATGCGATACTCGCTTCTCGTACCCAAAGAGAAGTAAGGGCAAATGCGGTGCCCGAGGCTAAGCCAATCAGTGCCGTTTTTGGATTGAGTTTTTTTAAGGTGAAACCGCTCAGAAGTAGCACTGCTAGACCACCGATTGCAACACCCAACCAGCCTAATAACGATAACGTAGATCCAAAAAACAACATGCCCAAAATAGCGGCGACTAAGGCTTCACTTTTGGCAAGCCCTGCGCCGACGGCGTAATTATTTTGCTTAAAGAGCACCACCATGAGCGCAGTAGCGGCAATTTGCATAATGCTTGCTGCAAATACATAAAATAAAAAGCTGCTATTTGGAGATAGTGCTTCAGCAGGCTGCCATTGGTAAAGGCCGAATAAATAGAGTGCAGCGAGTGGGCTGGCGAGTAAAAAGCGGGCGAGGGTGACACCTGCGACACTCGCATGGTTACTCAGCTTGCTTTGCAAGGCATTACGCCATGCTTGCGAGAAGGCGGCTAACAGTGTGAAAGCGATCCAGGTCATTGTTATTTTTAATCTTGTGTAAAAGCTCACTCTAACAAATACCCAGCAGTGAGGCGATGATAAATAGGTCTCACAAAATGGTGAAGGCGTTTGTTACATACCTGCGACAATCTGTCGCAGTGTGTTTTTCATTATTGCGCGTATACTCGGTATCAGATGCTACAAAATAATTCGCCACCTGCTTTTTGGGTGGCTTTTTTTTGTCTACAGTTTTGTGCTAGCGTGTTGTTTTGAATTAAGAATATTTTGACTATGAATATTGTCAGTTTGGAGTAAATAAAATGACCACGCTACTGATTTGCGCTTTTATCGCCATGTTACTGCCTTATTTGGCAAAAGCGCCTGTTGCTATCGCGATGAATCGATTAGGCGGTTACGATAATCGACACCCAAGAGCACAACAAACGCAGCTTACCGGCTTTGGAGCTCGTGCTTTGGCTGCCCATCAAAATAGCTTTGAAGCATTAACGGTATTTGCCGTCGCATTAGCTGTGGTGTTGGGCACAAATACCATAAACGAGACTACACAAACCTTGGCTGTCACCCACATTATTGCCCGTGTTGCTTATTGCGTATGTTATTACCTTGATTGGCATATTGCCCGTTCATCCGTGTGGCTGGTAGGGTTAGTCAGTGCCTTAGCGATGGTCGTGGTGTGCTTTTAAAAAGCCACTACATTAATTCACCTAAGGTGATGGCTTGGTAGGTGTTTTCGCTGACTTCATTTGGGTTTAATACATAGTTGGCAATGCGCACTCGGTATAAATCTATCACCTTATAACCACAATATTTGGCCATTTTTCTGATCTGTCGATTTAGCCCTTGCTTGAGAATGATTTTAAAGCGGGTCTCATCCACCAGAGAAACTTCACAAGGCAGAGTGATTTGGCCATCAACAGGCACGCCTACAGCCATTTTTGCACAGAAGCCGCCATCAAGGGGTTTATCGACTTCGACTAGGTATTCTTTTTCTTGATGATGATCTGGATGGATCAACTGGTGGCACAATTCGCCATCGTTTGTTAGCAGTAACAAACCTCTTGAGTCTTTGTCTAAGCGACCAATTGGGTAGACTCGCTCACCTTGTGGTAAGTGATGAATAAGGCTGCTTGGATCTTCAGGCTTTAGCTTACAGTCTATCCCAACAGGTTTATGGTAAGCGTAGAGCACCTTTTTGGCTGGGCCTTCAATTTTCACTCCCCGCACAATAATCTCATCAAGTTCATCAACGTGGTCTATGTGGTTTGCAGGTCGACCATTCACCATCACCTCGCCTAAATCAATTAAACGGGAAGCCTGACGACGGGAGCAAACTCCCGCATGACCAATATATTTTGCAAGCCGTATTTTAGACATGAAGCTATTTATTCAGTTCTATGTGCACGAATAATCTCAGCGATCGCTTTAGCAAACCCGCGCTCATAGTGAATACCCATAGCTTTTAAACGTTTATTTTCAAGAGCACAGTTATATGGGCGAGGAGTACCATCGTTGGGTTGACCCAATGGCTCCAATAAACTGCGGTCATAGCCAAGTGCATCGGCCATTAAGCATGCCATTTGGTACTTAGTCATTTTCTGAGTGCCAGAAATATGAAAAATACCACCTAATTTGTCAGCTTGCTGAATTAAGTCGCGAATACTCATGGCAATATCGGCTACGTGAGTTGGGTAGCGGATCGCCCAGTTGTCGTGACTTGAAGGTGCTGTGGCATTGAGTTGTTGTGCAAGTGTGGTGACTGCTGACTCGCCTAAATGCGTGACATCACCGTATAGAACCGGCACGCGGATCACGCTGTGGGTTTTCGCAACCGCTAACACAGCTTGTTCTGCCTGTTGCTTGCTTTGTCCATACAGGTTTAGAGGATTCGGTGCGGCATTTTCTAAATAGGGGGCATCTTGGCCGTCGAACACATAGTCGGTACTGATTAAAATCAATTTGGCACCGATGGCTTCACACTGTTCAGCTAAAAATTGTGAAGCGGCGACATTCAGGGCAATGGCTTGCTCTGGCTTGTTGCTGCAAATATCTGGGTTGCGCTCAGCGGCGGCATGGATCACGACTTGTGGCTTATGCTCAATTAAGCTGTTTGCAACCGCTTGCTGGTCATGCAAATCTAATTTGATGATGTTGCCTTCAGCACGGCTAAAGCCTGTGCCAATGACATCAAAATGTGGGCTTAACTCAGCAAGTAAGGCGCGGCCAAGCAGTCCTGTCGCACCTGTGATCATAATCTTATTGGCGTGTGTCACTGTTTGCTCCATAAATAATCCCTGTGTGTTGTTATTGTTTATTTTGTTAAAAGCGCTAACTGCATAATGTCAGTTATTTCAATATCAGCAAGCCCTTTATAGTTGTATATACAATCTTGGTTATCGAGCCAAACACTATAACAGCCTGCATTATTCGCCCCCTGTACATCGGTATCAAGGCTATCGCCAATATGCAGAATATCACTTGGGCTAACTTCTAACAGCGAGCAGGCTTTATCAAATAAGGCGCGACTCGGTTTAGCTTCACCGTGAGGACCGGCCTGTAATACCAAATCAAATTCGCCTTTTAAGTTAAATTTGTCGACTTCAACGTTACCGTTGGTAATGGCAATAAGGGTATATTTCTCACGTAATTGCGCTAGTAACTCAAGCACATCATCGCTAACCACAATATGGCTGCGCGCATCGGCGAATGCCTTGTATGCTGCGTTTGCATATTCTTGTGCTTGTCTGTCAGAAAAACCTAATTGTGCAAAGCCATACCTTAATGCAACCTGACGCCATTTCGTCACATCACTCTGAAGTTCAGGCTGTGTTTTACCAATATGGTTGCGACACTCACGCCAGTAGTTTGGCCCTTTAGCATGCCACTGTTCAATTGTGGCAAGATAATCAAACTGTGCCTGTAGCGCAGCTTTGATTATCGGATGATTGTTATAAAGGGTGTCGTCTAAGTCAAAGCTTAAAACTTTAACGGGCGTGATAGCTCGGTTGAATCGCATTAAATGGCTCCTTTAAGGTTATGCGCATTATACGTAAATAAGTGGTTATTTGGATTTTTTCGCTCTTGGGTGTGCTTTGTCGTATACCTTAGCAAGATGTTGAAAATCGACATGAGTATAGACTTGGGTTGCTGATAAACTGCTGTGCCCGAGCATCTCTTGCACGGCGCGCAGATCACCACTTGATTCAAGCATATGACTAGCAAAAGAGTGACGCAGTTTGTGCGGGTGAACAGGGGTACTAATGCCTTGTTTTAGGCCCCATTCTTTCATACGCTCATGTACGTGACGGGTGGAGATACGGCGTTTTTGTTTACTCACAAACAAGGCTGGGTCGCCTTCAATGGCAAATTGTGGGCGCAGCTTTAACCATGCCTCTAATGCAGCGAGGGCTTTACTGCCAACGGGGACAACGCGCTCTTTACTGCCTTTACCCAGTACCCGAATTTCCCCTTCGCGAATATCATTTAAGTTGGCATTCACTAGCTCACTAACACGCAAACCACTTGAATACATTAACTCCATCATGGCTTTGTCACGTACTGCGAGAGCATCGTCTTCAGGTAATTCTAATAACTGCGCCATTTGGTCGACATCGAGATTTTTTGGCAATGGTTTTTGAAACTTAGGGCCTTTAATGCCTTCGCCTGGGTTGATTAAAGTCTGGTGGTGTTGATGTTTGGCTTTTAAAAACTTATACAGACTGCGAATGCAGCTAAGCTTCAAATTAATACTACGAGGATTGTACTGCTTGCTGCGTAGTTGCATGCTAAAACGGCGAATATGGTCGGGGGATACACCTAGCCAATCATGGCTGTCTTGCTGAAAGACCAAAGCGGCTTGTATAAGTTGACGTTTATACTGTCCTAAAGTGTGTTCTGAGTATTGCTTTTCATGACGTAAATAAGCCATAAATGCATCGATTGGTTGTGAAAATTCCTCTTTAAGCTCACTTTGAGAGGCATTGAACTGACTATTCACAATGGGCTATCCAAGTGCTGCGATTCTCAGTTTTAAGCCCGCTAAAAACTCTTGCATCAACAAGTCGTCGTTATTTGGGCAAAAATGCGCAGGGTTGTCACTGGCAAAAGCCAGTACCGCTTCACTGTCGTCAAGTTGATACAGTGCCACAGAGCCAGTGCTCGGGGCTTTTTCCCAGACGCTATCTAACTGCTTTGGCGTGCGACCTAAATATTGGGTTTTATCTTCAAGTGTGGTGTTTAGTGCTTGGGTTACTTGCTCGGGCTGAAAGAGCAGCTCTGTCGCTGAAATATTGGGTGTATTGGCAAACGCTGTTTGAATCACTTTGGAGATTTCATTCAATGAGCTAGCTTGCCAAATCTGTCGCTGGCAATCGCTCAGTGTTTTGAATATCTGTTCATTGCTGTGTGCAATTTTAGCCATCCCAGAGAGCTGTTGTTTTAATGCTTGGTTTTGCTCTCTTAATAAACGCAGCTGTTGCAAGGCTAAATTCGGTAAGCCTTGGCTTTTGCTGAACAGCTCTAACTCGAGTAACACATAAGGGTGATGCTGAAAAAAGTCGGGGTTGCGTTTTAAGTAGTCGCAGACTTGTTGTTCTTGATCTGTTTGCTTCATGTTAATTACTCCGACTTTTTATTGTGAGCGCGCTAAACCTTATTTCTTAAAGAGAAATTTGCCCATCGAATACGTGCTCGGCAGGACCAGTCATACGCACTGGGTTACCTTCACCTTGCCAACGTATTTGTAATGAACCGCCAGGTAAATCTACGCGCACTGTGCTGGCTAATTTCTTTTGCATTATACCCACAGCCACAGCAGCACAAGCACCGCTGCCACAAGCGAGTGTTTCGGCAGCGCCGCGCTCCCAGACTCTCAGTTTAATGTGTTCAGGGTTGATGATCTGCATAAAGCCCACATTGGCACGCTCAGGAAAGCGTTCGTGGTTTTCAAGTAATGGCCCTAAGGTCTCGACTTCAGCGGTATTCACGTCGTCGACTTCTAATACACAATGGGGGTTGCCCATAGACACTACGCCACAAAAAACCGTGCTTTCACCGGCGCGAAGAATATAAGTGAGCTCTGGCTTTTTTGCTTTAAATGGCACGCTGCTCGGCGCGAAGTGCGGGTTGCCCATGTTCACCGTCACTTGGCCATCTTTTTCAGTATACAGGGCAATGTTGCCGCCCTTAGTAGAGACTGCGACCTTATGTTTGTTGGTGAGACCCTTCATGCGCACAAAGCGTGCAAAACAGCGTGCGCCATTGCCACATTGTTCCACTTCGGTGCCATCAGAATTAAAAATACGATAATGAAAATCGAGATCGGGTGAATAAGGCGCTTCAACCATAAGTAGTTGATCAAAACCCACACCGAAATTGCGGTCAGCGAGTTTCTTGATTTGGTCGCGTGATAAAAATACATTTTGAGTGACGTTATCAACGACCATAAAGTCATTACCCAAACCGTGCATTTTAGAAAAATTTACAAACATAATGTCTTAATGTAACTCCAAGCTGCTACTACTTTGCCATGGCAATTATCAAAAGCCCAGTGATATCCACTGGGCTTGGTGCGGGAATGCGCTTATTTATGGCAGCAATTGCTCGCCTTGCCAAAGCGAAGTGAGCGTCTCGCGTTGGCGAACCAAATGACTCTCGTCGCCATCTACCATGACTTCAGCCGCACGAGGGCGCGAGTTGTAGTTTGAGCTCATGGTAAAGCCATAGGCACCGGCACTGCGCTGTGCAAGTAAATCGCCTGCTTGAATGGCAAGGGGTCTATCTTTACCTAAGAAATCACCGGTTTCACACACAGGGCCCACCACGTCATAATTTTGTGTTGGGGTGCCATCCGCGCGCGGCGCAACAGCAATGATGTTTTGCCATGCTTGATATAAAGACGGACGTAGCATGTCGTTCATACCCGCATCAACAATCGCGAAGTGTTTGTCTTTAGTCGGTTTAATATACTCAACTTTGGTCACTAGAATACCGGCATTGGCAGCAATAGCACGCCCCGGCTCAAAAACGAGTTCTAGATGTGGGTAGTTTACTAATTTCGCTTTTACTTCTGCGGCATAGGCACTTGGGTGAGGTGGCTTTTCACTGTCGTAAGGCACGCCTAGACCACCACCAATATCTAAATGTTCAAGTTCGATACCTGCGGTTTTCAATTTATCGACTAAGGCTAAAACTTTGTCTAGTGCGGCTAAGAATGGCGCGACTTCGGTCAGCTGCGAGCCAATATGAAAATCAACACCAACCACTTCAATGCCTGGTAGTGCGTAGGCCTTTTGATAAATATCGAAGGCCTGATTGATGTCGATGCCAAACTTGTTTTCTTTTAAACCGGTAGAAATATAAGGATGGGTTTTCGCATCAATATCTGGATTCACACGAATAGACACGCGTGCAGTTTTATTTAGTTCGCTGGCAACATGACTGATACGTTCAAGCTCGGCTTCAGATTCAACGTTAAAACATTTGATGTTTTGTACTAAAGCAAAAGCAATTTCTTGTGCAGTTTTTGCAACACCAGAGAAAACCACTTTGCTGGCATCACCGCCGGCTTGCAGAACCCGCGCAAGCTCGCCTTGCGAGACAATATCAAAGCCAGCACCTTGTTTGGTTAAGACATTTAACACAGCCAGATTCGAGTTTGCTTTAACTGCATAGCAGACTAAATGCGGATGACCGTCAGCGGCATCAGTAAATGCATGATAGTGACGCTCTAGGGTTTTGCGAGAATAGACATAACAGGGGGTACCGTATTGCTCGGCGATATCAGCCACCGAAACCCCTTCAGCAAACAGCTGATTATTTTTGTATTCGAAAAAATCCATCTTACTTTTCCTCTTGCTGTTGTTTCTGTTGGTCTTGCTTTGGTTGTTTACTCGCAGGTGTTTGGTTATCTTGTTGCTGTTGCTCTGGTAAATAGAGCACGCCACTTTGGCCACAACCAGTCACGAATAAGCTGGTAAAGATGACCAAAAATAATAAGCTTGTGAATGAGGGGTTCGCTTTCATTAGATTAATGATGTCAGTGCCTTTATAATCGCAGAGTAACAGAATTCATAGAAAATGCAGCTATTGGGGCTGTGAAATTTCGTCATAACTTATACAACCGTGCTTAATGAAGGATGCCGTGATGACCGATCATGAATACCACGAACTTGCCGACGCGTTAATGTTAACCATTGAAGAGCAAATTGATGACTGTGATGTTGATTTAGACTATGAGTCTCAATCGGGCATTTTAGAGATCATCTTCCCTGATAAGAGTAAGATCATCATCAACAAACAAGCACCGCTTCATCAAGTATGGGTTGCCACTAAATTCAATGGTCACCATTTTGAGCTACAAGGTGAACAGTGGATCGACAACCGCTCGGGTGCAGAATTCTGGCAATTTATGAGCGAAGCGGCGACTAAGCAAGCTGGTGCACCTATTGAGTGGCAGCACGACTAATGCTTGAATTTGTAGAATACCCAGCACAAAGCACGCATAAAGCGTCAATCATTTGGTTACATGGCCTTGGCGATTCAGGTAACGGCTTCTTACCGATAGCCCCAGAGCTTGGTTTACCTGCAGACCTTGGTGTACGTTTTATTTTTCCTCACGCGCCAGAGCAACCGGTCACCATAAATGGTGGCATGGTGATGCGCGCTTGGTATGACATCAAGTCTTTTGATCTAGATAAAAGAGCCGATGAAACAGGTGTGAGAGACTCATCACTTCAAGTTGAAGCTTTAATTCAAGCTGAGTTAGACAAAGGTATACCTGCCGATAAAATCATCTTGGCTGGTTTCTCTCAAGGTGGGGTGATAGCCTTGCATTTAGCACCGCGTCTTAAGCAAAAGCTGGCTGGCGTGATGGCGTTATCGACTTACATGTGTGCGCCGCAAAAGCTGGCAGACGAAGCTGTGCAAGCCGAGTTAGACATTTTCATGGCGCATGGATCACAAGATCCAGTCGTGCCTATGATGGCGGGTCGCCAAGCATTTGATACGCTCACCACTCAGGGTTACACGGTATCATGGCAAGATTACCCAATGGCACATCAGGTATGTGCTGAAGAGCTAACCGCTATTCGCACTTGGTTGCTTGAAAAATTGGCTTAATTAAACGGAGCAAAACATGTCACAGAAGATTGTCATAAAAACCAGTGTGAGTAAGGCGCCTACCCAGCCGCAAGCTGTGCATTATCAGTGGCATTGGCGACGCATTTTTATGGCAGCAAGCATGTTAATGCTGACCGCTGTGGCTATCGTGTATGGCTTAATGAATTCAGTAAATGCAGATGAAGTGCAAAATATTGAAATGGTTGAGCCAAACACAGTCGTTATTTCAGAACCTGAACTTGTTATAGATACAGCACAGCAAGAGTTAGATAGCGGCGTTAAAGCTATTCCTGAGCCAGCAACTGAGGTGATTGTCGAAGAAGTCATGGCACCTGTGCAAACTGCTTCAGCAGAGCCTGAGCAACAAGAGCCAGAGCAAAGCGCCGCGGCTGTTGATGACCAAGCTGGTGAGGATACAGCCAGCGCAGTTTTAACTGAGCAAACAGACACAATGCAAACTCTTGATAGCGAGCCTGAGCTTGCGCAAGTGACTGATGAAATCAGCGTTGAGAAAGAAACTGTTGAGACGGCAACTACTTCACCTGAGGCTGAGCAAGATGCAGAAACGTCATCAACACAGTTTTCAGACAACGCGAAAGTCACCTCAGTGGCACTAGGTGCACAAATTGATGTGCAATTTATTAGCCGTGCTGTACTGACGACAGGCATCAGTGAGCGTGAGCCAGTTGATGTTTTGAAAGAGTCGATTGAGCAAACTGAGTTTCAAGAAAAACTATTTTTCTTCACAGAGGTGCGCAAGCTAAAAGGCCAAACCATTAGCCATTTATGGTTTCATCAAGATCAGTTGATGGCAGAAATTCCATTGACGATCAGCGCAGATCGCTACCGTACTTATTCAAGCAAAAACATCATGCCAAGCCAAACAGGTCAATGGCGTGTTGAAGCCGTAACAGAGCAAGGCGAGTTACTGGCACAAAAAACTTTTCGAATTATTCCATCGGCGCTTTAATCGCGTCCAACAGGCAAAAGCATGACAGAACAAGCAAATATTTTACGTATCGCAACCCGCAAAAGCGCACTGGCACTGTGGCAGGCAGAATTTGTGAAAGCCGAACTTGAGCGTTTTCACTCAGACCTTACCGTTGAGCTGGTGCCAATGTCGACCCAGGGTGACATTATTCTAGATACACCACTGGCAAAAATCGGTGGTAAAGGGTTATTCGTAAAAGAGCTTGAACAAGCCATGTTAGATGGCCGCGCTGATATCGCGGTGCACTCAATGAAAGATGTGCCGGTTGAATTCCCTGAAGGGTTAGAGCTTAACACCATTTGTGAGCGTGAAGATCCGCGCGATGCGTTTGTATCAAACAAATACAAAAGCTTAGATGAGCTGCCGCAAGGCGCAGTAGTCGGTACTTCGAGTCTACGTCGCCAATGTCAAGTCCGTGCATTACGCCCAGACTTAGACATTCGTGACTTACGCGGTAATGTAAATACCCGTTTAGCTAAGCTAGATAATGGCGATTATGATGCGATTATTTTGGCTGCTGCTGGTCTACTTCGTTTAGAAATGCCAGAGCGCATTGCTGACTTCATCGAGCCAGAAACATCATTACCAGCCAATGGTCAAGGTGCAGTAGGCATCGAATGCCGCAGTGATGACGAGCGAGTAAAAGCATTGCTTGCGCCGTTAGAGCATACAGAAACACGTATTCGCGTGCTTGCAGAGCGTGCTATGAACCGTCGTTTAGAAGGCGGTTGTCAGGTGCCAATCGGTGCTTATGCCTTAGTAAATGGCGACCAAGTACATATTCGTGGTTTAGTGGGCGCAGTTGATGGCTCTGAGATTTTACGCGATGAAGTGTCAGGTTCAGTTGAGAACGCTGAGCAGCTAGGTGTTCAACTTGCCGAACAGTTATTAGCGCAAGGTGCTGACAAAATTCTAGCTGAAGTATATAGAGACGCGTAATAAGGTTAAATTTAATATGACAAAGATTGCAATCACACGGCCAAGTGGTAAAGGTGAGCAGCTTAAGGCGCAACTCAAGCAGCATCAGATTGCATATCTTCATACTCCAGTGTTATCGCTTACTTCGATAACACTGGACGCGCAGCAGCTTGCGCCACTCGATAATGCCGATGTCATTATTTTTATTTCGCAAGATGCCGTGCAGTCTCTTGCCGAGCAATATTCAACTTTACCAGCCCACGCCAAACTATTTGCAGTGGGTGAGCAAACCGCACAGGCCATAGAAGCGCACTTTTCTCGCAAAGCAGACTTTCCACAGCAACAAGATTCAGAAGGCTTATTGGCCTTAAAAGCCTTACAAGATTTAGACGCCAAACAATGTGTACTCGTCAAAGGCAAGGGCGGTCGCACGCTGATAGCCAAAACCTGTAAATCACGCGGCGCCATTCTAAATCAATGTGTTGTATATGAACGAGCAGCATTAGAAGAAACCGCAGATGGCTGGTTAGACCACTGGCGTGAGCAACAGATAACCGCTATAGTGCTGAGCAGTAATGCTGCGATTGATGCTGTTTTTAACACACAATCAGAACAACATTTAGACTGGTTAAAGCAACGAGATTTTTATCTTGTTAGTCAACGTAGCTGTGATTATTTACAACAAGAGTACCAAATTGCTGAGACGCAGATATACCTTGCCGACGGTGCCAGTGATGATGCCGTGTTCAGTTGCATTAAGTCGTCTCAAAAACAGCAGGTAAGCACTATGAGTGAAGAACAAAAACAACCAACCGCTGCGAGTGAAAAACCGAGCGTGCCAGAGACCAAACCGATGAAGCAAAAGATCAGTAAAGTGGGCGTATTAGCCTTGTTGATAGCAACGGCAACGGGTGTCATGACAACCGGTTTAATTGTCCACGGACAGCAGATCAGCGACAAAACCTACGCTGCGCTAGATGCTTTAAAAACCGAAAATAGCGCCTTAAAAAATGAACTTA
Source organism: Pseudoalteromonas sp. SS15 (assembly GCF_049257195.1). Lineage (NCBI taxonomy): Bacteria > Pseudomonadati > Pseudomonadota > Gammaproteobacteria > Alteromonadales > Pseudoalteromonadaceae > Pseudoalteromonas > Pseudoalteromonas sp. SS15. The sequence goes on from NZ_JBMMUD010000015.1 coordinate 29,677, forward strand.
AACAGTCACAACAGAATTTAGCAGCATTGCAAAGTGAGCAATCGCGCGTGTCACAAGCAGTAAACCAGTCTTTGTCATCGCAAGCAGCGCAATTACAAGAGAGCTTTGCAGCACAGTTAGACAGCAAGTTACGCCAAGCGGATCAACAGCTCAGTGGCGCGGCAATCAATGAAGCGGTTTACTTACATCGCTTAGCGGTTTTTAAAGTGGCCGCAGAGCAAGATTACCAAGGCGGTGCAGCGGTATTAAAGCGTGTACACGATGTGTTGTTAGCACAGAGCAACAACACGGAAGTATTAAAAGCATTGGCAGATGACATTGCTTTACTCAACGCTCAGCCACAACCCGCAGTTGAAAGTATTTACTTAGAGCTACATGGCTTATTGAATCAGGTTGATGCACTGCCATTAGTCACTTTGCAGTTACCAGAGACGCGTCAGCAAGCGCCAGCTGAGCTATCAACAGAAGTCAGCGACTGGCAAACTAATTTGAAGAGAACATGGCAAGGGCTGGTGGATGATTTTATTAAGATCCGCGAACGTGATGTGACAGTGGTAGATCCGCTTCTGGATGCCCAAGAGCAGCAACTATTAAAAGCACAACTACGCGGCTATTTATCACAAGCGCAAACTGCGCTAATGGATAAGCAAGCTAGTGTATTCTTCACTGCTTTAAAACAAGCACAGCAACATCTTGAGGCTTATTTCGCAGCTGATAAGGCTGAAGTTAAAGCCATGCAATCCGCACTGATTGAGTTACAACAACAGCCGCTTCAGTTTAGTCGTAAAGTGCAGTTAAGCTCTGAACAAGTATTGAAGAGCTGGTTAGCTGAAGAGGTTGCACCATGATAAGAGCAATTTTAGCATTTGCCCTTGTCGCTGCAGCATTAGCAGCAGGCCATCTTTTAATAGATGAAAAAGGCTATGTGCTTATCGCATTTAATAACACCACAATCGAAGGCACCATCGTCGCTTTTGTGATCATGTTTGTGCTGGGCTTTATTGCGTTGTGGCTAGTGCTTAAATTATTAAAAACATTGCTACGCATGTACGGCAAAACCACGGGTTTTTGGCGTGGTAAAAAAGCACTTAAAGCACAGCAAGTGTGGCAGCAAGGTTTATGGGCAAGCATCAATGATGATTCGGCAGTGGTGCAAAGTACGTTTAATAAAGGACAAGCGCCTGAAGAGTGGCAAGACGCACAGCAAGCTTTACTGGCAAAAGCTGCATTACAGCAAGGCGATAAAGCACAAGCACTGGCGCATTTACAAAAGATCAGTGATGCAGCACAGAGCAAGGTGCCTAAACTTTGGTTGGATGCCAATCAGAATGAGCAAGCGTTAGCCTTATTAGATGCGCCAATGGCAGAGAAAAAACCAACGCAGGCTGCGGTGAGTAGTTATTTGGCCGGGTTACTACAGGCTGAAAAACACGCTGAATTAGCGACGGCGATTAATCAGCACTACAAGCGCTTAGATTGGTCGCAAGCACAGTGGCAAGCATTTATGGCACGTTGGTTTACTGCGAACGCAGAGCAGGCGATTGGCCAATTTGAACAACTTCCTAAAGCATTAAAAGTGCAAAGTGAAGCGCTTTATATGCAGTCGCAAGCCAGTGCAGGGCAATGGCAAAACTTACTGCCGACATTACAAAAGTGGCTCAAGAAAGGTCAGTACCAGGCCTTTGCTGATGTGGTTATGCATGCCAAAAACCCTGATGTAAAATTGCGTTCATCACTGCAAGATGCGTTGAAAAAACACCCTGAGCAACCGCAATTGTTGTTTGCCATGGGGTGCCTAGCCAACGCGGCAGGTGAGTATGAGTTGGCGGCAAAAGTATTCGACAATTGTCAGCTAACAGAGCTCGATAAAGCCCATTTAAAACCGGTTCTAAATAGTTATGAGCAAACCCAGCAGTTCCAAAAAGCTTATTTATTATTGGCCGCAAAATAATAGTAGCTATTTAACCTGAGCTTTTGTTATTTAGAAAATTAGACACAGATAGAGCCCCAGCTATAGTTATGTAGCTGGGGCTTTTTATTGAAAGTGGTCGAATGAGCTCGATCCGGAGGACACCTGTCCTTGATCATAATCGCTACATGCGTATGATCTGGAAAATTTTATCTTCAAAAAGTAGATGTTACTTAAAACCTGAGTGTGTATTGCGATTCCACATAAGGACTTTTTGAAGCGAATCTTAGAAGCCGTGCGATAAGTCTTCTGAGTAGGTCACGATTGATAGAGGATTGGTATTTATGTTCGATAAGAAATTCCCGTTATTAGACTTACACCGCCACTTAGATGGCAATGTGCGTGCTAACACTATTTTGGAGTTAGGTAGGCAATTTAATTTACCGCTTCCGGCCAATGACCTAGAAGGCTTATTACCACATGTTCAAGTGCAGAGCACTGAGCCAAACCTTGTGGCGTTTTTACAAAAGTTAGACTGGGGTGTGAAGGTATTGGGTGACTACGATGCGTGTCGTCGTATTGCGATAGAAAACGTAGAAGATGCCATTGCACAAAACATCGATTACACAGAATTAAGATTCAGCCCATACTACATGGCACAAAGTCATAACTTACACCCTCAAGGTGTCGTAGAAGCCGTGGTTGATGGCATTAAGTCGGCAACTGCTAACCGTGATATCAAGGTCAACCTGATCGGCATTATGTCGCGTACTTTCGGTGTAGAAAAATGCCAGTATGAGCTAGATGCAATCTTAGCATTTAAAAACGATATGGCAGCCGTTGACTTGGCGGGTGATGAGCTTGGCTTCCCAGGCGAATTATTTGTTGACCACTTTAAGCAAGTTCGCGACGCGTATTTAGGCGTAACCATTCATGCAGGTGAAGCTGAAGGCGCATCAAGTGTGTGGCAGGCGATTCAAGAGCTAGGCGCAACGCGTATTGGTCATGGTGTGAAATCAATCGAAGATCCAAAACTGATGGATTACTTACGTGATAACCGCATTGGTATTGAATCGTGTTTAACCAGTAACATTCAAACAAGTACCGTGGCTGATTTAACCAAACACCCTCTTAAACAGTTCTTAGATCACGGCATTGCGGCATGTATTAATACCGATGACCCAGCAGTACAAGGCATTGAGCTACAGCATGAGTTTATTGAAGCCGCAAAAGTAGCGGGCTTAACCGCTGATGATGTGAAAAAAGCCCAAGAAAATGCGCTTGAAATCGCATTTTTAAGTGATTCAGACAAGCAAGCTTTACTAGCGAAAAAAGCGGGTTAATCAGCAGTTATCTCTATAAAAACTAATAGACGGTAACACCAAAATGGTTACCGTCTATTCTAGTTTAAGCAGAACTTTGGTTATACCAATCCGCTTAACTAAGTGGTCTATTTTGAGGCAAGAAAACCTTGTTGGTAGCAAGGCAAATATTTCGTTATTTAGTTGTTCTAAATGAGAAATCTTTAACGCAGCTATCATCAGGTTTAATCCCTCAAAATGATTAAGTGTTATTGCGGATTGGTATTCATCTATGAAGCTTTTGCACAGCTTAAATAAGCTTGCTTAAGCGCATTGATAACGCGTGAGCGCGTCACTAATCCAATCACTTTATTGTCTTCCACTACAGGATAAATTTTAGGTTTATCTCCCTGCATTTGTGTGGCTAAATCGACCACCAACATATTGCTTTTTACTGCCAGAACATCTTTGCTCATCAAGTCTTGTGCGGTGATCTGACCGTCACAAAAATAGCTGTTTTGTAACAGTGGATTCAGCAGTTGTTGTTCAGAAATAAAACCAATCAACTGCTTTTGTGCATCGAGTACGGGCGCGCCGAATAGCCCATGGCTTTGTAGTTGTTCAATAATGTCTGTTAATTCTGTGTGTGCGTAAATAGCCGGAAATTGACTCGTCATGATGTCTTTAATTGCTTGCATAATACGGTTCTCCTGTTGGTTGAGATTAGTATCAGCAATAAATGTCTATTGGTAAAATGGGTTGTTTAGATTGGTTTGATTGTTTTTATTGAACTGAGTAGGTGGTCTTTTTTTGGTTGAATTTTATTCAATGTGCAATTGGCGTGCTTAGGTGTATGTTTTGTTTACCTATAACGGGTATTAACATGATAAGGAATATAAACATGAAACTAACACTCAATAAGAAAGCCGTAAAAAGCTTAAGTAAAAACAAGCAAGCATTGCCAAGTGAGCTAACACCACAAGTAGGTGGTGCTGCAAATGGTCCGGGACCAAGTAATCCGATTGTTTGCCATAGCCACCCTGTATGCTGGACGGTTAATTATTGTATTTAAGGTCTAGTCTAAAGATCTTGAGGTTACTCAAGATCTTTTGATCTAACAATCACCATATTTCTCCCTAATAAGTGCCACATAGTGGTCAAGATTCTTTGTTTCATACAGGTTAAAACCATCATCTAATAACGTTGCACCTTGAATTCTATCTAATCTAAATTCTCGATAATCAGCTCTGAGTTGGCAATATGCAACCAGTGTCCATTTACCACCCCAATAGACTAATCCCAGCGGTTCAACAATGCGCGAAGTGAGTGCTTGTTTGGCATCGCTATAATGTAAATCTACACAGCGTTTTTGTTCGATACCTTGGCGCAGGGTATAAGTAAACGATTGATGCTCGGCGTTATGGCTCCAGCCTGAGACTAAATAAGGCTGATCGGTTGTTTGTTGTTTTAACTGTGCGGGCAGTACAGCTTCTATTTTTGTGATGGCGCTTTGTGCTTTTTCAGCTAAGTCAGGATCTGTCCATGCACTGACCATTTTGCTGCCAAGCAACAGCGCTTGCAGCTCATCCATAGTGAACATCATAGGTGGTAAATCATAGTCACTTATGAGATAACCAATGCCAGCTTCGCCTTCAATGGGCACACCAGAGCTTTGAAGATGTTGGATGTCACGATAAATGGTGCGCTCTGACACATTCAAACGGGTTGCTAAGTCACACGCTCGGGTTGCGAGTCGACGGCTCTTTAGAATGTTGACCAGTTGAAATAACCGCTCAGATTTATGCACACCATTGTCCTTTTTGTTTTACTTGATGACTAGAGTGTTAGGCACTTTGTTCACAAGGTGTCTGACTCACTGCATTGTAGCGCTCTAACCTCACAGTGTCTTTCTCAATCAGTTGCGCGAATTGCTGACAAATTGGGTTTTCCATAAAGGCATCACCAATGCGCTTGGCATCAGCCATGGTTTCAAAATACACCACATCAACATAGCTATGTGCATCTGCTAATTTTGCAAGTGAGCGGTAAAGCACACCAGGTTGCTGATCAATAAAGCTTTGGAAAGCGGCGTTTGCAGCTTCGAACTGAGCAAGATCAGCGTTTTCTTGCAGCTGGAATTGCACGATTTCAATGGCATTATTAGACATAATTATCTCCGTATTGACTGTTGTTGGTTGACGTAAATAAGTAAACCACAGCGTCATGTCAGGGAGTGTCAGTAGGGTTTTATTAGCTGTCAGCAGGACAATTCGATTTAGACTCTGTTATAAACTTTGCCGTTTTCTTATGTCTATCAAAGCGGTAAGATGAAAATCGGTACTTGTAGTAAAGGTTCAACGGATATGAAAGAAAAATTAAGATCTAGTTTAGGTAAAGTTACCTTTGAGCTGATGATAGTAACGCTAGGTGTGCTAATCGCTCTGGTGATTAATGAGTGGTTTCAAAATTATCAAGAAGAAAGGCGAGCCCATGAAATTCTTGAAAAAACGCATTACGAAATGAAGAGTAACTTAACGTCTTTACAGTCGGCATTAAAAGACTATGAAGACAGTATTGCTTACATCGATAAGCTTATTGAAGATGGTCGAGAAGCGACTAATAAAAATTATCTTTTTTCTATTCCGCAAGAAGATTTAAGTGTCAGTGTATGGCGTTTTGCGCTTTTGCGTGATGAGCTCAGAGAATTACCCGTAGAGTTGTTAGTGCGTATTGAATCGGGTTATGAATCAACCAAGCATGTTAAAAATACCATGGAAAAAATGGGCCCGAGTTTTCTGACTGAATTCATAAATAAATTTATTGCATCCGAAGATCAAACACAGTTATTAAAATCGCTAAAGCAAGATTTAAAAAATGCTTTATTGAAGGCGAAGCTAGCGGCTTTTAAACAAGAAATTATTATCAAAGAAACTGAGCATTATCTTAAAACGGGGCAGGTTAACATAGAGCAATCTAAACAAGGCTTACACTTTAAGATTTAAATGCAACTGAAATATAAAACGCCAGCAAATATGCTGGCGTTTTTATTATGACGTTGCGTTACTTGATGTATGCAAAGGCATCTGCATACATATTTTCGCGAATTGCACCGTGGGCGATAAAGTCATCGCGCACAGGACCAATCATATCGAAACGCCCCGCCATATAGATTTCGTAGGCTGCAAGTGAGTCGAAATCTTTTAATACCGCTTTGTGAACAAAACCTGTGTGACCTTCCCAGCTGTCACTGGCATTATCAACGACTGGCACGAACGTGAAATTTGCTTTTTTCGCAGCCCAAGCTTGCATCTCTTCTGCTGCATACAATGCTGATTCATCACGCACACCCCAGTAAAAATGTACCTGACGGTCTGAGTCAATTTCAGCTAAATGATCGGCCATTGATTTCACATAGCTAAAACCTGTACCGCCCGCTAATAACACGATTGGTAATTGCGATTCAGTACGTAATTCAGAAATACCTAAGCCCACCTCTACGATTGCTTGTGTGCCATTTGCGTGGTGCTCACGTAAATGATCAAGCGCTTGCATGGCATAGCTGTTTTCTTCAGAGGCACCAATGTGTAGCTCAAGTAATTCTTTTTGGCTTGGGCGACTGGCAATTGAAAAAGCGCGCTTGTCTTTTTCGCCAAGTACTAATTGAAGGTAATGACCTGCTTTAAACTCTGCAGGCTCGCTTGGTTTTAGCTCTACCTTGTAAACAAATTCTGTTAGGGGGGTAATACTTACTACTTCTGCATTTAACACTTGCATTATTAAACCTTTCACGACGCGTGCAGCGTTTATTTATTAAGAGACATAATGTTTAACGAGTCCCAAATTTCATCAACTCGTTGTTTGATTGATTCATCCATCACGATGGGCTCGCCCCATTCGCGATCGGTTTCACCTGGCCATTTATTGGTGGCATCCATTCCCATTTTTGAGCCAAGACCTGACACTGGAGAAGCGAAGTCGAGGTAATCAATCGGGGTGTTTTCGATCATGGTGGTGTCACGAGCCGGGTCCATACGCGTAGTAATGGCCCAAATGACATCATTCCAGTCACGCGCATTGACGTCATCGTCACAGACAATAACAAACTTGGTGTACATGAACTGGCGTAAGAACGACCAAACACCCATCATCACACGTTTCGCATGACCCGGATACTGTTTCTTCATGGTGACCACGGCCATACGATATGAACAGCCTTCAGGCGGTAAATAAAAATCGACAATTTCTGGAAATTGCTTTTGTAAAATAGGCACAAATACTTCGTTCAGTGCCACGCCTAAAATGGCTGGCTCATCGGGCGGACGACCCGTATAAGTGCTATGGTAAATCGGGCTTTCACGATGGGTAATGTGCGTGACGGTCATCACTGGGAAGTCATCCACTTCGTTGTAATAACCCGTGTGGTCACCATAAGGCCCTTCAGGTGCCATTTCACCTTGTTCAATATAGCCTTCAAGTACAATCTCAGCAGTAGCCGGTACTTGTAGGTCGTTAGAAATTGACTTAACAACTTCAGTTTTTGAGCCGCGCAGTAAACCTGCGAACGCGTATTCACTTAAAGTATCAGGTACAGGTGTCACAGCGCCTAAAATCGTCGCCGGATCAGCACCTAAAGCAACCGAAACTGGATATGGCTCACCCGGGTGCTCTTTACACCATTCTTGATAATCAAGTGCACCACCACGGTGAGATAACCAGCGCATGATGATTTTATTCTTACCTAATAACTGCTGGCGATAAATACCTAAGTTCTGACGCTTTTTATATGGCCCCTTGGTGACGGTTAAGCCCCATGTGATCAGCGGTGCTGCATCACCCGGCCAACAATGTTGAATAGGCAGCTTAGTTAAATCGACATCATCACCACTCAACACCACTTCTTGACAAGGGGCTTTGCGCACTTCTTTAGCTGGCATATTAAGCACTTGCTTAAACACCGGAATTTGTCCTAAAGCTTCTTTGATGCCTTTTGGCGGCTCTGGCTCTTTTAAGAAAGCCAATAACTTGCCTACTTCACGTAGTTCGCTGACATCGGTTTGACCCATGCCCATCGCAACACGTTTTGGTGTTCCAAATAAGTTGGCTAAAACAGGAATATCAAACCCGATTGGGTTTTCGAATAAAATGGCTGGACCGCCAGCACGTAAGGTGCGATCGGCTATTTCGGTCATCTCTAGCTTGGTAGAGATAGGCTGCTTAACCCGAACAAGTTCACCTTGTTCTTCTAAGCGCGTAATAAAGTCTCTTAAGTCTTTGTATTTCATCGTTGGCATAGGGCACTTTTCATTGTCGCGAAGTATATCAAGATGTGGCGAAAATGGCATCACCACTTAAGTTCAGTAAGGTATACGAAGGTAAACGTGATTTTGTTTGATTTTGCACAAATGCAGTAAATTGAACTATGTTCAACTATTGCGGATTAGATTATAGTCGAATGTGTTGTGTGATTTGTGAGTGGAAGTTTTGAAGCGACTTAAAGCGATATTGTTGTGTGCCTTACTCAGCTTGAGTCAGAACGCCAGTGCCGATCATTTACCTGAGGTGGTTTTTGAGCAACACAGCGCAGTGATGCTTGTGATAACGCCTTCAACAGGCGCGATTGTGGCTGCTAATGGTGCAGCTGATCAATTCTATGGCTATCAAGCTGGAGAGCTTGAAAAGCGGTTCATCCAAAACATTAATCAACTCACGCCAGAGCAAGTTGCTAACGAGCGTGCTAACGCAGCAACAGAAGGGCGCAATTACTTTATCTTTAGACATCAATTGGCTAACGGTGAGATCCGTACTGTGAGTGTTCACTCTGCGCCTTTTACCGACGAGCACGGCAAACAACAGTTATTATCTGTGATCACCGATATCAGTGAGCAACGCGCTTTACAAGAATCGCTTTGGCATTACCAAGCCAATCTAGAACAGCAGGTTGAAATACAAACCGACGCTATTCAGCAAGCCAGTCGTATGCAGTTGCTACTTTCTTTTGTGGTGATTGTCTTGCTCATCGGCTCTTTGCTCATTTTGGTGCGCTTTTTTATTAAGCTTAAAAACGCTAAGCGCAAAGCTGATGCACAAGGGGCGCGCTTATCGTCTATTTTTGATGCCATAGAAGGGTATTTATTATTTACTTCACGGGCAGGTACCGTGCTCGATGCCAACCAGCAGGTCTTCCAAGATATTGAGGCTAGGGGCTCTATTATTGGCAAAGCCCTAGGGGAAGTATTCTTTAGCGATGTAAATTGGGCAGAGCAACCCTATGGCTGTTCTGAACACCGTTTAAAAGTGCAAGATGAGTGGCGCTTTTTTACGGTTGATAAACAAGCCGTAAATAACGCCGACAAATCGTTGGGTGATTTATACATGTTGCAAGATATCACCGCGCAATTAGCCATTGAGCGTGAGCAACGCCTAGCCAGTACTGTATTTGCGACAACCAGCGAAGGGGTACTGGTTTCTGATAAACACAATCAGATCCAGATGGTAAATCGGGCATTTACGGAGATCACCGGATTTACGCAAGAACAAGTACTAGGGCAGTCACCTGCGATTTTAAATTCCGGCCACCATGGCCCAGCATTTTTCTCGCAAATGTACGATACCTTAAGCCAGCGAGGTCACTGGGAGGGAGAGGTCTGGAATCGTCGTAAAAGTGGTGAGGTGTTCCCTTGTTGGCTGCAAGTATCTGCGGTATTTGATCAGCAAGGTGAAATCGAAATGCATGTTGCCTTGTTTAATGACATTACCTCGCGTAAGCACCATGAACATATGATGTGGCAACAGGCCAACTTTGATACTTTAACCAGCTTGGCGAATCGCAGAAATTATCGAGAAAAGTTTGAAAATGCGCTGCAAAAGGCCAAAAAAGATAAAAGCCGCTTGGCTGTGTGTTTTATTGATTTAGATAGGTTCAAGGCAGTCAACGACACGCTCGGTCATCATATTGGTGATTTAATGCTAATTGAAGCGGCAAGACGGCTAGAAGAATGCACCAGAAATTCCGACACCGTGGCCCGTTTAGGGGGAGATGAGTTTGCATTGTTGTTGCCTGATGTCGATTCGATTACCAAAGTTGAGCAAATCGCAGCTCAAATTCTTGAAACTTTGCATGAGCCTTATGAGCTTGAAGGCCATGAAGTGTTTGCTTCAGGGAGTATGGGGATCACCTTCTACCCAGAAGATGGCGATGATACCAAGGTGCTGCTCCGCAATGCTGACAATGCCATGTATAAAGCCAAAGAGTTAGGACGAAACTGCTTCCAATTTTACACCTCGGCCATGCATGAGCACGCAAAAGCACGCAGTCAGTTAGAGGGCGCGTTACATAAGGCGCTTGTAAATAATGAGTTTCATCTCGCTTATCAACCGATCCTCTCTCGAGATGATGATAAAGTGGGCTGTGAAGCCTTGTTACGTTGGGAAAACAAAGCCCTTGGTTCGGTATCGCCTGCGGACTTTATCCCGATTTGTGAAGAACTTGGTTTGATTATCTCTATTGGTGAGTGGGTTATGTATCAGGCTTGTTCGCAAGCCAAAGCATGGCAGCAGCAATGTGATAAACCTTTTTTTATTACCGTGAATGTTTCTAGTACTCAGTTTAAACGTCAAAGTGTGGTTGAGCTGGTTAAAAAGGTGCTCAACCAAACTGGTTTAGAAGCCCGATACTTAACCATTGAGATCACAGAAACAGTACTTGTTGATAATTCAGAAAGTATCTTATTACAGCTCAAGGCGCTCAGAGCGATGGGAGTTGAGCTAGCCATTGATGATTTTGGAACGGGTTATTCTTCTTTGAGTTACTTAAAACGCTTCCCGCTTTCGAAGCTTAAGATTGATAGAGAGTTTGTTCGAGACCTGCCTGATGATCAAGACGACCATGAAATGGTTAAAGCGATTATCTCGATGGCAAGCAATCTAAACCTTAAAGTGGTTGCTGAAGGCGTAGAAACAGACGAACAGTTGTGGCTATTGAATGAATTGGGTTGTGATTATACGCAGGGGTATCTTCATAGTAAGCCGCTGCAAGCAGCGGCATTTGAAAGTTTCTTACTTGAGTATACTCAGGTAAAATAACCTGAGCTCAGGTTAAAATAGGCCTATCGGCACATAGTCTTGTGTTTTTCACAAAAAGACTCAAGTGCAGCTTTAGCTTTGTAGTTGTTTTGTTCTGCTGCACTTTTGTACCATTTATACGCACCTGCTAAATCAACATCACCACCTTCCCCGTACTCAAGCATATCTGCGAGATTATATTGGCCAAAGTCATACCCTTGTTCAGCAGCCTGTATAAACAGTTTTCTTGCTTCCTCAAAGTCTCTAGCTAAATAAGCTCTAACGCCCTCTTGATTGAATTGATTGAACGATACCTTTAGCTTGTGAGGTATACGCTCAGGCGTTGCTCTATGTTTAACAATGCCGCCCATTACATAGATATCTGTAGGGCGAAAAACTTCGTCAATGGCCCCCTGCTCATAAAGCGCTGCCAGTTCTGATTTTTTAAAGCTAATTAATGCAGGGCGGAAATAGTTATTGAGCATTAAGCTATCCAGTTTAATTGCACGTTCTGCACCACGCTTTTTACGATAAGTGTAACTGCCTTGTTTTAGGGTGATAGAGTCTTCTTCTACAGAGAATACCTGCGCAATACGATATTGGGTCTGGTATTTACGGTCTTTAATCAAGTGGCCCATATCTAAGATAAGCACATCATCCACTTTAGGGGTTGATAAAAACTCAGCCTGTTGTTGCTTGTTTTCAAAAATGCTGTAAGCAAAGTAAGTAATCACAATTAGTGCAACAACAAACAAAGTGCGGTGGTGATGTTTGTAGAGTTTGTCTGTTTGATCGTGGAAGTAAAAAAGAGACTTCTGGAAAAAGGTTTGCATAACAGCTTCCCTGTACCGATTAAAACTTCAGTCTGCCATATGTTCGTAATCTAGTCATGTGCTTAAACTCTGAGCGGTTTGATTTTGAAGCTTAATAACCATGCTGTAGATGTGTGGTCGAGCGCATTTGCTGGTAAACTAAAGCATTAAATTAGCTTTGTTAGAGAGACAATAAGCATCATGCAATTTAATACATTGGCTTTATCACCCGTATTACTTGAGACCATTGCGCAATTAGGGTTTAAACAGATGACAGAGGTTCAGGCGCAAAGCTTGCCACTGATCCTCGACCAACAAGATGTGATTGCACAAGCGAAAACAGGATCAGGTAAAACGCTGGCGTTTGCGCTTGGTGTGTTATCTAAGCTCGATGTATCGAGTATGCATGCACAAGGCTTAGTGCTTTGTCCAACACGCGAGTTGGCAGATCAGGTAGCGACAGAAATTAGAAAGCTAGCGAGCGGCACTGCAAACGTTAAAATTCTTACCCTCTGTGGTGGTGTGCCTATTGGGCCGCAAATAAGCTCTCTTGAACATGGTGCACACATCATTGTCGGTACGCCAGGGCGCATAGAAGATCATTTGTTTAAGGGCACGCTCGACTTAACGCAAGTAAACACCTTAGTGCTTGATGAAGCCGACCAAATGCTCGATATGGGTTTTACTGATGCGATAGAAAACATCGTTGCTTATTTACCACCTGAGCGTCAAAGCCTCTTATTTAGTGCAACCTATCCCAAAAATATTGAATCACTTTCTGCGCAACTGATGCGCAACCCACAGCAAGTTAAAGTTGAAGAAGTGGGGATCAATAAAAGCATCAAACAAACTTTTTATAAGCTCAGTAATAACAAGCTGCGTTTTAATACACTGCGACTACTTCTGATGAAGCATCAACCAAAAAGTTGTGTGGTGTTTTGTAATACCAAGGTGGAAGCTAAGCGCTTATTTGAAGAATTAAAAGAGGCTGGTTTTTATGCTTCGGCACTGCATGGGGATTTAGCTCAACAAGAGCGCGCCATGATGTTGATGCGTTTTGCTAATAAGAGTGCCTCTATTTTAGTTGCGACTGATGTTGCGGCGCGAGGCTTGGATATTGATGATATGGACATGGTGATTAACTATCATCTGGCACTTGACCCTAAAACCCATGTTCACCGTGTAGGTCGAACAGGTCGTGGTGATAAAAAAGGTTTGGCATGTTCAATTTTTGGTGAAAAAGAAGCGTTCAGAGTTAAGCAAATAGAGCAGCTATATGAACGTGAATTTGAACCTGCTGTTTTACCTTCGCTGAGCTTATTAGATAAACCGCCTTATAAGCCAGAAATGCAAACCCTCTATATTGACGGTGGTAAAAAGCAAAAGCTACGCGCTGGTGACATCGTGGGTTGTTTAACGGGCGAAGAGGGCATTGGCTTTTCGCAAATCGGTAAGATCACTGTGTTTGAAAACCAATCTTTTGTTGCTGTGAAGCGCGAAGCAAGTAAACCTGCTTTTAGAAAACTCCGCGATAACAAAATCAAAGGTAAGAAATACCAAGTACGCCGCGTCAATTAAACCGATTTAATGTGCCCAAGCAGTTGTTGATACTCATTCTGCAACTGCTTGAATTGTGTATCGTCATGACTGCCTTTGTCTGGGTGGTACTGAATGGCCAATTGCCGCCAACGTCGTCGAATGATTTTTTCTTCAAGCGGTTGTGTTAACTGCCATTGCACACACAAGTCATCGAGGTCAGGTTTACTCAGTATATTCTGCGGATGGTGAAAGCTTTGAGCATAACGTTGCCAAAAAGAATCTAGCAATGATGTTATTTCTTCATTATCTGTTTGGTAGTTCTGCCAATCTAAATAATAAGTGCTGAGAGATGTGTTTAATTCAGGGGCTTGGCCTTTGTCAGCAAGGTAAATATCCATGCTATCTATATGTAAGTAGATATCGTCTTCAATTAACTCAGCCTGCAAAGTATATAAGCTATTCATCAACACAAAGTTTCGCTTGAATAAATCTTGATTGGGGTCGTCGTCAAGTTGCTGAAGTAATTCAACGGCTTGTAAGTGTGCAGCTAACGTATGTACCTTGTAATGTTCACCATTACTCAGCACTGAAAAAATTGCATCTAGAATCGGGCGCAACATTGTTCCTCAAGGTTTGTTGGTGTATCTTCACAATACCATGATTATTTTTTTTTAGGCAATGAGGGCAAGGATGTTAAACCAGCCATTGCGGAAAATACTCACTTCCACATTATTTGTCGCCAGTGTGTTGAGTACATCTTTCCAAGCATCATCTGCGACAGTTCCCCCTGCACTTTCTGCAGAAATAGAAAAGCTGAAAGAAATAAATGATTGGTCGGCCTTTACATTAGAAGCTGATAAATTAGCGAAGCTGAATGCGGATGATGTAGATGCGTACAGTAGACTTTTAAAAGAGTTGGGTAGAGAGGCGATCAAGCGCGAAAAATTGCGCGATGCTGACATCTATTTCAATCAGCTAGCAGAAGCAACATCACATGATAAGGTGAGTGATGCGCACTTCCTTGCATTCAAAATGTTGGGGATCAGTGCTTACTATCAAGGTGAGTACGCTGAGGCAATCGAAAACTATCAAACTGCACTCAATATCGCAAAGTTACGACATAAGCCATTAGAGCTTGCGAATATGCATAATAATCTTGGGTTGGCTTTTCTAAAAGCGCATGATTTAGAAAGCTCAGTTCGCCATTATGTTGAAGCCCATAAACTGTATGAGCTACATGGCAGTGATCAAGATAAAGCTGATATTTTACTTAATCTGTCCGGGGTATATGTTCGTCAGTTTAGATACGGGACTGCGAAAGATATGTTACTTCGAGCAATTAGTGCTTTTAATTTGTTAAATGACGAGTACGGCGTTGCGCTTGCACAGGCAAACTTAGGGGTTATCTATGTTGATACTAATGAAAATGAGCTTGCGCGTGCTAGTTTTAAGGCAGCGATAGACTATTACGAGAAAATTGATTCTTCAAGACATCTTACATTTGAATATAGCAATTTAGCGAAGTTAAGTGTGTCTTTGGGTGATATGGAAAGTGCTCGCCAAGAAGTACAAAATGCGCTTTATCATGCCGAGAAATTAAATTTGAGGGCAGGGCGAATGGAGGCGTTACCTTCTTTGGCTAGGGTACAAATTCATGAAGGTGACTTTAAATCTGCGCTTGAGAGTATTAATGAGTCGATAGAGATTGCAAAGTCACAAGGTGAACAGTTACGCGTTAGCGAGAACCTCGCAATAAAATCTATTATTTTAGCAAACTTAGGTTATACCAAAGCGTCACTAAGTAGCTTTCATGAGCATAGAAAGCTACAGCGTAAACTCGTTAACGATAGCCTAATAGCTCGTTTAAATGAGTATCAAAGTCAAATTGAAGCCAATGAGTTAAACCAAGAGATTGCACTTCTCAAGCAACAGCAGGCTGTACAAAAGTTACAGGGTGAGCAGCGCGAACAACTGACTTGGTTTGCAATTTTGCTGTTGATTACAGGTATAGTGGCTGTTGTGAGTATGTATAGAAAACGCATGGAGCGTGCTGCCAATATTGAGTTGAGTCAACAGGTTGCTAAGCGTACAGCAGAGCTACAAAAGTTAGCAGATGAACTAAGTGAAGCTAACACAGTTAAAAGCCAGTTTTTAGCTAATATTAGTCACGAGATCCGAACTCCTCTCACTTCAATTATTGGTAATAGTGAAGCGCTGTTACAAGAATACCAACATGACAAGCATATTCAGGAACCTCTGCAAGTTATACAAAGACAAGGGGAGCACTTAAAAGATCTGGTGAGTGATGTACTCGACCTGAGTAAAATCGAAGCACAGCGTTTTGAGTTAGAGTTTACTGAGTTTGCCTTAGAGCAGTTGCTTGATGATGTCACAGAGATGTTTCAGCATGTCTGTGAAGCAAAGGGGTTAAACTTCATCGTAGTGAATCAGCTTCCTTCACCTTATGTGGTGCGTTTAGATTATGTAAGGCTTAAACAGGTACTGATTAACTTACTTGGTAATGCTGTTAAGTTTACAGAGTATGGTCATGTTGAGCTGGTTGTAAGCCAAGAAAATAACGGTGTCAGGTTTTCGGTAAATGATACGGGCATCGGGATGGATGCTACGCAACTACAACATATCTTTGACTGCTTTCAGCAAGGGGATAACAGCATAACGCGTCGTTTTGGTGGCTCAGGATTGGGTTTATGCTTATCTCAACAATTATCGACCATGATGGGCGGTAGCATTCAGGTGAGTAGTATTCCTGAACAAGGTAGTCAATTTTACATTGTGATCCCTTGTGCACGTTTAGACTCAGCATCTGACTCAATTTTAGTGCATAAAGTTGCTCGGCCGATTACGCAATTATCTAAGTTACGCGGTACAGTATTGATTGCTGAAGATCATGATGATAATCGAGCGTTATTCGAACGTATTCTCTCTCAGCTTGGTGTTGAGGTTATCACAGCCGAAAATGGCCAAGTAGCAGTAGAAAAAGCATTATGCGAATACCCAGATCTAATCTTGATGGATATTCAAATGCCATTACTTGATGGCCTTGAAGCATTTAAGTTACTTCAACAAGCAGGTTTTGATGGGCCTATTTTTGCACTTACTGCGAATGTCATGCAGCATGAAATTAAGTCTTATCTTGAACTTGGGTTTGCAGGTCACCTAGGGAAGCCACTTGATAGAGATAAACTCCACCTGGCTTTAAGTGATTTTCTTGCAGAAGCGAGCGCTGGAGGCGAACAAGATATGCAAGTTGACATTAGTGACTTGATAGAAAGCTTTGCATTAAGCCTAGAGCAAGAGCGTTTTACTGTTATTGATTTATGGCAAAAGCAAGATTGGTTAGAGTTGAGGGCTGTGTGTCATCGTCTCACAGGTGCAGCCTCAACATTTGGCTTTGATGATATTGCCAAAACGGCAAAGCACATAGAGCAAGCATTAAAAAACCCACAAGAAGTTGATTCTCATGGTTTGCAGCATTGGTATTTAATCTTGTGTGATGAGCTACAGCAAGTTCAGTTATCAGAACAACTCAATGTCTCCTGAGTCTTGCGGAATGTCGGCCTTAGTACTGACAGCCTTCGTGTCAGTATGTAGTCGAGACCTATCCGTTCTGGGGTCATGCTCAAAAGCGGCTTCATCCACTTTAAAAATCGCCAACTTATCGTGAATACTGTGGGCAAGACTGATCAGATCGTTGCTAGACACAGCTTGTATCTTAGAACTCGAAAGCGCATCTGAATTAAGTTCAACCATAGACTCAATACTTGTTTGCGCCTCATCGGATACGGCTTTTTGGTCTTTTACCTGTTCATGAATACTGTGAGACATAGAGTTAATGTTGAGCATGGCCGATTCGATTTGATCTACTTCTCTAGTAGACGCTTCTGATAGCGTCACAGTTTGCTTTGTTTCTTCGAGTGCGTTGAGCATCAGTTGATGTGCACTGTCTGTTCCGGCCTGGATTTTACTAACAACTTCACGTACTTGCTGGGTCGATTGACTGGTTCGAGCGGCTAAACTTCTGACTTCATCAGCTACTACTGCAAACCCTCTACCTTGTTCGCCTGCTCGCGCGGCTTCAATTGCAGCATTCAGCGCCAGTAGATTTGTTTGCTCTGCAATTGAGTTAATGACGTCAATTACAGAGCTAATCGCATCTGAGTCAACTTTGAGGGTTTCAATTTGCTCACTGGTCTCTTCAATGTTTTTTGCTAAGCTCATTAAGCTTGCTTGGCTTTTGTCTGTATCAACACGGGTTTTCTTAACAGCTTCTGTTGCCGCTTCCACGGAGGTGTAAATCTTCTCTAGGTTATCATCGAGTTCTCGTGACACTGCTAGCATACGGTTGATTGAGTCTGCCAAGTCTTCACCATGGGCGTGCTGAATCGTCGCTTTTTGTGTCATTGATGCATATGTGTCTCTGAGTCCATCAGCCATAGGCGAAAGACGAGATGAAGAAACATACACCTCAGCAATGATATGTTCTATGGTGGCAAGGCTAGCATTAATAGCTAAACAGGCTGGTGGCGTCGAGGTTTTACTATCATCAAAACGATAAGTGAGATCAATTAAGCCATCATGGTTTATTGAATTGACTAAAGTCTGTAAATACTCTGCTTGCGATGTTTTTTGGCTTGAATACCAAAGTGCCGCTGCACCTAAGATGATTTGCACACCGATAATAATGGCCGTTGTTGACCAAGACACAGAGAGTAATGGCAACATGACCGTTAACACTATGGTGTTAAGGATTAGAAAGTTTCTAATTAATTGAAAGGGTTTCATAAACTGAACAGCTCCCTGTCTAAGCACGTAAGTCTATAACTAGAATAGTAAAAAATTGGGGGCAATGCGATAGTAATTGAGATCAAAAAAGCCTGCATAAGCAGGCTTCTTTAGGATATTTACTTACGACGCATGAGCTCGAAGAACTCGTCGTTTGTTTTACTCATCGAGAGCTTATCGATGAGGAATTCCATTGCGTCGATTTCACTCATTTCATGAACAATCTTACGCAAGATCCACATCTTCTGTAGCTCATCGGCTTTAGTCAGTAGTTCTTCACGACGCGTGCCTGAGCGGTTGAAGTCAATGGCAGGGAATACACGCTTTTCAGCAATCTTACGATTTAAGTGTAATTCCATGTTACCCGTACCTTTAAACTCTTCGTAGATAACTTCATCCATCTTAGAGCCAGTATCGATAAGGGCCGTTGCGATAATTGTTAAGCTACCGCCTTCTTCAACGTTACGTGCAGCACCGAAGAAACGTTTAGGTTTGTGTAGTGCATTCGCATCAACACCACCCGTTAGTACCTTACCAGATGAAGGAATAACGGTGTTGTAAGCACGTGCAAGACGTGTGATTGAATCAAGAAGGATAATAACGTCTTTCTTGTGCTCAACTAGGCGTTTTGCCTTTTCGATAACCATTTCTGCAACTTGTACGTGACGGCTTGCCGGTTCATCGAACGTTGAAGCAACAACTTCACCTTTTACAAGGCGCTGCATCTCAGTTACTTCTTCCGGACGCTCATCGATCAGTAACACCATCAATGTTGCATCTGGGTTGTTGTAGGTAATCGATTGCGCGATATTTTGTAGCAGCATTGTTTTACCCGCTTTCGGCGGAGCTACAATTAAAGCACGCTGACCTTTACCAATTGGCGATGCTAAATCAAGAACACGAGCAGTAATATCTTCTGTACTACCGTTACCACGTTCCATCACAAAACGCTCATTCGCATGAATAGGCGTTAAGTTTTCAAATAAGATTTTGGTACGAGAGTTTTCAGGTCTATCGAAGTTAACTTCATTTACTTTAAGTAGTGCGAAGTAACGCTCACCATCTTTAGGTGGACGGATAAGACCGCTAATTGTGTCACCAGTACGCATGCTGAAGCGTCGAATTTGACTTGGTGAAACATAAATATCATCAGGACCAGCTAGGTAAGATGCTTCTGATGAACGTAAAAAGCCGAAGCCATCTTGTAGAATTTCTAAAACGCCGCCGCCATAAATGTTTTCACCGCTTTTAGCGTGTGCTTTTAGAATGGCAAAAATAATGTCTTGTTTTCTTAAACGGGCTACGTTTTCAAGTCCCATGGACTCAGCTAGTTTTACAAGTTCGTTGATTGACTTGTCTTTTAATTCGCGTAAATGCATATTGGTGGGTTCTTTATAACAATTGTCATCTCAGTGATGAGAGGTTGATTTGATAAAGCTAAAGGTTAGTGGCTTTATAAATTAGCAGTTAGCTTGCTAGTCGTCCAGTCTTTAAACAAATTTAGTCGAAAAAACTATGGGCAGGTAGGTGGGATATACGCCTAGCCAAGGCGAGGCGTATATATACAGACTTAGATGTTGTCGTTTAAGAATTCAACAAGTTGAGTCTTTGATAACGCGCCAACTTTAGTCGCAGCTACTGCACCATCTTTGAAAAGCAGTAGTGTAGGAATACCACGAATACCGAACTTAGGTGGCGTACCTGCGTTCTGGTCGATGTTTAATTTACCGATAACTGCTTTACCAGCAAACTCTTCAGCAACTTCGTCTAAGATTGGCGCGATCATTTTACAAGGGCCACACCATTCTGCCCAAAAGTCTACTAGTACTGGTAGATCTGATTTAATTACATCAGCTTCAAAGCTGTCGTCAGTAAGCTGGATAATTTTGTCGCTCATTGCGTTCTCCGTTAGAAATTGGCGAATTATTTACTGCGTATTTAAACACTCTTGTTTCTTATTGCAAGTTTAAACGTTATGCTTAATTGCTATGACTAAGACACATTTGACCAATAAAAAATTTTCTGACTTTGCTATTGCACCGGAAGTGGTCGCCGGTTTAGCTGCGAATGGCTTTGAATATTGCACGCCAATCCAAGCAAAGTGTTTACCTTTTGTCTGTGACGGGCGAGATATCGCTGGTCAAGCACAAACCGGTACTGGCAAAACATTGGCTTTCTTAACTGCCACTTGCCACCGTTTAATGCAAACAGAAGGTCAATCCAGAAAGCACCCAAGAGCGCTGATCATGGCTCCTACGAGAGAGCTTGCGATTCAGATCCATAAAGATGCAAAAATTATTGCGCCACACTGTGGTCTAAACTTAGGTTTAGTATATGGTGGCGAAGATTACGAAAAACAACGGGCGCAACTCGAAAAAGGTGTCGATATTTTAATTGGCACTACGGGCCGCTTAATCGACTTCTACAAGCAAGGTGCTTATAACCTTAATGAAATCGAAGTTGTTGTACTTGATGAAGCAGATCGTATGTTTGATTTGGGCTTCATTAAAGATATCCGTTATTTATTTAATCGTATGCCTCCGACAGCTGAAAGATTAAATCTACTTTTCTCTGCAACTTTATCTTACCGTGTACAAGAATTGGCTTTTGAACACATGACAAATCCAGAGCATGTACAAATTGAGCCAGATGTAAAAACCGGTAAACGTATTCAAGAAGAGTTATTCCATTCATCTCATGACGACAAAATTCCGTTACTTCTTACATTAATAGAAGAAGAGTGGCCTGAAAAAGCAATCGTATTCGCAAATACTAAGCAAAGTTGTGAGAACGTGTATGCATGGCTAAAAGCGGATAAACACCGTGTCGGCCTATTAACAGGTGATGTAAATCAAAAGAAACGTCAGTCAATTTTGGCACAATTTACTAAAGGTGATTTAGATATTCTTGTGGCAACCGATGTGGCTGCGCGTGGTCTTCATATTCCTGAAGTAAGTCATGTGTTCAACTTTGATTTACCGGATGACTGTGAAGACTATGTACACAGAATTGGTCGTACAGGTCGTGCTGGTGCATCAGGTCATGCAATTAGTTTTGCGTGTGAACAGTATGCATACAACTTACATGAGATTGAAGAATATATAGAACATTCGATTCCTCTGTCTCATTATGATAAAACAGCATTAATTGAAGATTTACCTAAACCGAATACGCAGAGAAGACGTCATCACTCTGGCCCAAGAAAGGGAAACAATCGACGTCAATCAAATTACAATAAATCGAAAGCGAACACTTAAGAAGTTGTAATTGCGGGATCTTGCAGCTAGAGGTACAAAGTGGCCAAAAATATAGATAATAATAACGTTTTTGCCGTTATTGATTTAGGCTCTAATAGCTTTCATATGTTGATTGCAAAACACATTGCCGGTGGTGTTCACACCATCGGTCGGGTTAAACGTAAAGTTCGACTAGCTGCAGGCTTAGACGAAAACAACACGTTATCTTCTGATGCAATGCAACGAGGCTGGGAGTGTTTGGCGCTATTTGCCGAAAGGTTGCAAGATATACCGAAGCAAAATATCAGCATTGTCGCAACGGCAACGCTGAGGCTTGCTACCAATGCCCAAGAGTTCAAAACCCAAGCCGAAAAAATCCTCAATCACAAAATCAATATCATCAGTGGCGAATTAGAAGCACGCACTATATATAAAGGTGTTGCACATACTTCTGCATGCCAAGGTAAACAATTGGTGATCGATATTGGTGGTGCAAGTACCGAGGTTGTCATAGGCAAAGGGTTTGAAGCGCTGCTTTATAAAAGCCTAGATATGGGTTGTGTCACTTATTTAGAGCGATATTTTCAAAATGGCTTACTGTCTGAGAAGAATTTTGAGCAAGCAATTACTGCAGCACATACTGTGATTGCGCCGATTAAGTCTCAATATATTGAGACTGGTTGGGAACTTGCTATTGGCGCATCTGGTACTGTACAAGCAATTCAGGAAATTTTAGCTGCGACAGGTCAAACCGATCTGCTTTCTTTAGAAAAGTTACAGCATATAAAAGCCGAAGCGATAAAGCATAAGAATGTATCAACACTTTCTTTGCCAGGTCTCAGTGAAGAACGTCGTTTGGTGTTTGTCTCTGGATTAGCAATTCTCATTGCATTATTTGAAGCGCTGAATATTCAGCAGATGGGACTGGCTGGTGGCGCACTTCGTGAAGGTGTGCTTTACAGTATGATCTCAGATCTACACCACTCTAATATTCGTGAAAGAACGCTTGAAAGCTTTGCACTGCGTTTTCATACCGATAAAGAGCAAGCGAAACGTGTTTCAGATGTAGCACTATTAATAGCAAAACAACTTCAGCATGCCTGGCAACTAGATTTACAGCAAGTAAATGTATTACTTTGCGCAACAGCGCACTTGCACGAAATTGGTTTGCTAATAGATTACAAGCAATATCATCAGCACAGCGCCTACATATTAAGTAACACCGACATGCCGGGTTACTCGCCAGCAGAAAAGAAATTAATTGTGAGTCTTTTAAAAGGCCACCGTGCCGATTTAAATGATGCACTGTTTTCACATCTTGGTGCTAATAAAGCGCTGACCGAAAAGTTAGTACGCATAATTAGGCTAGCCGTTATCTTATCTATGCGTCGTAAAGATGATGTTTTACCAACCTTTGAAGTAAAAGCAGATAAAAATAGACTTAATATTAGCTTTTCTGAAGACTGGTTAGCTCAACACCCACTTATGAAAAGTGAGCTTGAACAAGAAAGCGTGTATCAATCAAAGCTAAATTGGCAGTTTAGTAGCTGAAACTGCTCACTTATTCTACATAAAACATCGAAATTATAAGGTTTCGGTCAAAATACACGCGAACAGTTGGTTTTTTACAATTTTCTTTAAAAAAGGGGTTGCGTAATTTTCTGCTCTCCTTATAATGCGACCCCACTGACACGGGGCGAGACGCTGAAAAGCAAATCAAGAC
>NZ_JBMMUD010000016.1:0-50786 GCF_049257195.1 Pseudoalteromonas sp. SS15
CACGCGTAAATAACTAAACCCTCAACTTCAGTTAAACTAATTCAGTTCACCTTGCGCGAAAAGAATGTAAGCGCTGCGCGCTTGTCATAAACCTTTCGCACTATACTTGCGCAAAAGAAGCGCACTCACTGCGTTCGCAGTCGCTAATTTTGCATCTATTTGCACTTAATTCCTTTATCATTAAACACATTAGAGATCTTCAGCGTATTAAGCGTTTTAATTAATAGACAGGTATTGGTTTGGAATCCTTCAAAGAGATTTATCAAAGAGCATGTGAAAGAAAATTAGGTGAGCAAAATTTGAGGTTGTTGATATCTGCACCCCTCACACGGCAACAGCTGTTGTCACATTCAGATTCACTTTGGCTTGAAGCATTTACTAAGAAAGTATTCCAAAGTGGTTTTTATTGGTCAGTGATCAATGCAAAGTGGCCTGGTTTTAAAGAGGTTTTTTGGCAGTTTGATATCGATGCGCTACTGATGATGTCGCCTGAGCAACTAGAAGAAAAGTCACAGGATGAGCGGATCATCCGTAACTTCAAAAAAGTACAAACGATTCCGCATAATTGCTACATGATCTATGAAATTGCACAAAAGCACGGTTCATTTGCAAAGTTTATCGCTGAATGGCCTGAAGATAATATTATTGGCCTTTGGGCTGAACTAAAGAAACAGGGTGCGCGATTAGGTGGTAACACAGGGCCTTACGCATTACGTGCGATGGGTAAAGATACATTTATTTTGTCACGAGATGTAGAGTCTTATCTTAGAGCACACAAAATCATTGATGGTGGTTTGCAAACAAAGAAATCCCTTACTGCAATTCAGTCTTTTTTTAATAAGCTAGTAGAAGAAAGTGGGTGGTCTTTAACTGCGCTAAGCCAGCTTATTGCTTATAGTGTTGGTGATAACTACGTTAATGTAGATGGGGGTGAATAATGCAGAATGATTATGCGGCAATTACAGAAGGCTTTGCTGTTGATTACCCTATGGCTCAGCCAAGTTCAACCAAACTCGTTTTATTTAACAAAGAGCTGTTTGAAAGATTAGAGTTAAATTGGACAGAAGAAGAAATGATCTCCTACCTTTCAGGCTCAAGTTGCGTTGAGGGGATCCCAGCATCTGCATTAGCTTATTCAGGTCATCAATTTGGTCATTTCAATCCGACACTTGGAGATGGTAGAGCGCACTATCTAGGAACTACTCAGGGTAAGAATCTTTTTGATTTACAATTAAAAGGCTCTGGGGCAACACCATTTTCTCGTGGCGGTGATGGGCTTTGTGCACTTGGTCCAGCAGTGCGAGAGTTTGTGATGAGCCAAGCTGTTCAGTCACTTGGGATTAAAACGACAGAATGTTTGTCCGTAATCACAACAGGTAATGATGTTTACAGGCAGGGCTATGTGCCTGGTGCGGTAGTTTGCCGCGTGGCATCTAGCCATATACGGGTTGGTTCTTTTCAGTATTTAGCGTTACAGCAAGATAAATCGGGCATGGAACGATTATTAGAACTTGCGATTAAACGGCATTACCCACAAATTCAATCAGAAGGCGATGATAGAGTATGTGATTTCTTAAAGCATGTTTGTAACAGCCAAATCTCATTGATTATTGATTGGTTAAGAGTGGGCTTTATTCATGGTGTTATGAATACCGATAATTGTTTGGTGTCTGGCGAGACCATCGACTTTGGACCGTGCGCTATGCTTGAGGCTTTCGATTTCAATGCTGTATTCAGCTCTATAGATAAACAAGGTCGCTACGCATTTGGTCAGCAACCAAATATCGCCCACTGGAATTGCGCACGTTTAGCAGAATCTCTGATGTTAATTATGGCGTGTGATGAAGAGCAAGCGCTCGAAAAATTGACTGATGTGCTGAGTGATTTTTCTAAGTCTTTCAACGCAGCCTATCATACTATGTGGGCACAGAAATTAGGGTTACCAGATTGGCGTGATTCAGATAGTGAGCTACTCTCGGAGTTGTTGGTGTTAATGAAGAATCACCAGCTAGATTACACCAATACTTTTGCTGCATTGACTTCATTGGCAATAAACAAAGAAGGACTGTTTACGCTTCCTGCAGAATTGAACGAATGGTTAGTAAAATGGCAAACTAGGATTTCAGTGATTGATGCTGTCGAGGCGGCTACTTTGATGTCCAAGGCAAACCCGGCCATTGTTCCTCGTAATGAATTAGTCGAACGAGTTATAGGGGAATTTTATGAAAAAGGACACAGCCCTTTACTTGAAAAGTGGCTACCCATGTTAAATAACCCATATGATTATCAAGAATATGACCCAGTATTTACTGCGCGTCATTCGAAACCTGAAACCTATCAAACTTTCTGTGGTACATAATGCAAATAAGTTCTGGCGAGCCACTAACTTGGCAAACAATCAAACAGGGTGTGCTTGCACATCGTAAGTCGCTTATTTATGCCCATATCATTGCGCTGCTGGCTGCACTAGTTAGTGTGCCTATTCCCTTAATGATGCCTTTATTAGTAGATGAAGTACTACTTGAAAAGCCTGGGGCAGCTATTGAGTTTATGAATACACTTTTGCCCGATTCTGCACAAAATGCAGTTGGCTATATTCTCTTTGTGTTATTGAGTGTTGTGCTGATGCGCTTATCTGCGTTGGTGTTGGGTGTTCTGCAATCTCGACAATTTACGATTATTGGAAAAGACATCAGTTTTCAAGTTCGTAGCTTGTTGTTAAATCATTTACCACTCGTGCAACTCAAGGAATATGAAACTCAAGGTGGTGGTGCGATCAGTTCGCGCTGCATTACAGATGTCGAAACACTCGATAACTTTATCAGTCAAACCATGTCACGGTTTCTAATTAGTTTGTTAACTATCATAGGCACTGCGGTGATTTTGCTTTGGATAGACTTAACATTAGGGGCTATTATTCTACTGTTGAACCCTGCAGTTATTTATTTTTCTAGACAGTTTGGAAAGCGGGTAAAAGATCTCAAGAAAAAAGAAAATGGTGCATTTGAGGCATTTCAATCTTCACTGGTCGAAACTTTAGATGCGATTGCGCAGTTAAAAGCAATTCGCCGTGAAGGAAAATATTTCGAGCAAGTAAAAGCGACAGCAAAAGATTTAAAGTATTATTCTGTTCAATCTCAATGGAAGACGGATGCTGTCAGTCGTCTTAGTTTCACTATTTTCCTTCTTGGTTTTGAAGTATTTAGAGCTATCGCGATGATCATGGTGGTATTTGCAGACCTAACTGTAGGGCAAATTTTCGCGGTGTTTGGCTACCTCTGGTTTATGATGGGACCAGTACAAGAGCTATTAGGCATGCAGTATGCCTATTATGGTGCATCCGCTGCATTGCAGCGTTTGAATCAAGTATTTGCCTTTGAAACGGAGAAACCGGCAACTACTCCAAGTGTTCAAGCATTTAAAAATCCGCAAGTGGATATTCGTTTTGAGCAGGTTCACTTTGGTTATCACAGTGAGCAACCGGTACTAAAAAACGTTTCTATGCATATTCCTGCGGGTAAGAAAGTGGCGGTTGTCGCTGTTTCTGGCGGCGGTAAGTCAACGTTAGTGCAATTGCTATTAGGTTTATATGAGAAGCAATCTGGTAGTATTTTTATTGATGATAAGCAAATAGAGAAAATTGGTTATCTACAAGTCAGAGAGCATGTGGCGACCGTACTGCAACAGCCCGTTATGCTTAATGCCTCAGTGAGAGAAAATTTATCAATGGGCAGTCAGTTTACTGATGAGCAATTGTGGCAAGCTTTGGCCACTGCTGAGCTAACTGAAACCATAGAAAAACTAGATGAACAACTAGATGCTTTAATTGGCCGTAATGGAGTGCGTTTATCAGGTGGTCAAAAACAGCGCTTAGCAATCGCTAGAATGGTATTGGCAGATCCTAAAGTGGTTATTTTAGATGAAGCTACATCAGCATTAGATATAGAGACCGAAGCAAAAATTCATCGCAACTTAACTCAGTTTTTAAAAAATCGAACAACTCTGATTATTGCTCATAGGCTAAGCGCAATTGCTCAAGCTGATTTGATCTATGTATTAGATGATGGTGAAGTATCAGCGTTCGGTGAGCATAACACACTGATAAGGCAAGAAGGTTTATATCAGACGCTATTTTCTCACCAATTGTAATGTGAATGTTGAATGAACAATTTAATATTAAAGTATTAAGTAAAGATTAAGCTTGGCTCTTCTACTATAATCACACACAAGCGATGAACTGAGTCGCTTACCATTATGATAAACGGGGAATGACAATGAAATTAAGAATGCTAAGCCTTGCAGTAGCTATTCTAGCTACATCAGCAGTTAATGCTAAAGAGCAAAAGGAAGGTGTATACCTTGGTGTCTTCGGCGATTACTACAAAGCAAAGTGGCAACAAATGCGAGATGCAGCGGGTGTAAATGTTGACGACTCAACATCATGGGGTGCAGAGCTAGGTTATCGTTTTAACGACTATTGGAGTGCGCGTTTAGAATACGCTGATATGGATTTTGATTTGTCCGGTTCAAGAACTGGTTCTTTAAGTGGCGATCGCTTTGGTGTTGATGGACTTTATCATTTTGATGGGGGTCCTTTCTATGCGTTGTTTGGTCTTAAATCAATCGATGCTTTTACATCAAATACATTTGCTAATGTAGGTGCAGGTTATCGTCATCATTTAACTGATAACTTATTTGTAAATGCTGAAACAGCACTTTACCAAGGTTTAGATCGCGGTTATACAGATGTAGGTGCAAAATTAGGTATTAACTATGCGTTTGGCGCTACTTCTTCAAAGCCTGTTAAAGCAGCACCTGCACCAGCACCAATTGCTAAGCCTGAACCAAAACCTGTTGTTCAAGCTCCTAAAGATGCAGACAAAGATGGCATCATTGATGCTGAAGATCGCTGTGCTAATACGCCAATGACAGACGCAGTGGACGCAAGTGGCTGTTCACTTTATAAAGATGAAGAAGTGACAGTGAGTTTATTAGTTCGCTTCCCAAATAATAACTCAGCTGTTTCTCAGCAATATTTGGATGACATTGATGCAGTAGTGAAGTTCTTAAATGAATTCCCTGAGACAACGGTACGTTTAGAAGGACACACATCTGCAGTTGGTAAGGCAGAATATAATAAATGGCTTTCTCAAAAGCGTGCAGATTCAGTTGCGAAGCAATTAATCTCAGAAGGTATTGATGCAAGTCGAGTAAGTGCCATTGGTTACGGGGAAGAGCGTTTAAAAAATACAGCTAACACGGAAGAAGCACATGCACAAAATAGACGTGTAGAAGCGAAATTAATTTCGGTTAAACGTGTAAAAGTGAAGCGCTAAAATAAAATGCACTTATAAATACTAAAGCCAGCTTATGCTGGCTTTTTTTGTACAACATTTTCAGGTTGTATAAGTTTAAAACTCTAAATAAGCAACTTGTTTGAGTAAGAAGCTAACAATAACATTATCAAAATTATGTTTCTTTTATACGATATGGTGACCATTGAAAGGGTTGGCGCGACTTTGTTCAGTTACCATCAATGACTTAATTATTGATGTAAGCGTATTCGGGCTGTCTTACTTTATTAAGCTTCTGTTAATAATCTTTCTTGACTAAGTGCTTGGGTGTATTAAAATTGTTCAACAAATGTAATAAGTTGTAATCAGGGATTGAGCTACACTTAACCTTGAATTACTCACTTTCAGCTCAAGGTTTAATTATGAAAAAGGCTTTTCTCCTTTCTAGCATTCTACTTTCAACTTCTGCCGTTGCTGCTCCAAATCCATCTTTTAGCGAAGTGCGTTTAGGTTTCGAGTCCGTCGACTATAGCGAGCAATTAGACAATGTTGCAGGTATTACTGATTTAAAACAAAAGGCTTCTGTTACTAACCCTGCTATTCGTCAGCTTTCTTATACTGGTATTGACGATGACTGGGGGTTTTATATTGCCAGTGCCGCAACTATTGCAACGTCTATTGATACTGAAGTATGGACGGCTGAGGAGTTTGGTGATGTTCAACAAAATGACTTTAAAATTAAAGCGAATGAAATTGCTTTGTCTATGGCATATAACTTAAGCAAATCAGTGCAGCTAACTTTTGGAACACGTATTCATACGTCTAGCTTTACGCGTTCAAGCTTTAAACTAGGGGCTGGTGCAAACAGTTTTGATGAAGCTTTAAAAGCGCTAGGTGAGGGAGATGATTTACCAAGGTTTGATTTACCAGGACAGCGCAAAGAGGCTACAGATATTCTTGCCAACAATCCGAATTATTTAACACCGGTTGTTTCTATTACCGAAGACCAAATGGGTATATTAGGTGCTGTAGGCATTCGTTACGATAGCCGTTTGGCCGACACTTTCAATAATGTGAGTTGGTATGCAGAAACAGAAATAAGCACGCCATTTTACTCTCGAACTCAAAATACCAGTATTGAATCTGTGACACTAACAGATAGCTTCAATGGTTGGGGAGTAATGGGCAGAGCGGGTGTACGTTATCAACTTATGGACCATATTGCATTGATGGTTGGCGTAGATGCGCAATATAAAGAGCGCGATAAAATTTCAGAAGAAGTAGATGGTCGTCGAAGAACAGTACCAAATATTAAATTTGAAAATGTATCAATTTCAGCAGGTGTACAATGGAGCTATTAAAAATGAGAAGAACAGCGATTGTTGTGGCCATAACCGCTTTGTCCCTGTCAGGTTGTAAAACACTCGATGCTGTACCTGGAGGGTTAGGTGATTTAGTCGGCAGTAAACAAGTCGATCAAGCACAAGTTCAAGCAGCCTATAGCAAAGCGCAGGAGGCTTACAGATCAGCGCAAACAGCGATGCAAAATGCTTCGTCTCAATCATTAAGTGATTATGATCCCGAGCGCGTTCAAGATGCCAAGAAAATCTGGAGTGATTTACAAGAAGAGTTTGCTGAGCTTCAGGCTAAGCCTGAAAGGGCTTTAGATAAAGCATCTTTATTTTCTTCGAATACGGTTGCTGACGAAGTCATGGAGCAGTCACAAAATATCATTGCGTTGATCACAAGTGCTGAGAATTCAAAAAATGCCATTGTTGCTGTTCTAGAACCGATCAGAGCTCACTTTTTGGTTTTGGACAATATTGAAACGCAAAAGAACTTTTCGAAACAATATACACAATTAGTTGAGCGCCATGATGAATTGAAAGCGCTTTTAATTGAAGGTGAACAAGCCAAAGTTGAAGAGTATCTACCTGAATTTAGTCAGCGCCTACATAACCTAGAACAAGATGCTGTAGAGCAGTTTTATTTAGGCGAAGTGTTTTCACAATTAAAGTCATTAGCTAATTCAGAAAAATCAGAGGTTTTGCCATCTGTATATGCCGATGTAAAAGGCACAGCCGAAACAGCCCAAGCTTTTGCAAGAAATAATGTTCGAGACTATGACGGGATTAAAGATAAAACGCGACTTGCTGAGCTGCAAATACAACGTATTAACAGCCTTTTCTCTGAGCATAAATCTCGAGAGCAGGCACTTAAGAGCGAAAGTGTAGAGGCACAACTTCTGGCGCTTGAAACACAATTATTTCAACTAACTCAAAAAGCTGGGTTGGGAGACTTAAGACATTTAAGCTTTTCAGATCAATTAAATGAACTGAAAAAAGCATTATAATAATTTAAAATACTTCAATAATTTCATAACAATATAAAATATATTTGCAAAGGGACTTACAAATTCTATTGATATGGAATTTGCCCTTGCATACATATTTGGAAATGGAGACCACAATGCGTATGCATCTATCAAGAAAGTTCGCACTGAGCTTGTTATCGACAAGTTTAATGCTCACAGGCTGTGGAGGAGGGAGTGATGATACTCCTGATTCTAGTGGTGGCGGTACCCCGCCTCCGGCCCCTGAAAATAAAAAACCGACCGTCACCATAGAGGCACTGACAGAGGCCAAAGAGCAAGTTGCCTTTACACTGAAGGCAACGGCAAGTGATGAAGATGGTTCTGTTGAGTCTTTTTCTTGGACACATGATTCTCAATTAGATTTAAAACCTGAAAATACAGATTCAGAGTCTGCGACTTTCACCGTGCCTGATATATCAGAGGATATAACAGTAGGCTTCACGGTAACTGTCACCGATGATGACGGCGACACGGCTTCTTCAACTCAATCGGTCACAATTAAGCGTAAAGTTTCCAGTGTGACGATCACAGGTATTGTAACCGACGGGCCAATTGAAAATGCATTAGTCACAGTGACTGCGGGTAATAGCACTGTGGATGCTCAAGCGGATGACAAAGGCGCTTATTCAATTACTGCCATCGTGGATGAAAGTGAAGTTGATCAGCTTGTTACTTTAACAGCTAAGGGTCAGCCAGACTCGACAAAAGCATTTGTTGAGTTTAAATCTCAGTTGCCTTCAACCAACACACTGCAAAACTTGGCGGGTGATGACGCTGTTTTAACAAAAGAAGAAAGCTTTGCGGTTAATGTTACTAACGTATCAACAGCTGAGTATGCGCTACTACAGCGTGATGGTGGAGCACCACAAAATGAAGCTGAGTTAGAAAACCGCCTAAAAGGTATCGATGCGCAAGAAAAATTAGAATTAGCAGCGTTGATCAAAACGGTTGTTGATTATGGTGTTGAACTACCTGATGACGTTAAATCAACGCTTGACCTTGTTACAAGCGAAGAGAATGCAGAAAAAACAAAAACTGAAATTCAGAAAACTCAACCTGAAGTTTTAGAAAAAGCACTTAAAGACATCAAAGAAGATGAAGAGCTACTTGAAGCCGTGTCAGGAAGCTTACTTGGTGACTTTATTATTAATAAGCCACGTGCGTATAATAACCGAGCAATCCACCTTACCTTAAACGGTGCAGATGAAGGTGCGACTTCTGGTGAAGCGGTTATTTCAGCTAGCCAAGCTGTAAATACTACATGGGAAGTCATCGACGGTGTAGTAAAGGTTGACTTAACGGAAGACAATCTGCTGCTTGACAGTTGGACTGATGGAGCTAAAAAGCACGAGAAGAGACTCTCATCACTCGAGTTTTCGTTACTAGAAGATAAAGATGCGTTCACAGTTATTGAAATCAGTAAGGCTGATGTCGAACAGTACGAAAACGGTGAACAAAAAAGCGTTATCAGTTCCGGTCCTCTTTTAGGCGTAGCGAATCTTTTCAAAAAATCAGAGACCTTTGCGCTTGATGCGCAGGCATGGCAAGGCACATGGGCAATTCAAAGCTTCAATGACAACCAGCAA
Organism: Pseudoalteromonas sp. SS15; assembly: GCF_049257195.1. Taxonomy (NCBI): domain Bacteria; kingdom Pseudomonadati; phylum Pseudomonadota; class Gammaproteobacteria; order Alteromonadales; family Pseudoalteromonadaceae; genus Pseudoalteromonas; species Pseudoalteromonas sp. SS15. The sequence goes on from NZ_JBMMUD010000016.1 coordinate 9,255, forward strand.
GACGATGAAGTATTCGTTTTTACGATTGACTCTGAAGGTAATATTTCTGACGAAGATGGCTCTACTTTAGGTTGGACGCTTGATGCAAATGGCCAATTAACCATTACCTACAACGATGAAGGCACTGAACAGGTTATTACTTTCTGGCTCACTAAAGAGTGGAAAGAAGACGAAGTTTATCAAGCGGTTGGTTTAGACGACAGCGGTAAGAAAGAAACTTTCTATGGTCTTTTTGTTAAGCTAGATGACATCGAAATCAATGAGGAAAATATTGTTGGTCGTTGGCGAGTTGGTTTAGGCCATACAATGGACGACTATGATGTCAATATTTTACCAGATCTAAGTGTGGAAGCCGGTTTAAACCGTACACCAATAGTGGCTAGGGTTGAAGATGACGTCATTCATCGCGGTGTTTATAGCCTTGATGGTGAAAACGTAGATTTCTGTGATACCAGCGAAGAAAACTGTACGGCCTACTACAGAAGCGAACTAGAAATTCTGAATACGGATGACGAAATCTGGTTTGGTTATCACCAAGAGTGGCGTGCAAACAGCCTAGGCGAATTAGAGTTGTCAGATGCAGGGCTGTATATATATGAAAAGACAGATCTTGCATATGATGAATTCGAAGATGAAATGTTGGCATTTGATGCCACATTAAATTACTTCGATGGGGAAAAATACGCAGAGCTATCTATCTCGCCAAACGCTGATAATAGCTATAGTGTGACCATTGATGGCGTAACTTATGTCGCACAACTCGTTGAAGGCACGCTTGAATACACCTATATCGATGGCGTTACATATCGCATTTCATTAGAAGGCTATGAGGCCGGTTCATTATCTGTGTGTCTTTTCGATAAGTCTAAAGGCTGTGATTCAGACACAAACCTATTAACACTCAACACTGCTAAACCGAGCTTTACGGTCGAAACCAATGTAGGTGAGAACGGTAAAGTGACGCCAGAGCAGGCTGAGCTGCTTTATGACGAGCATATTGCATTGTCAATTTTACCTGATTTTGGTTTTGCCATTGATCAGGTCACAGGCTGTAATGGAACGCTGCAGGGTAGACAATACCTAATTGGTGAACTCACCGAAAACTGTCAAGTTGATGTTAGCTTTAAAGAGGCTGACGCATCGAGTGATGGCGTGATCAGTGACTTAACCTTCTACAATCCAGACTACTATCGCAGCAGTGTTTATCAAGTGACTCTGAAAAACGATGGCACCGCGATTTTGTCAAGTTCAAACTATTCGGTCGATGCGCTATGGAGCGAAGAAGATGGTGCAATTAAGGTTTCGCCAATTGACGAACTAGTTATAAATAATAGTGATTATTTTCCTGATTATAGAAGCTGGAAAGAAGTACTTGAGAGCATTGAATTCGAAATTGTTGATGCAAAAGCACAAGAGTACGAGTTTACTGCCAATATAACTCGCTATAACTCCCAAGATGGTCAACCAACTGATGTAGAGGCTCGCCCAAGTAGCTTTAATACGTTCGCATTTAATACTAGTGAGTTAGGTGTCCCTTTCCCTGAACTTGAGGGTAAAGAGTGGAGCTTATCGGTATTTGATGATGTTGTTGCGATTAAATTTGCCGCAGACGGTAGCGCAGAAGTTCGTAGTATTGAAGAGTCTGAAACTGAAATGGCCACTTGGTCAATTGATGAGAATGATGTTCTGACCTTTAACTTAGAAGATGGTAATCAAGTTCAGCTGGTTAATACAAAAGATATCAGTGTTGGCTTACAGGCTATCGCCAAAGAGTTTGACAGTGAAGGTCGTTTAATTGCGTCGGGTGCTGCGTTAATGGTAGAGCGCGGTGATATTGCTATTACCAAAGACAACTTTGTTGGTGCGCGATATTATGCTTATGGTGAGGCACAAGATGCTACCAGTAGCGGGCATATCATTTATGAAGATGGTCATATTGGTAGCTTGATGTATAGTTATGGTGGTCAGGGTGTCTTCGATGATAACGGTTATACTCGTTACATATACCGTGATTTTAATACTTATCAAGCAAACTGTGATCAGACTTCAGCATCTTGTGCCTTATTTTACAAGATTGACTACCGTTTAATTGCGCAAGATGAAAGTCGCTATTTTATAGAGCGCATCCTGAACTTTTATGATGTTCGAGGTTCAGGTGAATTAAGAGATAGAAGTGCTGTACTCCAGACGTATGAATTTACGAATTCAACGAAAGTCGCTGAATTTACTGAAAATAATGTTGGTGGTTGGTTATACGAGATACTGCCAGATTCAGCAGTAGAATGGCGATTCTATAGTGAATATGACGCTGAGCAAGAGGAGTCACAATTCTTCTTAAGTTTGGATGAGGAAGAAACTCGTCACCTTGAACTTGCTGGTGGCAAACTTAACTACTATGAGCCGCTAGAAGACACTGACTATGTAATTGAGTTGGTTGATAACGATCAAAATGGAATTGTAGTCTGTCGTTATGAGCAGAGCTTTGCTTGTCAAGAAGACGATAAAGTAGCACTGGTAAAAGAAAAACCAGCCTACGAAGTGACTATTGAGTCTGACGTGAATGGTAAGTTAACGGACATGTATGACAGTGATCATATATACCGCCATGGCGACACAGTTAGATTCGAAATCAGACCTGACTATGGCTTTGCACCAAAAGCAATCGAAGGGTGTAATGGTTACAGAGATGGTGGCGATTATGTTATCGATGCCCTGACCAGCGATTGTACAATCACAGCAAGCTTCGAAGAGTTTACGCCACTGTCAGAGCAGGCTTCGATCACTGATGAAGAACTGGCGATTTGTGTTGATAAGCAGTCACATGAACGACGTTTCTGGGCTTTAGATGAAGTCACAGCGCTACAATGTGATCATCAATATAATGGCATAAATAACTTAGCTGAACTTGCAGTATTCCCTAACTTAGAGAGTATTGATTTACATAACATTGATATTGCTGATGTCGATCTATCTGCGTTAACAGCGTTAACCAGTGTGAGCATCAACTACAGCTACAATGAAAGATTCAACAGCTTAACCGTGGCTGCTCCAGAAAATATTATTTCACTGTCATTGCGTGGTAATAGACTGAATGATGCTCAACTTGAAGGCTTGAAGCTGAATGAGTATATCAATCTGCAACATCTTGACTTAGATGCCAATGTTATCACTAAGCTTGATCCATCTGTCTTTGAGCAATTGCAGTATCTTTCTGTCTCTCACAATGAGCTGACATCAATTGATTTGTCTAATAACTTAGACTTAATTTCTCTTTGGGTTGTTGACAATGAATTAACGCAGATTGATGTTAGCAATAATACAATGCTAGAAAAACTTGGTATCTCGTTTAACGATATTGAAAGTCTAGATGTCAGCAATAACACATTGATTGACAATATTTATGCAGTGAGTACAGGTCTAGTAACTGTTACTGGTTTAGAGAATAGCGAACGTAAATGGGGTTATTTTGAGTTCCATAACAACCCGCTTTCAGATGAAACGGTCGATGAGCTAGAGCGCTTAAAGCAAGAAGAAGGGTTTAACAATATCCATTACTCTATTGCGCAATTAGTTACTATCAGCGCAGGTGAAAATGGACAGGTGAATGACACTGAAGTACTTGTAGGTCAGGAGCCGGTAAGTGTGTATATCCAGCCAGATGAAGGGTATGAAGTAGCAAGTATTTCAGGTTGTGATGCAGAAAACGACCAAGTAACACTTCTGAATGCAAATCACTTAGAAATCACCTCAGTGACACAAGCATGTACTATCAATGTTGAGTTTACTGAAGCGGTGCCACTTGCAACTAAGCTTGAAATTCCTGAAGACAATGTTGCACTCACAGAGTGTTTGAATAATTCGAACTATATCTGGAAAGAGCAAGTGAAGAATTTGAACTGCTGGCAAGGTATTCAAGACTTTAGTCCACTATCAAAGTTACCTGCACTTCACTCATTGGAATTGCAAAACCTTACAGTTGAAGCCTTAGATTTATCTGCTTTAGAGCATTTAACATCGCTTGAGATAAGTAATAATTATCAAATGCCATTAAACTCGATCACGCTTAACAACGCAGAGCAGTTGACTAGGTTAGTTATCCGATACGGCACACTTGATGATATTGCGCTTGAAAGCTTGAATCTGGCTCAGTTTAAGAACCTAAAAGAGTTAGAGCTAAATGACAATCAATTGACTGAGCTTGATGTGTCTCAATTGCAACAACTAGAACGTTTGTCAGTAAGTTACAACCAGTTATCCAAGTTAGATGTATCGGGTAACACTGAGTTAAAAGAGCTAGAAGTATATGACAATGCGCTAACTAGCTTGGATCTCAGTAACAATACGCAGCTACATCATGTGAATGCAAATTCGAATCAGCTCACAGAAGTTACTGGTATTGAGAATATCACTGATAAATGGGCGGGATTATACTTTGAGAGAAATCCATTCACGAACGAAGCCGTGGCAGATCTTGAATACCTTTCTGACATCTACTTCAACTTGTATTATTCACGTATTTATAAGGTTAATTTAAAGCCAGGTAATGACGGTGATGTACAAGAGCAGCAAGTTATTTTAGGTGAAGGCGAGAACTACTATACGTCAGTTTATGCAAATAACGGTTTCCAAGTAGCTAGCCTGTCAGGCTGTGGTATTGCAGAAGACAGAGCAAGCCAAGCGAACATTCTGCTCAACACAAGTCAAATTGTATTGCAAACCGACACTTTGGTATTTGATGAAAATACTCAAAGCTGTGACCTGACAATTGAGTTTGGCCCTGCTACAGATCTTGCAAAAGAATTAGGTATTCAGGATGAAGGCTTGTATACGTGCTTAAATTACTCAGGTTATATCTGGAAAGAGCAAGTAAAAAGCTTAGGTTGCTACGGTGGTGAAATTCTTGATTTCTCTGAATTAGCTAATGTCACTACACTGACAAGTTTTGAAGTGTATGATGTTCAGTCAGATGCATTAGATTTATCTAAATTATCTAACCTTTCAACTCTGAGAGTGTCTAACAGCGATAACTTAACTAACTTAACGTTACCTCAGTCAGAGAAACTAGAAGTATTAGTGTTGAATGGTCTTAATTTAACCAATGAGACGCTTGATAACTCAGGTATTTCAGCGTTAACTAACTTAAAACGCTTAGAACTTAATGATAATAAATTAGTTAAGTTTGATGCGTCATCTCTCACCCAGCTTGAATACTTAAGTGTGTATCATAACGACATTAAAGAGTTGGTGATTACGGGTAATACGCTTTTAGAAGAGTTAAAAGCCGACAATAACCCACTTGTTAGTCTTGATACGTCGAGCAATGCCTTCTTGAGACAGTTGCACCTACAAAGAACGGCATTAACAGAACTAGATGTTAGTGCCAATGTACGTTTAGATGATTTGATTGCTTATGAATCAAGTTTGCAATCAGTTTCAGGTATTGAGTACTTGAAAAACTGGGTACATATCAATTTGAATAATACGCCACTGTCTGAGGATATGGTTGCTGAAATAGAGCGTCTGCGCGACTATGAAGACTACCATAATATTTATTATTCAATCGCTTACCCGGTAACCATTAATACCGACGACAATGGCTATACGTATGATAGTAAAGTTTTCTTATCGGAAGACAAGACAAGAGAAGTTTACTTATATGCAAACGATGGTTTTGAAGTGGGTGAAATTACGGCTACGGGTTGTGATGCGTCACAATATGAACTACTAGACGCAAACCGTTTAATTGTAGGCCCAATTTCACAGGCGTGTACGCTGGACGTATCGTTTGTAGAAGCGACACCATTGTCAGAAAAGGCAGGCATTACTAATGAGTCATTAGCGCAGTGCGTGGACAATACAAATTATATTAAAGCAGAACAAGTTAAGTCACTTAGCTGTAGTGTATATAACGTGGAGAGCTTTGCTGAATTAAGTAAGTTTGAAAATCTACATACGTTAGAGTTATATGACAACCAACAATCAGTGCTTGATTTAACTGGTTTGGCTAATCTGAGATCTCTTTATTTCAGGTATGGGCAGTCTCCTTCAGAGTTAAAACTAACCAACCCTGAATTGCTGGAGTTTTTAGATATTAATTATGCGGGTCTAAACGATGATGCTTTAGCGACGTTAGATATTTCAAGGTTCATTGCTTTAAAAGAGCTTCGTTTACGCGGTAATCAGCTAACACAGCTTGATACTTCAGTGTTCACAGAACTTGAAACGTTAGATATTTCAGACAATCAAGTCACAGCGGTTGATTTGACGTCAAACGTTCAACTGCAGTCGTTGTATTTAGGGAATAACCCATTAACAGAGCTAAACCTTGCTGAGAACACTCAGCTTCTAGAGTTAGAAGCGTATCAAACTCAGTTGAGTCAGTTAGATATTAGTAATAACCATGCACTTCAGCGTGTTAACGCAAGCAATGCGTTTATTCACACTGTGATTGGCATTGAATCACTTGATATAAATACTGTTCAAGGTCTCACTTTCGACTATAACCCTTTAACACAGGATATGGTTGATGAGTTTGAACGACTTAAAGGTGAAGGCTATTACATATCTTACTCACTTTCTTACCCTGTTACAGTGAATTTTGATACCACTCAAGCGGGTGGAAGTCATGGTAAATATTACAGTGATGGTGAAACTAACTTAGATCTTTATATTTATCCGAATGATGGCCTTGAGATAGGTACTGTCGAAGGGTGTGATGGTCAGTTTGAGCTAGTAGACGCAAACCATTTAATTGTTAAACCTATCACTCAAGCATGTACGTTAGATATCAAGTTTGTAGATAAAGTAGCGCTTGCTGAAAAAGCTGGTATCACGTCAGATAATCAGCCTCTTATGGATTGTGTGAATAATTCTAACTTTATTAAGACAGAGCAAGTTAAAGCGCTAAATTGTTGGGGCTATGACATTCAAAGTTTCACTGAATTAAGTGCTTTTACTAATCTGACTAACTTAGAGTTGAACTACTTAACCACGCCAAAAGTAGACTTATCATCAGTTGTCTCTTTGAAAGATCTAACTTTATATGGTCGAAATACAGACCTACCACTAACTACGTTAACTCTAGCAAACCCAGAGCAACTTGAGCGTTTATCTCTATCTGATAATCAACTTGATGATGCTGAACTGGCACAATTAAATCTTGCGCAATTCTCGGGTTTAAAAGAGCTAGTTTTAAGTAATAATGACTTAACTAAGTTTAATGCAGAGTCATTTTCACAGCTTGAAGTGCTTGAGTTGAATGGCAATAGCTTAACTGAATTGTCTGTTACGTCTAATAGTATGCTTAGAGAGTTAGTATTATATATCAATAATTTAACGGGGATTGATATAAGCCAGAATGTGGAGCTTGTTGATTTACGCATCTCAGATAATCCGATTACTGCTTTAGCATTAGATGCAAATCCACTGCTGAAATCTGTTGATGCAGCAAGAACACATTTAAATTCTGTAACTGGTATTGAAGTTATTGAAGACACAGGCACATGGTTACACTTTTCTGAAACTCCTTTATCTGATGAGACAGTCACTGAGTTTGAGAGGCTTCGAAATGAACTAGGTTATTATAACCTTCATTACAGCAAAGCCTATCCAGTGGTGATTACATCATCAAGTAATGGGTGGGTCGGATGGAGTAATTTCTTCATTAGCCCTGAGAGCACTAATACGGTTGGGTTATACCCCGACACTAATTACACAGTGACAAATGAGAGTATAACAGGCTGTCGTGGCGAGTTCTCTCTAGAGGGCACGACGCTTACAGTTGGACCTGTAACCGATATATGTGAAATTAAGGTTGAGTTTGTAGCGCAGTAATAAGCCGTGCTTTCATAACCACAATACTTAATTAAGTATCTAAAACGCGCCTTTCAAGGCGCGTTTTTTCATGCCCTAATAACTCATCTAAATTAAGAAAAGAGGTATTAAATTTTAATTTTTAGACTTTTTTATTCTATAAACAGAAATAATCAACTGATTGGTTAAAACTTAACCTACGCTTATTGTGCCGTAATTTTGAATAAAGTGCTTTCGCTGAGGCTTTAGCGCGATAAAAAACTGCACAGGATAAGTCATGAAAACAGGATTATACAAAGACTGGCGCTCGTTACTTGCGCCAATAGCTTTTAGTCTGGTCTTAACAGCATGCGGTGGGGGATCTGATGACCCTGCACCGACACCAACACCAGATCCAACCCCAACGCCAGAGAATAAAGCACCAACGGTATCTGTTGATGCAGTCGCTGAAGCTAAAGAGCAAACTGAATTTTCACTCACAGCAACCGCTGCTGATGAAGATGGTGAAATTAGTTCATATGCTTGGACAACCAGCTCCACTCTTGATTTAACGCTCAGTGGGCAAGATACAAGCACGTTAACAGTAACGAGTCCAGATATATCTGAAGACATTGAGGTGACCTTTACTATCACCGTAACCGATAACGGCTCGACGGCCAAAACTGCAAAAGCGCAACACACCGTCATGATAAAGCGCAAGGTATCATCAGTCTCTATTACCGGTATTGTCACAGACGAGCCTATCCCAAATGCCAATGTCACCATTTCTGCTGGTGGCTCATCAGCGCAAGTACAAGCTGGCAGCGATGGCAGTTATTCACTTGAGTTGATTGTGGATGAGTCTGAGGTTAAAGATCTCGTGCAAATTAAAGCTCGAGGCACTGGTGAACAAAGCAATGTTGAATTCTGGTCACTACTTAATTCAGTAGAGACAGTAATAGAGCAAGCAGGTGAAGACGGTGTACTGCAAAAGGACGAAAACTTCTCTGTGAATGTCACTAACGTCACCACTGCAGAATACGCCATTATCACGCGTGATGGCGAAACCCCAAAAGACGATGATGCACTTAAATCAGCACTCTTAAACGTGGATGCCGATGAAAAACTTCAGCTTGCGACCTTAATTAAAGTGGTTGTTGATAACCCTGACTTTGAATTGCCAGAGGGGGTAGAGAATACCCTTGAGCTCGTCTCATCGACTGAAACGGTAGAAGCGTTTGAGGCTGAGGTGAATGAGAAAGACCCGACCATTATCGAAAAAACGAAGACCGAGATTAAAGAAGATACAGACCTGGTAACGGGTCCTTCGGGTAGCTTAGTGGGTGAGTATATACTTCAGTCACCTCGTTACTATAACAACATTGCTTACCATGTCAGTTTAAAAGAAGATAACACCGGGGTTATTCATGGCATAGATCAGCAAGCGATAAGTAGTTGGGCGCTTGATGGCAATAAGTTAGCACTGACATTTGCTGAGCCTTTGAAGAAGTCAGTGTCTGAAAATACCCTTGAAGATGAAACTAAGCAGCGAGTTGAAACGTTCGTCAGTGGCATGAGTATGTTGGTACTCGGAGAGAATGAGGTATTTAGAACCGTTGAAGTCACAGAGACGGTTTTCCAAACACTGGATGGTGCCGCTCAAGATTCTGAGACAGTCACTTATATCAGTAACCTAACTAGTAAGAGCCAAACCTCTGCACCTACTACTGAGATACTCACTTCAGGCGGTGGTATCTGGTATTTGGATTTACATGACAGAGATTTCACACTTAATGACGATCCTGAAGAGCAAGTGTCAAAACTTATCTTCAATGCAGATGGCACAATCACCACTGAATTTTCTGATGAAGAAGTGACATGGCGCATTGAAGGGCGCGCTATTGTTGTTGACTATAAAGACTTTACCGATGACACCAAACAAACGCTTGAATATGAAGGTTCGGCTTCAATTTGGCTAACCAAAGTATTGGATGCGGGATATCAAGTCGTTACGCTAGATACGACTGACGATGAGTGGCCAAATACTGAGTATGGTTTATTTATCAAGCCTTCAGATGTCACGGTAAACGAAAGCACAATGTCTGGTCGTTGGCATGGTTTCTATGGCTTGAACCAAAGTTATTACATGGATTTATATCCTGACGGGTCTATTTATTTTGGTTTAGAGCGCAGTGATTATGTATGGGATATTGATGGCAATACCATGGTGCGCAAAGTCTATATGCAAAATGGTAATCGCGTTGAAAGTTGTTTAGAAGCGCGTGACGATTGTGCTTTGATTGGCATTACGAATCATGAAATTCTCGCTATGGTGAATGACCGTTATTACCTAAAACGTACATTCTTATGGATGAATGAACAAGGCATGATGGAGGTTAGCGAATCAGCACTGTTTATCTTTGAATATGACAGTGATTTGAGTATCACCGCCTTTGATCAAACATTACCAAACTATGGTGATACCTATGTCTGGGTGCAAGATGTCATGGGTAACTTGATGATGGTGAAGATCAATCGTGATAGTGATGAATTTGACGGTGTAATCACCTTTGGAGAGCAAAGTTATAACTTTAACTTTGAAGATGGCAATATTGTTTACTTTGTTGATGGTGCTAAGTATACCCTAGAGATAATAGACAGTTCTCAAGAGTACATTCAGGCCTGTTTATACCCTTCATCGGGGCTGTCATTTAACTTTGAGGATGAAGGTTCTGTTGGATTCCACAAGGTTGGCTTTGCGACTTCAGGTTTAGAAGGTGTTTGGGAGCTGGCGAATGAAAATGTCATCTTTATGTTCCTGCCAGACAATAGATATTTTGCCATTCAATGGGCAGAAGAAAATGGCTTTATAGGTTTTGAAAGAGGTGCTTACACAACTGACGGTACCAGCATTACATTTGAAACTGAGCAAAATCATGATGGAGAAGCTTTAGTGTGTGATGCACCCGCAGGGCAAGGTTGCTCAGGTGTTTCTTTTGAGTACAGCGTATCTGACACCGAGTTTGTCTTGGGTGGTACTGATGAAGGAGCAATCTCTTTTAGTAAAGTGAGCTTTGCTGCTGAAGGTGTTGAGGGTACATGGGGGTTATTAGATGATGCAGCTTTACTTATGCTTTTACCTGAGAGTCGCTACTTCGCTATTCAGTGGGCAGAAGAAAATGGTGATATTGGCTTTGAGCGCGGAAACTACCAAACAACAGATACGCAAATAACATTTGATACGCTGCAAAATAATGATGGCGAAGCCCTAGTGTGTGACGCATCTGCCGATAGCACGTGTTCAGGTATCACCTTTAATTATTCTTTACCATCTGGCTGCACCGATGATTCTATGGTGAAGATTTGGAAGCAGATGCCATTAATGGGCAACTCTATTATCAATAACTCAGAACTCTACCTCGGTGAAACACTAGGTCTAAGTTTAGATAGATGGGGTAATGGTAAAGTTAAAACACCAATGGGTGAGTACGATGTTAACTGGTATGTCGCATCTGAAGGTATGATTGAGCTTAATTTAATTTACCCACCTGTTATCTATAGCAATACAGATAACAGCATGATGACTGAACATAAACTCAATGGTTATACAGTACAGCTCGACGCTATGGATGGTATGAAAGTAGCGGTCACCGAACGAGTTGATGTTTACACAGATGGTTATATGACCGGCGACGTCAATCATGACTTTATGGGTAAGCTTTACTATGAAAGAGACTTCATAGATTTATCAGAAGTCGACTTTGTTGGTAAGTGGATCGCTTATGATAGAGTTGACGGTCACCAAATCAGTCATGTCGAATTTATGGCTGATGGCACAGGTACTGTGAAATCGACATTCGATGAACCAGATGAAAATGGTGACTTTACATGGTCGGTGATGGGGCGAGCATTGCAATTAAACTTTGAGGATACTGAGTTTGATAACTTGCACATGACTAAAGACTTATCGGTGGGCTACCAGTTTATTGATAACTTTGATGATTTGGCAGATGTTTATTCAAGTCAGATTGTTTCAGGCATACTTATTAAAGATATGTCACCAGAACTCAATAAAGAAGACTATCAAGGACGCTGGGTTTATTTTGATGGTGCAGAGCAAGTCAGTGGCCAAAATGGTACTGAAATCTACCCTGAAGAAGAGGATGATTCTTATTTGACATTCGTATTTGGTACAGGCAAAAGTTCTTACCAAGGCCGTTATGAGGATGGTCAAGTTGTCCGTGCTAGATACATAAATCCTGAGACAAAAGAAAGAACCCGCTTCTGTGAGGTGTCACCAACTTGCGTGCTCGAAGCTGAAATGCGTTACCAAATGGTGGCAGAGCATGAAGGGCGTTACTTCTGGGCAAGAGAATTCAGCAGTTTTGATGCTGATGGAACTAAGCATCCAGGTTCAGGTGTCATATTCGTTGGTGAGCGTAATGAATCAACGGATATTGAAAAGCTTGAAGAGTACCATGTCAGCTTCTTCTATCTTTATCAGGCAGTAGAGGGAGGGCAAGTGGCTTGGTATGCGACTACAGCAACAGATGATATGGGTGAAGATATTTACACATTACAAATCGGCGATGCTGAAGCGGTGCAATTCACGTTTGAAAATGGACAAATGCAGTTGATGGACGGACAAGATACCATTATTGAACTCGTCCCGGGCAGTAACAATAAAGATGGCTTAACCTTGTGTAAGTATCTAAAAGGGAATACCTGTACAACACTAGATCATATCCCTCTATTCTTTAGTCCTCCGAACTAATTACTATATTTAAGTTCTGAAAGGCCCGTTGAGGGCCTTTTTTATTGCTGTTGCTTGCTAATTAAGTACTGTTCAACTAATAAGTAAATGCAAACAACAAGAAGGAATTAACTATGGCCAAACTCACTTCATCGCCTATTTCAGCTTTTTGCTGGGCAGAATTATGTTCATCAGATTGGGCGGGCGGAAAACAGTTCTATACACAACTCTTTGACTGGCAGTTTGATGATCAACCCATCGGTGAAGATTGTTATTACACTATGCTAAAGAAACAAGCCGATGATGTCGCGGCCATGTATCAAATGATGCCTGAGCAAAAAGAGGCGAATATTCCCAGTCATTGGCTAGGTTATATTGCAGTAAAAGATGTTGATGCCATCGCTGATAAAGCAAAGCAGCTAGGCGCAACGGTCATTCATGGTCCTTGTGATGTGATGAGTGCAGGGCGTATGGTGATGATTAGCGACCCCGGTGGTGCATTTGTAGCATTTTGGCAAGCTAATGAGCATATTGGCACGCAAAGAATATTAGAGAAGAATACCCCCTATTGGCATGAGTTGGCTTGTCGAGGCAGTGAAAAAATCGGTCAGTTTTATAGTGAGCTGTTAGGTTGGCAGATCCAAGTCGAAAAAATGGAGCATATGGATTATACCTTGTTTTGTAATGAGCAGGGGCCAGTGGCGGGCATGCTCGAAATGACCGAAGAATGGGAGGGCATTCCACCCCATTGGATGATCTATTTTGCGGTGGCTGATTGTGATGCAATGTCTGAAAAATCGACGTCTTTAGGCGGGCAAGTTTGCGTTCCACCTACTGATATTCCAAATATAGGGCGTTTTGCTGTTATTACAGATCCGCAAGGCGCAGTCTTCTCAATTATGCAGTCTTGTAATGGCGATATTGATTTGGATGCTTGATATTAAAGGTATTTGCCCCAAGTTCAGTAAGCATTAGAAAATGCTAGGAGAATACAATGACAAAACATGTGGTGATTACTGGGGCAAATCGCGGTATCGGCCTTGAGTTCGCAAAGCAGTATTTGGCCCAAGGTTATGAAGTAACGGCTGTTGTGCGTAAACCATCTACTGAGTTACAAGATTTGTCGGTTAACATCATCGAAGGTATTGATGTAAGCCAAGGTGATGATGTTGCTCGATTAGCATCAGCGCTTAGCGGTAAGTCTATTGATGTGCTTATTAACAATGCGGGTATTTTTGAAAATGAAAGTCTCACCAATATGGACTTTGACGCCATCAATGCGCAACTTCAGATCAATGCGGTAGCGCCTGTGCGAGTCACACACGCTTTGCAAGCTAACTTAAACAGTGGCAGTAAAGTGGCGATGATCACCAGCCGTATGGGTTCAATCGCTGATAATGGCTCAGGTGCTTATATTGGTTATCGTATGTCAAAGGCGGCACTTAATGCCGCCGGTGTGAGTTTAGCGCACGAACTAAAACCTAAAGGTGTAGCCGTTGCCCTATTACACCCAGGCTTTGTACAAACTCAGATGGTTAATTTTGCCGGAGATATCCCACCTCAAGTTGCTGCAGAGCGATTAATACAACGCATCGAAGAGCTGAACTTAGATAATACAGGTAGCTTCTGGCACTCAAACGGTGATATTTTACCTTGGTAAAATAGAGCATATGAATTACGAACAGATAGTAGGCAATGCTTTCTGTTCGTCGCGTGTTCAGGTTAGGTTTGCTAAACTTGTGGCAATGATCACTTATCCTGAACAATTATCATGGAATTAGAACAAAACACACCACTCACACTGCCGCTTTTTTTACTTGATGAGCATATTGAGCAGCGCGACCTAGAAGCCTCTGATTTAACTTTGAGTGTAATCTTAGACGAAACCTTACTGGCTAACCTGTGCCAAAACCCGGCAGAAGATCAAAGCATCAGTATTAATTTAGAAACCTACCAGCTATTTGCCGATAACTCTGATTTTAAACCTGTGATCAGTGAAGCACATCAAGCTCAGTTACTACTAAACCGAGGTCCGGTGTTAAGTGCTGTCGTCAGTAGTGGAGAACAAGTTTTTATTTCTCCTCCAGTAGAAATGATGCCGACATTTGATCTAGGCGACCAAGAAGAGGAGGTGTAATGCCTTTTAAAAAAGGATTTGTTCTTACTTGCCTACTTTTTCTAAGTGGTTGTGTTGCACTGGCAGCCAATCACTACGAGACTTTGTTTGGGCCAGCACAAACACAACAACGTGAAGTCGTTGCAAATACCCCTCATGCGACGCAATATCTCAATGACGTAAAGCCGATTATTGAGCAGCGCTGTGTGGTGTGTCACGGTTGTTACGATGCACCCTGCCAGCTAAAGCTCTCTTCTCCTGAAGGCATAGACCGCGGCTTGAGTAAGGAGCCTGTGTATGATGGTACTCGTTTATTGGCGCAAACACCGTCACGTTTATTGATAGATGCCACATCTACACAACAATGGCGCGATAAAGGCTTTACCGCGGTGCTTAACGAACATCAGCAAAGTGCAGATGCAAACTTAGCAGCCTCAGTGATGTATCGTTCATTATTATTAAAACAAAATACTGAATTGCCAGCACAGCAAGTGCTAGGTGATGAATTTGATTTTAGCCTAGACAGAACGGCCACTTGCCCGAGCATTGAAGAGTTCGACAGTTATGCACAAAATCAACCCCATGCTGGTATGCCGTATGGTTTGCCAGCGCTAGAGCAAAGTGAATTTGCTGTATTACACGATTGGTTAAAGAGCGGTGCTAAAATGGCCCAGATTGCGCCGCCGACCTTAACTGAGCTTGCACAAATTGAAATCTGGGAAGCGTTTCTAAATCAAGATAACCTTAAGGCGCGTTTGTCAGCGCGTTATATATACGAGCATTGGTATTTGGCAAATATTTACTTTAACGAAGCCAATAAATCAGGCTCACCGAGCTTTTTTAAATTAGTGCGCTCAAAAACGCCACCGGGGCAGGCGATTGAAATTATTGCGACGCGCAGACCTTTTGATGATCCAAGCGTTGAGCGTGTATATTACCGTTTTCAACATCAGCGCGGCACAGTATTGTCGAAAACCCATATGCCGTTAGCAATTAACGAGCAAAAGTTAGCGCGTTTAAAAGCACAGTTTATCGAAGCGGATTATCAGGTTTCGAGCCTGCCAGGCTATGCACCTGAGGTCGCTTCGAATCCGTTTAAGAGCTTTGCGCAGCTACCCGTTAAGTCTAAATATCAGTTTATGCTAGACGAAGCGCATTTGATCATCAGTGGCTTTATCAAAGGGCCGGTTTGCCGCGGTCAAATTGCATTGAATGTGATTAACGATCACTTTTGGGTCGCCTTTGTCGATCCAGAAAAAAATAGCTCACCAAAAATGGCCGAGTTCTTAATTCAAAATGACGATGAACTCGCGCTGCCTGCTGCAGAGCAAAGCAATGCCTTACCTCTTTCAAGTTGGGCTAAATATGCCAAACGCCAGCATGAGTATTTAAATGCTAAAACGAAATTAGCGAACCAAGTGTTTGCCGATGGCAGCAATTTAACCACAGACTTAATTTGGCAGGGTGAAGGGCATAACCGTAATGCAGCACTCACAGTATTTCGCCACTTCGACAGTGCCACAGTGGTAAAAGGCTTTGTGGGTCAACCACCAAAAACCATGTGGTTATTAGACTATGCCTTGTTTGAGCGTATTCATTACTTGCTGGTGGCCGGCTTTGACGTGTATGGCAATGTAGGACATCAGCTTATTACCCGTTTATATATGGACTTTTTACGTCTTGAGGGTGAGCAAAACTTCATTAATTTACTGCCACAAGCTGAAAGGCAAAAAGTCAAAAAACACTGGTACCGTAAGTCGCATTTAAGCTTAAGTGAATTTATTAATCGTAAGACCATTTTAGCTGCCCCAACGGGGATGCAATTTACCACCTCTGAGCCTAAGTTAGAGCTATACACTAAGTTTAAACAGCATTTGCAGCCTATTTTAAGTGAGCGCTATGCCTTTAACTTAGTGCCTAAGCCATTGGTAAAATTAAATGTGTTACCGAGCAAAGCCATTAACTTACTGCCTCAAGTGTCATTTATCTTGGTTAAACACGGCGAGCAGCATAAAGCGTATACGCTTATTCACCATAACGCGCACTACAATATTTCAAGTTTATTGAATGAAGAGGGCCAGCGTGCTTACGATGAAGATACTGCGACCTTAGTACCGGGTTTCATTGGCGATTACCCCGAGGCTATTTGGTATTTGCCGAATTCGGATCATGTACAAAGCTTTGTTGAAAATATGCATAGCATGCAAAGTGAAGCCGACTATCGAGCTCTAAAACAGCAATTTGCAATACGTCGAAGTCATCCGCAATTTTGGCAATACAGTGACCTGTTGCATGAGGTGGCTAAGCAGTACAAGGGCATCGAATATGGTGTGTTCGATTACAATCGACTTGAGAACAGATAACTCTGTTGGGTATTATAGTCATTAATTAAAAAACGAAATTAGGAAGCGCACCATGTCTGCGAACACAACAAAGCTAGTCGTTATGCTAGAAATGCAAAACGCCATGAACACAAAGGTTCATGAGCAATGGTTTAACCAAGGGTTTGAATGGTATCGCGCTATTTGGGTTGAGTGTGCTGAAATGCTAGACCACTACGGTTGGAAGTGGTGGAAAAAGCAAACACCAGATACTGAGCAAGTGATTTTAGAGCTGGTGGATATTTTCCACTTTGGCTTATCGCTACGTATTGATGGCGTTAAAAGCTACGAACAGCTAGCAACAGAGCTTGAAAAAGAACTAAGCGAGCCGCAGCTTGCTGAAGACTTTAAACAAACACTTGAGCAGCTAGCGGCAAGTGCGGTGGCTGATAAGTCTTTCAACGCGCAAGCATTTGCTGGCTGTATGCAGCAAATTGGTATGAGCATTGATGATTTGTATCGTGGTTATGTGGGCAAGAATACCCTGAATTTCTTCCGTCAAGATCACGGTTATAAAGATGGCTCTTACATCAAGGTATGGAATGGCCAAGAAGACAACGAACATCTAGTTGAAGTTGTGAAAAGCTTAGACACTGAGCATGCGGATTTTGCTAAGCAAGTTTATGCAGGGTTAGAAGCGCGTTACCCTGCATAATATTTGTTCTAAGCTATCGGCAATAAAGTGCGATAGTCAGTAATTGATAAATAGCCAGTGATGTCTTTCACTGGCTGTTTGCTATCTGGGTTAGCAACAGCCAATAAGTGCTCTATGCCAAACTGTTTAGCTGAGGCTAATACGCTTAAACTGTCATCGACAAATAAGGTTCTGCTTTTATCAAAACCCAAATCAGCTTGAACTTGCTGCCATAAGCTTTGGCTCTCTTTACTCACACCATACTCATGGGTAGAAATCAGCTTATCAAGGTATTGATCAAACTGCGTGCGCTCAACTTTTAAGCTCAAGCTATCAGGGTGTGCATTGGTGAGGAGAATCAACTCTTTTCCTGCGTCCTTTAACGCCTTTAAAAACTCAGGTACATCGTCACGTACAGTGATTAGGTGCTGTATCTCTCGTTTCAGTTCCATAATGGGGAGATCGAGTTCTTTTTGCCAATAATCTAAGCAGTACCATTGAATTCTTCCTTCTACAGCTTGGTAGCGTTTTTCTATATCAGCAAAAGCTTCTGCGACACTGATATTGTGTTTTCTTGCGAGCTGTTCGGGGATCACATTTAACCAAAAATGGTTATCAAAATGCAGATCGAGCAGGGTGCCGTCCATATCTAATAAAACGGTATCGATTTTTGACCAATTTAACATAGGCATTTGTCGTTAAAGGCTTTATGATTAAGTTAACTGCCATATTAGCAAATAAACGCCTATGTCACAGAAAAAGCATCCAAACCCACCCGAAATTATCCACTGCGAAGTAGTGGCCAAAAGTAAACTTTTTACTGTTGAAGCCTTAGATTTGACCTTTTCAAATGGTGAACAGCGTCAATATGAACGAATTCGAGGCGGTGGCCGAGGTGCTGTGATGGTGTTACCAATCACCGCAGACAACGAGCTTTTATTAGTCAGAGAATATTGTGCGGGCACGCATAATTATCAACTCGGCTTTCCTAAAGGTTTAATTGACCCCGGAGAAACGGCAAAGCAAGCTGGCAACCGCGAGCTAAAAGAAGAAGTTGGCATGGGCGCAGAGCAGTTTGATGAGCTAAAAACGCTGTCACTAGCACCGAGTTATTTTAATGCTCGTATGCACATTTTGGTTGCGCAAAACCTTTACCCAGAAAGTTTAGAAGGTGATGAGCCTGAACCGCTGGTGGTTGTAAAATGGCCATTAGATGAATGGCAATCCTTACTTGAACAAGAAGACTTCACTGAAGCGCGTAGTGTGGCAGCGCTTATGTTGTTACAAACCTTCCTAGCAGCAAAGGAGTAGCATATGCAGTCATTATTAGAGCCTTGTATTGAGCTTGCCCAAAAAGCAGGCCAAGCCATTATGGATATCTATAAACAAGATGACATTGGCCAGCAAGAAAAGTCAGATCATACACCAGTCACCAAAGCTGATTTGGCCTCTAACGAAGTGTTGATGGCAGGTTTGCAGGCTATGGCACCCGATATTCCGATTATGTCTGAAGAAACGCCTATTCCAGCCCTTGAAAAACGTCGCGAGTGGCAGCGTTATTGGTTGCTAGATCCTATGGATGGTACAGGCGAATTTATTCTGCAAAGTGGTGACTTTGCGGTAAATATTGCATTAATAGAAAACAACAAGCCGGTGTTAGGGGTCATTTTCTGGCCGGCTAAAAATACCACATACTTTGCTTATGCAGGTTTAGGTGCATTCAAACGTGTGGGTGAAGAACAGCAGCAAATTAGCGTTGCCTCACCTGATAACTTAACTTTAGCAGTGAGTCGCAGACAAAAACTCGAAGCAGTAAGTCAGTACTTGAATAGCCAATTTGATACCGTTGCGCTTGGTTCATGTTCACTCAAAGCGTGTATCATCGCAGAAGGCAAAGCCGATTGTTTTTTACGAATTGGCCCAACAGGCGAGTGGGACACGGGCGCTTCACAGGTAATTGTAGAAGAAGCCGGTGGCTGTATCACTGATTCTGAGTTTAACCCCTTAACTTATAATCAAAGAGAAACCACAGAAAATCCTGATTTTATCGTTATGGGTCATCCTGATTGGCAATTCCAAAAGCTGATCACGCCTCACCAGCGTATTGTTGAGTAAATGTTAAAAAGCTAGCAGGTAATGCTAGCTTTTTCGGTACTTTGCTAGACTTTTGTTTTATTTTTATCCATTTGAACGCGATTTCGTGTTTTATGCCTTGCAATAAAAATTTAATCCATTATTATAGCGACCTCTTGAAAGGGAGACCTTTCAAAACTCATTAAGATGATTCAATTTATTTTAATGTTACAGGCGCGGGATGGAGCAGCCTGGTAGCTCGTCGGGCTCATAACCCGAAGGTCGTCGGTTCAAATCCGGCTCCCGCAACCAATTCTTTTAGAGAGAATTAAAACCTCTAAGGCTCGTTTGCTTATGCAAACCATTCGGACGCGGGATGGAGCAGCCTGGTAGCTCGTCGGGCTCATAACCCGAAGGTCGTCGGTTCAAATCCGGCTCCCGCAACCAATTCTTCTAGAGTGAATTCAAAACTCTAGGGCTCGTTTGCTTACGCAAACCATCTGACGCGGGATGGAGCAGCCTGGTAGCTCGTCGGGCTCATAACCCGAAGGTCGTCGGTTCAAATCCGGCTCCCGCAACCAACTTTCTTATCTTCAAATTTTTTTATTTAATACCCTAATTAGACTTTTAGCTCGAATTATGTCGTGCCCGCTCTTATTATTCATCAAATTCAATTTGACGTTCCAACGTGATTAATACTTAGCTTCGCTTATCGCTTATCGCTTATCGCTTATCGCTTATCGCTTATCGCTTATCGCTTATCGCTTATCGCTTATCGCTTATCGCTTATCGCTTAAACTGAACTATTTTTACTCTGGACCGACCAGTTTGATTGCAAATTTTTTAGCCTTTTCAAAATTAGAAAATTTAGCCTTATAAATTTATAAAATGCATTGTCAATGCAATTGTTGATGTTTGCGTGTGTAATTTAAATCAATTAACTGCTCGAAATAGATTAAGATCTGCGCCAATTCTATAATCATAAACGAGAGCAACATGACAGCAGTAAACAACCAGAACTTGCTTCAATTACGTTTTATTCAACAGCCTCATATTGATGGTGTAAAACCATTCTTTGATAACCTACCTGATAACCCATATGCAGACGGTGCTTTCCGTAAACGTCGTTATTCGGTATTGAAGTTTGTTGATAATGAAGTAAGCCTTCAGCCAACTAAAGCGTTTGTTCAAGACGACTCAATCAATAACTTTCAAGGTAACATTGAGCGCGTTTATGAAAATTTAGAAACCGATTTAATCAACAGCGATGCATTCAAGCATTTACTGACTGAATTTAGAGCGATGACGGGCATTGAAGAGAGCCGTGACATTGAAGTTCATCAGTTCAGAATGTTAGCGATTGAAAGTGACACGCCACCGGCACCAGAAGGTGTTCACCAAGATGGTTTTGATCACGTGTGTGTATGTGGTGTATCTCATGAAAATATCGCAGGCGGTGAGCTGCTGGTATACGAGCACAAAGAAGCTGAGCCTTGCTTCAAGATGGAAATCAAAGACGGTTTGTTTGCACTTGTGAATGACCGTGAAGTTTGGCACAACGCCACACCGATGAATAAACTAAATGCCGATGAAATCGGTTATTTAGATTGTTTCGTATTTACTGCGTAAGAGGCCAGGATGGAACTACAAAAATTGCGTCGTCAGTTCCCTGCACTTATGCAGCAGGTGAATGGTCAATCTCCTATCTTCTTAGATGGTCCGGGTGGCTCGCAAGTGCCTCAGTCAGTGCTGAGTGCGATGTCGGCTTATTTGGGCTACTACAACTCAAATCTAGGTGGGGCATTCTTCTCAAGCGATAAAACTGTCAGCTTAATGGATAATGCACGTCAAGCAGTTGCTGATTTATTAAATGCGCCTAGCAAAGAGCAAATCGTTTTTGGCGCGAACATGACGAGTCTAACATTTAGCTTTAGCCGTGCAGTATCACGTGATTGGCAAGCAGGTGATGAAGTGATTGTGACCAATGCGGATCATTTCTCAAATGTGTCTTCTTGGCGTCAGGCTGCTGAAGATAAAGGTGCACTTGTTCACGCTGTAAAAATCAATGAAGCGGATTGCACACTAGATCTAGCGCACTACAAGTCATTGTTAAATAAAAAAACTAAGCTAGTTGCAGTGACATACGCGTCAAACACCACGGGTTCTATTAACGATATTAAACAGATCGTTGAACTTGCGCACCAAGTTGGTGCGTTGGTGTATGTCGATGCGGTTCACTATGCGCCTCATGAGCTTATCGATGTACAAGCGCTTAATTGTGATTTCTTAGCTTGCTCGGCTTACAAGTTCTTTGGCCCACACGTCGGGGTTGTATATGGTAAGCGTGAACATTTAGAAGGTTTTACACCATATAAAGTGGAGCCTGCAAAAGATGTGATCCCAGGCCGCTGGGAAACCGGCACACAAAGCTTTGAAGGTTTGGCAGGTGTGATTGCCGCGATTGACTATATTGCGAGCTTAAGTGCTCTACCAGAAAGCACGCCGCGTCGTGAGCGTTTAGCAAAGGCGTTTGCTCATACTAAAGAACATGAAATGGCATTAAGTGCGTATTTCTTAAAGCGTCTTGCTGATTTTCCTCAGATCCGTTTATACGGTATCGAAGATGAATCTCGTCTTGCTGAACGTACACCAACTTTTGCTCTAACATTTGAAGGCTTAGCACCGCGTGAAGTGTCTGAGTTCTTAGGTAAGCAACAGATGTGTGTGTGGGATGGTAACTTCTATGCGCAAGGCTTATGTGAGCAGCTTGGTGTAATGGATAAAGGGGGTGTTGTTCGTATTGGTTGTATGCACTACAACACCATTGAAGAACTAGAAAAATTATTCAGTGCGTTTGAAGCGTTACTGAACTAAGAAAGCTTTTTAATTTTCGAGAAAATCGATAGAAGCCTAGTTTATTTTTACTGGGCTTTTTAATGTTCTGCTTGTACCTTTTTTAAGTTGTATGTACTGTATATGTTTATGATGAGCTTCAATTTTTAAAGGTTAAGCGGGGCTGATAAGCTATGCGTCAAATTGTATTCATACCAATAGCTTGTTTCATAATGATGGTATTTATGATGCGCTATTATCAGTTTTCTTCACCTGTTGTAGGCTCTGGTGATATGCCTGATATGTTTACGCTATCATTTTGGGTTATGGCTTTTATAAATTATTTTTTATATGCAATTGCATATATGAGTGTGCCGATGGTTATGCTGGCACACTATTTTATTACGAGTAATACATATTTAAATTCACAAGCCATGAAATGGCTGTCAGCTATATCGCTTTGTTTTGCTTGGACAGCTTTTTTCAGTACCTAATTTAATTACCTAAATATTTTCTTCAATATAATTATTTAGCTTTGCGATTCGCTGCCCCATTCCTTCAATAATTTTGTCTTTAATTTTTTCTCTGATCACACTTGGTAGGCGAGTTAATGCTTCTGGTGTAATGGTCAGTAAAATACTGTCGCTGAGTGCTTTGGCATTGGTACTGTGTTCACGTTTACAAATAAATGCGCCTTCACCTATGAATTCACCCGGACCGACCTTGCCGAGCTGACTTAATTCTTCTTTTTTAAATATAGCGAGCTCACCACTTAGAATAATAAACAAACGGTTATCTTTATCGAAACGCTTGAAGGCATGCTTGTCTTTTTGAACGAGATATAAATGGCTGAAGGATTCAAGCAATACTTGTCTTTCAGCTAAAGTGAAGTCACTAAAAAAAGGCAGGCGATTGATTATTTCTAGCTGTTTAATCAGCGGTACATGTTCTAGTAACTTCATAGATAATATTCAGGATAGTTTTAACTATCCTGAATATTGCGCTCTTTTAGTTTTCGGGTCAATGTATTGCGGCCCCAACCTATGCGAAGTGCAGCATCTTGTTTATGACCGTGGCAGGCATTTAAAGCTGTTTTGATCAGACGGGTTTCAAGTTGCGCTTGAACTGCCGGCCAAATATTCTCTTTGCCGTTTTTAAGCTCTTGGTTAAGCCAAACTTGAAAGGCATCGAGCCAATCGCCTTGCGCTTCGGGTTGTACTTGCGTGTGCTGTAACTCGTCGGGTAAGTCGATATCACCAACTAGTTCGCCAGGTGCCATGACAGTTAACCAGCGACAGGTGTTTTCTAATTGGCGCACATTCCCCGGCCAGTGATACAACTGCATGGTTTTAATCGCTTCAGCAGAAAGTGTTTTACTCTCGACCTGTAATTCTTTCGCGCTCTTTGCTAAAAAGTGAACGGCTAAACGTTCAATATCTTCAGGGCGTTCTCGCAGAGCGGGTATCTTCAAACGTACTACATTTAGGCGATGGAATAGGTCTTCACGGAATTTACCTTTTTGCACTAAGGTTTCGAGATCTTGGTGTGTGGCCGCGATAATTCTTACATCAACCTTAATGCTTTGATGTCCACCAACACGGTAGAACTCTCCATCGGCTAACACGCGCAATAAACGAGTTTGCACGTCGAGTGGCATATCACCGATTTCATCTAAAAATAACGTACCACCGTCTGCCTGCTCAAAGCGGCCGCGACGTATGCTATCAGCGCCAGTGAAGGCGCCTTTTTCATGACCGAACAACTCAGATTCTACTAAGTCTTTTGGAATAGCCGCCATGTTGAGTGCGATAAAAGTATTGGCTTTACGCGGACTGTGATTATGTAATGCGCCTGCAACAAGTTCTTTACCCGTGCCAGATTCACCATTGATCAAGACACTCATACTTGAAGCCGATAATTTACCGATAGCGCGAAATACTTCCTGCATTGCAGGGGCTTCGCCTATGATATCAGGGCTGTTTTGTGGCGTGCTCGGTTGCGCTTTGGTCTTACGGTTTTGTTGCTGAGTCTCGTAAGCACGTTCAACTAGTTGGGTTGCTTCGTTCAGATCAAAGGGCTTTGCCAGATATTCAAATGCGCCTTTTTGAAATGCATTGACCGCTGAATCTAGGTCTGAGTGTGCTGTCATAATGATCACAGGCAGATTCGGATGCTGGCTATTTATCTGTTCGAGTAGTGCCATGCCGTCAATACCCGGCATACGCACATCAGATACAAGCACTGCCGGTTGGTTGTATTCAAGCGCAGTCAGTACATCTTGGCCATTTGTAAAGCTTTCTGTGGCAAAACCTGCACGAGACAAAGCCTTATCTAAAACGAATCGAATAGATGCATCGTCGTCAACTAACCAGACTGATTTCATTCGTGATTCCCCGATGGTTGTGATGTAAATGGCAAATATATGTTGAACTCGGTATGACCCGGCCAGCTGTCACATTCAATACTGCCACCATGTTGTTCTATCAGTGTTTGTGCAATGGAGAGCCCGAGACCTGAGCCACCTTCTTTATTGGTTACCATAGGGTAAAATAAGGTGTCTTTTAATTGTTCGTCTATGCCAGGTCCATTGTCGCTGATTTGAATAAGCAGTGCTTTTTTAACGACATGATCCCCTTGACGAACACGATGTCTGAATCGGGTTTTTAAGGTTATCTCTCCACCTTGTTTGAGTGCTTGCTGTGCGTTACGCACGATGTTTAAGATCACTTGTTGGATCTTAGCTTGGTCAATAACCACATCAGGAATACTCGGATCGTAATCTTTCTTTAAATTGATGTGTTGACCCTGTTCAAAGCTACATAGTTTGATCACAGACTCTAACAGTTGGTGGATATTGCACGATGTTTTATTAGGGAGCTGGTTAGGGCCTAATAATTTATCTACCAATTCAGTCAGTCTATCTGCTTGCTCTATGATCAGCTGTGCACATTGCTCGCGCTCTTGCTGGCAAGTCTCATACTGCAATAATTGCGCCGCTCCACGAATTCCACCTAATGGATTTTTTATTTCATGGGCAAGACCGCGGATCAGTGTGCGTGCGGCATGATATTGGTGCATTTGCTTAGAGGCTTGATCAAATTTTACTTCGTCATCAATTTTGCGACATTCAAGCAAGATGTAAGCTTGGTGCTGATGCACAATTTTGCGACTATAAATGTTCAGTGTGGCGGAGCGATTATCGATGAACACCACGTCTACTCTGTGTTGCTGGCAATCAACGCCTTCATCTAGCACGTATTGAGAGAGCTTTTCTAGGTCGATACTATGATGGTTAAAAATACTGAGTAGGGGTTGATTGAGTAGGCGCTTTAGGCCCAAGCCAAACAGTTCACTACAAGAATTGTTGGCAAATTGAATAGTGTAAGCATCATCAATGACTAAGATGCAAGTTGATAGATTTTGCCAAACGTTTTCAGCAAAAGACGTTAAGGAGTGTGCCATGATGGATCAGCTTTCATTGTTATGCACCAATTTGGTGCGTTTTATCATACGCCTACATTTGGCTTGCATCAACGATTACTGACACTGGCTTTATGAAGGTAAAATGTGTGCTCTTTGCTTGTCGCAATTTGTGTGCCTTGAGGGTTAAAAACAGCCATTTTTATCTTATGTTCACCTCGTGAGAGTGATTTAAGTACAAATGAAGTGGATGACTGCTTTGCACCTACAGTACTGCCGTTATGGAAGAGCTGGACGGTAAAGCCTTTATGAAAGCTAGGCAGCACCTGTCCACTGACATAAACGGTACCGGTGTTTTCTCTAATGGTTTGTTCATGGTTTGGGGAAGTGATATTTGCTTGATAAGAGATTTGCTTTTGGGTGTTTGGTGATTGCAGGACATTGGTATTGGTACTTGGCATGACCAATGGCTTATTTAACTTTACTTCTTGTGCGCCTTTTCTGGGAGTATCTGAGTAGACCCAATTGCCATTTTTATCTTTCCAACGATAAATTTTAGCGTCACTTGGCAGCGCAATGAGTGCCATTAAAATAGATAACCCTATTACCGTCCATTTCATTTTTTTGCCCTAACTCTTATCACACAATGCAATAAGTACTTTAGTTGTTTATGAACTGCTTTACCATAAAAAAGCCCGCTTTCGCGGGCTTGAGAACACATATGATTTAGGTGCGTGTCAGATACACGCTTAAGTGCATTTTAACTCGTCACATGTAGTGTGAGTTGTCATGCACTAAATACTACGGAGAAAAATTACTCGGTAATTAAACGCTGTAGTACATTTCGAACTCGTCACTTGTAGTATGAGTCGTCATGTCTTTTAGAGTTTAACTACTTAAGTTAGCAATTAAACGCTGTAATACATTTCGAACTCGTCAATTGTAGTATGAGTCGTCATGTCTTTTAGAATTTAACTACTTAAGTTAGCAATTAAACGCTGTAGTACATTTCGAACTCGTCACTTGTAGTATGAGTCGTCATGTCTTTTAGAGTTTAACTACTTAAGTTAGCAATTAAACGCTGTAGTACATTTCGAACTCAACTGGGTGAGTCGTCATGTTCAGTTTTTCCACTTCTTGTGACTTAAGCTTGATGTATGCATCAATTAAGTCATCAGTGAATACGCCACCTTGTGTTAAGAATTCACGGTCAGCATCAAGTGCCGAAAGCGCTTCTTCTAGTGAAGCTGCAACTGTTGGGATTTCAGCCGCTTCTTCTGCAGGTAGGTCATATAAATCTTTGTCCATTGCATCGCCAGGGTGGATCTTGTTCTTGATACCGTCAAGACCAGCCATAAGCATTGCTGAGAACGCTAGGTAAGGGTTTGCTGTTGGATCTGGGAAACGTACTTCGATACGACGTGCTTTCTCAGAAGGAACAACTGGAATACGGATTGAAGCAGAACGGTTACGTGCAGAGTATGCAAGCATTACTGGTGCTTCGAAGCCTGGTACTAAACGCTTGTAAGAGTTAGTAGACGCGTTAGCGAATGCGTTGATTGCTTTAGCGTGCTTGATGATACCACCGATGTAGTATAGTGCTTCTTCAGAAAGACCGCCGTACTTATCACCAGCGAAGATGTTTTGGCCATCTTTACCTAGTGATTGGTGACAGTGCATGCCTGAACCGTTATCGCCTACGATTGGCTTAGGCATGAAAGTTGCCGTTTTACCATATAGGTGTGCCATGTTGTGGATAACGTATTTCATTTCTTGAATTTCGTCTGCTTTCAATACCATTGTATTGAAGCGAGTTGCGATTTCGTTTTGACCTGCTGTAGCTACTTCGTGGTGGTGTGCTTCAACAACTTGACCTAGCTCTTCTAGAACTAAACACGTTGCAGAACGCCAATCTTGTGAAGAATCAACTGGTGCTACTGGGAAGTAACCGCCTTTTACGCCTGGACGGTGACCTGTGTTACCGCCTTCGTAATCTTTGTCAGAGTTCCAAGAAGCTTCTTGAGCATCAATTTTGTACATAGAACCAGACATGTCAGTCTTGTACTTAACATCGTCAAATAGGAAGAACTCTGGCTCAGGACCGAATAAAACAGTGTCTGCGATACCAGTTGAACGCATGTACTCTTCTGCGCGCTTAGCAACAGAACGTGGGTCACGCTCGTAGCCTTGAAGTGTTGATGGCTCAACAACATCACAACGTACGATTAGCGTTGTTTCTTCTGCAAATGGGTCTAACTTTGCAGAATCAGCATCTGGCATTAACACCATGTCTGATTCGTTGATGCCTTTCCAACCAGCGATTGAAGAACCATCAAACATTTTACCATCTTCAAAGAAATCTTCGTCAGCTTGGTGATGAGGAATAGAAACGTGTTGTTCTTTACCTTTAGTGTCAGTGAAACGTAGGTCAACAAACTTAACGTCGTTTTCCTTGATAAATTGTAAAACTGTATGAGACATGTGTGTCCTCCAAAACTCGTTGGGTTAGTTATTTTGCTATAACTTTCGTTATTACTGCGCAGCTATAAGCGGGTATTGTGCCAGTTTTTTATCTAAATGAATTTAAAGGTTTTTTGTGTTTTTTGATTTGTATTGCACCTTGATGGTGCACCAACATGATCCGCAGGTGCACGCTCGTGGTGCAGCTCCAGTATAGTGCATGATGCTTTTTTGCCCAGTTTTTAGTTGCAAAAATACATTCGTTAATTTTATTCCATGCTGAATTAGCAGCAGGATGGCCGTATTGTCATTTAAATCACATTTATCAAAGGTATTTTGTTGAAGTTATTGTATTAAAGCGGGCGCTTTTATGGCGTGGTTTATTTCAGCTTCTATACTGAATTGGCCCTTTATTCGTCGAATAGTGACGTCAGTTGAAAAAATAATGCTGCATAAACTTTCATCTATGAGCTTATTAGGGGATAATACGCCACTTTAAAATTCTAGCAGGCTAAAATTTAGTCTGTTTTGCACAATTAAGTGTATAGGATTAACCCACTCTTTCGAGTAATTATCTGAGTTATAAACATGAGCATTGAAAAATTACGTAATATCGCGATTATCGCGCACGTTGACCACGGTAAAACGACCCTAGTAGATAAGCTACTAGAGCAATCGGGCACGTTAGAAACACGTGGCGGTAATGAAGAACGCGTGATGGATTCCAACGACATCGAAAAAGAGCGTGGTATTACCATCCTAGCTAAAAACACCGCGATTGAGTGGAACGATTACCACATCAACATCGTAGACACTCCGGGACACGCTGACTTCGGTGGTGAAGTAGAACGTGTTCTTTCAATGGTTGACTCAGTATTACTACTAGTTGATGCGCAAGAAGGTCCAATGCCGCAAACGCGTTTCGTAACGCAAAAAGCATTCGCACTAGGTCTTAAGCCAATCGTTGTTATCAACAAAATCGACAAGCCAGGCGCACGCCCTGATTGGGTAATGGACCAAGTATTCGATCTATTCGATAACCTAGGTGCAACTGACGAACAGCTTGATTTCCAAGTTATCTACGCTTCAGCAATTAACGGTTGGGCAACGCTTGACCTAGACGAGCCTTCAGACAACATGCAACCAATGTTTGAAGCGATCGTTGAGCAAGTAGAAAAGCCAGATGCAGATCCTGCAGGCGCATTCCAAATGCAGATTTCACAGCTAGACTACAACTCATACATCGGTGTAATCGGTGTTGGTCGTATTAAGCGTGGTACTGTTAAAGTAAACCAACAAGTAACAATTGTTGGCGCTGATGGCAAAACTCGTAACGGTAAAGTTGGCCAAGTACTTACTTACTTAGGTCTTGACCGTCACGAAGCGCAAGAAGCGCAAGCTGGCGACATCATTGCAATTACAGGTCTAGGTGAACTTAAGATCTCTGATACTGTATGTGATGTAAACGCAGTTGAAGCACTTCCAGCGCTTTCTGTTGATGAGCCGACAGTAACAATGACGTTCTCTGTAAATACGTCTCCGTTCTCTGGCCAAGAAGGTAAATTCGTAACTTCACGTAATATCCTTGAGCGTCTTCAAGCTGAACTTGTTCACAACGTAGCATTACGTGTTGAAGAGACTGATAACCCAGATAGCTTCCGTGTTTCAGGTCGTGGTGAACTTCACTTAGGTATCTTAATTGAAAACATGCGTCGTGAAGGTTACGAGCTTGCAGTATCTCGTCCAGAAGTAATCCTTCGTGAAGTAGATGGTCAATTAGAAGAACCATATGAAACAGTAACTGTTGATGTTGAAGAAGAACACCAAGGTTCTATCATGGAGCAACTAGGTCTTCGTAAAGCTGAAATGACTGACATGGCACCAGATGGTAAAGGCCGTATTCGTATGGACTTCATGATGCCTTCACGTGGTCTAATCGGTTTCCAAACTGATTTCATGACACTAACATCTGGTTCTGGTCTTATGTACCACACGTTCGATCACTACGGCCCACACAAAGGCGGTAACATTGGTCAACGTAAGAACGGTGTACTTATCGCAAATGCTGCAGGTAAAGCACTGACTAACGCACTATTCAACCTACAAGACCGTGGTAAGCTATTCATCGGTCACGGTGTTGAAGTTTACGAAGGTATGATCATCGGTATTCACGCGCGTGATAATGACTTAACTGTAAACGCGCTTAAAGGTAAGCAGCTTACTAACGTACGTGCATCTGGTACTGACGAAGCGCAAAACCTTGTGCCACCTATCGTTATGACACTTGAGCAAGCACTTGAGTTCATCGATGATGATGAGTTAGTAGAAGTAACACCTGAAAGCATCCGTATCCGTAAGAAGCTACTTACTGAAAGTGAGCGTAAGCGCGCGAGTCGTGAAGCTAAGAAGTAATCTTTTACGAGATGTAAAAAAACCGCTCAACTGAGCGGTTTTTTTTGTAGTTGGACAAAGCAAAGTATTTAGAGGTATTGCTTTTTGGCTTTTAATTAAAACAAACCATAGCTTTCGGTTTCTTCAGGTTCATAACTGTGTAAATGTTCTGGCCTAAAAATCGCACTAGGATCGATTAATACACTATGTGTATCATCACGTTTAATTAAACCTTTCATCATTTGCTTAGTCTGCGGATCGATATCAAAACCGATATTGGTGATCTCATGAAGTGGTTTGATCTCACTTTCATCACAGTGAATATTGTCTTGTACTTGATCTACCAATAAGCCGATATGCGGTTTTTGGCCATCTAAGGTTGTAAAAACAATAATAGGTTTATGATCGAGCGTGATTTGATCTCTTGCTGACTCAAATAATCGGATCAGTTTTTGGTAAGTGGTAGTGCGCTCTTTCTCGAGCATTCTTACTGCTTGTTCTTTTTCGCCTTTGGCACACATATCTAACAAGGTGCTTGAAAGGTTGTGTAATTTAGTATGTGGCTCTTCAAAGCGTGCAAGTAAAGCTTTTAAGTCTTCATTGTCGGTTTTAAAGCTGTAAAACCACTTCCCAAATTCACATTGTCGGGGATCTCGTGCTTTGGTGAAAGCGACACCTTCGTGAATACTGTGTTCAAGTGCCACCAACCAAGCTTTATGATCTTGTTCACGATCATGTAGTAGTTTTACGAGTGCTTGATTCACTTCTGAGGAAGATTGATTATTTAAGATTAAGCCAAGATCAAAAATAGGCGTTGGGGTGCCCATGTAATCTTTGACCCCCAAGAAGCTTGGGTTGCCGTTTGGCAATGAGGTTAGGTTTCCTTCATAGCGCTCGGTCAGCAATATGTCTAAGATCTTTAAAGAAATTGTTTTTTGCCCAACACGAAAGTTAATTAAATCCATGTCTGCCTCATCATGCTTATAAGTATGACTAATGATAGATCAATTACGAATGATATGAACGGAAAATTGGTAATTTCTTTTGCTTTGATTTGATCTTAAATAAATGACGTAATTCATCATCTTGGTTGATCACATTGCTTAAGGCATTGAGGACACAGCTAGAATTAAATGGTAAAGGGCACATTTTTGCGGCACGACTAAACACTAATGCGTTGAGATACCCTTCAAAGATGGCGTGCGTAATAGGTAAAGAATGTGTGTTTAATGTTGCTCTGAATTGCTCACAAATTTTACCCTCACAAGAGACTGGGTTTGGCACCACTTCTGTGATCATTAATTTGCTTGGTTGAATAAGCTTACTTAACAGGTCTTCGCTGGAGACGAATGATACAGTGGTGAATGCAAGTTTCTTGTTTTGCTTTTGTGATAACAGGATGAAGCGTGATAACGGCTCATAAGTGCCTACCATAGCAACGGCAGTGGCTTCACTGTTGCTAATTAGTTTGAGCGCTTTCTCAACTTCATTGGTATTTCTACGAAATCGGCCGACTACTTGAGGTTTTAACCCCCTCATTCTTAGTGCCGCAGTGAGACTTTTTTGTAATGTAATACCAAATTCGTCAGCTTGTATGAGCAATGCAATTTTTGAATGGCCTAATTCATCAACTAAGTAACTGATTTGTTCTTTTGCCTCATCAAGGTAGCTGGCTCTTAGGTTAAACACTTTGAATGCGGGTTTTTCCCTTAAAAATGCAGCACCCGTATAGGGCATAAGTAAAGGTATTTGCGTATGCTCTAGCATGGGTTTTATGGCCGTTGTCGTTGGGGTACCCATATAACCAAATAATGCATGTACTTTTTTATCGTAAATAAAAAAGCGTGTGTTGTTGACGGTATGGTTTGGCTCATAGCCATCATCTCTCACATCGAGTTCGATAAGCGCGCCATGGATCCCACCTTGTTTGTTGAGTTGCTCAAAGTAAATTCTAGATCCCGAAGCAAGTTGTTTGCCTATTTCACTGGCAGGTCCAGTTAATGCCACCGACATACCTAGCTTAATATCGAGTTGCGATCCAGAAGCCATAAGCTGACTTGCCCATAGTAGGCAAGAAGTTAGCAAAATTGAGGGCTTAAATTTGGGCATAAATTTCTGCAACTAGATTAAATAAACATAGGTTTAGTTGTCTTTTTGAGTCAATGCATAACTCTTTCTGAACTACGTCTTTTTTATTACCTTGTAATACTAGCTTAATTAGTAGTCGATGGGAAATAGCCGAAAGGTTGTATAGTATTTGTGGATTCTGTGACACTATTTGCCAAATCAAGGCTAAGCCTTGTTCGATATGCGCAGGTTGGTCGAGTAATATTTTTAACTGCCGTTTATACTCAGCCGAGATGAGTGAGTTGTCAGATGTTGGTTTCATTAACTGACTGACAAGTTTGTCATCTAGCATTTGATACAGCGTGAGCAATTGATAAGTAAACTGTTGAGAAAAACGCACCCGCAACTGATGCTGTTCTTCAGACAGGTTTTTATTACTTTTTAAAACAATCGCAGAATACTCACCGCTAGCTTTATCTTGTTTAAAGCCTAATTTTACAATTTGATACTCGTTCTCTTGCCAGAACTTTAATAACTGTGCGGTGCATCCAAAGCTACTACCGAAGTAGTCGACCTCACCTTGAAGTTGCTGCTCAGTGTAATTCAATAACTGCTGACCCAGCTTTTGGCTTTGAAAATCAGGTGCGATAGCGATTCTGACAATTCTGGCGGCTATATGACTCAAAAATGTATCTTGCTGTAGCAAGTGGTAAAGCTGTTGAGGCAGCAAATGCCCTTTTGGTCGCCTGTTCTGTTGCGCAATCATTGCGATACTATCAGCATTTAAGGCGCCTTCAATGCTGACCAGACAAATACCAAGTAAATTATTTTTCTGTTTGATTGCAAAGAGTCTGTTATCAGGCTGGTCTAGCAACTGTCTTAGGTCATTAACGCTGGTTTGGTAATGAGCGAGCACCAATAATGAAAATGCTTGTCTGAGTAGATGCTCATCGTCAAGTAAATCTTCAGATGTAATATGAGTGAACTCGAGCTGCTCAAGTTGCTTAGGCGCATTAAACTCCGCGTCGAGCGCGAATAGTTTGTTTATGCTGCTTTCTAACGGATCACAATGCTCATATCTTATAGGCGCATTGAGGGTCAATTGCTGATAGGTGGTGTAGTGTTTTGCTAAAAAACGTTTGAACCTTAACGTATAGCCTCGGCCATTGCCTTCGTAGCCCACTAATGTCGATGCAAATACACAGCGCTTAAACTTATCCGCTATTTTGATGAGGGTAGGTACGGGTAAAGCTGCCGCTTCGTCAATAAGAATGATGTCATCGCTGATATTTTCTTGGAGTAACTTATCTGGTGGACAAAAGCGCAAGTTAGCGAGTGTTTTCTCATTGCCTGAATATTCAATTCCGAGGGCTTTGGCCAAATGCACAAAACTACTTTTTACTGCTTGATATTGTCGAGCACACACCACGAATGATTGCTCGGGCATTTTGCTCGCTAATAACCCTAAAGCAGATGATTTACCGCGGCCTCTATCGGCAGTAAACAAAATATGCTGCTGCGATTTGGTGAGTAATGTAGTGAGCGTTTCAAGAACCTTATATTGCTCACCTAATCTATGGTTAAGCTCTGAAGCAGGTTTGAAACCTGGCAAAGACAGTCTTGCATTGTTCGTTTCAGAAATAATAGAGATAGGTAACTGAGCAAATAAGCGTTGCCAACGCGTTAAAAATGGACTTGTTGTGAGCGATTGCTGATGATTTTGCCAAGTTGTGATCCCTTGGTCACACCAAGAATTTAATTGCGCAAGTTCAGGTAAGACGAGCGCAAGTATTCCACCTGCCTTTACTGTGCCACTCAGTGCTGCCAGTTTATTGGGGATAATCCCTGAATAGCCATCGTATATTGCGACCTCGAACTCTTGACCGAGAATTTGATGAAGATGATCAGGCCATTGCGCTTGATTAAAAGCGGGTTCTTTTGACAGCGTTAAAAAAGAAGTTGTTTTGTTTGTGAGTTTATTCAACTCGGTGGCAGCCCACATTTGTGAGCCACAAAACAACACTAACTGACGATGCTGATTAAAAGTAAGGCGCTCAAATAGCGCCTCTAAATTATATTTTTTCGAGTCTTGCATAAGCGGTGACAAGCCATTTCGTACCCACATCGTCAAAGTTGACTTGAATACGCGATTGCGCGCCATTCCCTTCGTAGTTTAATACTGTGCCAGCACCAAACTTGGCATGTAAAACACGTTGACCAAGGTTGTAGCCGCTATCTTCAAAGGTTGCCAAAGTAATGGTGTTACTGAAGCGGCCTGTACTTGCTGGGCGTGAAACTTGTGTTTTTATGCGAATTTCTTCTACACAGTCTTCGGGAATTTCACGTAAGAAGCGCGAAGGACTATGATGCTTTTCTTGTCCATACAAACGACGGCTTTCGGCATGGCTAATATAGAGTTTATCCATTGCTCGAGTCATACCGACATAACATAAGCGGCGCTCTTCTTCTAATCGACCCGACTCTTCATGACTTTGTTGAGAAGGGAACATGCCTTCTTCTACCCCAACCATAAATACGAGTGGGAATTCTAGACCTTTTGCCGAGTGCAAGGTCATCATTTGCACGGCATCTTCGTGCTCATCGGCTTGGCCTTCACCCGCTTCGAGTGACGTGTAGGCTAAAAAACCTTGTAGTGGTGAACTAAAGTCTTCATCAATAGGCGGTTCATATTGACCACAAGCACTGATTAATTCTTCTAAGTTTTCTACTCTAGCTCGGCCTTTTTCACCTTTTTCGGCTTGATACATTGCCATTAGGCCTGAGACTTCAATGGTCTGTTTGGCTTGCTCGCTCAATTCTAGCTCATCGATTTTATCGCTGAGATGCTCGATAAGTTCAACAAACTTAGTGACGGCAGTTGCTGCTCTACCTGCTAAATGCTTTTGCTCTAGAATTGCTTTTGCGGCGTACCATAATGGCATTGATTCATTGCGTGCACAGTCACGGATATGGCTCAAAGTTTTGTCACCAATACCACGCGCTGGGGTGTTGATT
Organism: Pseudoalteromonas sp. SS15; assembly: GCF_049257195.1. Taxonomy (NCBI): domain Bacteria; kingdom Pseudomonadati; phylum Pseudomonadota; class Gammaproteobacteria; order Alteromonadales; family Pseudoalteromonadaceae; genus Pseudoalteromonas; species Pseudoalteromonas sp. SS15. The sequence continues at coordinate 45,188 of NZ_JBMMUD010000016.1, forward strand.
ACACGTTCAAATGCGGCATCATCCTGACGGTTGCAGATCAGGCGTAGGTAACATAAAGCATCTTTGATCTCTTGGCGTTCGAAGAAGCGCATACCGCCATAAATGCGATACTTTAAGCCTTCTTGTAACATGGCCTCTTCAAGAATACGTGACTGGGCGTTGTTACGATAAAGAATGGCGCAATCTTGTAAAGCATTACCCCCATTCAGCCAAGTTTTGATTTTACCTACTACAAAACGGGCTTCATCTAACTCATTAAAGGCAGCATAAATCGAAATAGGCTCGCCTTGGTTGCCATCGGTCCAAAGGCTTTTTCCCATTCGCTCGGCGTTGTTTTCAATCAGCGCGTTAGATGCTTTTAGAATGGTTGCCGTAGAACGATAGTTTTGTTCAAGGCGAATCGTCTCTGCATCAAAGTCATCTAAAAAGCGTTTGATGTTTTCGATTTTAGCGCCACGCCAGCCGTAAATACTTTGGTCATCATCGCCTACGATCATGATATTGCTGTCACCGCCTGCCAGAAGTTTTAACCAACGATATTGAATGTTGTTGGTATCTTGGAATTCGTCTACTAGCATATGACGGAAACGTTGTTGATAATGGCGCAGCAAGGTCGGCTGCTGTTGTAGCAACTCAAAGCAGCGTAATAAGATTTCAGCAAAGTCGACTAAACCCGCTCTGTCACAGGCTTCTTGATAAGCCGTATAAACGCGCAACATGAGTTGTTCGTTCACATCATAAGCTTGAATATCTTTTGGACGTTGACCTTCATCTTTACGGGCGCTGATATACCAGGCGATTTGTTTTGGCGGCCATTTCTTTTCATCAATATTCATGGCTTTCAACAGACGGCGGATCATACGAACTTGGTCGTCAGTGTCTAAGATCTGAAATGCTTCAGGTAAGTTTGCTTCGCGGTGATGAGCGCGAAGAATTCGGTGAGATAAACCATGGAAAGTCCCGATCCACATACCGCCTACAGGTGATTTGAGCGTTTCTTCAACACGGGTACGCATTTCTTTGGCGGCTTTATTGGTAAAGGTCACAGCAAAAATACTATAAGGAGAGGCGTGCTCTACCTGCATTAACCATGCAATACGATGGACAAGTACTCGCGTTTTACCTGAGCCTGCGCCAGCCAGCACCAGCATGTTCTGCAAAGGAGCTGCTACAGCTTCGCGTTGTTTATCGTTTAAGCCGTCAATTAAATCAGAAACGTCCATTAGGTTACCTTGCCAAATCAGAATGCAGCAAAGTATACCTAGGCTGGCGTCTATTTCCCAGCAAGACACACATTTTTACTGAGTGTAAAAACTTAATGCTTTGAAATGTATAGAATATTAGAACAAGTTAAACTGTATAAATAACCAGTTCACTGACCGATATATTCTTTTAAGCGATTTTGGACTTCTTCAACTAATAAGTCAGGTTGGAATTTAGATAGAAACGCATTACAGCCCACTTTTTCAACCATAGCTTGGTTAAAACTGCCACTCAAAGACGTATTCAAAATTACATAAAGATCTTTAAGGCGAGGATCATTCCTAATTTCATAGGTCAATCGGTATCCGTCCATCACAGGCATTTCGGCATCGGTGATCACCGCAAGTATTTCTTGATTAATGTCTTTGCCTTCATCAGCCCACTTTTTCAAAATGTCTAAAGCGGCTTTGCCATCGGTAGCAGGAATAATTTCAATTCCTAACTGCGCTAGTGTGTCTGATACTTGGCGACGTGCAGTTGGCGAGTCATCCGCATGTAGAATCTTCTTCCCTTGAAATTCAGGCAAGATTGATTCATCTAAAATATCTTCAGAAATTTGTATGTCATAACTGATTATTTCAGCGAGTACTTTCTCAACGTCGATAATTTCAACGAGGTGCTCTTGACCGTCACGCTTTAGTTTTGTGAAGGCAGTAAGATAATGGTTTTTACCCACAGAACTTGGCGGAGGCATAATATCCGACCAAGTGGTATTGACGATTTGGTCAACTTTACCGACTAGAAAAGCTTGAACAGTACGGTTGTATTCAGTGATAACGAGATTGCAGTCTTCATCACGCTGACATTCTGGCAAATTGATTGCTCTACGAAGGTCGATCACTGGAATAGACTCTCCACGAATGCTAGTTACACCACACACTTTCGGATGCGCGTTTGGCATGATGTTTAGGTGTGGTAGCTTTACAACTTCTTTTACTTTGAAGACATTTAAAGCAAATAGATGGCGGCTATGTAAATGAAATAACAACAACTCAAGTCGGTTTTCACCCACCAGTTGAGTTCTTTGATCTACAGAAGCTAAAACACCAGCCATGTCGTTATCCTTTAGAAGAAGATAAATTCAGTATACCTAACACGAGGTAGAAATCTAATAAACCTAAAATGAGGTTATCTATAAGTCTATCCTAGATTTATTTAAAGTGGTATTTGCAAGCAAATAGATATCGCGTATTGTGAACAAAAATCATTAAATTCAATTGTTTTAGCTATGCCTCTGTATTTTAAAAAACTAGCCATGCTCTTAAGGGCACATATAGACAAAGCTAGTTGGCAGCTATTAATGGCAGTAACAGTGTTGCACATAGCTGCGACTTGGTTACTGCTTCTTGCTGCAAACGAAACTGAGCTATTAGAGCTCAACACCTATTTTTATTATTATGTTGTTACCGCTTCAACGGTAGGATATGGCGACATGAGTGCCGTAACGCCTATGGGTCGATGGGTGGTTGCATTATTCCAAATTCCATTTGGTTTAGCATTATTTGGTGTCTTGCTTGGTAAAGTCGGGCAGTTAGTTACATTTTGGGTAAAAAGAGCAATGACGGGAAACAAAAACTTAGCACACTTAACTGATCACATCGTTATCTTTGGCTGGCATGAGCAGAGAACAAAAAAGATTGTTGATTACATACTGGCCGACAATAAAAGAAAAGACCGACAAATCATTCTTGCCGTTAATGATCTCGAAGAGCACCCACTCGCCAACTATTCTGAAGTTGAATTTGCCCATTTAACGAGTTTTACAGATGAAAAAGAATTGGAGCGTATTGCGATTTCTCAAGCTGATAAAATTATCATAGATGGTAAAGATGACGATCAGACCTTCACCACTGCACTAATGATAAGTCCGTTAATAAAAGAAGCAGCACATATTAGTGCGCATTTCATTGATGAGAGTAAAGTCAGCCTGCTTCGCACTCATTGTAAGAATGTTGAGTGTTCTAGTACCAAGTCCGCTGAGATCTTAGTGCGTGCCATGCAAGATCCTGGTTCGAGTCGAGTGCAAGAGGAGTTACTTTCAACTTTACATGGTGACACTCAGTTTAGTGTACGGTTACCTGAGAATATTGCAGCACTACCTTTCTCTGCTTTCTTTCATTATTTCAAAGAAAAGCACGATGCAATTATTTTGGGAGTTGCTCACGATCTGAATGCATTTAATATGGACTTAAATCCACCTCTGCATTATGAAATCAAAGGCGGTGATATTCTTCACTATATTTCACCGGAACGTATTTTACCGTCAGAAGTAAAGTGGTCAGAAATCAAATAGGCTTGTTGAAGTCGTATAAATTGTAATTGTTTTGCGGTAGATAATAGCGAGCAACTATCATTGCTCGCTATTATGATAATGTTTCAATAATAAAAACTCTTCCTTTGTAACAGGCATGATAGACAATCGGCCTGCTTTTTTAAGGGGTAAATCAATAATTCTAGGATCTGCCTTTATCTGCTTTAGAGAGATAGGCCTTAATTTTTCTCTAAATTGAACAGTGACACCAAACCATTTTGGGGAGTCTGGCTTAGACTTTTCATCAAAGTAGTCACTACTCGGATCGAATTGATGGGGATCTGGGTGTGCTTCTTTTGTCACTTCAGCGATCCCGACAATTGCAGGCACTTTACAGCTGGAGTGATAAATAAAGATCTGATCACCTAGTTTGACATCATCTCTTAAAAAGTTTCGCGCCTGATAGTTTCTTACGCCTTCCCAAAAAGTACTTTGCTCTTGTGCATTCTTCAAATCATCAATAGAAAATGCATCAGGTTCTGTTTTAAATAACCAATAAGCCATAAAAATCTTCAGATAGTGTTTTTTAATATTGTTGATGAAATGACAAAGCTGAGCAAGGTAAATACACAATAAACAGTTACGTGTAGTATGATTAAATCGTTATGTTGTTTGAGGGTAATGAGTTATGAGTCAGGTTTTACAGAATTTACTATCGCTTCTTTCATTAGAAGAAATTGAACAAGGGATCTATCGAGGGCAAAGCCAAGATCTCGGCTTTCCACAAGTCTTCGGTGGTCAGGTAATGGGGCAGGCTTTGTCTGCGGCCAAATATACCTTGCCAGCAGATCGCTATGTTAATTCTTTACACTCATACTTTTTACGTCCGGGCGATGCCAGCAAGCCAATTGTTTATGATGTTGAAACTATCAGAGATGGGAGAAGTTTCAGTACACGTCGTGTTTGCGCAATCCAATATGGTAAACCCATCTTTTATATGACAGCTTCCTTTCAGGGGGATGAAGAGGGATTATCTCATCAAACAGAGATGCCTGATGTGCCAGCACCAGAAACCCTTAAGTCTTCACTTGAGTTTTACCAAGAGCACGCGGATCTAATTCCTGAGCAACTAAGAAATAAATTTACCTGCGAAATGCCTATCGAAATGCGTCCGGTAAACTTTCAAAATCCATTTAAGCCAAAAAGCACTGAAGCAAAAAGACATGTTTGGTTTAGAGCAAATGGCACAATGCCTGATGACAGACGCATACATAACTACTTATTAGCATATGCATCAGACTTTGAGTTTTTGCCAACGGCACTGCAGCCGCACGGGCATTCTTTCTTGCAACCTAATATGCAAGTTGCAACGATAGATCACGCTATGTGGTTCCATCGTCCATTTAGAATGGATGAATGGTTGCTATATAGTGTCGATAGTCCAAGTGCGAGTGGTGGCCGTGGTTTAGTAAGGGGGCAATTCTTTAATAGACAAGGTGAATTAGTTGCTTCCACCATACAAGAAGGTGTGATGAGACTAAGATCTAACTAGATCTTAGGCTTCAAATGCAAATAACCTGTATTAAATGTTAGCAAAAAGCGACTAAAAACAGGGTTTTGATTTCTTTTTGAGCGGTTGAACACATTTCTTAAAATTAATTGCAAAAAGGGGTTGATCAAAAAAATGATCTCCCTATAATGCGACCCCACTGACACGGGGCGAGACGCTGAAAAGCAAATCAAAACGTTGTCGAGTCAAATAAAACTTAGCTTTAAACTTTCTCTTAAGAAAAAGATTGAAATTAAGTGTTGACATAAAAAGTGAAGTCGTTATTATGGCGCTCCACTTCGCAGCAAGGCTGCGGTAACTAACCAAGGTTAGTTATACTGTTCTTTAAAAATATGAAGCAATCATCTGTGTGGGCACTCGTACAGGTTGAGTTCTAACAGCTCTTGATTCAAGAGCAAAAAATTTAGAGTCTCAAATGTAACTGAGTGACTTCATAGTCAATTCGATTCGAAAGAATCAAAATCAGAATTCATTGAGCATGGTTTGAAGTTTACTTCAAACAAAAAACTTTTAAT
>NZ_JBMMUD010000017.1:0-1654 GCF_049257195.1 Pseudoalteromonas sp. SS15
TGTTCTAAATCGTTAAGGAGGTGATCCAGCCCCAGGTTCCCCTAGGGCTACCTTGTTACGACTTCACCCCAGTCATGAATCACTCCGTGGTAAGCGCCCTCCCTAAGGTTAAGCTACCTACTTCTGGAGCAACCCACTCCCATGGTGTGACGGGCGGTGTGTACAAGGCCCGGGAACGTATTCACCGCGGCATTCTGATCCGCGATTACTAGCGATTCCGACTTCATGGAGTCGAGTTGCAGACTCCAATCCGGACTACGACGTACTTTAAGTGATTCGCTTACTCTCGCAAGTTCGCAGCACTCTGTATACGCCATTGTAGCACGTGTGTAGCCCTACACGTAAGGGCCATGATGACTTGACGTCGTCCCCACCTTCCTCCGGTTTATCACCGGCAGTCTCCTTAGAGTTCCCGACCGAATCGCTGGCAACTAAGGATAGGGGTTGCGCTCGTTGCGGGACTTAACCCAACATCTCACAACACGAGCTGACGACAGCCATGCAGCACCTGTATCAGAGTTCCCGAAGGCACCAAACCATCTCTGGTAAGTTCTCTGTATGTCAAGTGTAGGTAAGGTTCTTCGCGTTGCATCGAATTAAACCACATGCTCCACCGCTTGTGCGGGCCCCCGTCAATTCATTTGAGTTTTAACCTTGCGGCCGTACTCCCCAGGCGGTCTACTTAATGCGTTAGCTTTGGAAAAGTTGTCCGAAGACCCCAGCTCCTAGTAGACATCGTTTACGGCGTGGACTACCGGGGTATCTAATCCCGTTTGCTCCCCACGCTTTCGTACATGAGCGTCAGTATTGACCCAGGTGGCTGCCTTCGCCATCGGTATTCCTTCAGATCTCTACGCATTTCACCGCTACACCTGAAATTCTACCACCCTCTATCATACTCTAGTTTGCCAGTTCGAAATGCAGTTCCCAGGTTGAGCCCGGGGCTTTCACATCTCGCTTAACAAACCGCCTGCGTACGCTTTACGCCCAGTAATTCCGATTAACGCTCGCACCCTCCGTATTACCGCGGCTGCTGGCACGGAGTTAGCCGGTGCTTCTTCTGTAAGTAACGTCACAGCTAGCAGGTATTAACTACTAACCTTTCCTCCTTACTGAAAGTGCTTTACAACCCTAAGGCCTTCTTCACACACGCGGCATGGCTGCATCAGGCTTGCGCCCATTGTGCAATATTCCCCACTGCTGCCTCCCGTAGGAGTCTGGACCGTGTCTCAGTTCCAGTGTGGCTGATCATCCTCTCAAACCAGCTAGGGATCGTCGCCTTGGTGAGCCATTACCTCACCAACTAGCTAATCCCACTTGGGCTAATCTAAGGGCGAGAGCCGAAGCCCCCTTTGGTCCGTAGACGTTATGCGGTATTAGCAGTCGTTTCCAACTGTTGTCCCCCACCCTAAGGCATATTCCCAAGCATTACTCACCCGTCCGCCGCTCGTCATCTTCTAGCAAGCTAGAAATGTTACCGCTCGACTTGCATGTGTTAGGCCTGCCGCCAGCGTTCAATCTGAGCCATGATCAAACTCTTCAATTAAAAGTTTTTTGTTTGAAGTAAACTTCAAACCATGCTCAATGAATTCTGATTTTGATTCTTTCGAATCGAATTGACTATGAAGTCACTCAGTTACATTTGAGACTCTAA
>NZ_JBMMUD010000018.1:0-1026 GCF_049257195.1 Pseudoalteromonas sp. SS15
ACGTTTCGCGATCCGTGAAGGTGGCCGTACAGTTGGTGCTGGTGTTGTAGCTACAATCGTAGAATAATCTACAGATTGCAGTAACACTGTGAAAAAGGTCACTTCGGTGGCCTTTTTTAATGCCTGAAATTTAGTGCAGCCTATGAAGGTGGCGCACTTTACCAGATAGGTGCAGGTGTTGTAGCAACTATCGTTGAGTAATATCGACTTTAGTTAATGCCACAAAGCATTAAAAAAAACCGAGCTTAGGCTTGGGTTTTTTGTTTTAGGGATTAGAAAACTTAGAGGTTTAAGTAGTTGTGAAACTAGCTCATTTCACCTCGCGCTAAAAGACCGCCCTCGCTTCGTTCGCAGTCGGTAACCTTTTGCACCTTATGGCCTTTTTTAATATCTGAAATTTGCTAAAACCAGTGAAGGTGGCGCACTTTACCAGATAGGTGCTGGTGTTGTAGCAACTATCGTTGAGTAATATCGACTTTAGTTAATGCCACAAAGCATTAAAAAAAACCGAGCTTAGGCTTGGGTTTTTTGTTTTAGGGATTAGAAAACTTAGAGGTTTAAGTAGTTGTGAAACTAGCTCATTTCACCTCGCGCTAAAAGACCGCCCTCGCTTCGTTCGCAGTCGGTAACTTTTTGCACCGTACTTGCGCAAAAGGAACAAAGTACTACTATCGACTTGTCCACAAACCTCAACCACTAAATTAGTAGTCAGCAAATCCTTATATAAACTCATACCAATTCAAACGCTCTAATAATGTTCCCAAACTTAAAGTAGATACAGCATGCATAAATAAAATAGAGCTGTAGGCATGTTTTCTATATAGATATTGAATCCTAATATTGGTGTAAATCGAATTTATTGCTCAAAATAGTGCAATAAAACAGCGTTAAAGTATCAAAAATAGGCGTTTCGTTTAAAATGCACGCGAACAGTCAGTTTTTTGCATTTTTCTTTAAAAAAGGGCTTGCGTAATTTTCTGCTCTCCCTATAATGCGACCCCACTGACACGGGGCGAGACGCTGAAA